>JANNWG010000001.1:0-56992 GCA_031414695.1 Burkholderiales bacterium
GCACGCGGTGTTCGGGGTCAGATGTAAGCATCCGCGTGACATCCACCAAATCCGCAATCACCGCACTGGCCGTGGCCTCAGCACCGGCACCACGCCCGTAATACAGGGTCGCACCGACCGCATCGCCCTTCACCAAAATCGCATTCATCACACCTTCCACATTCGCGATCAAACGCTTCTTGGGAATCAAAGTCGGATGTACGCGCAACTCAATACCCGCCTTTGTCCAGCGCGTAATACCGAGCAATTTAATACGATAGCCCAGCTGCTCGGCGTATTTAATATCTTTGTCGGTGAGCTTCGAAATACCTTCGGTATAGGCTTTGTCGAATTGCACCGGAACGCCGAATGCAATGGCTGAAAGGATCGTCAGTTTATGCGCCGCATCGATACCTTCAATATCGAAAGTAGGATCAGCTTCCGCATAACCTTTCGCCTGCGCTTCCTTCAACACCGAATCAAAACTCGCGCCTCGCGAGCGCATCTCGGACAAAATAAAGTTCGACGTGCCGTTGATAATGCCTGCGATCCATTCAATACGATTTGCACTCAAGCCCTCACGTAGCGCCTTAATAATCGGCACACCACCCGCCACAGCAGCTTCAAATGCAACAATGACGTTTTGCTGTTGGGCGGCGGCAAAAATTTCATTACCATGTTTGGCGAGTAGCGCTTTATTCGCGGTGACGACGTGTTTACCATTGGCAATCGCTTTTAATACCAACTCTTTCGTAAAAGTATCGCCGCCGATAAGTTCGCAAACAATATCAATATTTGGGTTGGACACAATCGCATTCGCATCGGTCTCAATGGTAACGCCGTCGAGCGAAACGGAACGTGGTTTAGTCAGGTCACGCGCTGTAGCATGGGTAACGCGAATCTCACGGCCTGCGCGGCGGGCGATTTCTTCGCGGTTGCGATTAAGCACGGCAATGGTGCCTGCACCGACCGTGCCCAAGCCTAGTAGGCCAACCCTTATTGGCAAACCCATTGGCTTCATTTCAACAACCCGTCTTTACGAAACATCTCTTTAATGCCGCGCACCGCTTGGCGAATGCGTTCACTATTTTCAATTAACGCAAAGCGCACATGGTCATCGCCGTAATCACCAAAGCCAATACCGGGCGATACGGAAACTTTTGCTTCTATCAATAATTTTTTGGCAAATTCAAGCGAGCCTAGTTTGAGGTAGGGTTCAGGAATTTTTGCCCAAATGTACATAGAGGCTTTTGGTTTGGTGGTTTCCCAACCTGCCTCGGCCAAGCCTTTGTGCAATACATCACGTCGTAATTGGTACTCGGCGGTCACTTCCGCAACACATTCTTGCGGGCCATCGAGTGCGGCAATAGCAGCGACTTGTATCGGCGTAAAAGTACCGTAATCGTGATAGCCCTTGATGCGCGCCAATGCGGAAACTAACTCTTTATTACCGACCATAAAACCGACGCGCCAGCCGGCCATATTGTAGGATTTCGACATCGTGAAAAATTCCACCGCGACATCGCGTGCGCCGGGCACTTGCATGATTGAGGGCGCTTTCCAGCCATCAAAGGTAATATCAGCGTAGGCAAGATCGTGCACAACCAACACATTATTCGCTTTGGCAAGCGCAACAATGCGCTCGAAAAAATCCAACTCGACACACATGGCTGTTGGGTTTGACGGGAACCCCAATATCAACATTTTAGGTTTCGGGTAGCTTTCGCGAATCGCTTTTTCGGCCTCGGCAAAAAAATCCACGCCCTCTGTCATTTGCACATGTTTGATCTGCGCGCCTGCAATCACGGCGCCGTAAATGTGAATCGGATAGCTCGGATTTGGAACTAATACCGTATCGCCGCTATCGAGAGTGGCTAACATCAAATGCGCCAGCCCTTCTTTAGAGCCAATGGTCGCAATCGCCTCTGTAGCAGGATCAAGATCAACATCATAGCGGCGCTTGTACCAATCACATATCGCCTTACGCAAGCGCGGAATACCCTTAGAAACTGAGTAGCCGTGGGTATTTGGCCGTTTTGAGGCTTCAACTAATTTATCAACGATATGCTGCGGCGTGGCGCCATCCGGGTTGCCCATCGACATATCAATAATATCTTCGCCGCGATGGCGTGCTGCCATCTTTAATTCGGAGGTAATGTTAAAAACATAGGGCGGCAAGCGTTTAATGCGGCTAAATTCGTGGTTCGACATGGGGATTGAATAAACTAGATTGTTAATATGGTGTTTGTTTAGTTTTGATTGTAGCCGAGCCACAACCATATTTCATTTTTTAACTTAGAAATTCACATTTTTACCCATGAAACTTCACCTAAATACCACTGCTGGACAAAACACTATTTTCGCCCACGAACCAGACTATGTGGACATTAACGGTGTGCGCCATAGGCAGCCTGTATTGCTCACCCCTGATTGGCTGCATTCGCCATGGGAAGTCAACAACGTTGCTACGCTGCAATTTAGCGATTTTGCCGCGCTAGTAGCGCATAAACCTGCAATTGTTGTATTTGGTTCAGGTGGCAAATTTCTGTTTCCCGATATGGCGGTAATGGCTGCATTCTCACAAGCCCAGATAGGCTTTGAAGTCATGGATACAGGTGCTGCCTGCCGCACCTATAACGTCCTCATGAGTGAAGGTCGCAATGTCGCCGCCGCACTCCTTATTCAATAAACTATAACGAAATTCACATGAAAAAAGTCATACTCTTAGCGAGCATCATCCTCGCAAACGCTTTATCTGGCGCGGCATTTGGGCAATCATCCGCAACGCCAACGCCACCTGCGCTAACTACCGTCGAGCGCGTTGACCTCCCCCGCTATATCGGCAAATGGCATGAAATCGCGCTACTACCAAATCGCTTTCAAGCGCAATGTATTGCTGACACCACCGCCACTTATGCAATGAAAGACAACGGCAATATTGAAGTCACCAATCGTTGCAAATTAGCCGATGGCAAATACGAAACCGTCATAGGTGAAGCCAAACTCGCTAAGTCTGACAACACCACCAAACTCAAAGTGCGCTTTGCGCCATGGTACTTAAGCTGGCTGCCGCAAGTGTGGGGCAACTATTGGGTGATTAAGTTGGAACCCAACTATCAATACGCGGTGGTGAGCGAGCCGGATCGAAAGATGTTGTGGATACTCTCACGCACGCCAAACATGAATGCTGAAACGCTTAGCAGCATTAAAACGGAACTCACCGCCAAGGGTTTTGACATGACCAAATTGCAATTAACCCCGCAGTCAGGCGGTTGAGCGTCCCTTTTTAGGTCACGAGTGTGATGTAATCCGTGGGTGATATTTAATCTCCCTATTTTCTTAACGTGGCTGCGAATTGCGGCCATTCCGCTGTTTGTCGCGGTGCTGTATTTTCCTGAATGGGATTGGCTATCCCAACACGTCGCTAATGTGATTGCCACGGTGATTTTTGTCGCTGCTGCCATTACCGATTGGTTTGATGGCTATTTGGCGCGCAAGTGGAATCAGACTTCCGCCTTCGGCGCATTTCTCGACCCTGTTGCCGATAAATTGATGGTGGCTGCTGCGCTAATTGTATTAGTGGAGCTTGGCCGCATTGACGCGATTGTGGCGCTAATTATCGTTGGCCGCGAAATCACCATCTCCGCGCTGCGCGAATGGATGGCGCAACTCGGCCAAGCCAAAAATGTCGCCGTGTCAATGCTCGGCAAAGTCAAAACGGTCGCGCAATTAGTGGCTATTCCATTCTTAATTTACGACGGCATGTTGTTTGATGTCATCAATTGCCGTGTCGTCGGCCGCTATGCGATTTGGATCGCCGCATTGCTCACCATCTGGTCGATGTTTTATTATTTGAAGGCTGCGTTTAGGCCTGCTCAAGTTTAGTGGGTTGAATGTTGGGCTGTCACTCAATTTATAAAATACTGTCATCCCGAGCGCAGCCGAGGGATATGCTGATTTGTTACTCAACTAAAAAGCATATCCCTCGGCTGCGCTCGGGATGACAAATTAAAAAAATTTAACGTATGTAGACGCACGTACGCAAAACGTGAAGCATTTACATATTCGGATAATTCGGCCCGCCGCCGCCTTCGGGCGTGACCCAGACAATATTTTGGGTAGGGTCTTTGATGTCGCAAGTTTTGCAATGCACGCAATTTTGCGCATTGATTTGTAGGCGTTTAGTCACTTCTGCGCCTTCGGTTTTTTCGACATACTCATACACACCCGCCGGGCAATAGCGCGCTTCAGGGCCATCGTAGCGACTCAAGTTGATGGCCACGGGAACCTTCGCATCTTTAAGCGTCAAGTGTGCGGGCTGATCTTCTTCGTGATTCGTGTTCGAAATAAAGACGGACGATAGTCGGTCAAAGGTCAGCACACCATCGGGCTTGGGGTAGGTAATTGGTTTGGCATCCGCCGCGTTGATGAGTGTTTCATGATCGGCGTGTTGATGATGCAATGTCCACGGCGCCTTGCCGCCGAAAACCACCTGATCAATGCCCACCATCAGCGTGCCGGTGTAGAGCCCTTTTGACATGAATGGTTTGAAATTACGTGCGCGGTGTAGCTCATCATGCAACCAGCTGGATTTGAAACTTTCTGGGTAGGCGGTTAATTCATCGTATTCGCGGCCTGCGGCAACGGCAGCAAATGCTGCATCTGCGGCTAACATACCTGACTTAATCGCCGCATGACTCCCTTTGATGCGTGAGGCATTGAGGAAACCCGCATCGTCGCCCACCAAGACACCACCGGGAAATGTGAGCTTTGGTAACGATTGCAAACCACCCGCCGCGATGGCACGCGCACCGTAGGCGAGGCGCTTGCCGCCTTCAAAAAATGGGCGAATTGACGTGTGCGTTTTGTAGCGTTGAAATTCTTCAAACGGCGACAAGTATGGATTGGTGTAACCCAACCCAACTACAAAGCCAACCGAGATTAAGTTATTTTCCATGTGATACAAATATGAGCCGCCATAAGTATCAGTATCGAGCGGCCAACCTGCGGTATGCACGACTAATCCCGGTACGTGTTTGGATGGGTCAACTTCCCATAATTCTTTTAAGCCGAGGCCATAAACTTGGTTATCGCGGCCGTCATTGAGTTTGAAGCGTGCTTGCAATTGCTTACCCAAATGCCCGCGACAGCCTTCGGCAAAAAATGTGTATTTGGCGTGCAGCTCCATACCGCGTTGAAAGCGGCTGGTGGCTTCACCTTCCTTGCCGATCCCCATGTCGCCTGTGGCAACACCTTTTACTGCACCAGCGTCGTTAAACAATACCTCTGCTGCGGCAAAGCCAGGGTAGATTTCAACGCCTAATTCTTCGGCTTTCGTGCCCAACCAGCGGCAGACATTGGCGAGTGAAACGACATAATTGCCATGATTTTTGAAGCAATTGGGCAACATCCAATCGGGTACTTGGCGTGAATTTGTTTCGCTTAAAAACATGAAACGATCTTCAGTCACGGCTTGATTCAGCGGCGCACCGAGGGCTTTCCAGTCTGCAAATAATTCGGTGATGGCACGTGGGTCCATTACCGCACCCGATAAAATATGTGCGCCGACTTCTGAACCTTTTTCGACGATGCAGACGTTTATCTCGCCGCCCGCTGATGCTGCCTGTTGCTTTAACCGTATCGCAGCAGCTAGGCCCGCTGGGCCAGCACCAACAATAACAACATCATATTCCATTGATTCACGAGGCACATTTGACACATGAGATTCTTGTGATTGATTTTGTGACATATTCAGTTTCCTAAAAATAGCGCAATAAACAGTTGCCCATATTATATTGGCGTTTAGATGCAGCGCAGCAAATTTGTCCGGACAAATTTAACTATTTCGTTTTTATCCACCCACTAAATTTACGCATCACATGTCACCTACCCTCACATCTTTTATCGCCATTGGCCTCGGTGCCACGCTCGGCGCATGGTCGCGCTGGGGCTTAACGCTGTGGCTGAACGCACGACATCCGCATTTTCCGTTAGGCACATTTGCGGCGAATGCCATCGGTGGATTTTTAATCGGCTTAGCCATTGCTGCCTTAGCTAAACACCCTGAATTGTCACCCACGTGGCGGCTATTTATCATCACCGGATTTTTGGGCGGCTTAACTACTTTTTCGACTTTTTCAGCCGAAGTCATCCGCCTAATTGAAAACGAGCAATTCGCGTGGGCGCTCGGTGTAGGCGGCGCGCATCTAGCAACTTCACTATTGTTAACAGCGCTCGGACTATGGATTGGACGCAGTATTTATGTGTAAAGTCACCTATTGGCGGGTGTTTTCAAGCATTTGTGCTTCAATATGGTCGTAGATATTAGAGTTTTGCGTAGGGGAGCTTCTCATAACCTCAAATTCCGTTCGCCCTGAGGTATCGAAGGGTTGTTCAAGCCCTATAAATCAAGCACTTAAGAGCGTGTGCTTCGATACCTCGGCACGAACGGCGGGTTATTAGAAGTTGCCGTAGTAAAAAGTAAAGTGGGGTTTCAGACACCATTTGCAGCTCTGTTATTTGATCCGTTTGACTGGAGTCGATGTGCCGTCCCGATGCAGCATCAATCGCACCACTTTTCCCGACTCGGCGATAAACGTCACCTGTGCATCAAATGTATTGGCAAAGAATGACATCGGCTCATACGCCAACATTTCAATTTTTCCCAGTCCCGGCACGATCGAAAAGAGACGATCACCTTCACGACTTACGGTCAGCGTATTGCCGGGTGCAATTTCATAGGTGCCGACAAACGCATCAAACGACTTGGGATCTACGCTAATTTTCTGGAATGTTTTTGCCACCGCCAGTTTGGTCAACGGCCGGCGGCTGTCGAGTAAATGCATGGCTATGTCAGACACTTCCGTATTCGAATTTGACAGCACCACCACGCCGCGTTTTCGTTGCGGTTCAAACGCGACAAACGTCTGAAAGCCGCCGGTACCGCCACCGTGCGCGACAATTTTTTGGTCAAAACTTTTGTTCAACATCCAGCCTAGGCCTGCTCCAACATCCGGCGTGTCAGTCGTATTACGGTGGGTGCGCTGCATGGCCGCGAGCAGCGTGGTCACATGAGATGTTGCCGCCAGCCCCGACTTGAGCCCCATATTGGCGGCAATATATTTGAGCACGTCATTGGTGCTTGAACGCAGTGCGCCCGCGCCAGCAAGCGTCGGCAAATCCCAATTAGGCACCGCCACCTTTTGATAATGACCAGTAGTCATTTTTTCGCGCATCGCTGGTGTCAGCGTGATCGCGGTGCTGTCCATTTTCAGCGGGGCAAGAATGCGTGAGCGCACCAACGTTTCATAATCGGTACCCGCACGCAACGCCAAAATATGCCCCAACAGACCCACCCCCAGATTCGAGTATTCAGTATTGACACCAAACGGGCGGGTCGTCTTGTAGCCATTCAAAAACGCATACAGTTGCGCGACCGTGTAGTCGGCGTATGGGTTGCTGGGATCCTTTGGCTTCATATTAGACGGCACACGCGGCAGACCCGACGTATGGCGCGAAAGCTGCTCAAGCGTGATTTGTTTGCCATTGACCACTGGCGTCTTGACCGACGCCGGCAAATATTTTGAAATCGGATCGTCGAGCGAGACCTCACCACGTGAGGCCATGTCAGCCAATAAAATGGCCGTGAATGTCTTGGTGATCGAACCAATTTCAAAAATAGCATCACCGTCGAGTTGTTTTTCACTGGTTACACTTGGCTTGCCGTAGCTGACAATACGTGTGCCGTTTTCATCGATCAAGCCAACAACGATGCCCACCCCGCGTTTTGCGATATCAATCCGCTCACGCAGAATCGCCTTGATCTCTTCATCACTAAATCCGGCCTTCGGTGGCGATGCGGCGGCTGCCTTGTCGGCCTCACTCATGCCCGGCTTAACGAAGTAACCTGATACCCGATACTGGCCGTCTTTGTCGAGCATTGGCGAAACAGTTTCAATCGCATTTGGCAGTTTGCTGAATGCCGATTCAAACTTCACCACCACAAATTCGCCTTGTGCATTCTTGCCCCCTTTGGGCGCGTCGGCACCGCTCATCAACTTGCGCGACGACATCGACCCGACCCCGCCACGCACCTGCCCGGCAGCGGCTTTCCACTGGTCTTTGCTTACCGCGTTGCGAAATGCCTCGGCTGAAGCGTCCCACGATTCTTCGTACTTGCCGTTGTCCAACAGGCTCAGGAAAGACTCGGCAGCGGCAACCGCTTTTTTGATCGAAGCGTCATCTTGTGCAGATACCCAGCTTGGTGTTGAAAACAATGCCGCGATGAGCAGACAGCAGGAGAGAAAAGATCGTGTATTCATTGGTAATCCTTCGGAATAAAATTTGAAGATTGATTAGAGGTGTTAATTATTTGCATAGCTTAAATCTTCTTTTTTTAATTAAAGCATTTAACGCTGACAGCTTTGGTTCCTTTATCGCCAATGACTACGCCGAATTGCGTCCGCAATGGCCTTGCCGGTATCAGTGGTCGAGAAATATGCAAGCGCGATGAATATACAGAGCCAACCAATAACAGTCAGAACCGTTGCTAGCCACCCTGTCTGGAAGAACAGTGAAGCCAAATACAATATCCCGACACCAAACGCCATCAACAGCCAAGTCCACCGATTCAAAGATGCCAAACGCGCGCGCCACGTAACCGAATGGACGGCGTCAATCTTTTGACGAATCCGCGGATCAGCGTCCATTGCAATTCCCTATTTCGTCATCAAATTCATATACAAACCGCACCGTATTCGTTTTTTCATTCCACCCGCGTGACGCATAAAAACCACGACGATACGATTCGCGGTCTTTCAAATTCACCAAGGTTAAACGCAGGCATCCACGCGCCATAGCCTCCGCCTTCACCGTCTCAATTAGCGACGTACCCACGCCCTGCCCGCTCGCGTCCGAGCGAATAAACAATTCACTCAAATACCCCTCAGGCCCGCTAAACGCCGGGTGCAGCCAATACACCGCCGCATAGCCCACCACACGACCACCCACCTCCGCCACAAACGTCAACCGCTCCGAATGCTCACGCGCCAAACTCGCATGCACCTGCGCTTCCATCGCCTCCACGCCCAGCGCTTTCCAGTGATCGTAGTCGTCGATGTTTGCGCGAACTTCCGCGATGGCGCGGGCGTCGGTAAGTTGGGCGGGTCGGATGTTTAAGGTCATTGTCTTTTCGGTGGTTAGCGATTGCGTTTAGCAAGCGCAGTGAATTACAACTAAACAGTCTGACTACATTACGCTTGCACGAGACGCCTTAATAACAACGACGCTAGATCACGCCTGCCATCGCTCACCACAACAATATTGACGACTTTCGCGATGACAACATAGATGATTCGATACGGCTTCCAATGTAGCTGCCGATAATCAATCGCGCCATTCGTGCCATGTGCGCCAAGCTCGATCAGCTCAGGCAAATAGCCGCCTCGATGCGGCGGGACTTTTAGCGTTTCAACACGTTTGCGTATTTGCGCGATAACGTATAGCGCTTGTTCGACGCTATGGTTGTCTGCGATGTAATCCGCTATTTCCAATAGGTCTTGTTGTGCCGCATCGGTGAAGACAACACGGTAGGTCATTTTTTACGACGCGATATCTTGGTTGGCGGTATTGAATCATCCGGCATGCCTTCGGCGCGAATTTTGAGCCGCGCTTCCAAGCCCGCAAATACCTTATCCGACGCCGTTACCCTGCCCTCTGCAATTTGCTTTTGCCCAAGCGCCAAAATTTTTAAGAGCGCCAACGTCTCCTGCGTATTTTCATAAGTCGCAAGGTCTTGCATGACCGCTCTAGCCTCACCGTTTTGCGTAATGATCAACGGTTGGCGATTTTCGGCCAATTTATCGAGCACCTCGGCGGCGTTTGCTTTTAGATAACTGATCGGTTTGACTTGGGTGGAGTAGCGCATATGGCGGGCTCGTTTGAATAAGGTAGGACTAAATATAGTCTTTTATTGGTCTGAATTCAAACAGCAATAAAATGTAATAACCCTAATAGGGACGGGCGTTTTCGAGCTTTTTGTGCTGGAAGGCGCCGTAAATGCTGGTCATACAATAACTTCAAAACCCCATCGTCACAGCGCATCGTTTATATCGCTCATCGAAGAAGTCATTAAACAAGACGTGAGTCGTAATGCGTAAGCCAGCCGCAGCCGCAGAACCCACCCACTCACACCTCACTCACACCTTATACGCCTTGAACTCTTGCTGAATCGTATAGCGAATCGTGCGCTCGATTGATTCGGATTGAATCGATTGTTTCAGCGCTTCATTAATCAGCGTCTGATAGCCGCGTCCGCCCGCTTTATCTTTGAAATGATCTACCACTACGCTATCCAAAAAAATATTCACACGTTGCTTTGATGGACTTCCATTAGACAAAGAAGGCAGCACTGCGCCTGACTTCGCTCGTTGGCGCAGCACCAGCTTGCCGTTGGCAAAGTCGCGTTTGCGAATGTTTTCTGATAATTAAATTTAGTACGATATCTCGACGTTTGGCAAATCTAAACTAGAAAGTAATTCGCGAAGCTCATATCTAAGACTTTCAGCTTTACCGACTTGTGAGTCACCTTCGAATACATTTGCATTTACACCACTATCAAGCTGATGCATTATTGATAAAGTTCGCCAAAAAGTGAAATCTGCGTTTTTGGCATGCAAATCATTTGCGAATTTAGCCGCTTGCTCACTTCCATTTCTGAAATCAGTTTGTAACATCCCGAAAATCACATTTCTTTTGAGTTTAAGAATGATTAAATAGGCTAGTAGCATGGATGGGCCTTGCATTTGCCCAGAAAGTTTCACATAGGTAAAGATTCGCTGAACATCACGTAATGAAATCGGTATTAACTTGCTAGCGCCGAAAATTGTAGAAATAAACGAATTAACGGCTCGGGAATTGACAATGCCGTGTGAACAAGCAACTCGTTTACAGTAACTCTGAAAGTGAGATGCCCAAATACGACTTGCACCCTTGGCGCTAGGCAAAGTTAAAAAGACGTGAATAAATTTACCAAGATAATTAGCTGCATCAATCTTTGACCCGTACACACCACAAATTGAGTTTTCTAGCTGCTCACGATTAATGAGTAAGATAAATACTAAATTGGGTACGTCAAAAAAGTGCTTGATCTGCTCAATAACTTTAACTGCATAGTCAGGCCGACAGCGATCTAGTTCGTCAATGAAAAACACAACAGGCTTTTTTTCATTCTTGCAATAGGCAGCTAGAGCAGTTCGAAAATGACTGATCGCTTGTTGCGCTTTTTGATGCTCTTCAATTCTTTTTTCTACGTATTTTTCAGCTGCTTCAGCCGCGCTATCGCTTACTGAATCGATAGTATCGGATGCTTGATCACTGGTAAGGCCAGTTGTAAATTTAATGGCAGCAGCAATGGCTAGCTTACTTGCGCCGGGCAGCAACTTAGCACCAAGACGTTTGGTGCTATCCCAAAGCTCGCTGCTTTTAGGATTTTCCGAATTCGTCCCCCGAAGAATTTCAGCGGCAATGGCAGTAAATGGATCATCTGCAAAGTCGCTCTCAAACACATCCAGCCAAAATGTTTTTTGTAGTTCATCATCTACGAGTGCTTTTTGCCAATTTTTACCAAACCATGTTTTTCCATCCCCCCAGCCTGCAGTGATCGCAATTACGCTGCCATCACCTGATTGCCGGACATAGTTAGTAAGCTTGTCAGCAATAGCTTTTCTGTCAAGCGCATCAGTCGAGAATGCAGTTTCACCCACGTCTGACGAACCTCTTATTACTAACCCTGAATCAACTGTATTTAGCATCATGAATCTACTCGTTAAAAATTAATTATCAATATCAAGCAAAAAAATTCATGTCTGCTGGAGTAAGCCAAATAAAGCTTAATTAAATTTTTCACTTTGCCTGCACTACCAATTTCAACCCCGCCGCCTGCAAAACTGGCAACACGCTTGACAATTTAGGATTACCTTTTTTAGAAAGCATACGGTAAAGCGTTTCGCGACTGAGCCCAGTTTTATCCGCAATTTTGGCGACACCACCTTTTGCGTCTATCACTAAACGAAGCGCCGCTTTTAAGTCGTCGACATCGTCCATTTCAATTGCAGCATTCAGTAACGCAGCGCAATTGTTGCTATCGCGCTCTAACCACGCAAGCGTAGTTGCTTCATGGCTGACGCTTCGACTCATGCGTCCGTTTGCATAGGCTTTAGAAATCAAAACAGCTTCTTTCAAGCTTTGCACGAGGTCGTTGAATAGTTCTTTTTCCATCGAACTATGCCGCCTTCTTAACCGTCATGTTCACTCGCATCCCCGCCTGCGAAAGCATGTTCACGAGCGCATCCAAGGTGAATAATTTAATCTTGCCTTTTAATAATTGATTCAGCCGCAGTTTGGTGACGCCTAATGCTTGCGCAGCCTTAGTTTGTGTCAGTCCAGATTGTTTAACGTATTCCTCGATACGAATCATTAAGCTAGATCGAAGTCTTAAATTTTCAGCTTCTACTATGCCAAATCCAATATCAAAGAATACATTGCCCGAGCTTTCTTCAATTTTCAGTTTTACGCTCATGATTTCCCCCTCAAATACCGCATTGTTTACACAATTTTTTGTTTGTAATCAGCCAAAAAAAGTGAAGTCGCCTCAGATTGATATATTTCTGACCAAGCAGGCTTCAGAAAAACATCTTGTGTCGATAAAAACGAAATCTTGTTTAGGATTTCAAATAACTCGTCAATGATTGGTTGATATTCTGAGACATGCATTTTGTTCTCGGCATAAAACTCATTAACGTTAAAGTTCACATCATTGTGCGCGACTGATTTATTCCGCCACATCTTCAGCAAATCTAACTTAGATGAACTAATTGAAACTTTAATCAGCTCTTCCTTGCGCTCTGGATTCGACTCGAAAAGTGATATTGCTGCTTTTTGCAGCGTCTTTAGGTTTGCAGCCCCGTCTGAAGTCTCAACGACAGTTCCAATCTTGATATAGAGCCTATCAAAAATACTTCGCCAAATTAGTTTTATCAGTTGAGGATGTTGCTCTTCAATGTCTGGCTTTAATTTCGAAACTTCATGAATTGCCTGTAGCCCCCAGAGAGCACATTGAGCGGCGACTAATGACTCAGCAATCATCGCTGATAATTTTTTGCAATTATTAACCTTGGTCGCATTCATAGATACTTACCCACGCATCGCCTCCACCGCCTGCTCCACTCTCTCCACCGCAATAATCGTCATCCCTTCAATGGCCTGCTTCGGCTTATTGCCCTTCGGAATAATCGCGTGGGTAAAGCCGAGCTTGGCCGCTTCACGCAGCCGCTCCTGTCCACGCTGCACGGGGCGCACTTCGCCTGCGAGGCCGACTTCGCCGAAGACGACGTGTTTGGTGGGCAGTGGTTTATTTTTTAAGCTCGATACTATGGCGAGTAGCACGGCTAAATCAGCGCCTGGCTCGTCAATTTTTACGCCGCCGACCGCATTGATAAATACATCCTGATCAAAACACGCAATCCCCGCATGGCGATGCAACACCGCTAACAACATCGCCAGCCGGTTTTGCTCTAATCCAACCGAGAGGCGTTTGGGGTTCATGTGTGCTTCATCGACTAACGCTTGGATTTCAACCAGCAAGGGGCGTGTGCCTTCTTGCGTGACCATGACGCAGCTACCGGGTACGTTGGCGCTGTGGGTGGAAAGGAACATCGCTGACGGGTTGGTGACTTCGCGTAAACCTTTTTCGGTCATGGCGAATACGCCGATTTCGTTCACTGCGCCAAAACGATTTTTGACTGCGCGGATTAGGCGAAATGATGAATGGGTATCGCCTTCAAAATAAAGTACGGTATCGACCATGTGCTCCAGCACGCGTGGGCCGGCGAGTGCGCCCTCTTTTGTGACGTGGCCGACTAGGATAATGGTGGTGCCAGTAGATTTAGCGAAACGTGTTAAGTGCGCGGCACATTCGCGCACTTGGGCGACGGAGCCAGGGGCGCTGGTGAGTGCGGCAGAGTAAACCGTCTGTATCGAATCAATCACGGCCACTTGTGGTTTTTCATGGCTTAAGGTGGCGAGGATTTTTTCAAGCTCAATTTCGGCGAGTAACTTCACATCATGCGTATCGAGCGTGAGGCGATTGGCGCGCATGGCGATTTGTTGCGGGCTTTCTTCGCCGCTCACGTAGAGCACGCTGGATGCAGCTGAGATGGCGCAGAGTGCTTGCAAAAGCATGGTCGATTTGCCTATGCCAGGGTCACCACCGATGAGCACCACGCCACCACTGACCAAACCACCACCGAGCACACGATCAAATTCACCAATGCCAGTGGGCTGGCGCGGGATGTCTTGGGTTTTAACTTTACTGAGCTGCAGCACTTGTCCACGCTCGGCATTCACCCCCGCGAGCGTGGCGAAACGGTTAGCGGACGGCGTATTTGATTCGGCGATGCCTTCGACCAAGGTGTTCCACGCTTGGCAGTGCGGGCACTGCCCCTGCCATTTGAGCGATTGGCCGCCGCACTCGGTGCAGGTGTAGATGGTTTTGGGTTTAGCCATGATGATGCTCAGTGTGCGCGAATTTTATAAAGTTTGATGGGAAGCACTTTGGCGTAATTTGCAAAGTCTTTATCCACGGTAAAGATGGGAAATCTGCGCCGCATGGCGACTGCACAAATCAGAAAATCATTGTGTGCACCTTGAATACCACGCTGGCGGCACTGATTGAAACAGCCCGCAGCATCAACAAAATCATCTGTATCCAGTGTTAAGTCAGTAAATGACAGTAGTGCATCTCGCAAACGGTGAAATTGCACCTCATTTGCAATGCCCGATAACAACTCTTGACGAATCGGCCCAATCAAAACGGCCACGTCTAAGTCAATAAGTCTTGCTAGTTCAAGCGCGTGATTGCCTTTTAGTGGGTAATTGCGACGAAAGGCTTCAGACCAAACAGAGGTATCAACGATGATTTTCACTTACCACGTGACTTTTTGTAATCATAGTCGGCGTCATAATCAATTGTGCCAAATAGCTTGATGACCTCACTTTGTTTTCGACGTTGTAAATACTCCTGCATCGCTGCGGTAACTGCTTCACGCTTAGTACGATGCTTGCCCGCATTTTTGACCTCCTCAACTAAATTTGGGTCTAGTGCTAAGTTAGTTGCCATGCTGCACCTCATTACTGATTTTAGATACAGTTAATTCTACACATTACTCTGTGTAAATTCAAACGAGACAATAACAGAAAATGCCCCTATATACCGGCACTTTCAGCACTAAATGCTTGAAAACACACGTATATAATCGAGTTTTTTAATTTTATTAAAGTGATTTCAACTTTATTTGCAAGCTCACGCCACCTCCACCACCGGCACACGATTCGCAATTCCACAAAATAATTCATACGAAATCGTACCTGCTGCTGTGGCAACTTCATCTGCGGATAAGCCTTCGCCCCATAGGCAAACGGGCGCGCCGACTTTGGCGTGGGGGATGTCGGTTAAATCAACGGCTAGCATATCCATCGACACACGCCCAATGGTGCGAGTGCGTTTGCCGCTGACAATGACTGGCGTGCCGCGCATGTTAGTTCCGGGGGCAGCACGTGGGTAGCCATCGGCGTAGCCACACGCAACGATGCCGATGCGCATTTTTTTTGGCGCGATGTAGGTGGCGCCGTAGCCGACCGTATCATTTTTTTCGAGTGTTTGTACGCCGATGATTTCTGAGCGCAGCGTCATGACGGGCTTTAAGTTAAGCGCCTCAGCGGTTTTATTTTCAAATGGGGATGAGCCATAAAGCATGATGCCGGGACGCACCCAATCAAGGTGTGACTTCTGAAAACGCAATAGGGACGCGGAGTTTGCGACACTTTGCGTAAACCCTTTTTTAGCCAATATCGGTTTTGCTTGTTTAACAATCTCAGCAAATCGTTTCATCTGTGCGCTGATGCCTTCCACACTATCAGCGGTAGCGAAGTGCGTCATAAGCGTGACTTCACCCATGTTTTTGTGCGCGGCTGCAAGCTCAAGCGCGAAGCCTTGCATCGGCCCTGATAGCCCAAGCCGATTCATGCCAGTATTAAATTTGAGAAATACATTCAGCGGATGTTGAATCTCAGCCGCCGCAAGCTGCTTGGCAGCTTCCAGATCGCGGATGACGGTGCTCAACTGGTAGTTAGCAAAAATCGCTATTTCTTTTTCGCCAAAAAATCCTTCTAGCATTAGGATTGGCTGCTCAATACCGAGCTTGCGTAACTGAATAGCAGAATCAAGCTCTAATGTGGCAAAGGCGTCTGCGTGTTTGAGCGCCTTGGCAACACGCGCAAGACCGTGTCCGTAGGCGTTGGCTTTAACCACCGCGAACGCTTTTGAGTGCGGCGCTAAAGCTTTGGCGACAGCGTAGTTATGCTGTAACGCGGAGTGGGAGATTTCAGCAACGATTGGTCGTGTCATGCTTCACTGCCCCTATTTCTTGAAATGCGCTAGTACCCACCACCGCCATGACCACCGCCACCACCACCCACATGATTTTCAAAGCGCGTATTTTGACCAAGGAACGTTAATCTCACCGTACCAATAGGGCCATTACGTTGCTTACCAATGATGATTTCCGCTGTGCCTTTATCGGGCGACTCTGGGTTATAGACTTCATCGCGATAAATAAAAATAATCACGTCCGCGTCTTGCTCAATAGCGCCTGATTCACGCAGGTCTGACATCACTGGGCGTTTGTTTGGGCGCTGCTCAAGGGAACGATTAAGCTGTGACAGCGCCACTACGGGGACCTTCAATTCTTTTGCTAACGCTTTGAGAGAGCGTGAAATTTCTGAAATTTCGGTCGCGCGATTTTCGCCTGAGCCAGTGGACGACATCAACTGCAAATAATCCACCACAATCAAGCCTAAGCCCTCATACATGCGCCACATACGACGCGCTCGTGCGCGAAGCTCTAACGCATTTAACGCAGGCGATTCATCAATATGAATGGGTGCCGCGTTTAGTTTCACCATCGCTTGATTGAGCTTATCCCAATCGCGCGCATCGAGTTGTCCCGTGCGTAATCGTTGTTGGTCAACTTTTGAAATCGAGGATAAAAAACGATTTGCAATCTGCGTGCCGCCCATCTCCATTGAGTAAATCAATACCGGCAAACCAAGATTCACCGCGACGTGTTCGGCAAGATTTAGACTGAAGGCAGTCTTACCCATTGACGGTCTGCCCGCCACGATCACTAAATCGCCATCTTGCATACCGGATGTCATATTGTCTAAATCAACAAATCCGGTTTCTTTACCAACGACAGAAGATGGGTTTTTTGATAGCTCATCCAACCGCGTCATGACTTCGCTTAAGAGCGTTTCCATTGACTGGAAACCTTGCGAATTTTTACGCCCCATTTCAGCGATGTCGAATACTTTTTTCTCGGCTTCGTCGAGTAATTGTCTCGCTTCGCGGCCATTGGGCGCGTACGACGAATCGGCGATTTCCTCGCCCGCACGGGCAAGCGCACGCATAATGGAACGCTCGCGGACAATCTCGGCATAGAGCCTGATATTGGCGGCGGATGGCGTGCCTGCTAGTAAATTTTGCAGGTAGCTCATGCCACCGATGTTTTGTAATTCACCTGCCAGCTGCATTGATTCGGCAACGGTTAACGCATCAGCTGGTTTATTGTGCTCAATGAGTTTTGAAATGTGCCGATAGATTTTGCGGTGATCATCGCGATAAAAATCTATGTCAGCTACCATATCGCCGATACGATCCCACGCTTCGTTATTGAGTAGCAAGCCACCCAATACGGATTGCTCGGCCTCAATCGAATGCGGCGGCAGCTTGAGCGATGACACCATATTATCGGTGGCGTATTGTGGCGGCATAGAAGATTGTGAAAAGACAGCAGCCATTGATTTTTTTCTATTAGTTAGATCAATTGATTAGCTAACAATTGTGCGCTTTCAGTTATCCACACGCAACAGATAAGTCGGTGTTTTTCCTGCTGATAACTTGTGGATAAGTCGGTTAGCGCCCGTGCGAAGTACGAAAAAAAACAGCCAATAAATCATCGGCTGTTTTTATATATTGCTTAATATTGCTTAAATCAGAAAAGTTAAACGTGCTCACCTAATACTGAAACGGTGATATGCGCTTTAACATCTGTATGCAAGTCTAGGATGATTGGGAAATCACCAATGGTCTTCAACGGACCATTAGGCATGACCACTTCGCCTTTTTTCACATCAAAGCCTTGCTTGGTGAGCGCTTCGGCGATGTCTGAATTCGTGACCGAACCAAACAAACGACCATCTACACCTGCTTTTTGTGTCACTTGAACCATATAGCCTTCGAGCTTTTCACCACGCGCAACGGCGGCGGCTAAAATTTCAGCGGCTTTCTTTTCTAGATCAGCACGCTTGGCCTCAAATTCAGCTTTAGCGGCAACAGTGGCGCGCTTAGCTTTGCCTTGCGGGATTAAAAAGTTACGTGCGTAACCGTTTTTGACGTTAACGATGTCGCCTAAGGCGCCGAGATTAACGACTTTTTCCATCAAAATAATTTGCATGTTTATCTCCTCTCAAATTAGCGGTTAGGGTGGAGATCGGTGTAGTGCAACAACGCTAAAAAGCGTGCGCGCTTGATCGCAACATCCAATTGACGCTGATATTTGGCTTTAGTGCCAGTAATGCGTGCTGGGATAATTTTTCCGTTTTCGTTGACGAAATCTTTCAAGACGTTGATGTCTTTGTAATCAATTTGAACAACTTTTTCGGCGGTGAAACGACAGAATTTTTTACGACGGAACAATCCACGGTTTGGATTGCGCTGATCGTTTTTCTTCATATCCTTACCGCGACGTGGGCCTGGACGTGGCATAACTTACCTCTTTAATATTTAGTTTGAATGATCGCGCGCAATTAAGCGTCAGCGGTTTCTTTAGGTTGATCTTTGGTATCAACCGACTTCGCTTTTTCTTCTTTCATCATCGGTGACGGGCCAGTTTCAGCCTTGTCTTTTTGTACCGTGAGATGACGAAGAACAGCGTCATTGAATTTGAATGCATGCTCAAGCTCATCCAATGTAGGCTGGTTAATCTCGATATTGATCATGACATAGTGTGCTTTGAACACTTTGGCGATTGGATAAGCCATCTGGCGACGACCCCAATCTTCGATGCGGTGGATTTTGCCGCCGCCTGTTGTCACCAACGCTTTATAGCGATCGATCATCGCGGGCACTTGCTCGCTCTGATCCGGGTGAACGATAAAAACGATTTCATAATGGCGCATAAATTCTCCTTGTGGGTTCGTACCGAAGCCTTACGGCTGACACTTGTGTAGCCTGCATCGACGCGCATCAATGTCAGGCAAGGGGTTTTGAGGGTTTCTTGGCATGAAATTCAACCTGAATCTCAAACCAAGCCAATAATTATGGCCGAAATAGTGAGGAAAATCAACTACTTCCTTGATGTCAAATAAAAAAGCCCGCCACATTTAAGGTGGCGGGCTTTTTTACGATTTCAAACTCTCAATCTCAATCTACGAATTAAAAACAATCAACACTTAGGCTGCTATTTTTTGACTTCCCCAGCTGCAGCCATTTTTGCGACTTTAGCAAAGTCACCTGCTTTCACAAAAGTTATCTTTGCAGGGTCAATATGCTTTTTAAATGCCGCAGAGACTTCATCTGCCTTTAATGCTTCCATCTTGGCCTCAAGTGCAGCGCTCCACGCATAGGTGCGACCAAGGTAGAGGTTACTCGCCAGCCCAGCAGCCAAGCCGCCATCTTGGGCGCGACCTTGCAAGCGCTGCTGCAAAATGCCTGACTTGGCCGCTACCACTTCAGCTACGGTAAATCCATCTTTAATCGCTTTAGCCACTTCATCTTTAAATGCGGCTTCAACTTTTTCAACATTTTGCGGCGCAGATATCGCAAAGCCGAGCCATGACGCGCCGCGATCTGTTGCACCGACTGACAACTGGGAGCCAGCACCATAGCTTAAGCCATCTTTCACGCGTATGCGTGCTACTAAGCGTGAATCAAAACCCGCTCCACCGCCCATGATGTAATTCGCAATCACCAGTGCTGCATAGTCGGCGTCGGTATCTTGCATATTGATATTTGTACGCGCTATAAATACTGCGTTTTCTTTATCTGGCGTCTCAATGGCACGTGTAGTCGGTGCAATATCTTTATACGGGCTAGAGAATCGCACATACGTCACGCCACCTTTCCAATCACCAAAAGCCTCTTTGATGGTCTTCAACATTTCTGCTTCGTCGAAATCACCAACAATCGCAATCTCGCCTTTGGTAGCCGCATAGAACTGTTTATGATAAGCGCGTACTTGCTCGATGGTGACAGCTTTAGTATCCGCTTCAGATTCGGCAATTGAGCGTGAATGGCGTAGATCACCTTTTGGAAAAATGTTAAACAGCTGACCTAATGCCACACCTGCTAATGCTTGTGGATCACTCTTCTGAGATTCAAGCCCAGTAAGGGTTTGCTTTTTTAGCTGCTCAAATTCGCTCTCTGGAAATATCGGTTCACGCATTACGTGCGCAGCGAGTTTAATTGCCGCCGCCAGATTGGGCTTCGTGGTTTGACCGCTAGCCGACAACCCGTTAACGCCGCCAGAGATCTTAAGCTTGTCTAATTCATCTGCCAATTGCGCACGGCTAAATTTAGTCGTACCGCGTGAAAGCATTGCACCCGTCATCGAACCCACTGAAGCCAAGCCAAACAACGATTTTTCATCGCCACTGCGAAATCTCACGCTGAAATTTACCTGCTCACCGCGATTTTTCTTACTCAACATTGAGACCTTGATGCCGCCAATATCAACCGTTTTGGTGCGCTTATCAATATTGACATTCGATGGGTCAAACGCTTCCGCAGTTTGCACAACATCTTTGCCTTTGAAATCCTTCATTACATCCGCAATGGCAGGAGCTACTGGAATCTCAGCACGCTGCGGCGTATCTTCAGGCTGGAATAAGGCGACCACACGATTGTCGCGGCGATAGTACTTCTCCGCCGTGGCAACAACTTGCGCAATAGATGTTTTAGCCGCGTCATCGCGCTCTTTGAAAAATAAACGCCAATCACCTAGAGCAATATATTCAGATAGCTGAACACCAATATTTTCATGATTATTCATGGTGCGCTCGGCGCTATTGGCTGTGCTCTTACGCACACGCTCCATTTCATCCATGCTTGGTGGATTTTTGCTGAACTGTTCAATGACTTTAATCAGCTCTGCTTGTACTGGCTCAATGGCCTCACCTTTTTTGACCACCGCACCAATGATGTGCAATAGGCCATCTTTGCCTGGCAGCGGAAAGCCCACAATCTGTGCGGCTTTACCCGTCTCTACCAACGCCTTGTGTAAACGGCCCGTTGGCGAATCCGTCAATACATAATTAATAAAATCAACCGCGTCATTATCAGGATGCAAACTCGATGGTAATTTATAACCCAAAGCAACGATTTGAATGTCACCCTTGCGACGCACAAAGACTTGGCGCTCGCCGTCCTGTATGGGCTCGACTGTCCAAAGCGTTGGTAGCACGCGCGTAGGCTTAGGGATGACAGAAAAATATTTACCAATCATGGCGAGCGTTTTTGCTTCGTCAAACTTGCCTGCAACTAACAACACCGCGTTATCTGGTTGATAGTATTTGCGATAAAAAGCCTGCAAATTTTCGATTTTTACGTTCTCAATATCGCTACGATTACCGATGGTGGAGTTACCGTAATTGTGCCAATCATAGGTCACACTTTGTAGCCGCTTAATCAGTACACTAAAGGGCTGGTTTTCACCCGACTCATATTCATTACGTACCACCGTCATTTCAGAATCCAAATCTTTTTTGGCAATGAAAGAGTTGATCATACGATCCGCTTCCATCTGAATCGCCCACTCAAGGTTGTCCTCGTTAGCTTGGAAAAGTTGATAGTAATTAGTGCGATCTAGCCAAGTTGTGCCGTTAAAACGCATGCCGCGTTTGTTAAAATTTTTATCAATGTCTGGGTTTTTTGGTGTGCCTTTAAACACCAAATGCTCAAGCAAATGCGCCATGCCTGTTTCACCATAATTTTCATGGCGTGAGCCAACCAAATAAGTAATGTTGACCGTCACGGTTGGCTTTGATTGATCGGGATAGAGCAATATTTTTAAGCCATTTGGTAAACGGTATTCGGTAATGCCTTCGACTGAGGTCACTTTTTCAGGTGCAACAATTTTTACAGCGGCTGCCTTGCTGCTCGCAACTGCTGGCTTTGCCACCGGTACCGACACCTTTTGTGCAAACACATTGGCGGCGACAAATAGACTGATAAACGCCGCGGCAAATACCGCGCGGGCAGATATTGATTGATTGGCAATACACATTGCAGTGGACATAATTGACCTCTTAAAATTGAGTAATGCATTCTAACGGGCTTATCGAAAAAGCTGTGTATCAAAATGTGCGTATGCTGGGCATAATGCGACGAATCACCTGAAAACAGAAATGAATACCGACTCATACGGCAATTAACTTAAATTAAAAAACCAATACTGGCGGGCAGTTTCAAGCAATATGTCGTCAAACTAGCCGCCAATAATAGTGTTTCACATTATTTACACACACCAATTGTTTAATCACTAAATGACAACCGAAACACCACCCGTCCATGTCCGCCGCAAGCGCTATCGCGGCACGCACCCGCGTAAATTTCATGAAAAATACAAAGAACACAATCATCAGCAATACGCGGCGGATGTTGAAAAAGTCATCGCGCGTGGCCAAACACCCGCAGGTACGCATCGACCTATTTGTGTCGATGAAATACTGCAAATACTAAATCCCCAGCCTGGCGAAACGGCGCTCGACGCAACATTCGGCTTTGGCGGTCATAGCCAAACCATCTTGCCGCGACTACTTCCCGGCGGCAAACTTTTTGCAACAGACGTCGATAGCGTCGAGCGTCCTCGCACCGAGGCGAGATTACGCGCACTTGGTTTTAGCGCAGATGAACTGATTGTGCGCGAACTAAATTTTGCAGACATCGCTCAACTACTGCATGAAACCAATGGTGGCTTTGATGTCATCTTGGCTGACTTAGGTGTGTCATCAATGCAGCTTGATAACCCAGAGCGCGGCTTTTCATTCAAGCACGATGGCCCGCTTGATTTACGTCTGAACCCATTGCGTGGTGAGCCTGCCTCAACCTTGCTCACTCGCCTAAACGCGCAAGAACTCACCCAATTATTGACAAGCTACGCCGATGAGCCGCACGCTGCGCGCATCGCCTACGGCATCAAGCAAAGCGCCACGCCAATCACCACCACCAAACAATTGGCGCTCAATATACGCACCACGCTAAAAGACTTTCCCGATAAAAACGACCATAAAAAAACACTCGCGCGTACTTTCATGGCGCTAAGAATTGAAATCAACCAAGAATTCGGCGTGCTCGATCGCTTTCTAGCCGCCCTGCCCCAATGCCTAAAACCGCATGGACGCGTGGCGCTGTTGTCATTTCATTCTGGCGAAGATTTGCGTATTGAAAAAGCGTTTCAACAATATAAAGATGCAGGGCTTTTTTCAAGTGTGGCCATAGAGCCAATCCGCCCCTCGCCAGATGAGCAACGCAGTAATCCTAGGTCTTCGTCGGCTAGATTACGTTGGGCCGTGCGGACAGATTTAAAGTATTAAAACTCGCCTATTGGCGGGTATCTTCAAGTAATAATGCCTGAAAATGCCCGCTAATAGGCGCATTTGGGGAAATATTGCTTATCTGCTGCCAAAAACACCAAAAACACGACCCTGGAACCTTTTTTGTTTTACGGGTGGCAAGCTTGACTACAGTCGGATAGCGACAGATGCCTTTGGGAACGCCTTGGCCAATAACATTGGGTATAGCATCGGATCGAGTATTGCCGCTGGGCAACAGCAGGCGGCGTTAGATGCGGCGCGTGGGTTAGCGATACAAGCCTACGGTAACAACGGCTTGGATGGTGTTGGTGGGGATCGGCCGATCACGTCAAACACAAGCAATAGCGCGGGGTTTGGTAGTTATGGCGGCGGTGGCTATGGCAGCTATGGCAGCGGTGGTACACGCGAATATGATTTCAACGACCCAAATCAAGACGACTTTGCCGCGAGCTATCGCCGCCAAGTGGAGCGTGACATCATGGGGGGTGCAGATTATGATGATGATCGGTATAGCGGTGATGGAGAAAGTGATCGATTACGCATTTCCACAAGCGGGGCTATCGCACGTAACGCGCTGCAAGACGACCTGACGGCTGCCAACAATCGTATCAGCGATCTCAAGCAACGACTTGCCACCGCTAGAGCGGAGGCCACAGGTCGCGCCTTCAATGCCGATGTCGCCGCCTCGCCGGCTTACAACAGCCTAGCCGACGCCTTTCCCGCATCTGGGGGAAGTTTCCTCAGCAGCCCTGAACCATTCAGCGTCAACGCTATGATGGGTCAGGGCACATCGTTTTATGACGAGAACGGCACGCTCAACATCAACGTCATCACCAGCAGTGGCAGTGCCACCGAGATGGGTGTATTCGCGTCGTCCACACCACAACCGATGTCAGGGTCGGACGCGCTCGATGTGGCACGCCAAGTAGGCATTGACTACTACCGTGATGCGCAAGAGCGTGCGGTGCAAAGTGGCAGCTTCGTGGGCTACGTTGGTGCAGGGTTGGCAGGCACGGTCAATCGAGCGGCCTTCTTCACGGCCAGTGGATTGCGCGACCTTGCGGTTAATCCGAGCAACGGCTTTATTGGTGCGGGCAAGAGCGTGGTCAACTTTGGGCCGGAGTTGGCGAACGCAGCCGTGGGTGGCATGAAGACAGTCCTTGATGGCTACACGCAAGTGGCTGAATTATTAGGGGTAAAGGCAGGCACATTCGACGGCTTCCGCGCCACACAGGGGGCGCAGATTGATCCGTTGTTTGCGTATAGCAATGATGGGCAACAGTTGGTGTCGATTGGGGCGAATGTGTTCGGTGGTGGGGCACTTGCTAAGTATGGCAATCGCTACGGTTTTAGTATTGACGATGTTGGTAACAATTCGGCATTCGGTCAGCATGGTGCGGTTGGTTTCAGGGTTGGTGAGATTGATCCGGTTTCGGGGCAGGTGAGGGTTTCTAATCAGGCAACATTTGGCAATGCCATCTCAAACCAATACCGCGAAACATTCTTTGCAGCCAATCCCGAGCTGAAAGGGCGTGTTGTAGTTCATCATGCGGTTGAACAGCAGGTTCTTGATAGATTTCCTGGTGTAGTTACAGAGGCTGAAATTCATTCACTGGAGAATTTACGAGGCATACCGCTTCAAATCAACTCAGATGTACATTTGAGTAAGATAAGAGTCGAGATGAATCGTTTTTACGCATCTTTTGAGTCGAGAGGTGCAGTGCCCACAAAAGCGGACTTGCTTCAGAAAGCGACTGAAATTGACGCAAAATATGGAATTCAATTCAAACCGCCTGTTGGAGGAAATTAATGAATTACTATCTTGTAGAGCCAGAGGTGGCAGGAGGATGGGGCAAAAATACTGTCTTCACTCGGATCGCTGGAAAACCAACCGTAGTGCATAAGCTGCATTATCATTTTGAGGGCTGGCTTGGAGATGAACTCTTAGAAAGCACCCCGTGTTTTATTGTCACGGAGCGATTAGCTAAAGAAATTGAACAAGCCAAGTTGACAGGGATAACTTTTGGTGATGTTGAAATTACCGCTTCTGAGCAATTCAATGAACTTTATCCAAATCGCGAGCTACCCAATTTTTTATGGCTAAAAATTGATGGTGTGCATCACATTCATGACTTCGGCATGACATCTGATCTTGGTCTGGCGGTGTCGGAAACTGCTCTTCAATTGCTTAAAAAAATTGGGATTTCAAATGCATCCTTAGTCAAAGCAATTTAAGAATCAAAGTTACCATGTTGCTGGCCCGTCCATGTGAATAACAGATTCACCTCGCCAGCGGGGTCTAGCTAGGCTGCACGCCTCAACAAACATCAAGCCCTACCGCTCTTTAACAAACCAACAAAAAAGCATCAACCGCAACCAGCGGCTGTCACCGCCAAGCCGACAGCCGCTGGCACGCGTGTATTCAGTAAAACTTAAACCACTAGTATCTACCTGCCGTTCACAGCATAAATGCTTCAAACTGCCCGCTAATCGGCGAGTTTAATAAATCGCCAAACACAAACTATTTTTTCTTTTCCTCTGGCACTACAAAACCAATCGGACGCTTCGGACTGGGCTTGGCAGGCTGCGTCAGCTCGCGTATTGCGTCAACGACTTGCTTGAGCTGCGCGCGCGTATTCCTCGAAAACACATCATGCGTCAGATCGATCAGTGCCGCTTTAGTTTCCAATTCGTCTAAGCGCAGCGCTAACTCTTTATTCGATACCACCATTTCCCTGAGTCGCACAAACGCACGTACAACATAGACGCCCATGTCGATAGCCTGCGGCGAAGCCAACACATTAGCGGCCTGTATTGCGCCGTGCTCAGTAAACGCGAACGGTAAAGTCCTAGAAAATTTCAGTTGACGGAGGTGGTCGCAATTTGCGACCACCTCCGCTTTTTCCGCTGCGGTTAGCGTGAACATAAAATCGGCAGGAAAACGAGCCGCGTTGCGTTTGACTTGTTCGTTGAGGCGCTTTGTGGTCACGCCGTATAGCGTTGCTAAATCGGCATCAATCATCAGTCTTTGCCCCCGAATCAACAGGATATTGCTCTCAATGCGCAATGTTGGCATTGCGACAGCAGATGGTGTTTTTTTCGTTGTAGACATCTAGTGACTCTGAGCGATTGATTTTGATGAGCTTCATTTTAGGGCAATCAAAAGCATTGGCGACGAATTTATTACATCCACAAACAATACTACGACCTGAATCACCACTTAATCGCTATTGACTCTGGCACACAGCCCGGCACGACTACGACCTGAATCACCACTTAATCGCTATTGATTCCGGCACGCAGCCCGGCACGAATGCAGATGGTTATCGCGCGAACCCTGGCAGTGCGGTGCGCACCTTCATCAACGACGCCAATGGCCGCGTATTAGAAAAGGCCACCCAACAAGCCGCCCCCCTTATTGCCAACCCGAACAACAACCAAACGGGCACCTACACCCTAGGACAGCTACCGCGCAACACCAATGGTGCTGCCACCAACGCCGTCAACGGCAACATCCTCAATGGCCAAATCAGCCAGACCGGCTACAACAACGAAGTCACCCGCGTCTTGATTGCCAATAACGAAGTCATGGGCGAGACCGGCAACAACCTGCTTGAACAAGTCTCGAACTTCAACGCCGCCTACCGACAAATCGACGCCAACTACCCGTCTGCTGCGCCGAGCAACTACACCGTCATGCGAGGCGACACCTTAATCTCGATTGCTCGCTCAGTGTGGGGAGATAGCAGTCTTTGGTACTTGATTGCAGAGGCCAACGCCTTGGGCAGCCCTGACAGCATCACCGAAGGCATGACGCTCACCATCCCCAACCGCGTCACCAACATCAACAACAACGCTTCCACCTTTGCCCCGTATGACCCGAGCAGAATCATCGGCGACATCACCCCGACCGTACCCGCTCCACCACCGCCGAGTCCAGACAGTGGGCGCTGTGGCGGCTTTGGGCAGGTCATTGTGGCGATTGTGGCCATTGCGGTGACGGTGGTGGTGTCAACCTATCTGGGTGGAGAAGCTGGCTTGACCGTTGGTCAAGCCATCCTTGCCGCTGCCGCAGGCAACGTTGCCGCGCAGGCCACCGCCAACATGGGTATTTAATGGGTTAACGACGAATATTTTTAAAATACTCGTCGCGACTATTAGATTTCAGAATAACCTCAACTTGGTGCGTGGTATTTTCAGCAAGGGAATGCAGTTACAGTGTACGCGATTGTTTTGAGCGCTTGCCAGATTGCAAACCATGGTTATGAGTGGCGATCTAAAGCCAAAACTCGCCTATTGACAGGTGCTTTCAGCCATTTTTATCTTGAAATACCCGCCAATAGGCGAGTTTCACAAAATACTAACCCCGCTGCCGACGCGCCTCAAATAAACACACGCCTGAAGCCACTGATACATTCAAGCTTTCCACTGAGCCTAGCATCGGAATATTGATAATCGCATCGCATGTCTCGCGTGTTAAGCGGCGTAAGCCTTCGCCTTCTGCACCGAGTACCAGCGCCAGTGCGCCGTCGAGTTTAGATTCATAGAGCGTTTTTTCACCTGACTCATCCGCTCCTGCTATCCAAATATCGCGTTCTTTGAGCTCACGCAAGGTGCGTGCAAGGTTAGTCACGGTGATATAGGGCACGGTCTCGCCTGCACCTGAGGCGACTTTCATCACAGTAGCATTGAGCCCCACACTACGATCTTTCGGCGCAATGACGGCATGTGCGCCAGCCGCATCTGCCACACGTAAACATGCGCCCAAATTGTGCGGGTCGGTGACACCATCGAGTACCAACAATAGCGGCGCGCCTTCGATATTTTCCAACACATCATCGACAAATTGGGGAAGCTGAAATGGCCGCGCCATTGCCACCACACCTTGATGTCGCGCATTGCCCGTCATGCCGTCAAGTCGTTTGTTATCCACGGCAAGAATACGAATATTTGCCGCTTTAGCAGTCGCAACGATCTTGTCCATACGCGAATCATGGCGCTCTTCACGGGTAGCGCTAATAAATAATTCTTCGACAGTTTCGGCGCGGGCTTTTAGGCGTGAGGCGACGGCGTGAAAGCCGAATAAGACTTGGGGTTTCATTTTTTCTTTGCCTTTGGTGGGGCTTTAGCGCGAGGTTTGCTGGCAATTACGGTTGCTTTGCTCACCACTTTTGATTTTGATGCTTTTGACTTTGCAATATTAGCGGCATCAAGTCCTAACATCGGCGTCGTTGGCGGATTAGCGCTGGAGACCGTCATCACCACTTTTTCAGTTTTGATGGATGGTACAGGTGTGGCCTCTTTAGGCGCTATTTTAGGCGCGACATGTCGTGGCGCAGATTGCAGCACCACGGCTGTTGGACTTTTTTTGCCTGTTTGCAAAATAGTGGCGACTTTTGGCTGCTTTGGAGGTTGATTGGGCTGCCACGGCGGTGCCGCTAATGCTGCCGCTTCTTTAGGATCAACTACGCGCTTATTACTCCGCCCCGCGCCTTGCCCAACGCCCTCACCTGCTAGCATGAAATCAATTTTGGACGTCTCAATATCGACTCGCACGACTTTGATATTGACGCGATCAGCTAATTGGAATTTCTTACGCGTTCGCTCACCAATAATCTGATGACGTTCAGCGTCGTACTTGAAATAATCCGTGCCGAGTTCGGAAATATGCACGAGACCCTCAACATAAACTTCATCAAGTGCGACAAAAATACCAAAGCTGGTGACTGAAGAAATCGTACCCGCAAATGTCTCGCCGATGCGATCTTTCATGTAGTAGCACTTGAGCCACGCCACCACATCACGCGTGGCGTCGTCCGCACGTCGCTCGGTCATCGAGCAGGTTTGACCAATCACATCCCACGGCTCTTTTGGGTCATACACATCGTTGTGCAAAATTGCTTTAATCGCGCGGTGTACGAGCAAATCAGGGTAGCGCCGAATCGGCGAAGTGAAATGCGTATAGGCATCATAAGCTAGCCCAAAATGTCCCGCATTGTCAGGCGAATACACCGCTTGGCGAAGTGAACGCAGCAGCACCGTATTAAGCAATGGCTCGTCAATGCGGCCTTTAATTTTTACCAATAATTCCGCGTAATCGCGCGGCAGTGGGTCTTTGCCACCGCCGAGTGATAAACCAAAATCTTTTAGCATCGCGCGCACTTGGGCGAGCTTATCTTCATTCGGGCCTTCATGAATACGATATAGCGCTTCATGTTCATGCTCAATTAAAAAATTTGCGGTTGATACGTTAGCCGCCAACATACATTCTTCGATAAGCTTATGCGCTTCGTTACGTTTTGACGGTACGATTTCGGAAATTTTGCCATCATCGGTGAAGCGCATTTCGGTTTCAGCGGATTCAAAATCAATTGCGCCACGCTTATGCCGTGACGCAAGCAATAACTGAAAGACTTCGTTTAGATTTTGCAAATGCGGCAATAGCTTTTTATCAATGCCGTGATTGGCGTCATTTTCAAAAATGGCTTTGGAAACAATGGTGTAAGTCAGCCTAGCTTGTGAATGAAAAACCGCCTCAAAAAAGTCATAACGCTTAACTTCGCCAGTCGCCGAAATTTGCATCTCGCACACCAGTGCGAGGCGATCTACTTGCGGCTTGAGCGAGCACATTTCATTCGACAGCGCCTCAGGCAACATCGGAATCACCCGACGCGGAAAATACACCGAGTTGCCGCGCAAACGCGCCTCGCGGTCAAACGCATCGCCCTGCTTCACATAATGCGAGACGTCCGCAATGGCGACAAACAACTTGTAGCCCTTACCTTGTTTTTCGGCATAGACCGCGTCGTCAAAATCTTTTGCGGTTTCGCCATCAATAGTAACAAACGCTAAGTTACGCAGGTCTTTACGTCCTTCACATTCTTTGGCCGTAACTTTTTTCGGCATCTTTTTTTCAAGTGCCAAAATTTGATCTGACCACTCATGTGGCAGATCATGTTTACGCAACGCAATTTCGATTTCCATGCCAGGGTCAGCGTAGTTACCAAGCACTTCGGTCACACGCGCAATTGGCTCAGAATTTTTTGACGGTTGCGCCACCAGATCCACCATCACCACTTGGCCAGGCACAGCATTCATTGTGTAACCAGGCTCGACCAAAATATCTTGGCTGATACGTTTATTTTCAGCCACGACAAATAACACGCCGTGCTCTTCAAACAACCGGCCCACCACGCGTGAATTTTTATGCTCAAGCACTTCAATGATGGCGCCTTCACGGCGGCCACGTCGATCCACACCAGTTTCACGTACCAGCGCCCGATCACCATCAAGCACCTTATGCATTTGCTTCGGGCCTAAAAATAAATCCTCTGATTTATCGTCAGGCACCAAAAAACCGAATCCATCGGCGTGGCCTTGTACCCGGCCTGCAATCAAATTCATCTTTTCCGACAAGCCAATCGCGCCACGACGACCGCGCATGACTTGGCCATCACGCTCCATTGCGTTCAAGCGGCGCGTAAAACCATCGGCCTCGGCTTCACCAATTTCAAGCGCCGCCGCAATTTCAGCTTCCATCATCGGCACACCCGTTTGGGTGAGCACTTCTAGTATTAATTCACGCGACGGAATGGGGTTTTCGTACTTCTCTGCCTCGCGGCTGGCCTGCGGGTCACGCGAACGAGATGGCTTTGCAGTGACTAACGCGGGCGGCTTGGCAGAGACTTTGCTCGGCGCATTCGCCACCACGGCGAGAGCGTTGCGTTTTTGTTGGGCTTTAGTTGTTTTGGGTTTGTATGTGGACAATTGAGTCACTTTTGGCTAATATTCTCTCTCATTTTACGCGGTAACTGACTGAGCTTGAAGTTTTTCCGCACATGGCGAGTAATGCCTGAATCGCTTTGACTAGATGACCAGATATGCCCGGATGGCGGAATTGGTAGACGCACTAGGTTCAGGTCCTAGCGCCGGCAACGGTGTGGAGGTTCGAGTCCTCTTTCGGGCACCAAATAAATAAAGCCGCCGCAAGGTGGCTTTTTTATTGGGTGAACGAAGGGTGGTTTTTGACCAAACCGAATAGTGTTAGACCGAGTCCTCTTTTGTGCAATTCGCTTTCCTCCCTCAAAAAGCAGCAGGCAACGCAACGGTCTTCAAAAATTTCGGCGCACGCCTACGGTGCTTAGTGGTCAGACTCGCCTGCTCAAACGCATAGGCGATTTCAAATAATGTCGGCTCACTCCACGCCGTACCTACGAATGAAATACCGCAAGGTAGCGCAGTCACGAAGCCAGCAGGCACGGTGATATGTGGGTATCCTGCTACCGCAGCGGGGGAAGAAAATCCACCGCCACTATTATCCCCACGCACGAAATCTGTGAGCCATGCGGGGCTACCAGTGGGGGCAACGAGTGCATCTAAATTATTGTCTTTTAATGCACGATCTATGCCCTCCGCGCGTGAAAATTTGTGATTGTTGGCGAGTGCCTCCAGATATTCTTTGCTGGTTAAGTCACCCTTGGCGTTGGCACGAATCATGTGCTCTTGGGCGAAATAGGGCATGGCGTCATCACGATTTTTTTCGTTGTAGGCGATGATGTCTGCCAATGATTTAATCGCTAAATTTGGCGCGAATTCTTGTAAATAAGCGGCCATATCGGCTTTGAATTCGGTGAGCAGCACTTCATATTCGCTCGCACCATATTTATTCGCGTTTGGTAATTCGGTAAGCTCGATGAGCGTTGCACCTTCAGCACGCAAAATCGCCAGCGATGCCTCAATCACAGCAGAGGCCAAATCATTTCGCCCACCAAATTGACTGCGGATAATGCCAAGGCGCTTACCCTTGAGGCCATCTTTTTTAAGATGTACGGTGTAGTCAACGCGATTACGATTAGCGTCAGGGGTTGCGCTATCACGGCTGTCAGTGGCGGCCATTGCGTTGAGCAGTGCTGCGGCATCTGCTACATTTTGCGTCATCGGGCCGGCGGTGTCTTGCGAGTGCGCAATGGGCACAATGCCATCGCGACTGACTAAACCTAGCGTCGGTTTTAAGCCAACAATACCGTTTGCATTTGCGGGTGAAACGATAGAGCCATCGGTTTCCGTACCAACCGTCAATGCTGCAAATCCCGCCGCCATTGCCGCACCTGAGCCAGCGCTGGAGCCACTGGTATTTCGGTCAAGCACATGCGGGTTTTTGGTCAGCCCGCCGCGAGCACTCCAGCCAGATGTTGAACGGGTTGAACGAAAATTAGCCCATTCCGACAAATTTGTTTTGCCGATAATCACCGCACCGGCTTCACGCAGCTTAGTCACAATAAACGCGTCTCGCGGCGCTTTAGCCCCCATGAGAGCCATAGAGCCTGCAGTGGTTTGCATCTTGTCTTTGGTAGCAATATTGTCTTTGATAAGTATTGGTATGCCGTGCAATAGTCCACGCACTTTTCCGGCCGCGCGCTCACGGTCTAACGAACGCGCGATCTCTAACGCATCAGGATTTATCTCTATTACCGCATTGATGCGCGGTCCATTTTTATCCAGCGCCTTTATACGCGCCAAGTAGCCGCGGGTTAATGCAAGAGAAGTCGTGCTGCCTGTTTTCATTGCCGCTTGTAATGCCGCGACGCTGGTTTCGGTAATATTTAATTTAGGTGCTGGTGTTGAAATAGCCGCAGTTGCCACGGTGTGTTCTCCAAACAAAGCCGCAAGTGTTACAGCACTGCTGGCTTGTAAAAATTGGCGGCGCTTTTTTTCGGTGGTTAGCGCTCTAGATTTCATGTGAGCATTACTTTTGCGCGTACAGTGCCCGCTTTTTCATGTTGAACGGTGATTGATATCTCACCCGCGCCTTCCACAATCCATTCCGTGATTGCACGATCAGATGTCGGGGAAGTATCCGTCCAAAAGCTCATCAGGGTGTGCTTATAGGCGCGGCCTTCTAACTCACCAAGGGACAAACGTGATTTGCCTGAACGTAATTTAGCGTCCGTTGGCAACGTGATTTCCGTAATAACACCGCGTGATTGACCCCGTGCAAGCGCACGTTTGGAAACATAGCTTGGCAAGTAGCCCGTGTTTTGTACAACCAAGATAACGCGATAAACGTTGTCCGCAATTTTTTCTGCCTTGAGGTCAACAATATCGAGCTTTGGTGACAACATCGCATTGTGAATTAACCAATCCGGAAATTTTGCGACTTCACGTTCCAGCAAATGTGGTGGTGGGTTACGGAAGGAGTAAAGCTTATTCCAGCCGCCGATTTCAACGGCGCCTAGCTGCGGATGTTGAAAATTGTACCAATCAATATAGCCTTTACCGTCACACTCTTTGTCGGCCCATGCGAGCATTTTCAGATCATCCTCAACCGGATGGTCGCGAAACCAATCAATGTATTTGTAATTTGTAATACCTGCTTCACGCATCGGACACCAAATTTCAACCGTCCATTCGTAAAGCCCTAAATGTTCATAAATCCAATCAAAGGTGCCACTAATGACATCCTTTGGGTGATAACGGAACTCGTGATAAACACTAATAGCCGGATAGCCGGTAATTTTTTCACCCTTCTCGCCCTGTTTTTTGTATGCCCATAAATCTTCAGCCGCCATATCTTCATCTGGCGACATCGAAAATGGTCTGAGCAACACACCGCTCCATGTATGAAACGTGAGTCCACCACAAATATTATTGTGATGCGTGATGAAGTGCACAACGGCGCGTACTTCCGGCTCTGACGTCGGATATGGCCCTGCGCCTAATTGCTCAAACTCCTGCCGCCAACCAGCCGGAAAATTGCGATTTAGGTCGAGTCCCTGCTTATCCTTATTCACCTTTACCGTATAGCCATCGTAATTGGTTAATTTGCCTTCAGGCATGAGGCGGTAGTAGTTGCCGCCGTATTCATCTGGCTCACGCGCGATCATCAAACGCGGCTCTGTTGGATGACATTTCCAATTGCCATTCGCGTCTGGTATGCGCATCGAGAGTATTCGGCCATCACCATCTATATCTTCGATGTCCAAGCCATCAATGGCGACTTCATCAAACGGGTAAGTGCGGGTAGAAGAACGAATAACTTTTGGCGTGTCTTGCATCGCCCACTCGGCGCCATCAGGATTGATACGCGGGCAAATATAGATGGTGCGCGTATCCAAGCAGCGTGTAATGTCGTCACGCTTGCCGTACTCAGTAACCAACTTGTTTAGGAAGTAAAGTGCGGCCGTACCACCAGCTAATTCACTCGAATGAATATTCGCATCCACCCAATACGCTGGTTTATCAGACGCCGCTCCAGTGGCTGAGTTTGAAGCAGAAATGACCCAAATATCCCGTCCTTCTTGGCTTTTGCCAATTGATTCTATACTGAGTAATGTTGGGTAACGGCGTACATAGTCGTGCAAGATGTCGGAAAATTCGGTGTAGCGATAAAATTTATCAAAGCGAATATTATTAATGGTCATTTTTATAAGTGGATTAATCGTCGTAAAGAGATAATAAGTCTATTTACCTCATGGTTTCTGCAATAACAATATGAACTATTTTCGGATTTTGACATCAAGGTATTTATGAACCGCATTACACAAATCATCTTCGCGCTTGTGACGGCAAGCACCATGCTGTTTTCGCAGCTTGTGGTGGCGATGCATACATGCCCAACACTCGCTAATCAATTAACGGTGAGTGTTGATGATGATTGTCCATGCCCGCTATCACCTGAGCCACGATCGGCGCTATGTAAAAACCACTGTGACAACGATAATAAAAATATCGCCGCCACGGGAAATGCGGAAATTCCTGCTTTTTTGCCTGCGTATGCCATTGTAGTTTTACCACCAACCGTCGTGAAACATCGCGTCATTCCCTATTTCAGTCGCGTCACCACTGAGCCTAATTTTTCAGTACACCTCAAACACGCCAATTTGCGTATTTGACACTCCTTGCGTTGTAGTCTGTGCCATTGCGTGCAGTTAAAGCCTCACATCGTTAAAGTTGCAGAAGATGTGATCTCTATATATCTATACCGCCTTACGGAGTATTTATGAAATTTTTAACATCAAAAGCTACCTTTTTATGCATCGCGATTGGCATACTATGGACAATCCCGCCCTATGCTCACGCCAAGCCTATCGCCTTCGCCGATAGCTGGACATTCATGCATGAGCGCGAAAGCGATATGCTTGAAACGAGCTTGTATTACGCGCCAACGTATTGGTTTTCATTTGGCCCGACGGTATCTATTTCACGTTCTGCTGAAAATGGTATTCGACGTGAGGCGAATATTTTTCATACTAATTTTTTGCTCAAGCGCTGGAATATGCACAATGCGCAGGCCAATGTTTTTGCTACGATTGGCGCGGGACGCGTGAAAACAATTGTTTCGCCTACCTCAATGCCAGCACAGCCTGGGCAGACCGTCGCTAACATGAGTCAGCCCATTAATCGCACAGAAAACACCCGCCACGCCACAATACAAGGCGATTATGAAACGCGGCAATTTTATACATCAGTTAAATTTGATGCGCATCAAGCATCATCGTTTCTGGATCGTACCGATATGATGCAAATCGGTGTTTCACCCTATGCACATGATTATGAAGATTTAGCGATTTGGTTCGTAGCCCAAGTCAAAAAAAAGCGCGGACTGAATGACGAAACAGAAGGCGGCGCGTTTGTCAGATTATTTAAGAAAAATATTTGGCTAGAAGTCGGCATGACTGAAGGCCGACGCTCGCAAATTATGTTGATGATTAACTATTAAACTAGCGCCATTCTTCATTCAATTCACGTAACCAAAGGAAACTCATCATGAAAACCAAACTTATCATCGCCACTATTGCCTCCCTATTTGCCACCAGCACATTGGCCGCACCAAAAACTATCCAGATTGGCCTTGATGGCTTGGTCTGTGCGTTTTGCGCGCAAGGTGTCGAGAAAAAAATGAAAGCGCAAGCTGCCACCGACAAAGTCTTTGTTAGCCTCGATAAAAAAATCGCTGTCGTGTCGCTTAAAGATGGCAAAGACATACCTGACGCCACCATCAAAGCTGAGATCACGGACGCAGGCTATGTCGTGAAATCAATCGCCCGTAGCGATGATGCATTTGATGTTGTGACCAAAAAAATCAAAGATAGCAAATAAACACGGTCAAAAAAATGACATCACCCGATAGTACCGATAACGCCGATAGCGCATTAAAGCAAAATGCTGCGGTGTCGTTTTTGTCACTCTTTACGAGCGGCGGCACGCTGATTTGTTGTGCGCTTCCGGCGCTGATGGTCTCAATTGGTGCAGGGGCAACATTGGCCGGGCTAGTCACTAATTTTCCGCAGCTTATCTGGCTTACAGAGCACAAAACCGCGCTGTTTATCACAGCAGGCATCATGCTCGCCGCAGCAGGCGTGATGCAATGGCGCGCTAAATCGCTGCCCTGCCCCGCTGACCCAGCGCTCGCCGCCACCTGTGCGCGAACCAGAAAAATCTCACTTGGCATTTATTGGTTTTCAGTCGCCATTTTTGCGACTGGATTTATCTTCGCTTACATCCTGCCGCGCTTAATGGCTGACTGAAAATTAAGCTTTATGCAAGTTTGCATCATCAATTGTTGCATTGTCTACGCTTGTTAAAACTGCTGCAACTTTCTGCTTACTCACGATCATCTCTACAATTTTGCTATGTATTTTTAAGTTTGCTCCGCCCGTTTATGAGCCAATTCGTGAACAATACCCGCGCTAGCCAAAACACCAATAGCAGCGCCACGACATTTTCAGGTACCGATAACAAAAAACTATCACGAATACTTTCAGGGAAAGCCCGCGCACCCGGCCCAGTAAAGAGTGAACCCGTGGCGACGTAAAGCGCAAAACACATGCGCCAAATATGGCGCGCAATGCGATGCCGCCCAGCCACACCACGTCGAAACAGTAAATTTATGTCCAGCGCAGCAGCAAACAACGCAAGCCCACCAAAAAAGAAATAAGGCTCTGCTGAAAACCCATCTTTAAGCGCAGGCACGCTCTGCAGGGCTTCCAACCCAAACCAAATACCCGCCGCACCAATCGCCATTGCCACTAACGGTGCAATAAGCTCGAAAATCCCTATATTAGGGGCGCTCCGACGAATGGTCACCCATGAAGTTGCTACCAAATACAACGTAAAAACACCAGCTAAAAAAGTAATCATCGAAGGTTTTTGCCAGGCAATAATCGAACCCGATGCCGCCATCAGCAGCATAAAAGTAAAGAATAAATTACCCGCCGTTCGATGTGTTTTCGAGCCCTTAGTCGCAAACAAAGCCGTAGCACCAGCCAGCACCGAAATCGTACCCGCAACTACATGAACCAGCATGAGTGGAGACATTGCCATTGTTGTTTTCCTTCTTGTTTGGGCGTTAAAGGGACGCGCAATGAGCATCTGCGCAGAGGCGGGTTTACGCGAGTGCGAAGGGGATGAAATGCAGATTGGAGGTGGTGAGGTGCGAGAGAAACAATGGGTACAGCGCATCTCTTACGCGTGATACTAAAGTTTTAGCGCGATGATCGGTGATGATATTTGCATCAGAATTTTTCTTTGCGTACTACCTGCCGAAATTAATGTCGGTCAAAAAATCAAGCCTTAAGTCTCATGCTTCATGCGGGTTCGCATCATCAATTCTGGTATTGACTGTGCCCGTCACACCTGCTGCAACTGTCGGCGTGTTGACCATCACATCTGCATTCTGTGCGCGATGTAGTAACGCTTGGTCAATCAACACCAGCGCCAAATACGCCTCGGCAATCGGCGTGGCACGGATGCCGACGCACGGGTCGTGGCGGCCGTGGGTATTGATGACGACAGCATCCCCCGCTTTGTTGATCGTCTGCCGATCTAAGCGTATGGAGGATGTTGGCTTGATAGCAATTGAGACCGTCACATCTTGCCCGGTAGAAATACCGCCAAGCACACCACCAGCGTTGTTGGATAAAAAGCCGCTCGGCGTCATTTCATCAGAATGCTCTGTGCCGAGCTGCTCAATCGAATGAAAGCCAGCGCCGATTTCAACCCCTTTTACGGCGTTAATGCCCATCATGGCGTAGGCAATGGCCGCGTCTAATCGGTCGTAAATAGGCGCACCCCAGCCAACCGGCACGCCACGCGCGACCACGTTGATTCTGGCACCGCAGCTCTCACCGGATTTACGCAGCTTGTCCATATAGGCTTCAAGTGCGTCAATCATCGTTACGTTCGCAGCGAAAAAGGGATTGTTATCCACATGCTCGAATGACTCAAACGGTATTTTGTTCGATCCAAGTTGCGCTAAGTAGCCGCGTATCGCTACGCCGTATTTTTCGTGTAACCACTTTTTAGCCACTGCGCCCGCAGCAACTGTCGGCGCAGTGAGTCTAGCTGATGAGCGACCGCCGCCACGGTGATCGCGTATGCCGTATTTTTGCAAATAGGTGTAGTCAGCATGACCGGGACGAAAAGCATCCGCAATGTTGCCGTAATCTTTACTTTTTTGATCCTCATTGCGAATGAGTAGCGCTATCGGCGTGCCTGTCGTTTTGCCCTCATACACGCCGGATAAAATTTCCACACGATCATCTTCACGGCGCTGTGTGACATGGCGGGACGTACCCGGTTTACGGCGATCAAGGTCGGGCTGAATATCATCAATGGATAACGCCATACCCGGCGGACAGCCGTCAATCACGCAGCCAATGGCTGGGCCATGCGACTCGCCGAAATTGGTGACGGTAAATAGTTTTCCGATTGTGCTTCCAGACATGATGGCTCTTGATTTGAATTGAAAGATTGTGTTGTGTGTCGCGCTAAATTACGGGCAGCTCGCGCCAAATTTTGACTATTTCGTCGCTTTTTACCCAACTATGGCAAGGTTGAAAATATAGTTATGCATCATTTTCGCACTGAATCCGTTTTTTTAATCACCTTCCTCACCTTCCATCAAGGAGCACCGATGAAAAAATTTTTAGCCTTCCTATTTATGCTGTGCATTTCATGTGCAACAAACGCGCAAACATTTCATATTTCGCCCGCTAACCCCGTATTGCAGGGCGAAAAAATGACGATACAACTTAAAGGGCTTGAAGCGAATGCCAGTGTAAAAATCGTCGCCGAGCGCGCTCAGAAAAGCTGGGGCTCGGATAAAAGTCTGATGTATCGAAGTGAAGCCGTGTTTGTGGCGAACGCGCTGGGGGAAATTGACTTGGCCGTAACACCCGCCATGGCTCGCTCAGGCACCTACAAAGGTGCTGACATTCGCGGACTCTTTTGGTCGATGATGCCGACTAAAACTGAGGCCGCGAAAGATGCCAAAACGGGCACGGTTAATCTCGTTGCTAGTGTTGCCGATAAAACAGTGACGACCGCCACAATCGAATTTATCCAGTACGCACCACAATTGACACTCGAAAAACTCGATAAATTTCCAGGCGCTATTTTCGCCAATGTGCCGAATGAACCTAAAACGAAACGCCCTGCCGTCATCGTACTCGGCGGCTCTGAGGGCGGTAACGAGAGCGTCAATGACGCCACCAAACGCATCGCTTCCCAAGGCATTGCCGCCATGTCACTGCCCTACTATTCACCAAAATCATGGCCTACCATGAAGCAAGAAGTACCTGAGTTGCCATTGAATTTTGTCGATATAGACATCAAGCGCATCAACGATGCACGTAATTATTTACGTACTCGGTCAGATGTGGATGGCGAACGTATCGCAATTTATGGCGTATCAAAAGGGGCAGAGTATGTTTTGCTCGCGGCGACAAACTTTGCATGGGTGAAATCCGTTGTAGCCGTGGTGCCAACGGACGTGGTCTGGGAAGGCTGGGGCGAAGGCATTACGCCTAATACACGATCCTCATTTGCGCTCAACGGTAAGCCATTTGCCTTCACGCCCTATCAAGATTTTGGGCAAGAATTTATGGGCTTTCAAACGGGCGATGAAGTCCGCATTCGCCGCCCGCAAGATAAAGGCCGTGCCGCCAATCCTGCGCGCGCCGCCGCTGCACGTATCCCGATTGAGCGCTATCAAGGCGCGCTCATGGTTATCGGCGGGCAAGAAGATCAAGTATGGAATTCCGGCATGATGTCGCATAACCTAGCCGAGCGACGCGTGGAAGCGGTCAAATCCGCAAAAACCAAAGGTGAAACGCTCTCCCTGATTTACACCGACGCCGGACATTACTTAACCGGCAACGGCTACTCACCCACCACCCAATACAATGCGGGGCCAAATAAAAGTGGCGGTACACCCGAAGGCAATGCGCGTGCGCAGGCCGATGCGTGGGAGAAAACGATTCAGTTTTTGAAACGCACGCTTGACGTCAAATAAAGCATTGTTGCGCCAATAGTGCGGGCAACTTAATTAAGCCCATGCGGTTGTCATTACCGAGTGGGCAGACTTGGACCTGTGATCGGCTCCTCCCTTTGAAAAAGGGAGGGTGGGAGGGATTGCGGTGTGAATTGCAAATCTCGCAAAGCGGCCACTACATTGTGTTGCGCTTCACGTAATGCAATCCCCTCTAACTCCCCTTTTTCAAAGGGGAGAACTGATCGGTGAGTTTTTTGCGAAATGAAACTTGGACCTGTGATCAGCTCCTTCCTTTGAAAAAGGGAGGGTGGGTGGGATTGCGGTGTGAATTGCAAATCTCGCAAAGCGGCCATTAACGTTGTGTTGCGCTTCACGTCACGCAATCCCCTCTAACTCCCCTTTTTCAAAGGGGAGAACTGATCGGTGTTTTTTGCAAATTGGAACTCAACCTGTGATCGGCTCCTCCCTTTGAAAAAGGGAGGGTGGGAGGGATTGCGGTGTCAATTGCAAACCTCGCAAAGCGGCCACTAACGTTGTGTTGCACTTCACGTCACGCAATCCCCTCTAACTTCCCTTTTTCAAAGGGGAGAACTGATCGGTCGGTTTTTACAAAATGAAACTTGAGCTTGTGGCAACGCTGTGCTTCGGCGTACACATTGAGTATGCTCACCCTTGAAATAAATTAAAAGTCGCCTATTGGCGGACGTTTTCAAGCATAAAGTCTTTAAAGTGTACGCCAATAGGCGACGTTTAACTTTTTACACTACTTTGCATAAAACACCCAAAACGCATTCTCGCTATTGCTCCAGCATTCGATTTCGCTAAATCCCGCCTCACTTAAAAGTGCCGCAAATTCATCGCGATGATATTTGTATGAGTTTTCGGAGTGGATTTTTTCGCCTTTTGCGAAGTGTCGGGCGACGCCATCAATTTGTACTGACTGTGCGGTCAACGCTTGCAGGTGCATCTCAATGCGACCTTCGGCTTCATTGTAAAAGCCCGCGTGTTGCCATTGGTGAATATCAAAATCACTGCCAATTACGCGGTTGATATGCCGTAATGCGTTCAAATTAAATGCAGCCGTCACGCCGAGCGCATCATCATAGGCGGCATCTAGTATGGCTTTTGGTTTTTTGGCATCTACGCCAATGAGTAGCCCGCCGCCGGTGGGTGCGGTAATCGCATGCATTTGCGCTAAGAAACGTACCGCAGAAGCGGGGGTGAAATTACCAATCGACGAACCCGGATAAAACAAGGTGACTTTATCCACCAGCAATTCAGCGGGCAGTGACAATGTTTGTGAAAAATCGGTAACGAGCCCACAACATTGTGTTGCCGGAAAATCTGGCGACATATTACTTAATGCAGACTTAATCGCCGCCCCGGCAATATCTACTGCCACATAACGCTTTGGTGCAATATAGGGCAACCAGCCGCGCGCTTTCTCACAATCGCCCGCCCCTAAATCGACAAATGTGCCGCCTTGCCCGATGTGGCTCGCCATCGCCTGACGATGCGCTTGAAAAATAGCGCGTTCTGTACGGGTTGGATAATATTCATCCAATTGGCAAATAGCACCGTACAAGGCACAACCTAGTTCGTCATAAAAGTATTTTGGCTCTAGCGTTGAACTATCGGCACGTAAACCTGCCACTAATCTTGCACGTTCGGCAACGGTATCAATGTGTAATTGATTGATAATACGAATGTTGGTTTGCGTCATGTTGTGAGTTTGTTGTTATGTTGATTTAGAGTTCAATATAGCCCTTACGTTGTTTCTACACATATAGTTTCATTAATTTAATTTTCTGGAGATTTATCATGTTGAGTTTTTCATCTTCACGCACAGTTCAGTCGTTGCTGACCTGCGCGTTAGTTGCTTTCGGTTCATCCGCGCTGGCACAACAAGTTTTTCGCGTCACCACTATTCCTGAAGAAGCCGCTACTGAACAAGTTCGCAAATTTACCCCACTTGCGCAATATTTAGAAAAACAACTCGGCATGAAAGTCGAATTCACCCCCGTCACCGACTACCCCGCTGCAGTAGAAGCAATGGTAAATAAAAAAGTTGATTTGGTTTGGTTTGGCGGCTTTACTTATGTACAAGCCAGCATTCGCTCCAAAGGCAAAGTCATCCCAATCGCACAACGCGTGGAAGACACCAAATTTCAATCAGTCTTCATCACCAAAACAGATTCTGGCATCAAAAAACTGGATGACCTCAAAGGCAAACAAGTTTCTTTTGGTTCCGCCTCATCAACATCCGGCCATTTAATGCCGCGTAGCTTTTTATTAGAAGCCAAAATTGATCCTGAAAAAGATTTCAAGCGCATCGCTTACTCCGGCGCACACGATGCAACCATTGCCTCTGTGGTGAGCGGCAAAGTGGATGCGGCTGCACTTGACATCACCGTATGGAAAAAATTTGTCGCTGAAAATAAAGTCGATACCAAAGCCGTTGATGTATTTTTCACAACACCGGGCTACTTTAATTACAACTGGGCCGTGCATGCCGATATGCCTGCCGACATGCGTGCAAAAGTCACCAAAGCGCTGCTCGATATTGACCCTGCTACTGCCGAAGGCGCTGAATTATTAAAGCTCAATCGCGCCACCCGCTATATCCCGACCAAAGCAGAAAATTACTCTGGCATTGAAGCCGCCGCTAAAAGCGCTGGCTTGTTGTAGTGGAAATTAGCACCACCCGCATCAGCGCGCGCCATCCAATGGCGCGCGCGGGCGCACCTGATGCGCTGATCGATGCCTCGATTCACATTAAATCCGGCGAGCAAGTGGCTATCATTGGCCCTTCTGGCGCGGGTAAAACCACCCTGCTTAATCTGCTCTCATGCGCGCAGGTGCCTACGCGTGGAGAGTTAATGCTTGGCGGGCAAAACCCTTGGCAATTATCGCGACGTGCATTACAAACGCTACGTGGGCGGCTTTATGTGGCGCCGCAAGTGCCACCGCTGCCGCCTCGACAACGTGTCGTCACCGCCGTATTAGCGGGGTCGCTACCAGCACTGAGTTTTTACCAAAGTATGGCCTCGCTGATTTATCCAAAAAACATTGCGGGCGCACATGCCGCATTGGCAAAATTTGATTTGAGTGAAAAAATATTCGACCGCGTCGATCGACTTTCAGGCGGTGAGCGGCAACGTGTTGGCTTAGCGCGTGCGCTGCTTTCACCTTCGTCGATGTGGCTCATTGATGAGCCACTTTCCGCACTCGACCCGACGCGCGCGACACAGGCGATGGACACCATGCTCAATGAAGCACTTCAACGCAATGTCAGCTTGGTAGTAACGCTGCATCAAGTCGAAGTCGCGCTCGCGAGATTTCCACGCGTGATTGGGCTTCGTGATGGCATTGTCGCGTTTGATTTACCCACGGCAGAGGTTACGACTGAGAAGCTGCAAGCGCTATACGCGCAGCATGAGGCCGAGCTCACCGGTGCAGCACCGATAGTAGACGATGCCGTCATAGAAACTGTAACGCCTGTAGCGATGCATTGTCGATAACGATGGTAACTACCGCACCACAGCGCGACCCCGCATGGCTAGGTCGTCTTTTTTGGTTCACTGCTGTGCTGGTGTTAATGTGGCCACTTTTTGTCGCCACTGAATTCAAACCGTGGCTACTATTTGACGCGCAGTCGCGCAAATCAACCTTACAATTTTTGGGTGATTTCTTTCCGCCCGTCGTGAATCGTGAATTCGTCACCATGGTAGCCAAAGAAACTTGGCGCACCATTGCCATCGCTACCGCAGGCATGACGTTAGCGATGATACTCGCGATACCGCTTACGTTGCTTTCGACAAGGGCACTATCAATATCCGCCCTCACCGGCCGCATGGCGACCATGCCTTTTGTGTTTCGACAAACGCTGAAGGTGTTGCTCATTATTTTGCGCAGCGTACCAGAGCTGGTGTGGGCGCTGATTTTTGTGCGCGTGGTTGGCCTAGGCCCGACGGCAGGTGTACTGGCTATCGCGCTGACTTACGGCGGCATGCTAGGCAAGGTTTATGGCGAAATACTCGAAAGCGGCGATGCACACGCCAGCAGCACGTTAATGCGCAATGGCGCTTCGCGATTACAGGCGTTTTTTTACGGGCTATTGCCACAAAATGCCGCCGAAATTACCTCGTATACCATCTACCGCTGGGAATGCGCGATACGCTCATCAGTCGTACTGGGCTTTGTCGGCGCTGGCGGCTTAGGCCAGCAGCTTGATAACTCGATGAAAATGTTTAATGGCGGCGAAGTCGCGACGATGCTGTTCGTATTTATATTGTTAGTCGCCCTTGCTGACCGCGTTAGCTATTTATTACGGCGAGAAATCGGCTGATGAAAACCTCACCATCTACCTTGCCACTATTTAATTCACGCTGTCGCGCGTGCTGGTTTATCGCGGCCTTGCTCGTGCTGATTGGCGCAAGTTTTTGGAGCTTGAATCTTGCTTGGGGCGAATTCTTCTCCGAAAATGCTGTAAGCAGCATGGGCAGATTTATCAACGAATTTTTTCCGCCGGATGTTTCGCAGCCATTTTTTTCCAAGGTCTGGAAAGGCACGCTTGAAACCTTCGCCATGTCGTTGCTCGGCACCATCATCGCCGCCTTCGTCGGCATATTGCTCGCGCTGCCCGCCAGCAGCCAACCGCAATCGGGGCAAGCCACCAGCCTCATCCACGCGGTGCGACTACCAACGCGCGCCGCGCTCAACGTGCTACGCGCCATACCGGAACTCGTCTGGGCAGCACTACTGTTGATTTCTGCTGGGCTTGGCCCATTCGCGGGCACATTAGCCTTGGCACTGCACACAGCGGGCGTATTAGGTCGCTTGTTTGCCGAAGCAATCGAAAACGCCCCGCCCGGCCCCGCCAATGCGCTCCGCGCGCAAGGCGTATCAAACACGCGCATATTTTTCTACGCCACCCTGCCACAAGTGCTGCCGCAGCTAATGTCGTACACGCTGTATCGTTGGGAAAATAATATCCGCGCGGCAGCCGTACTTGGCGTGGTGGGCGCAGGCGGCCTAGGCCAGCTATTGTCATTTCATATGGGACTTTTCCAAATGAATAAAACCGCCACCATCTTAATCGCCATGATATTGCTAGTGGCATTGGTCGATTTAACGAGCTATGTCATCCGGCGGATATTGAGTCGGTAAGTTGATTTTGTTGAGAGAGTGAAATAGTGAGTGGTATGCGTTAAAATCCTGCTTGGATAGGAGAGGTGGATGAGTGGTTTAAGTCATACGCCTGGAAAGCGTACGTAGGTTCATAGCCTACCGAGGGTTCGAATCCCTCCTTCTCCGCCAAATAACAAACGCCCCATGTGGGCGTTTTTTATTGGGCGAAGAAGAATGAGCCAATAGTTTGGCTTACGAGCGGGATTCGAAAGGCGTCTGCGATGCTGTAAGCCGCAGCGCCGCTGTCATGGGACATGACTGATTCCCTACTTCTCCGCCAAACTTAAATGCGCGCAGAAAACAATTAACGCTGACGCATTTAATTTTCATTCGCAATCAAACGCGCAATAGTAGTTTTACCCACATCAGGCAGGCCCCACAAAATCATCGAGTGCGGCTTACCTGAATCAAATGCAATACGGAGCGGCATGCCCGTTCCCGTTAAATGTTCCTGACCGATGACATCGGTCAATGGTGACGGACGCAAACGCTCCGCGAGTGGCGCTTCGCTGGTTGTATTTTTCTCGGTTGGCGTTGTAAATAGATCGGTCACAGGAGGGTATTAAATAATTGAAGATCGCCTATTGGCGGGTATTTTAAAATATTTATGCTTGAAAGTAGCCGCCAATATTAGGGTTTGTATATTTGTTTTGATGCTTGCAAATAACTGGCCGAGCAATAATACTGTATTTATAAACAGCTTTATAATTTTAGCTGTATGGACAAACCGTATATACATTATGATAAAGTTTACTTGGCATGAAACAAAGCGTAACGCTAATCTAGACAAACACGGTATTGATTTCGTCGATGCGCGTGAAGTTTTTGAAGGCTTAACGTATACCTTTGAAGATGACCGTTTTGAATATCACGAACAACGCTTTGTTACGTTAGGTGTACTAAACAATACGCCAGTATCCATCATCCACACGGAAAATTGCCATGAAATTCACATCATCTCAGCTCGCAAAGCAACGAAACGCGAAATCAAAATCTACCGTGAAAGCACCCAAACCTAATTTGAAAAAAGTAGCTTCATCAAAAGCCGCACACATCATTGACGAACATCCTGAATCAGACGTGAAGCATATTATTCGCGGTATCGTGCGAAATGGGCTGAAGCCAGTTCAACAAAAATCATCTGTTTCACTTAGGCTTGACCTTGATGTCATCAATTGGTTTCGCGCGCAAGGGCCCGGCTATCAGACGCGTATGAATGCGGTGTTAAAAGCATATCGCGATGCGTCGGTGTGATGGTCCATTTGTCGATATGTCAGTCTGCGCAAAAAGCAGATGTATAAACTAAAAAATCGAGGCCAGATACAGCCAGATGCAGCAACGCATCTGACCTCATCAATTAACAGTAGCCTACATCAATACGCCTAACTCAGCCGCTGCTGCCCTGCTGCCAAATTAGTGGCTGACTGAAACTGTTGCGCGCTGGTATTGAGTTGTGCGTTAGCCAGTAAAGCTTGCGCTGCATCAATGCCGACATTGGCTAAATTGCCGTACAACCCGTATTGATAAGCAAAGTCGCCACCTAATGCTGCATCGTTCGCACCACCTAAATGCGCATTGAGTGCGCCATTCATTAAGCTCCAGCGATTGAGCCTTGGATTGGCGAGGCGTGCTTGGTCAAAGCTGTTAACAAGATTGACAAAGCTAAACGTCTCGACTTTGTTGTCCGTTAGCGTATTCGCGCCATTAGGATTGTATGTACCACTGGCCTCTTGAATCATCTGGAGATTAACAAAGCTGCGGCTGGTTGGGTCGCTATACCAATTGGTGAATGACAATGAATCGCCGTTACCCGTCATGAGGCGTAGGTCGTCGCCAATTTTACGGAACTGTAGGTCTTCAAAGCTAATGCCGCCACCGAGTGACAGCGTATCCGTACCACCGCCTTGGCTGTTTTGGCTGTTGATGATGTCATCCCCATTGCCACGGTTAAAGGCGACGACATCATTACCTGCGCCAAGGTTAAGTGTGTCTCGACCCGCACCACCGATGATGAAATTGTTGCTGCCCGCTGCACTGGCGACATTGATGGTGTCATTACCATTGCCACCGTTAGCGACCGTATTACCACTGGTGTCGGTGATGGTGTCAGCACCTGCGCCGCCTTCGAGCACATCGTTGCCTTCACCGCCGTTGATGGTGTCAGCGCCATTACCACCGTTGACGAGATCATTGCCCGCATTAGCGTTAATGGTGTCGCGACCATTGCCACCCAATAAGGTATCACTGCCGGCATTGCCGTTGATGGTGTCGCTGCCGCCTAGGCCGTTGATGGTGTCGTTGCCGTTGGTGCCATTGAGCGTATTGGCACCGTTGGTGCCGTTAATGGTCTGGCCAGGATTCGGGTTAGGGTTGGCGGCAACGTTGAGGGTAAAGCTATCTGATGCACTTAACCCAGTGCTGTCGGTCGCGGTGAGCTTGATGGTAACCGCGCCAACGTTGGCGTTACCGGGTAGGCCAGTCAAGATGCCAGTGCCTGCGTCGTAGAGGAGCCATGATGGTAGTGAGCTGCCGTCCTCTAGGGTGGCACTAATACTGAGCGTGTCATCTTTATCTATATCGGTAAACATGTCAGTTGGCAATTGGAAGGTAAAGCGTGTGCCTTCGGTAATGGATTGATCGCCAATATCTTTAACCAAAATAGGGGCATCATTCTCGCCCGTGACGGTGGCGACAACATTTGCGCTAGATTCAACGCCCTCTTTGTCTATGACCGTGTATTGGAAGGTTTCTGTTGTGGATTCGCCCGCCTTGAGGCCTTTTAATTCCAAAGTATTGCCACGGTAACGAATGTCTTGTGTCGTTAAGTCCACCTCAACAATGCCTTTGAGGCCAGCACTGTTCACACTTGTAATGGTTTTAGTGTCGAGCGCGTCGGGGTCAATATCGTTGGCCAGTAGGTAGGCTGCGATGTTATCGGTACCCTGGTTTTGATTGAGCGTAAAACTATCCGCTGTGGCAACAATTGCGTCATTGACGCCCATGACCTCAATGGCAACATTGGCAACAGCGCTGGCCCCAGCCGTATCAACCACTAAATATTGTACTTGCTCGTAGGCGATTTCGTCTTTTGCTAAGGCGTCATAGCCAGCGCCACCTGTGGTGTAAATAAGCTGCCCACCTTGTACTTCGGCTAGACCGTATTGGTTGGCAGACGCGGCAGCACCAATGCGCTTGGTGTCACCAATATCTACATCCGTATCGTTAGCCAAGACCAGTTCTGTTAAGTCAGTGGCAACATCGCGACCGGCGGCGATGCTGGTCGTGTCGTTTTGTGCCACGGGGGCGTCGTTGATGTTGTTGACGGTTAATGTCGTGGTTGTGGATGTTGAGAGCCCCCCCTTATCGGTGGCGATGATGCGGATGTCGACATTGCCGACGGCAGATTGCCCAGGGGTGCCGTTAAAGGTGCGGGTAGCGGCATCAAAGGCGAGCCAAGTGGGTAGTGGCGTCCCATCGGCCAGGGTGGCGGTGTAGGTGAGTGCATCGTTACGGTCAATGTCGGCGAAGGTGTTGGCGGCAACACTGGCGGCAAAGGTGGCGTTTTGGTCGATGCTGACGTTGTTAAGCGCATTGACGACAACGGGGGCGTCGTTTTGCCCAGCGATATTGACGGTGACAGCCGCCGATGAGATGGCTCCCGCGCTATCACTGATGGTGTATTGAAACTGATCCGTGAGGGTGTCAGTTTCGTTGAGTGCGGCAATCGCGGCACTGGCCGCACTGGTGGCGGCGTAGCTGAGTGTTTGGGTGGTGGCGTCAAAGTTAATGGCGCCCAAGGCGTTAGTGACATCAACGGCGGTGATGATCTTCACATCATTTTGGTCTTTGTCGGTGTCGTTACCGAGCAGGATTGCTGCAAGTTCGTTGATGGTTGATCCGGCTTGTATGGCGACAATATCTGCTTGGGCCTCTGGCGCATCATTAACCCCCACCAGTGTCACATCAACAGCGGCAACTGACTCAGCACCTAGTGCATCCGCAATACGATAGCGGAATTGATCGGTGGCGGTTTCACCTGCATTGAGTGCGTCAAAGATTGCGCTATCGGCGGTGTATGTCAGCGATTGTGTGGCGGCATCAAAGTCAACCGTGCCCGCCGTGCTATCTACCTCCACGCCGATAATGCTGCGGGTGTCGTTGTTATCAACATCGGTGTCGTTGGCGAGTAAGGTGGCGCTGAGATTGTCAGTTGTGTCACTTGCTATTAGCGTGATTGCGTCAGCTTGGGCTTCGGGGGTGTCATTGACGCCGGTAACGGTCACATTAACGCTAGTGGCTACCACGTAACTAAGGCCAGGCTGCCTATCATCGTCTCTAGCGACACTGTAGACGAATTGATCCGTTGTCGTTTCACCTTCCGCTAGTGCACTAAAAACGGGGCTAGATGCCGAATAAGTCAATGCCTGTGATGTCGAATCAAAGGACACTTCACCGATCGTCAAGCCATTCGTATCTACGCTATAGATTCTGTCCGGAAGAATCCCATTTTCATCTAGGTCATTTGCAAAAAGCTGTGTATATATATCCCCAGTAGATGAACCAGCATTAACAAAAATTTGATCCTCAACAGCCGTCGGTGGCGTAATTTGGTTAAGTACATTTAAGGTGTAGGCAACGTGAGCTGATGCCCCGGCTAAATCCGTTGCCATCACGCTAATATCAAACGTGCCAGCATCCGAACTATCCGCCAAACCGCTAAAGGTACCATTATCAAAACTCAACCATGACGGTAATGCCTCACCGCCTGAAAGCAAGGCAGTAAGTGTGAGCTGATCATTATTATCATCGTCTGTAAATACGAAGTCTGGTAGCGAGTCGGTAAATCCCAAACCACTAAATATATTCAGATTAAACCCACTATAGAAAGTGTACGGTGCATCATTTACACCAGCAATATTGACTGATGCCACTGCTGAAGACACCGCGCCGAACTCGTCCATGACTGTGTAACCAAACGAATCGACCATTTCTTCACCCGCTGCAAGCTCGCGAGTAACATCTGCGTTTTCAAAATAAGTAAGTGTTTGTGTGGGTGCGTCGAAGAAGACATTACCAAGCGTATTCGATTTATCCACCCTACTAATGCTCAACGCATCGTCGTCAGCATCCGTGTCATTTGCGAGCAGCAGCTCGACTAAATTTGCGGTACCTCCCCCGACAAGCGGTCCCACGACATCGTTTACCGCAGTTGGTGCGCTGTTAACCAGATCACGCACAATTATCCTAAAAGCACTCGATACACTCGCGCCAAGCGGGTCAGTTGCAGTTACTTGCAGCGAAATGTTTCCGATGTCGTTTTCGCCTGGCGTACCACTGAATGTTGCAGTAGCCGCATCAAATACTAGCCACGTTGGTAACGGTTCGCCGCCGGCAAGTGTTCCGCTGAGCGTTAGATTCTCATTCTCAAACTGGGCGTTCCGATCGTAGTCGGTGAAGCTTGATGTCGGCACCGTATAGCTGAATGTTTCATCTTGCCGCGCGCGCTGCAAGCCAATCGGCGTAACAGCAACAGGTGCATCATTGACACCAGCAATCACGAATGATGCGCCGCTCTGTGCCGCAGCACCGTGCTCGTCAGTCAGTGTGTATTGAATACTATCGTAGCCGATGCTGCCTTCGCTCAAGCTACGGGCGTACTCACCATCTGCCACATAGGTTAACGATTGCGTTTGTTCATCAAATACAACCTGACCATAGGTCAATAAACCCGTATTCACACTTGAAATACGTATCGAATCGCCCTCGGCGTCAAAGGCATTAGCCAGTAAGTTTGGCATCAAGTTATCCGTCGTCATACCAGCCACTACATCGACAAGGCCATAGGAACTTTGGGGCGCAGAATTTAGCTCAACTTGTACCGAGAGCATCTGTTGACTTGTCAACCCACTGGTGTCCGTTGCGGTCAATGCAATCTGGATTGCTCCTTCAGCACCAATCGTTGGCGTTCCAATAAAAGTTCGTGTTGCGGCATCAAAGGTCAACCATGATGGTAGCTGAGCACCACCTATCTGCCTTGCTGAAAGCACTATCGTGTCATTGCGATCAATATCTGTAAACGCTGTATCCGCGACTATATAGCTAAATGTTGAACCGGTGTAGCCAATTTGCTCTGTTAATACTTGACCTACCGTCGGTGCATCATTCGTACCTGCAACTGTAATCTGAACGGTTCCCGTCGCACTGCTACTCACACCTGCAACGGCGGTATAGGTAAATGTATCGATTACCGACTCGCCAGCACCAAGTGCGCGCAATTCAGCAGTATCAGCACGGTAGGTGAGCGACTGCGTCATCGTATCGAATGCGACATTTCCTTTGGTATCGGCAAGGTCAACACCTGCGATGATTGCGACTTCGCCATCAATGCCATCGACAGAATCATTCGAGAGCACAATTGCGCCAAGTTGTAATGCTTGTGCATCTTGCTCAATGACTGCAACATCATCTATGACCGTCACTACACTTTGCCCAGCGTAATCAAGCAACTGTTGCAAGCTAAGCGCCGTCCCGTCCGCGAACGTAAAGCGCTCTATACCGTAACCCCAATCATCACTATCTCTGCCAACGCAATTCGTACGCCCTTTCCTTCACCCCAAGTGAGTACAAGCGCCTCTCTACTACTGCCATCAGATGCAGTGATTGTCTCGATTGTTTTAGTGATGTCTAGTATTGAAACACCCTCATCAAAGGTCACGGTATCGTTCGCAATAACGCCAGCTGAAGCTAGCGCCGCCATTGATTCATAGTCAGTGGCGTTCGCTGTACGACCATTGACCAAACCGAGGCGCGAAATCGCCTCAGCCTTATCCGAAAAAAACTCGGTTTCAAAGGTTGCAATGTCTAAGGGAGTGAGTGAGGGGAATACCGTTTCCAGTAGAGGATAGCGAACCCCCCACCCTGCTGCGCGTCTAGCAGCATCGGCTACCGCATCCTGAAAGCCATTACGCAGCTGCGGCACGAGCGCCTCTATGGCCGAAGTCGGCGACCCAATGACCGAAACAGCATTTTGTTGAATAGCCTGTACCCAGGCAGCATTATCAGCATTGAGCGTATAGCGTGACTCGTATGCGCCCCCTACATGAGTTGGTCTGAGGAAATACGCGTCGGCTATGTGTGCAGGCAATCCACCACTACTAAAAAAAAGTTGGGGATCGAGGGTGCTGTAATAATTTTCCAGCGTGTCGCCAAGCCCTTTAAGTCGATCACCGCCGACAATGGTCTTGTCTAATATCATTTGCCCTAATCGATATGGTGTTGCAGATGTTGCAAGCCCGTTACTTCTGCCGAATTCGATACCCGTATATTCATCAAATTCTGCCGTCGCATAAACTTTTACCTCAGCACCAGCAGAATCTTTTCCTGCGTCAAAGATCGTATCCCAGCCCGCATCAACAGACCGAATAGTGTAAGTATCGCTACCACTACCGCCTTGTAATAAATCGCTGCCTTGTCCACCGACTAAAGTGTCAGCACCATCTGCGCCAGTAATATCGTCATTGCCATTATTGCCGTACAAAAAGCCGCCACCACTGACAGTCTCGGCGCCAGAGACTAGCTGTGTTGTCGCCAAAATCGTATCGTCACCTAGTCCTGCATCAACGATTTTTTGTGCGCCGCCGAGAACAATGACATTGTTTGCATCGCCTGCAACTATCTCCTGAACGTTGTACACATCTTGTTGGGTTGTCTTGAAATGATCAATGTATTGATCGATCACTTCCAGCTCTTCATAGGCGACCTCAACATCTTTGTAATATGAATAGCCCGGCGTTGTTTGTGTTGTAGAAGTCGTGGTTGGCGCGGTTTCTACCCAAGACCATCGTTGCGGTGGCGTATTCGGATTGTTATCGTGATCTGTAATGGGTAAGCTCACGCTAAAGCCAGGTGGTAGCAATAAATTTTGTAGCGGCTCGCTTTCCGCCATCAATCGCCAGTAACCTTGGGGCTCAATTTTAGGCACTTCGCGCGTTGTACCGGCTACCGTGATGAGCTGCCGCTCAGTCCGATACTTGGTGACATAGTCGCTACTTTGACGATGCTCGGTATATAAAAATTCACTGGTATTTGTAGTCTCAACTTGGTCAGCATCTCGTGCTTCGATAAGATCACTATTTGTTTGTAGCGCAGGCGCAATGACAATTGAGGCAGTACGCGTATTTTGATCACCGTTGGCATCGAATGTTACGCTTGGCGCATTCGCACCCACTTCTAACGCGCGTTGATTTAAGTAGCTCGTTCGGGCGCTGGTAAGTGTATCTACCCCGCCATCAGTGCCAAGCGACTCCAGACTTGCTTCTTGTGAAAATGCCCCGCGCTGCTCAACGACTTGCCAAGCAACGTTCGAGTTTGCGAAGTCACGAATTAATAATCCACCCAGTGCGTCGCCAAGACTAACAAGACGGTCAGCACCTTGGTCGCGCGTTCTAACCGAACTCAGCGTTGCACCTGCCTGTAACAAGATACGGTTCTCAGTGCCAGCAATCTCGATGACCTCTGAGATGCCGCTTTGGCGGCTTAATACGTACTGATCATTACCCAAGTCGCCATTAAGCAGATTTAAGCCGGTCCCACCGTCTAATAAATCCGCCCCAGTCGTACCATTGAGTGTGTCATTGCCTGCACCACCGTAAAGCTTGGTCACAGCGGCTGTCGCGTTAAGCGTATCGTTACTTGGTGTGCCGTATTGACTATCGCTGGTTGTGTTCACCAGCGGTGCTTGTGCATCACCCCAAGTGGCGAGCAACAGTTGCTGCTGCGACAATAAGTTACCGTCGGCAAATTGAAACTGGTTATTTTGATTTCGCAGCCCGTCAACAATGTTAATCCGTTGCGTTTGGTTGATCAGCAGCTCGAACGTATCAACGTTATCGACATTGGCATTGGTGCGAATATCACGCACGCTTATGCCAGCACCAAATCGTAATGTATTGACACCAACCGCATCAAAAATGAGGTCTGTTGAAGACTCTAGCGTACTTAGATTAAAAATATAAGTGTCATTGCCTGCGCCGCCATTGAGCATATTTGTGCCTAACCCACCCGCAAGCACATCATCCCCATCGTCACCAAAAAGCTGATCGTCGCCCGCTCCACCTTCAAGCCTATCATTACTACCATAGCCAAACAACACATCATTGCCGCTACCACCCACTAGCTGATCTGCCAGCGCCTCACCCGTCAGCACCAAGCCCTCAGACTGATCCAGCGTTTGCCTTAAAAAGTCCGCATGTGACAGCGTCGAACCATTTGCAAGGTTATATGAAGAAATACCATATCTAAGCCCGCCGCTGACTAGCACCTGATCATTTAGCACCGCGCCGGTTTCCACATCATTGCCTGTGTGGTACTGAATCAACAAATCTTGACTGGCAACATCAATGGTCGAGCGAATTTGTCCAATCACAATGCCTGTGCCAAAGCTAATGGTGTTGCCGATAGAGGCATCAACCAAGCTATCTTGACCGTCACCCACATTCAGGTAATACGTGTCACTGTCCTTACCGCCCAACAAAACGTCATTGCCTTTGCCGCCGATTAAAATATCATTACCCTCATCACCACTTAAGGTGTCGTTACCTTGTCCACCTGCTAAGCGATCAATACCGCGCCCGCCCGCGATGATGTCATCATAATTGCCCCCGGCAATGACATCGTCGCCAACGCCACCACTAGTACGCACGATGCCCTGATAGGTTGTCATCAAGTCTGATTGCTGCACCACCGTGCCATCAGCCAATACAAATTGATTATCAGCCGCTAACATGCCATCGGTCAGCGCAATCATATTGCCCACACCATCACGCACGATGAGGCCATTCTGATTGGCGTAGTCAACGCCGAGTGATATACCCGCCATAGTGGCTGCATCGTCTAATAAGATGCGTCCGCGCCCGTCGGCATCTGTGATGGTATTAAACGCTGAACCACGTACATCGTAAGTGTCGTTGCCAGCGCCGCCATTTAAAGTATTACGGCCTGTACCACCAATGAGGGTGTCATTACCTAAGCCACCAGAGATTGTGTCGTCACCTGCGCCGCCATCGAGAACGTCATTGCCTGCACCACTATTCAAGGTATCGTTGCCACTGCCACCGTCAAGACGATCATTTCCATTTCCACCCGTCAGCGTGTCATTGCCACTGCCACCGGCCAAATCAGACGCCTCTGTAGCTTGCGCTGTGCCGAGCTGAAGATCGCTGGTGATGTTATTCATCAACTCTGCTTGCGACAAAGCTTGCCCGCCAATCATGTAGGTTTGTCGCGAGGCGTTTTCGATCACGCCGTCGATCCTCACAGTCGCACCACTGGCATCTTGCAATAGCAAGGCTTTGCCACCAGCGGTCACGCCGTCCGATACCACCGATACATTATTTGGCGCTATGCTAAAGCCGCCCAAGTCAATGCTATTTGTGCCGCCTAGCTTGAGGTTGATATTGGTTGCGCTATTGCCCAAGATAGTAATGTTGTTGCGATCCTTACCGCCAACAATAATGTCATTCACCCCACGACTAATGATGGTATTTGTGCCATCCCCACCGTCTAAATAGTTGCCTACTCCCGCCCCGCCATCAAGCACATCATCCCCATCGCCGCCAAACAAGCGATCTGTGCCATCACCACCGCGCAGGGTGTCATTACCAGCTTCACCAACAAGCTCAGTCACGCTGCCTGCAACATCGCTGACACCACTGGCGTCGAGCGTGTCATTGCCGTCGCCACCGAATAATTGACCATTGATGCCGACGTTACTGAGCGTGTCGTCGCCTGCCCCGCCACTTAGAATATTGCCATTCCCCGCCCCGCCACTGATCACATCATTACCCG
>JANNWG010000002.1:0-5512 GCA_031414695.1 Burkholderiales bacterium
GTGACGGTTAGCAGTTTCGTATTCAACGTGGGCGGTGTTAATGGTAATACCGCGCGCTTTTTCTTCCGGTGCAGCGTCAATCTGGTCGTAAGCTTTCGCTTCGCCACCAAATTTCTTTGCCAATACGGTCGTGATCGCCGCCGTCAGCGTCGTCTTACCGTGATCTACGTGTCCAATTGTGCCGACGTTTACGTGCGGCTTGGTTCGCTCAAACTTGCCTTTTGCCATTTTCTCTATCCTCGCTATATTCGCAAATCAATAAACACTAATCAAACAAAATTTAGACATCAGATTGCTATGCTGCATTCGGGTTTTCGTTCAAAAGTCAGCCTGTTTTGCCGGCGATTTTTGCTCGCTAACCCGGTAAAAATTGATTTTAATTTTTACCGTGGCATTCTTGGTGCTCTTGATGCGGATTGAACGCACGACCTCTCCCTTACCAAGGGAGTGCTCTGCCACTGAGCTACAAGAGCATATTGCGGCCGAATCTGGTGGCAAGCTGCAGCCTTACAGTCAGTCTCGCGTAAAAATATATACACGTCACCTGCCTGCACATTGCATCTTGCTCGCCATAAATCACCCGAAGTAAAAGCGGTGATTATCAGCCAGTGTTACAACAAAAAACTGGAGCGGGAGAACGGGATCGAACCGTCGTATGCAGCTTGGAAGGCTGCCGTTCTACCATTGAACTACTCCCGCAGCATACCCAAACAACATCTGTCTTAATCAAATTCACTAACTCGAAACAAATGGTGGAGAGAGCTGGATTCGAACCAGCGTACTCGTAAGAGGGCAGATTTACAGTCTGCTGCCATTAACCACTCGGCCATCTCTCCACGGAACCCAACATTATCCAAGATAATCGACCAATCGTCAACGTCATTACACAGTTAAATGATGAAACACATTTAGGTGGTACGAAAAATCCACCATTTTGCTCGAGTAAAATTGGTTCTATAGGCTTCATCTTAACAACACAAATTCTTTTTAACCCGTGAGCAAACACCAGTATATGCAACACAATCAACTTAACCAACTTAGCCAACTCAGGCAGCGCGTGACCGTCGTTTCTATCGGTCGTAGCGGAACGTCTCTTTTCGCACGGATATTGCACGAAGTATTGGGGGTTGATTTCGGATTAGAGGCGGACCATATCCCGCGTAATCACAATAATCCAGACGGTTATTTTGAAAACGCTGAATTCCTAGCCTTTAATGATCGAATATTGCAAGCCGCAAATGGCTGGGTACTTTCACCACCTCCAATCAACTATATGTCGTTGTTAGCGCCATCTGTGCGTGAAGATTTAGTGCAAGAGGCTAAAAATTTGCTTGAAAAGTACGCGCTAGAAAAGACGCACTTTGGATGGAAAGATCCACGCTTATCGTTTACCTTGCCGATTTGGTACGAAGCCTGCCCGAGCATCATTCCGATTATCGCGTTTCGCCAGCCAATATCTGTATCGGCATCTATAGCAGCCCAGCTTGAGCAGCCAATTGCTGCTGTACTACCGCTTTGGTTTCAGTACTATCAGCACGTGTTCGCCCATACAAGAAATATGCCGCGCTGTGTGGTGAGTTTTGATGATCTTTTGAAAGCCCCGCTACCAGTTACTTTGAAAATAGCAAAACACCTAGATATTTCGATAGACGAGCAGTATGTTGATGAGAAATTATCTAAGATTGTTAAACCCCAGCAATCGCGGCATTCTTCGGCACAAAATGCCGTTAATAGCCCGTCAATATTAGACTTTAAAACGCAGTCGCTATTTGATTACCTGAGAAGAATGACTGATGCGGGCTTGCAACCAGACCAATTAGAGCTTGAAAGATTGCTTAATCAAGGTTGATAATCAATTTTTTAACAATTAGGTTTGACAGCATAACTCACACGTAATATAATTTTGGGCTTCTTGGGATTTCTTAACAAGCCTCAAGAGCTTTTACCTGTATTCGAACCCGAAGCTACTCACGAAAGTGAGGCTAGTTTCGAGCAGGAAACAATTTAGTCATTGACCACTATTCGATTTTTATCGAGCGGATTTACTATGCCAACCATCAATCAATTGCTGCGCAAACCGCGCCTCAAAGTTATCGTAAAGAGCAAGTCGCCTGCATTGCAAAATAGCCCGCAAAAGCGCGGCGTATGTACTCGCGTCTACACCACGACCCCGAAAAAGCCGAACTCGGCTTTAAGAAAAGTCGCAAAAGTGCGCCTTGTCAATGGCTTTGAAGTTATCTCTTATATCGGTGGCGAAGGTCACAACCTGCAAGAGCACTCAGTTGTGCTTATCCGTGGCGGTCGCGTTAAAGACTTGCCTGGTGTGCGTTACCACATGGTGCGCGGCTCGTTAGACACTGCAGGTGTAAAAGATCGCAAGCAGTCGCGTTCTAAGTACGGTGCAAAGCGTCCAAAAGCTGGCGCTGCTGCGAAGTAAATTGCCTAACCCGCAATAAATCCATTCTCCCAATTTTTAGTAATAAGTAAGAGGAAACAATCATGCCTCGTCGTCGCGAAGTCCCCAAACGCGAGATCCTACCGGATCCGAAATTCAAAAATGTCGAGCTTTCAAAGTTCGTCAATGTGCTGATGACTGCTGGTAAAAAATCAGTTGCCGAACGTATTATTTATGGCGCGCTAGATCAGATCCAAAAAAAATCTGGCAAAGATCCGCTTGAAGTGTTCAGCACGGCAATCAATGCTGTTAAGCCGATGGTTGAAGTTAAATCACGTCGCGTTGGTGGTGCAAATTACCAAGTGCCGGTTGAAGTTCGTCCGGTGCGCCGTTTAGCCCTTTCAATGCGTTGGATTCGTGAAGCCGCTCGTAAGCGCGGTGAAAAATCAATGGGTGCACGCCTCGCGGGTGAGCTAATTGATGCAGCTGAAGGCCGCGGTGCAGCAATTAAAAAGCGTGAAGAAGTGCATCGTATGGCTGAAGCTAACAAAGCATTCGCACACTACCGTTTCTAATTATGTTGGTGCTTGCATTGGGCGTATTTCTAACCAAAGCGGCATCATCAAGTGGTGTTATTGCCTTGTTGCATAAGCGCCACTAAATTTTTAAGCATCTTTCACGCTTACTTGTTAGCGCTGTTAACTAGTCGTTGAATCTGAGCAATCTGTAAATTGAGAGTAGAACATGGCACGTAAGACCCCCATTGAGCGTTATCGCAATATCGGAATCTCTGCACATATTGATGCAGGTAAAACTACGACCACTGAGCGCATCTTGTTCTATACAGGTGTCAATCATAAGATTGGTGAAGTCCATGATGGCGCCGCCACCATGGACTGGATGGAGCAAGAGCAAGAGCGCGGCATTACTATTACATCCGCAGCAACCACATGTTTTTGGAGCGGTATGGCCAAAAACTACGAGCAACATCGCATCAACATTATTGACACCCCGGGTCACGTTGACTTCACAATTGAAGTTGAGCGCTCGATGCGCGTGCTTGACGGTGCTTGTATGGTGTATTGCGCGGTGGGTGGTGTACAGCCGCAGTCTGAAACTGTATGGCGTCAGGCAAACAAATACAAAGTGCCACGCTTAGCGTTTGTCAACAAGATGGATCGTACTGGCGCTAATTTCTTCAAGGTCTACGACCAAATGAAGGCGCGTTTAAAAGCAAATCCAGTGCCGTTGCAAGTGCCAATTGGCGCGGAAGAGAATTTCAAAGGTCTGGTTGACTTGGTCAAAATGAAAGCCATTATCTGGAGTGAAGAGGATAAAGGTGTGACATTTACCTATGGCGATATACCTGCTGATCTAGTCGATGTTTGTAATGAGTGGCACAACAAGATGGTTGAGTCCGCTGCTGAGGCAAACGAAGAGTTGATGAACAAGTATTTAGAAGGCGGTGTGCTGACTGAAGAAGAGATTAAATTCGGCATTCGTGAGCGCACCATCAAGAGCGAAATTGTGCCGATGCTGTGCGGTTCTGCATTCAAGAACAAAGGCGTTCAAGCTATGTTGGACGCCGTCATTGAGTATATGCCCGCCCCAACAGACATCCCGCCCGTCAAAGGCATGGATGAAAGTGAAACGCCTATCACTCGCAAGGCCGATGATAGTGAAAAATTTGCAGCGTTAGCGTTTAAATTAATGACCGATCCTTTCGTGGGTCAGTTGACATTCGTGCGTGTCTACTCGGGAGTTTTGTCCAAAGGTGACACGGTATACAATCCAGTCCGCGGCAAAAAAGAGCGTATTGGCCGTATCGTACAAATGCACGCGAATAATCGCGAAGAGATTGAAGAAATTCGTGCTGGCGACATCGCTGCTTGTATTGGCATGAAAGATGTCACTACGGGTGAAACGTTGTGTGACCCAAGTGCAGTTGTTACGCTTGAGCGCATGATTTTCCCTGAGCCTGTAATTTCCCAAGCAGTTGAGCCAAAAACTAAGGCCGACCAGGAAAAAATGGGCATCGCACTGAGCCGTCTGGCCGCAGAAGACCCATCATTTCGTGTTCGCACTGATGAAGAGTCAGGGCAGACCATCATCTCTGGTATGGGTGAGTTGCACCTTGAAATTATTGTTGACCGCATGAAGCGCGAATTTAGCGTTGAGGCATCAGTCGGTAAGCCACAAGTTGCATATCGTGAAACCATTCGCGGTACGGTCGAAAATGCGGAAGGCAAATTTGTTAAGCAGTCTGGCGGTCGCGGTCAATATGGTCACGTTGTGCTGAAAGTTGAGCCACAAGAAGCTGGTAAGGGCTTTGAGTTTGTTGATGCAATTAAAGGCGGTGTTGTGCCACGCGAATTCATACCTGCCGTAGAAAAAGGTTTACTGGAAACGCTTCCAAACGGCGTATTGGCGGGTTACCCAATTGTTGACGTAAAAGTAACGCTGCATTTCGGTTCTTACCATGACGTTGATTCGAACGAAAATGCGTTCAAAATGGCTGCATCAATGGGCTTCAAGGATGGAATGCGTAAAGCGCAACCAGTATTGCTTGAGCCAATGATGTCAGTTGAAGTTGAAACGCCTGAAGACTACGCTGGTACGGTGATGGGTGATTTGTCATCACGTCGCGGTATGGTGCAGGGCATGGATGATATTTCAGGTGGTGGCGGCAAGATTATTAAAGCTGAAGTGCCCTTGTCAGAGATGTTTGGCTACTCGACATCTTTGCGTTCAGCAACCCAAGGACGTGCTACTTATACGATGGAATTCAAGCATTATTCGGAAGCCCCGAAGAATGTGGCTGAAGCCATCATCAATGCAAAAAAATAGTTTTACCAACATTATTTAATATATTTTTGACGAGGTCAGAAAATGGCAAAAGGCAAGTTTGAACGAACCAAGCCGCACGTAAACGTCGGCACGATTGGACACGTAGATCACGGCAAGACAACGCTGACAGCGGCGATCACGACCGTATTGGCAAAGAAATTTGGTGGCGAAGCGAAAGCTTACGACCAGATTGACGCTGCACCGGAAGAAAAAGCGCGCGGTATTACCATTAACACCGCCCACGTTGAATACGAAACTGCTAACCGTCAC
>JANNWG010000003.1:0-3054 GCA_031414695.1 Burkholderiales bacterium
CTTGAAAAACACCAACAACCATCGTCACCTCGGCACACTGGGTGGTGGTAATCACTTCGTAGAGGTGTGTCTGGATGAGGCAAATTTTGTCTGGTTCATGCTGCACTCAGGTTCACGCGGTGTGGGTGGTGCGATTGGCACCCTATTCATCGAAAAGGCAAAAGAAGATATGCGTAAGCATTTCATCAATCTGCCAGACGAAGACTTGGCCTATTTCCCTGAAGGCACAGCACACTTTGATGACTACGTGGCAGCCGTTGGCTGGGCGCAAAAATTTGCCCGCATGAACCGTATGGCAATGATGGATGCGGTGATTGGTGCTGTGCGTAGTGTGATTGAGAAGCCATTTGAGACTCACATCGAAGCGGTGAATTGTCACCACAACTATGTGGAGCGCGAGCGTCACTATGGTGAAGATGTGTTGGTGACACGCAAGGGTGCAGTGCGCGCTGGCATTGGCGAGATGGGCATCATCCCCGGATCTATGGGGGCGAAAAGCTACATCGTGCGCGGCAAAGGTAACGCTGAGTCGTTCGAGAGTTGTAGCCACGGCGCTGGTCGCGCAATGAGCCGTAACGAAGCGCGCCGCCGTTTCACACTGGATGACCATAAGCGCGCTACTGAAGGCGTGGAGTGCCGCAAAGACGTTGAGGTGATCGATGAAATTCCGATGGCTTACAAGGATATCGACGCGGTGATGCTGGCGCAGCAAGATTTAGTGGAAGTGGTTCATACGCTGAAACAGGTGGTTTGTGTAAAAGGCTAACGCAGGGGTTTACTCCTTCGTTAGCCATAAACGAAGGAGTGAAACATGAAAAGTGGAAAACAACGACGCGCAGAAATGATGGCGCGGCGGGAGAAACGTAAAAAAGCAGCTGCAATCCCACCAGCACAAGCCTGCCCTACGCAGTTGTATGCAGGGTTGGGGGCAATGCCCGTTAATCGCGACGCATTGACGAGCAATAGTTGTTGTGGCTTGGAATATCATCCGTACGTCGTGCGCGGCTTCTACCTTCCGGTCACGTTTAGTTGTCGCGATTGTGGTGTATCGCAGTGTTGGACAGCGGAGCAACAAAAATGGTGGTACGAAGTGGTAGGAGGAGATATTTTCACAACGGCCATTCGCTGCCGTACTTGCCGCGCTAACGAGCGTCAGCGTAAGCAGATTGCACGTTTGGACTCAGCCGCTGGACGAGAAGCAAAACAACAAAGATTAAACAAGGAAGTATGAAATGAGCAGTATTGAACTCGATGGCAGCGTTGGTGAGGGCGGTGGGCAAATCCTGCGTACCGCCTTATCACTATCGATGGTGACAGGCACGCCATTTGTCATCGCAAACATTCGCGCAAAGCGACCAAAACCTGGGCTGCTAAGGCAGCATTTGACCGCAGTGCATGCAGCGGCGACTGTCTGCGGCGCACGCGTGGACGGCGCGACGCTTGGTTCAACAGCTTTACGCTTTGCGCCAGATGCCATCCGCGCAGGACAATATCACTTTGCCATCGGTAGCGCAGGTAGTTGTACGTTGGTGTTGCAAACCGTGTTGCCAGCGCTGATGTTAGCTACTGCCACAAGTGAAATTACATTGGAAGGCGGCACACATAACAGCATGGCACCACCGTATCCATTTATTGCAGATGCTTTCCTGCCATTATTGGCGCGGATGGGTGTGAAAGTGGAGCTTGCATTAAATCGTCACGGCTTCTATCCTGCGGGCGGTGGACGCATTACTGCTCATATCACGCCATCTGAAAAACTGCTGCCGCTTACGTTGAATACACGTGGCGAATTATTGGATTGCCGTGCTCGCGCAGTAGTCGCAGGTGTAGCAGGTCATGTTGCGCGCCGAGAGTTAGATGCGATTAGTGCAGCCCTTGGGTTGACACCAGAAAAGTTGCAATTAACCACACTGCCTGAAAACGAAGGGCCAGGGAACGTCGTCACCATCACGCGTCAACACTCTGCGGTGACGGAAGTTTTTGCGGCGTTCGGCGAACGTGGCGTTTCCGCCGAGGCGGTCGCCAAGCGTGTGCTCAATGACGTTCAAGCCTACGCTGCATCAGATGCTGCGGTGGGTGAACATCTCGCTGATCAACTCATGTTGCCGATGGCATTAGCGGGACGCGGAGAATTTAGCGCCATGCGCGCCAGCGAACACGCGCACACCAATGCTAAGGTGATCGAGAAATTTCTGCCCGTTGAAATCAAAATTGCACCGTTAGGAAACCACGCTGTTACATTCTCGTTTGAAAGCTAATAGCACCAATATCTGCGGGTATTTTCAAGTATTTTTGCTTTGAACTACCCGTGGTTATTGGTGTTTTGTTTTTGGCGATTATGCACCATGCGATTATGTAATTCAGTGATTTTTAAGCTGGCGGTTTTTTCAAAACATGCTGGCAAAAAAGCGTGTGCGAGTGCCGCAAATGCCGCGCCAAATAACGCCCATGCAAAACTAAAGGCGACACAAAAATGCTGAAAATACGTTTCGCCAACGCTGGCGGGGTGCTGGGTAAAAAATTTCATCACGGCGCTTACTCAGTAAAGTTGACAACGTAGTGTAGCGGCATTGCCGCGCAAATACGTTGCTTATTTGTCAAGATAAACGCATATTTAAGTTTTTAATTCTACAAATAAACAAAATAATGGAAAAAAATACGCTAGATGAATTTGATAAGCAAATATTGAAGTATTTGCAGGAAGATGCCGCGATGAGCTTGGCGGACCTCGCCAGCGCGATCAAACTCTCGCCCACACCGACATGGCGGCGTGTGCAAAGGCTAGAGTCGGCGGGATTTATCCGCAAACGCGTTGCGTTATTGGATGCCGCCAAAATCAATCTTGGTGTAACAGTATTTGTCGGCATTAAAACTAATCAACACAATCAAGCGTGGCTCGAACGCTTTGCCGCCGCCGTTGCCGAAGTACCTGAGATTGTCGAGGTTTATCGCATGAGTGGCGACTTAGATTATTTGTTGCGCGTGGTGGTGCCTGATATTTCGGGCTATGACTTGGTGTATCGACGGCTGATTAAATCTATTGAACTATTTGAC
>JANNWG010000004.1:0-19596 GCA_031414695.1 Burkholderiales bacterium
GCAGTTAACGTCAAGCCAGCGATTGCAACTCATCTTGCAACACGCATTCGCTAAGTTCATGCCACCAATCGCTAAACCACAAGCGCTATTGACCGGATAAAGAGCTTAGCTTTGGGGAGGCAACTGCTTTTTTTAGGTTTATTGGTCGGAACGAGAGGATTCGAACCTCCGACCCCTTGCACCCCATGCAAGTGCGCTACCAGGCTGCGCTACGCTCCGACTTGACCTAAATTATAACGTGACGAGGTGTTTTTCTATTGCCCAAGCATGTTGAGAATGCTTTTAAGCTCGCTACGAATTTCACGGCTATCTAACACGCGCATATTACGCGCGCCGTTGGCGCTGAGTGTTGATTTTGTAGCAGATGCCGTAGCCGTAGTCATTCCAGTCGGCATCGTAGTCTCAACAGTGTCAAGTCGATTACGTGCGCCGTTAATGGTAAAGCCATGTTCGTACAAAAGCTCGCGGATACGACGAATGAGCAGCACTTCGTGGTGCTGATAGTAGCGGCGATTGCCGCGACGCTTGAGCGGTTTTAACTGCGTAAATTCCTGTTCCCAGTAGCGCAATACATGCGGCTTAACGCCGCATAGATCACTGACTTCACCGATAGTGAAATAGCGCTTGGCCGGGATGGTAGGCAAACTACTGGAGGGCTGTGCTTCCATTAAACGACTTCTCCACGAGGGTCTTCAATTTTTGGCTCGCATGAAATGTGACAACACGGCGGGCAGTAATCGGGATTTCTTCCCCAGTTTTTGGATTACGGCCAGGGCGCTGCGGTTTATTGCGAAGTTGAAAATTACCAAATCCAGACAGCTTGACACTGTCTCCTCGTTCGAGCGCCATACGAATTTCTTCAAAAAATGATTCCACCATATCTTTGGCTTCACGCTTGTTCAAGCCGACTTTTTCAAACATTAAGTCAGCAAGTTCTGCTTTTGTCAGTGTCATTGACATTTTTGTCTTTATTTTCTGAGAGTTGCGCCGAATTCATGAGACATTACATTAACAAATTGAGCGACCACTTGGTCGCATTCAGGATCGGTTAAAGTACGTTCAGTATCTTGCATAACTATACGAAACGCAAGGCTTTTTTTCCCATTCTCAAGGTGTTGACCTCGATATAAATCAAACAGCCCAAAATCAATTAAATTGGGTAATTTGAGCTTCATTGTGGCCTCTGTTATGGCTTGAATTGACACAGAATCATCAACTAAAAGTGCCACATCACGGCGTACTGCTTGCATGCGCGAAATGGGTTGGTACTGGATTTTGTTACCCACATTGATATCTGCCACATCAAGCTCAAAGGCAATTGGGGCTAAGCTCAATTCAAAATGTTGCTGCCATTTAGGGTGTAATTCGCCGAGCCAGCCTACTTTTTTGCCGTTCACCAAAATAGCTGCAGAGCGTCCCGGATGAAGTGCGGGGTGTTGCACCGATTCAAAACGAAGCACTTTCGTACTCAGAAGTGACTCAACTTCGCCCTTAAGCGAATAAAAATCCATACGGCTGGCAGCCTCTTCGCCCCATTGCTCTGCATGACGTGTGCCGTAAACCAAGCCTGCAATACGTTCTGGTTGATTTGCCAGATTGGCGTCGCTGCCTGTAAAGCAGCGGCCTATTTCAAAAAACTTTGCCCGCACTTCGCCATGGTTCAGGTTGTGCTGCAATGTGGCAATAAGCCCACCCAAAAGACTCGTACGCATCACGCTCATTTGTGCGGCGATTGGGTTGGTAAGCCGCACAGGCTGGGCGTTTTGGAGCAATTCTGTCTCCCATGTTTCCGGCACAAAGCTGTAATTGATGACTTCTTGAAAGCCCATTGCTGCCAGCGCATGACGCAACATAGAATTTGAACGTGTGGCACTGGGTACTGCGGTGATAGGCACGGTGGCACGTGGCGGTGTCGCAGGCACATTTTCATAGCCATAGATGCGGGCGACTTCCTCGGCAAAGTCGGCTTCTATATTCAAATCAAATCGGTATGATGGTGGCGTGATGTGCAGAATAATTTGCCCATCCCCGCTCTCTTCCTTGATTTCGCAGCATAATTGCTTGAAGATAGCCGTCATTGCTGGAGTTTCAATATCCATGCCGATTATTGCATTCATACGAGCAGGCCTAACGCGCACACTAACGCGCACGGGAAGCTCCCCAGTCGCTTCACAAATTGGCCCCACTTTTGTATCCGTTGTACCGCAAATATCCAGCGCCAGCTGCGTTGCATACTCGATACCCGCACGAGCCGATGCGGGGTCAACACCGCGCTCAAAACGAAACGCTGCATCGGAATTTATGCCTAATAAACGCGTCTTGCCTTGAATTACATCAGGGTCAAAATAGGCGGCTTCAAAGAAAATATTGGTTGTACTATCCGTCACCGAAGTATCTAGCCCCCCCATGACGCCGCCAAGTGCTTGCGCGCCGAGATCATCAGCGATGACTAAATAGTCTGGTGTGAGATCAACACGTTGCTCGTTAAGCAGGGTAATTTTTTCGCCATCATTGGCGAAGCGCACATGGATACCACCATTGAGTTTGTCGTTATCGAAGGCATGCATAGGACGACCACGCTCAAGCGTCAGGTAATTGGTGATGTCGACAAGCGGCGAAATTGGCCTAAATCCTGCACGGGTCAAACGGCGCGTCATCCATTCTGGCGTTTGTGCTTTCGCATTGATATTGGTAATCGCGCGTCCCAAGTAATGACCGCACGCCTTAGGTGAGCTAATTTTTATGCTCCGAGCATCTGTGGAAGTAGCTGAAACTGCCCTATCTACGGGCATCTTCAAGGTACTGTTTGTTATTGCAGCTAAGTCGCGCGCGACACCAAACATAGACAGGCAATCGCCACGATTAGGTGTCATTTTTAGTGTAAGCACCACATCATCTAGATCTAGATAAGAGCGAATATCCTCCCCAATAGGCGCATCCGCAGGTAGCGAAAGTAAACCGCCATGATCGTCGGATAAACCTAGTTCACGTGCAGAGCAAAGCATGCCGTTTGAGTCCTCGCCACGCAGCTTGGCTTCTTTGATTGTTATGCCCGGCAACACCGCGCCGACGAGCGCACACGGCACACGCATGCCAACCGCCACATTTGGCGCGCCGCAGACAATTTGCAAGAGAGAACCCATGCCAGCATCGACTTCAGTGACGCGCAGCTTATCCGCATTTGGATGCGGCTTAACGGTCTTGATTTCAGCAATAACAATTTTGTTGAAAACTGCCGCTACTGGCGTCATTTCTTCAACTTCTAACCCAGCCATGGTTAGCTTGTGAGCGATATCGTTGTTGGAAAGACTAGTATCGACGAGGGTTTTCAGCCAGTTTATGGAGACTTTCATGAATTCACTTTTTCAAAGTTAACTGGTTAATTAGCGAAACTGCGAAAGAAACTTCACATCATTTTCAAAAAATAACCGCAAATCGTTCACGCCATACTTCAGCATCGCAAGCCGATCAAGCCCCATGCCAAAAGCAAAGCCTGAATATTTTTCAGCGTCAATTCCACCATTTTGTAATACCTTTGGATGCACCACGCCTGCACCGCCAATTTCGAGCCACTTAATGCTGCCGCCTTTGGTTTTGCCCCACTCCATATCGACTTCGACACCAGGCTCGACGAACGGAAAGTAAGAGGCGCGAAAACGAATTTGCATATCATCACGCTCAAAAAACGCATTGAGAAATTGCGTTAGCGTGCCTTTCAAATCCGCAAGGCTAATGCCCTCTTCTACCCATAATCCCTCGAGCTGATGAAACATCGGCGAATGCGTGGCGTCGTGGTCACAACGGTAAACACGCCCGGGACAGATAATGCGAATCGGCGGTTTATGCGACTGCATATGGCGAATTTGCACAGGCGAAGTATGGGTACGCAATAAATTTTTGCTGCCCGCAATATAGAACGTGTCGTGCATCGAGCGTGCGGGATGATTATCTGGGGTATTCAGAGCGGTGAAATTTGTGTAATCGTCTTCAATTTCAGGACCATCGGCGACCGAAAACCCCATCGTCGCAAATAAGGCTTCAATACGCTCCAGCGTTCGCGTGACAGGATGTAGACCACCCAAGCCAGATGTGCGCCCTGGCAAGGTCACGTCAATAGCTTCTGCGGCCAGCTTGATTTCAAGCTCAGCATTCAAAATGCGCGTTTTAGCGGAATTTATAAGCGCCTCAACTTGTGTTTTGACGGCGTTAATCGCTGCCCCAGCTTCTTTTTTCTCCTCCACCGGCAATTTGCCAAGCGCCTTTAATTGCTCAGTCAACGAACCCGTTTTGCCAAGGTATTTAGCCTTGGTTTGCTCGAGGTCTGGAATAGAGGCAACCTGCGTTAAATGGATGTTGGCGTCAGCTAGGATATCGTCTAGTGTCATGGTCAAATTTGTTCTAATTGTCGATATTTATTATTACTAGGCGTAAACAAAAAAGCCCGCATAATCGCGGGCTTTTTTGCGTTTTTGTAATTCTACAAATACTTAAACAACTACGCAGCAAGCCCAGCTTTAGCTTGCTCAATAAATCGCGCAAAGGCAGGCTTATCCATCACGGCTAAGTCAGCTAATACTTTACGATCTACTTCAATCGCGGCTTTTTTCAAGCCATTCATGAACGCTGAATATGTCATTCCGCCATCACGAACTGCCGCATTGATACGGGCAATCCATAGTGAACGGAACGTACGTTTTTTGTTGCGACGGTCACGGTAGGCGTATTGGCCTGCCTTCATTACCGCTTCTTTAGCGATACGATAGACAGTGCTACGACGGCCTCTAAAACCTTTGGCCGCGTCTAATACTTTTTTATGACGCGCTTTGGCGGTGACGCCACGTTTAACTCTAGGCATGGTCGCTCCTTACGCGTAAGGCAACATCGCGCGGATGTGGCCCATGTTAGATGGATGAATCTCTGCCGTACCACGCAATTGACGCTTATTTTTGGTGGTTTTCTTGGTCAGAATATGACGTTTGAACGCTTGTGAGCGTTTGATTGAGCCAGAGCCTCTCGGCTTAAAGCGCTTGGCAGCGCCGCTCTTGGTTTTCATTTTTGGCATTTTATTTCCTATCTTTGCCTTGCTGCAGCAGGTGGTGGAGCCTTTCCACACTTTGAACCTGAAGTCAGCTTCTTTGAAGTCAACTACTTATGCATCGTTAATATTGCCAGAGCGATGCGCTCCTTAGTATTACTTTAGTGCTTTTTTCTTGGGCCTACCATCATCACCATCTGACGGCCTTCCATTTTTGGGAATTGTTCGACTTGACCCATTTCCGCTAAATCTGCTTCAACGCGTTTCAATAGCTGCATACCAAGCTCTTGGTGCGCCATTTCACGTCCTCTGAATCGTAACGTGATTTTTGTCTTATCGCCTTCTTCCAAAAACCGTTTCAAGTTACGAACTTTGATGTTGTAGTCACCATCATCAGTACCGGGTCGGAATTTAACTTCCTTCACCTGAATCTGTTTTTGCTTCAGTTTGGCTTCGTGTGCTTTTTTAGCTTCGCGGTACTTAAATTTGCCGTAATCCATGATTCGACAAACCGGTGGTTTCGCCGTCGGGGCAATTTCCACTAAATCAAGCTCAGCTGCTTCAGCGCGGGTTTGCGCATCACTCAAGCTCACAATGCCAATTGCTTCACCTTCTGGCCCAAGCAATCGAACCTCGGTCATGCCACGTATTTCCGAGTTGATTCGAACGTCTTTTTCGGTAGCGATAAAACTCTCCTAAACATTAATTACAATCTTGGGCGGCCAGTGTTGACCGCCTCAAGGGCTAAAAACTAAGCAAGAATGGAGAAAAACCGGCTATTACTTTGCCGATACCTCGTCATTAATGCGGGATATAAATTGCTCAATGGTCATGGCGGGAAGATTTTCGCCGCCGCCTTTGCCATCAGACACCCGTGCTGTCACGGTATTAGCGGCTATTTCTTTGTCGCCTAAAATCAGCTGATAAGGAATTTTTTGCACGCTATGTTCACGTATTTTATAGGAAATCTTCTCATTTCGCAAATCGGACTGTACGCGTATTCCTGCTGCTTTTAGCTTATCCGTTACATCGGAAACATAGGCCGCTTGGTGCTCCGTGACATTCATCGCAACCACTTGTATGGGCGCTAACCAAAGCGGTAGTGCACCAGCATGATTTTCAATCAAGATGCCAATAAAACGCTCCAACGAGCCAACAATGGCACGATGCAGCATCACAGGCGCGACGCGTGCGCTATTGGCATCCACATATTCGCCGCCCAAGCGTTCAGCCGTGTTGTAATCCACCTGTATCGTGCCACACTGCCATGAGCGCCCAATGGAGTCCTTTAAGTGATACTCGATTTTTGGCCCATAAAATGCGCCCTCACCTGGCAATTCCTGCCAAGTTACACCGCAAGCGGTTAGCGCATTGCGTAGCGCGTTTTCCGCGCGATCCCATGTCTCATCAGTTCCGACGCGTTTTTCGGGGCGCAAAGCAATTTTGATCTGCACATCATTGAAGCCAAAATCTTTATAGACCGCTAATGCCAGACGATTAAAGTCAGTACATTCGGCTTGAATTTGCGCTTCGGTACAAAAAATATGCCCATCATCTTGCACAAACCCGCGCACACGCATGATGCCGTGCAAAGCGCCAGAAGGCTCATTACGATGACAAGAGCCAAATTCGCCATATCGTAATGGCAAATCGCGATATGAACGCAAATCTGATTTGAATACCAGCACATGACCCGGACAATTCATCGGCTTAATACCGTAATCATGCTTTTCGGACTCAGTGGTGAACATATTATCTTGGTAATTATCCCAATGACCGGTTTTTTCCCAAAGTGTACGGTTCAAAATCATTGGGCAACGAATCTCTTGATAGCCGTTGTTTTCATAGACCTTGCGTAGGTATTGTTCGACCTGCTGCCAAACCGTCCAACCCTTAGGATGCCAAAACACCATGCCTGGCGCTTCTTCTTGCATATGGAATAGATCAAGTATCTTGCCTAGCTTACGATGGTCACGTTTTTCGGCTTCCTCTAGCATGTGCAAATATTGTTCTTGATCTTCTTTTTTCGCCCATGCTGTGCCGTAAATACGCTGCAACATTTCATTTTTAGCATCACCGCGCCAATACGCACCGGCGACTTTCATCACCTTAAATACTTTTAATTTGCCCGTTGAGGGTACGTGCGGTCCGCGACACAAGTCAGTAAATTCTCCTTCTGTATAAAGCGATACATCTTGATCCGCTGGGATGGACGCAATAATCTCGGCTTTATAAGCCTCACCAATTGACTTGAAATAAGCTACAGCTTCATCGCGCGGCAAGACTTTGCGTGTGATTTTTTCATCCTTCTTGGCAAGCTCCGCCATCTTCTTTTCAATGGCAACCAAGTCTTCTGGCGTAAACGGGCGTTTATACGAAAAATCGTAGTAAAAACCGTTTTCAATCGTTGGGCCAATCGTCACTTGTGCTTCAGGAAATAACGTTTTCACCGCATAAGCTAATAAATGCGCAGTGGAGTGGCGAATTACCTCCAACCCATCCGCATCTTTATCGGTAATGATGGCAAGATTCGCATCTTTATCAATCAAAAAGCTGGTGTCAACGACATGACCATCGACTTTGCCCGCTAGTGCGGCTTTGCCAAGGCTAAGCGCTATGCTCGATGCAACTTCAGCCACCGTGACAGGATGTTCAAACTGACGCACAGATTGATCGGGAAGCGTGATTGAGACCATATGAAACTCCAATGCAAAATAAAAATAAAAAAGCGCAGACTAGCTGCGCTTTTTTGGGTGTTACTAACAAAATAAAAGTACATGAGATAGCCGCGCAGCTAGCGAATTAGATTTCCCATCGTAGTCAGCGGTGTCATAACCATATTTCTCTCATTCGTAAATTGGTAGGCGCAATTGGACTCGAACCAACGACCCCCACCATGTCAAGGTGGTGCTCTAACCAGCTGAGCTATGCGCCTGTAATTCATAATTTTAACGTAAAAGTGGGGTGTTCGGCAATCCTAGAGCACTTCTTCGCTAGATTTTTAGTAAGCCGTTGTCGCTAAACCCATTCAGCATGCAAGTCGTGCGCATCGGCCGCATTGATTTTGACAGACACAATATCGCCGACTTGAAACTTATGCTTGCCGCTCACCAATACTTGACCGTCAATTTCAGGCGCATCTGCTTTACTGCGCGCTTTAGTGGTGACGCTGGCGCCATTTTTAACAACAGCATCAATAATAACGTCTATGGTTTGTCCAACTTTGCGCTGCAGCTTGGCGGCACTAATTTGGGCCTGCACCGCCATAAATCTGGCGACGCGCTCTTGCTTTAATTCTTCTGCGATATGACCGTCAAGCGCATTAGCCGTAGCACCTTCGACTGGCGAATAGGCAAAACAACCAACACGATCAAGCTGTGCTTCGACTAAAAAATCCAACAACTCTTGAAATTCCGCCTCAGTCTCACCCGGAAAACCCGCAATAAAGGTTGAGCGTATCGTAATGTCAGGGCAAATGTTGCGCCAAGCAGCAATACGAGTAAGCGTTTTTTCTGTTGCTGCCGGACGCTTCATGGCTTTCAAAATACGCGTATTCGCATGCTGAAAAGGAATGTCTAAATAAGGCAATATTTTGCCTTCTGCCATCAGGGGAATAATCTCATCCACATGTGGGTAGGGATACACATAATGCAGTCGTACCCATGCGTTTGCTTGACCGGCAATTTCTCCCATGGCTTCACACATTTCAGTCATGCGCGTTTTGACTGGTTTTCCGCTCCAAAAGCCAGTGCGGTATTTGATATCTACCCCATAGGCGCTGGTATCTTGCGAGACGACAAGCAATTCTCTGACGCCTGATTTAATCAAGTTCTCAGCTTCTTGTAATACGCTACCGATGGGTCGTGAGACTAAGTCGCCGCGCATTGACGGAATGATGCAAAAGGTGCAACGATGGTTACAGCCTTCTGAAATTTTCAAATAGGCGTAATGTTTTGGTGTGAGTTTGATTCCTGCTGGTGGAATCAAATCAATAAATGGATCATGTGGTTGCGGCAAATGTGTATGCACATGCCCCATCACCTCATCTCTTGCATGAGGGCCGGTGACAGCAAGCACTTTAGGGTGAATCTGCTTGACTAGGTTGTCACCATCCTTACCTGATTTTGCACCTAGGCAGCCAGTCACAATCACTTTGCCATTCTCGCTTAACGCTTCACCAATAGCGTCTAACGATTCTTGTACTGCAGAATCTATAAAGCCGCAGGTATTAACAACCACTAAATCGGCGCCATCATAATTTGGCGAAATTTCATAGCCTTCAGCACGTAGCTGTGTGATGATTTGCTCTGAATCAACCAGTGCTTTAGGGCAACCTAGCGAAACAAAACCCACACGGGGTGGGCGAATTTTTTCAGGTGCGACTTTGGCAATCTTGAGTGAACGTAATATCGACATCGGCGCTATTTGCGTTTGGCTTTAGGTTTAGGAGTTGATGATGCTGATACCGCTGGCTCATCCGCTTTAGCTGTTTTGTCCGCTGCTGCCGCGCCCGTCCCAGAGCCACCATATGGGAACGTGGAGAACATTTGCATAGCCTGCTTACGCAACTCATCTTGCATGCCAATCACGCTTGATGCACTTTTTTCGATGAAATCACCCATCGGGTTCGCCGCTGTTTTGCCGGCGTTTAATCCTGGCATTATTTGCGACCATGCATCAGCTTTGAAGTTAGGCGCGTTCCCATAAAGAGTAGTCGATTGCTCTTGAAATTTCTTTTGCGCTTCATGAAAAGCGCCAATAGACCTTTCCAAGTAACTACCCATCAAGCCTTGCATTGAGTGACCATAGTAACGAATGATATTAGCCAGCATATCGGCTGAAAACATCGGCACGCCACCAGACTCTTCTTCTAAAATAATTTGCAATAAGATACTGCGCGTCAAATCTTCCCCTGTGCGCGCATCTTGCACCATGAAAACTTCATAGCTCAAGACAAATTGTTTAATTTCAGCCAATGTAATGTAGGCGCTCGTTTCGGTATCGTACAAACGGCGATTCGGATATTTCTTAATGATGCGCGCCATATTGGCTCCTCTAGTGTAATTGCAGGTGACTAAATTGCTGCACTACACAATAATTTTCTATATCGTACAAATAAAATGCCATCATAAATATGTGGCACAGCACAAAGGTTTACCAGAATTAGTCATAATCGTGCAATATCCTATTGATAATATTAGCATTTATTCGAATTAGCTGCCAGTAGAACGCCCTTGCATTATCGAAAACGTCTATTTATGTTGCGCCGCACAATAAAGGCTTGACTTTAAGTTGATGTACCCATATTATTAATTTGTGCAGCGCAACAATTTCAGTGATTCTTGAATTGAACGCGCCATCCAATTCCAACCATCTCTGTTATCCCATTCAAATAGGAGCCTCACCATGAACATGAACGCATTCGCAAATACAAATGAGCAATTCGGCGATTTATCAAAAACCACCATTGATACTGCGATGAAATTTGCGCAAGTCGGCATATCAAGCGCAGAACAGTTGTTCGCCTTGAATGTTGAAGCTGTCAAAGTGGGTATGGATGTCACGACCAAAAACGCAAAAGCCGTTACCAGCGTTAAAGACCCAGAAGGCATGAATGTATTGCGTACCAATGCTACAGAAACTGGTCTTGAGTTTATGATGGGTTACAGCAAAAACTTTTACGCTGCAACGTCTGCAGCACAAGCACAATACAGCGCGTTGATTGAAGACGGTATGAGCAAATTGCAGTTATCGATGGGTGAAACACTGGATAAAGCCGCGAAAAATGCACCAACAGGCTCTGAGGCGTTCGTAAACGCAATGAAAAACGGACTTGCCGCCTCTGCAGCTGCTTCTGACAGCATGAGCAAAGCCGCTAAACAAGCTAACAGCTTTGCTGATACCGCCTTCAAAAATGTTACTGATACCGCCGAAAAAGCAACCAAGCCTGCGGCTAAGCGTAAATAAGCATAAGTAACACTACCCTCTCCTCCTCCTAATCATTACGATTAGGCTTCGCCCCAAGAGATTATTCGCTTGGGGCTTTTTCTTGCGCGAGCGAAATAATTGTGTAATCGGCGGAATTTGTAACGGAACCCTACTTGCACGACGACAGCATTGCTTGAATATCGCTCGCACCGTTGCTAACGCACTGCCATTTGCCAATTCTGCCGTCTTTGGTTGGTTGCGGCTGCAAAATAATTTCAGTAACGGCTGAGGATGCGGCAAGTTTTTCATTTAGGGTTACGGTAATAGTGCCACCTGGACTTACACCAATTGAACGAACCGCATCAGTACTATATTCAATTGGTGCTCCGAAGCCTATTTGATGGTTGCTAAATGGCAATTTGCCTTCAGTTAAATAAAATTCAGTAACGGCAACCTTAAACATGCTGGTACTTGCAATGGCTGAGTACACCATCATGCGCCGCAACTGCGCCGCCGACTGTCCAGCAACTTGCGAGCGCGCTTGATTGAGCGATGACTGTATCGATTGATCGAATTCTGCTGCAACCATTTGCGCTTCTGACTTGGCAACACGTAAGTCCTTACGTGAGGCTTCGCGAAGCGTTTCGGCCTCGGCTTTGAGTGCGGCAAGAGATACGGCTGCTGCATCGCGCTCGCGTTGTAAGCGTTTTTCCACGACAAATTTATCGTAGGCTACGAGTCCGATGACAACGGCGATAGTGCTAGCAATAATGATCGTTAAAAATTGCTTCATAAAATAACGTTAATCTAACTAAAGTGACGCAAATTAAATAAGTTTGGAGTAATCTTAAACCTCGTTAATGTCGAAGAGGAAGACACCAATGAAACTTGTTGCAGACTTACTCAAAAAAAATACCAGCCATGAAATCTACTCAGTCTCACCACAAGATACAGTATTTGATGCCATCACCCTACTCGCTAACAAAGGCGTAGGGGCAATTGTAGTACTGGATAACGATAACTTAGTTGGTATTTTTTCAGAACGTGACTATACGCGCAAGATTGCAATTTTTGGCAAAAACTCACGAGAAACCTTGGTTTCAAGCATCATGACTTCTCCCGTATTATTTGTCACAGCTGAACATCGTACTCGTCAATGCATGGCGCTGATGAGTGAAAAAAATATTCGCCATCTACCCGTGGTGAACGCTGGCAAAGTTGTCGGAATGTTGTCGATACGGGACTTAATGAATGACATTATCCAGGATCACGAATTCACCATTGCGCAACTAGAAACATACATCAATCAATAATCATTTTTTGTTGTAGTAATGTAATTCGATGGTTGTGGGGACGTAAAATCTCCATATGAAATCTCCAAAGAATTACGACGCCATTATTATTGGTGCAGGTGCCGCTGGCATGATGTGTGCGGCTACGGCGGGTCAGCGCGGTCAGCACGTTTTACTCATCGACCATTATCATAAGCTCGGTGAAAAAATTCGAATTTCAGGCGGTGGTCGCTGTAATTTCACCAATATCAACACTAAGCCTGAAAATTTTCTCTCGCAAAACCCGCATTTTGCGCGCTCAGCGTTAGCGCGTTATACGCCGAACGATTTTATAAAACTGGTTGAATCACACAAAATTCGTTATCACGAGAAAACACTTGGGCAATTATTTTGTGATGAAAGTGCGACTGAAATTATTCAGATGCTAAAAATAGAGTGTGATCGTGGCCACGTGGAATGGCGCATGCCTGCTAGTGTTTCAGGCATTAGTCGAATCGGCGAGCGATTTGAAATAAAGCTTGAAAATGAAACCCTCGTAACCGAATCACTTGTCGTTGCAACGGGTGGCTTAGCCGTTCCTAAAATTGGCGCAACACCATTTGGCTATCAAGTAGCCACCCAATTTGGGCTGGAAGTGATTGCGCCTAAGCCAGCGCTAGTACCGCTCGCTTTTGAGCCTGACGTACTTGCTAAATTTGGTGATTTGTCTGGATTGTCGCTTGATGCGGAAGTCACGTGCGGTGTTGGTCATGCGCGAGGCAATTTTCGCGAATCGCTGCTACTCACACATCGCGGCTTATCCGGCCCCGCTATCTTGCAAATATCTTCATATTGGCAAGCTGGTGCGGCCAAAGACGCTATCCACGTTAATCTACTACCGCTGGCGTCTCAAATGGCTGCCATCAAAGCAGCCCGTCAATCCAAATCACAGCTACATAATTTACTATCAGCGCACCTACCGCGTCGCTTTGCGGAAAGCTGGTGTGAAGCACATCAACTGGACAAACCGGCGAATGCATTAAGCGATAAAGGTTACGCCGCATTCATTGCCGCTCTCAACGATTGGCAAGTCAAACCATCCGGCACACTCGGCTACAACAAAGCTGAAGTCACACTCGGCGGCGTGGATACCAAAAAACTCTCTTCAAAAACAATGGCGGCAATTGATATAGCTAATTTATTTTTCATCGGAGAAGTCGTCGATGTCACAGGGCATTTAGGCGGCTATAACTTTCAATGGGCGTGGGCCTCTGGCCATGCGGCGGGCATGGCAATTGCAGAAAAAGGAGCTGCACGATGAACGCCCTACGTTGGGTAGTTGACACCAATGTCGTCATTGATTGGCTCATGTTTAATGACCCCTATATGAATCCATTACGCGAGCGTGTCATTGACAAGCGAATCATCGTACTCACACATACACCGGCTATTGACGAACTAAAACGCGTGCTTGCGTATAAGCAATTAAAACTCACGCCAATTCGTCAGGATGAAATATTCTCGCGCTATATCGAATTGACCCAAGAGGTAAGTTTGCCTAAAGGTGCCTCACTTAAAAATTTAATGATGCCAAGCCAATTCCCGCGCTGTCGTGATCGAGATGATGAACACTTCATCGCCCTCGCACACCATCAAAAAGCTGATGCACTCGTCTCTCGCGATAACGCTGTTTTTGGTTTGAAGTCACGCGCGGCCAAATTTGGCTTGCTCATTATGAATGTGCAGCAGGCTATTCAATCGATTGCCGATTAAAGTAAATTCGCAAAACTCGCCTAACAACGGCTACTTCAGAGCATTTATGTGCCAAAACGCTCGTCAACAATAGTGTTTTCAATTTAATAAATATGCCTACCCCAACCAAAGCTCCTCGCCATCTTCAAACCAATGACATTCGTCAGGCCGCTAAACTTGTAGTGGATGCGACGCATAGTGTGACGCGAATTGCTGAGGGCGTGCATCAAGCCGTGTGGGCAACATTAGGTGCTACGAACCACGACGCGCCTACCACAACGCGTGGTTTGACAGGGTTTGTGTATCGCAATATTCACCGTGTGACCGCGTTAGTAGGCAAAAGTATTGAAGGCGCCCTCACACAATTAGCGCCTGTCTTTACTGCAATTGATGCTGAAGCCGATGGCAGCCGCGAACGCGAAGCCATACTCGCCGCACTTAATGGCGTCATGGGCGATAGGCTGGCCGCCACCGCAAGCACGCTCGCCACGCCAATGACGATTCGCGCAAATGGCGCCGCACTAAATTTATCGGCATCAATCTCGGTTACAAAACCGAAATCAAAATTAATTTTGTTCATACACGGGCTCTGCATGAATGATTTGCAATGGCGGTCAGCAACGCATGACGTTAACTACGAAACGACACTTGCTGAAGCGCTCAATGCGACGCCACTTTATTTACGTTACAACAGTGGATTAACTATTGCCCAAAATGGAAGGACGTTAGCGGATGCTTTAGAAGCGCTCAATAAAAATTGGCCCGTGGAAATTAATGCGCTCACCATCGTCGCACACAGTATGGGTGGCTTAGTCACGCGGAGCGCATGTCATACGGCGGAAAGTAAGAATTTGGCGTGGCGCAGTAAGCTAAAAAATATTGTCTTTCTTGGCACGCCACATCACGGCGCCCCTCTGGAACGCGCAGGCCATTGGCTCGATCTCATTCTGATTAGCAACAAATACTCACGCCCATTCGCCAAACTCACCATGCTACGCAGTCAAGGCATTACCGATCTTCGCCATGGTACCGTTGTTGATGATGCACAACACATTGCCTTACCGGCTAAGGTCGACTGCTACGTTGTCGCAGCAACCACGGCAGCTTCCCGCAGCCCTATTGCCGACAAGCTGATTGGCGACGGGCTAGTGCCGCTACGAAGCGCGTTAGGCCAACACGCTGACAAATCACGCAATCTCAAATTCCAAAAAACATCAACACGACTATTGACGCAGACAAATCATATGGCGCTGTTGGGGAATCGGACAGTGTTGTCTCAGATGATGGCGTGGCTAGAAAACTAATTCACGTCACGCGCTGCCTTCGCCACCCACCATGCGGCGCTTATCGCGACTAGTAATGAAACGGCAATGCCGATAAATACAAAGCGCAGCTGATTGGCATCCATTAGCAAGCCGAACGCAATTGGCGCTAACGCCAAGCCGACATCGAGCCCCGAATAAACAACTCCGTAAACGCGACCAAACGCGGCCTCTCCTAGTCGAGATTTAGTCGCGCTACGCACGAGAAGATCACGCGATGGGCCAGCAATACCCACTAAAAATCCCATTAGCGCCATTAGTGGCAACACTAACCAAGCTGGCATGGGAAGAAACGCCATGATTAAGGCGACGGCTGCGCCGCCCCCAAACGCGAACGCCACGTAACCTTCGTGTTGATTCGTTGGCTTGGCTAAAAATCCGCCTAAGATGAGACCACACGCACCACCAATTAGGTAAATTGAAAGTGCAGATGTTGCCGCACCGAGTGTGAGTGCAAATAAATTTTGCAACAGTGAAGGTGCGAAATTTTGCAATGCGCCGAATCCAAAAGTTGCAAAAAAGAAAAATGTAAACGCCGCCCAGACAACAGGTTGGGCAAGTATTTTTCTAAAGGTAACAGCCGTTGTTGATGATGTCGATAATGTTGAAGAAGACGCGCCGACTAGTTGCGGTAATTCGTAGCGCAACAGATTCTGCTGCGATATCAAAAACGCCAACGAAACCAAGCCGATCAATGCCGCCACAACGCCTGCGCCGCGCCAACCAAATGCGGACGCACTCGCTACCATCACAAGAGGTGCAGCCGCCCAGCCAAGGTTGCCCGATAGACCGTGCACGGAGAAGGCATGGCTCAAGCGTGTTACCGAGACACGACGGTTGATGAGTGCAAAGTCAGCTGGATGAAAAATGCTATTGCCGCATCCCGCCACAAAAGCGGCAAATAATAGCCCTGCAAAATTTGGTGCGATGGCGACCAATAAACCAGATGCACTGAGTAACGATATACCCGCAAATAGCACACGATTGGCGCCGTAACGATCTACCCAGATGCCCGCTACCGCTTGCCCAATAGAAGATGTGACAAAAAATACTGTCATTAGCGTGCCAACAGCTGTAAAGCCCAAGCCAAATTCCGCCATAAAGAACGGAAATAAGGGCGGTATCATCAAATGAAAAAAATGCGATGTGCCATGGGCAAAACCGACTAACGAAATAATGGTCGCATCGGTTTTGAAATCGTTCGAATTAATGCTGGAAGAAATTGTTGCCATGCATCATTTTACCGATTTAGCCGCTTAAGGCGATACATTCGCGTATCAGCGACATCAAGTAATGCCAATTCTGTACGGCCGTCATTTGGGTAGTGCGCAAAGCCACAAGATGCCGTAATTTGAATTGGTTCGCCAGATTTGCTAAGAATATCGGCAAATGGTTCCGCTAACCTTTTTGCGAGTTTCTCTGCGATTAGTGCGCCGCTTGCGTCGTCTGCAACGCCATTGATCATCACCGCGAACTCATCACCTGCGTAGCGGCACATAAAATCTCTCGCACGCATTGTCTCGCGCATTCTTGTTGCGACGCCGATCAAAATACGGTTGCCCGTTAAGTGGCCATGAATATCATTAACTTGCTTAAAGTGATCTACGTCGATAAACAAGATACCAAACTTATCAGGCGCAATTTTGTTTTCGTTTTCTCTGATTCGTTGGTGAAGTATTTTTGTGAAAGTTTCACGGTTGTTTAAACCGGTCAATTCATCCGTCTGTAAATCAATATGCATTTGCTCGAAACTGCGCGCCAATTCGCCGATTTCGTCACGTCGCTGAATCGCTAAGGGGGTATAAGGTTTACTTTCGCGGATACGCTGGGTTGCTTGACTTAGGAGGCGTAAATCACGTGTTACCCAGTTAAGAATCCATAGCCCGAGCGAGATCGCAATGATTGACGCTATTAGGCCAATGAGTGCGCTGCGCCACATCGTATCTTCAGCATCACCCATAAAGTCACTACGTGGAGCGGCCACTAATGTGTACCAAAGCAATCCTGTATTGTCTTCAATAATATGTATGGCTGACACAACTGTGCCGTTGTCTTGTACGAAGCGTCGCGACAGCGGCGTTTGAATTTTTTGCTCTGACTTAATCAACTCTTCAAATTGCGCATAGGTCCGGCGAATAATTTCTGTACTACTATTGCTGGCATTGACTCGCAATTTTTTATTACCGTCAACCGTCCAAAGCGCCTCTTTGGTAGATGATGCAATCATTGCGCCATTCGCATCAATCAAAAAGGCGACGCCATTTGCCGATACATTTAATGATGCAATGAACGCGCTGAGTTGCAGGAGTGATACGTCAGTTGCTAGTACGCCCTCCAAATTTTTATCGGCGTTGTAAATAGGTTGCACACGGGTCGCAACCAGTTCATTCTTAGTGAAATCCACATAAATTGGCGTCCAAGCTGGCTTACCCATCTTAACCGCGTGTTTATACCAAGGACGCTCGCGCTGATCAAAGTTATCTTCCTTGGTATTACTCAGCCGTTGCTCTGCGCTGCGTTCTGAAGTTTCATAAAACTTCCTAGGCTTGAGCGGGTCTTCTTTGATGCGTATTTCGACTTTGCCTTTATCTATACGATTTACGCCTAAAAACTGGCCTTTTTGGTTGCCGTAGTACACATAATGATTGGGATCCGTATGTAATGACGTCGCAATAGACAAACGTGCTTCAAGTGGACTTGGTACCGCTATCTTACGTAACAATTTTTCAATGACATCAGCATCCGTTGGCGTCACAGCATCAAGTGCCACACGCGAACCCAGCATGTGCCGGTCTACCGCTTGACTCACCCGTTGAGCGATGTCGAAGACGAGTAATTCGGAGAGTTTATCAACCGCATCGCGACCTGTGTGATAGGACAGCATGGCAATAGTGGCTGCCAATGTTAGGGTCAACATAACGAATGGAATCGTCAATGCTTTTCTAAGCGAAATCATAATTTTGTGTGCGTGCCTAGTTGGTAGATGCGTCAATCACTATCTTGCGCAAATTATTTAATTTGAGTCACCAGTCTAGATTAAGCGCGCCAAAAACATGATTAAAATTGCGTATTTTTGTTTCGGCGTAACACTGTTTAACGTTTTTGCGTCCACAGTCGAGGGCGTTCATTCGAAGCACCTTCTTTTACGGCTAGTCTGATGGGCGGTTTCAAGTTTTAAGTGCAACACCATAATGTGAACTTAACCATATAGGTGTTGAGATGCAAGGATTGAATCAAACGGATATTGCGAGCAAATCAGGCGTGCATGTTTATAAGCAGCTTAACGCCACACAGCGAGAAGAGATTAGCATAGGCAAAGCGTTAGGCAAGAGCCAAGCCTCGATGGCCATTAGCATTGGCTACTCGACAGCCACACTCAGTCGTGAAATCAAGCGCCATACGGCGGGCGACATTGACTACCGCGCCTTTTGGGCACAAAGTCAAGCCAAAGACGCCAGCAAACGTAAAGGCCGCCGCCCCAAGTTGGTCGAAGGTAACCCGTTATGGGAAGCGGTGATGAAATATCTACGCGCTGGGCTATCCCCGCAGCAAACATCACAAACCCTCAAACGCGAATTCAGCGGCAACAAAGCCATGCAAGTCAGTCACGAAACCATCTATCAAACGCTGTACGTCATGCCACGCAACGCGCTCAAAGCTGTACTGGTAGCCGACGCGCTGCGCCAGCATCACGAGAAACGGCGTCCGCAGAGTAAGCTCATTAAGCCTGATGGTCCGAAGGTACGGCTGGTAGGTGGTGTCTCCATTCATGAGCGCCCAGCCGACATTGAAGGACGTGAAGTGCCAGGGCATTGGGAAGGCGACTTAATTAAAGGCGAGAAGAACCGTAGTGAAGTCGGTGTGTTGCTGGAACGGCAAACGCGCCGGGTGATACTCGCCAAATTAACAGACGCACGCGCGGTCACGGTTAGAGAAGCGTTTGAAACGGCGCTACGCCTTTATCCGTCAGGGTTGTTGAAAACACTGACTTATGACCAAGGAAGTAAAATGGCGCAACATGCGACATTAAGTGCCAACATCGGCATTAAGGTTTACTTTGCAGACGCGCATAGCCCTTGGCAAAAAGGAGCAGTGGAAAACATCAATGGGCTACTGAGACAATATTTGCCGAAGGGAACGAATCTATCAAAGCACTCGCAAGAAGAGTTGAATGCAATTGCCGAGAAAATTAACAATCGACCGCGTGAGTCTTTAGGATGGGACAGTCCCAATGAGGCGTGGGCTAAGTTGCTAAAATCAGACGTTGCACTTAATTCCTGAAGCCGTC
>JANNWG010000005.1:0-65216 GCA_031414695.1 Burkholderiales bacterium
GAGGTCGACTGATGTAGCGTAACGACGCAATATGGCAGAACAAAATCATCAATCACCATTAAAAACATGAAAAAATCGTGAGACTTGGTGATGGGCAATATTTTTTATTGTTCGTCTGGCGGGTTTTGCAAGAGGCTCATATGACAAATAATTTATGTCATCCCGAGCGTAGCCGAGGGATATGCTTTCTAGAAATACAACGAAAAAGCGAAAAGCATATCCCTCGGCTACGCTCGGGATGACAAATTTATTTAGACGGACGAAATTTATGATGATGAAAAAATTTAACGTGCATTTTTCAATTAATTTTTAGCCATATTTAATTGCCGAATCAATAAGGCAAACGAACGCAATCCCCTCTAGCTCCTCCTTCGTCAAGCTCAGGACAGGCTCTTTTTCAACGGGGAGAACTGATTAGTAGTGATGATTTCAATTTGTGCGACGCACGCCAAATGACGACTTCTACGCACTAATCGCCTAGCGCGCCCTGCTCTGCCGGCACATTGATACTCTCTGCCTTCACCATCATTGCATCCGCCACAACAATCGTTTCAGCGGTTACGGGGTGATTTGCATCGCGCACGTTTGGCTTACTACCGTTGCCGCCGCGTGGGCTGACTCTTGGCGGGCGCTCTAAAAATTGCGCGAGTTGGTGTAGCGCTTTACGATACACGTCGCGTTTGAATTCGATCACGGTATCAAGCGGCACCCAGTAATCATGCCAGCGCCATGCGTCAAACTCGGGGTGATCTGAAGCGCGCAACTGTATATCGTGGTCGCGGCCGGTTAGGCGCAGCAAATACCATATTTGCTTTTGGCCTTTGTAGGTGCCGCGCCATTCGCGTTTTACCCAATGGCTCGGTACGTTGTAATGCAGCCAATTTTTGGTGCGACCCAAAATTTTGACGTGTTCGCGCTTTAAGCCGGTTTCTTCTTCCAGCTCGCGATACATTGCGTCTTCCGGCGCTTCCCCGTGGTTAATCCCACCCTGCGGAAACTGCCACGAATGTTCGCGTATGCGCTTGCCCCAAAAGACCTCATTTTTTGCATTGCATAAAATGATGGCGACATTTGGGCGATAACCATCACGATCTATCATGGTTCAAGCCCTTCTAATTCTTTAAGTTAGCGCGATTGTTTCATAAATCACTTTAATTGCATAGTCCACGTTTGACTTTATCAAGTTCAAACAAGTGTGGCGTGTAAAATGATGCTGATAAATTCACTAACTTATTGAAAAGTATAGACAATGCGCGCCACACGATTTTTTATTTCGACCTTGAAAGATGCGCCCGCCGACGCCGATATCACCAGCCAAAAGCTGATGTCGCGCGCGGGCATGATTAAAAAACTTGGCGCGGGCATTTATAGCTATATGCCGATGGGGCTACGCGTGATTCATAAAGTGGAAGCCATTGTGCGCGAGGAAATGAACCGCGCGGGTGCGATTGAGCTGACCATGCCGTTCGTGCAACCGGCTGAGTTGTGGATGGAATCTGGCCGCTGGGACAAAATGGGCCCCGAAATGTTGCGCTTAAAAGACCGCCACGAGCGCGATTTCATTTTGCAGCCGACCTCGGAAGAAGCCATCTGCGATATTGTCCGCCAAGATGTAAAAAGCTATCGCCAGTTGCCGCTTAATTTTTATCAAATTCAAACCAAATTTCGCGATGAGCGCCGCCCGCGTTTTGGCGTCATGCGTGGTCGTGAATTCACCATGAAAGACGCCTATTCGTTTGATCGTGATGCCGCCGGTGCCGCTAAAAGTTACGATGCAATGTATGCGGCCTATGTGCAAATATTCACGCGCTTGGGCTTAACCTTTCGCGCGGTAGAAGCAGACGCTGGCAATATCGGCGGTGAGCGCACGCATGAGTTTCAAGTCATTGCCGATGCAGGGGAAGACGCGTTGGTTTACAGCACGTCATCTGACTATGCGGCTAATTTAGAAACGGCAGAATCACTCAGCCTAGTCGCAACCAGAGCCGCGCCAACTGCAACATTTGCAAAGACGCCAACACCTGCCGCAATGAAGTGTGAAGATGTCGCCAAGCTGCTCAATCTGCCACTCACGCAGACGGTTAAATCTATCGTACTCGCAACCGAAAAGCTAAACGATAAGGGCGATATTGTTGGCAGCAAAATTTGGCTGTTGCTCATTCGCGGTGATCACGAATTAAACGAAGTAAAAGTGGGCAAATTAGCGGGGCTTAAAGCAGGCTTTCGGTTTGCAACTGAGTCGGAGATAGTGGCGTCATTTGGTTGCACACCAGGCTACTTAGGCGCGATAGGGTTACAAAGTGTGGCGGTGATCGCTGACCGCACCGTCGCCAATATGCATGATTTTGTAACGGGCGCGAATGAAGTAGATTTCCACCACACCGGTGTGAATTGGGGACGCGATTTACCTGAGCCACATATTGTTGCGGATATTCGCAACGCCGTCGCAGGCGACCCATCACCCGATGGTCAAGGTGTCGTGGCGATTCAGCGTGGCATTGAAGTTGGCCATGTGTTTCAAGGTCTGCCGTACCCTAAAAAAATGAATGTGACTTTTTTAGATGTCACAGGCAAACCCGCGCTCATGCACATGGGCTGCTATGGCATAGGCATCACACGTATTGTCGCTGCCGCCATTGAGCAAAATCACGATGCACGCGGCATTATTTGGCCGGAAGCGATGGCACCATTTACGGTCGTGGTAGCGCCAATTGGCTATGGCAAATCAGAGGCTGTACGTGAGGCCGCTGAGGCGCTTTACGCCACACTCATCGCTGCAGGCGTTGACGCACTGCTCGATGACCGTGATGAGCGCCCCGGCGTGATGTTGGCCGAGCTGGAACTCATCGGCATCCCGCATCGGATTGTGATCGGTGATCGTGGCTTAAAAGAAGGTAACGTCGAATATCAACAGCGACAGGCGGAAGCGGCAACTGTGATGAAATTAGCCGAAGTTGGCGCGCATGTGATTGCCGCGCTTAAAAAATAAAGTCGTTTATTGGCGGGCGTTTTCGAGCATAAATAATTGGAAGTGCCCGTGAATAGTGCATCCTTGCACGTTGCAGATTGTTATGGAGATTGATGCGTGTTGAACGCAATCCCACCCAGCCTCCCTTTTTCTAAGGGAGGAGCCGATTGGTGGTAATAGGACGGGTGGCGGTATTGCTTAACACTTCGCGCTTGATTTAATCTGCGAGCAAGATTGCACGATATCAAACCTCCGCTGCACCGCTCCTCCCTTAGAAAAAGGGAGGCTGGGTGGGATTGCGTTCAATGCGTACCAATTGGCATTAAGAGCCTGCTACTTTTTAAGACGCAATCAGCAATAAACGCAAAGCGCGTCCACCTAATAAACCCGTCTTGCCAAATTTGCCTCATGCAATATCGTGGTGGCAAGTTCTTCAATCGATTTTGTAGTGGAATTCAAGTGTCGGATACCCGCGCTTTCCATCAAGCGTTCAGCAGTGGAAACTTCCCATCGACAGTTTTCGATTGAGGCGTATTTGCTATCGGGCTTACGCTCTTGGCGTATTTGTGAAAGTCGATCCGGCATGATTGATAATCCCCAGACTTTATCTTTGAGCGGCATCAATGCAGGTGGCAGCTTCATGCGCTCTAAGTCTTCCGGAATGATTGGATAATTTGCCGCTTTTACGCCAAATTGCAACGCCAAATAGAGGCAGGTTGGTGTTTTGCCGGAGCGCGAAACGCCGACCAAAATCAAATCCGCCTGCTCTAAATTACGGTTGGTCATGCCGTCATCATGCGCCATCGTGTAATTCACCGCCTCAATACGATGGTTGTAATCTTTACTATTACCGGTGGAATGGGTGCGACCAATCGCGTGGGCAGATTTAACGCCGAGCTCTACTTCTAGCGGCACAATAAAATGATCAAATAAATCCAGCACCATCGCGTTTGCTTTCGCGATTTCTAGGCGCAGCTCAGGCGTCATCAGCGAAGTGAATACTAACGGACGTTTTCCGGTTTCGCGATGATTTAACTCAATTTGGTTAATCACATCGCGCGCTTTGTCGATATTGTCGATAAATGGCAGGGTGATACGACGAAATTCGATGTCATCAAACTGGGTCAGAAGCGAATTACCCAGCATCTCCACCGTAATACCGGTGCGGTCTGAGACAAAAAATGCGGTTCTACGATGTGGCATGGTGTGGTCTCAGTAAAATAGTTTGAATGGGGCTAATAACCCCGCTGTCCGCTATAATTTTACGTCTTTTGCAGCGCAGCAATTATTCATAGCCAAGTATTTAAAACCATCGAAAGTAAACCCATGGCGATTGTTTCCGCACGTGTTTTACCACTATCTGAATGTCGTATGCACGATGTTGCTACTGTCGGCGGTAAAAACTCTTCTCTTGGCGAGTTGATAAGCCAGCTTTCCATAGCCGGTGTGAATGTACCCGGCGGCTTCGCCACCACGGCCGAGGCATTTCGTGAATTTTTAACGCATAGCAATTTGACCGAAAAAATCAACGCGGCGTTAGCAGCGTTGGATGTCGAAGACATAGCTGCACTCAACAAAACCGGCGCGATGGTGCGCCAATTGGTGATCGATGCACCGCTACAGCCTCAGCTTGATGCTGAAATTCGCCAAGCCTATGCTGATCTCATCGCTAACGACCCTAATGCCTCCTTTGCCGTCCGTTCTTCCGCTACAGCAGAAGATTTGCCCGATGCCTCATTCGCAGGCCAACAAGAAACTTACTTAAATATCAAAGGCATTGATAACGTATTAGAGGCGATCAAGCATGTCTTCGCCTCGCTCTACAATGACCGCGCCATCTCATATCGCGTGCATAAAGGCTTCGCCCATGCCGAAGTCGCACTCTCTGCAGGCGTGCAGCGCATGGTGCGTTCGGACACTGGTGCGGCCGGTGTCATGTTCACACTCGATACAGAGTCCGGCTTTCGCGATGTCGTATTTATCACGTCGAGCTACGGCTTGGGCGAGATGGTGGTGCAAGGCGCCGTCAACCCAGATGAATTTTATGTCGGCAAATATTGTTTAAGCCAAGGTAAGCCCGCCGTGCTGCGCCGTAGTTTGGGCACAAAAGCGTTGAAGATGATTTTTGCAGCTAACCAAGCCGCAGGTAAATCCGTTGAGACTGTTCCTGTGGATGCCGCACAGCGCGAACAATTTTCATTAACAGACGCAGATGTTGAGACGCTCGCCAAATACGCGGTGGCAATCGAAAAACATTACGAGCGCCCAATGGATATTGAATGGGGCAAGGAAGCTGACGGCAAGATTTACATTTTGCAGGCGCGACCAGAAACAGTGAAATCGCAAGAGTCGCGCACCGATTCGCTGACCCGCTACAAAATAGCGGCAGCGAGTAAAACACTTGCTGAAGGCCGAGCTATCGGCGGCAAGGTTGGTCAAGGGCCAGCGCGGGTAATCAGCAGCGTGGATGAAATATCACTTTTCCAGCCAGGCGACGTGATTGTTACCGATATGACCGACCCTAATTGGGAGCCGGTCATGAAAAAAGCCTCAGCGATTATTACCAATCGCGGTGGCCGTACCTGCCACGCCGCCATCATCGCACGTGAGCTTGGCGTGCCGGCGATCGTTGGCTGTGAAAACGCCACAGACATGATTCGCGATGGTCAATTGGTCACCGCAAGTTGCTGCGAGGGTGACACTGGGTTTGTCTACGATGGCATCATTAGTTATGAAGTGCAAACCATCGCGCTCGATAATATGCCGACGATTCCCGTCAAGATTGCGATGAATGTTGGCAATCCACAATTAGCGTTTGATTTTGCACAGCTACCCAATGAAGGTGTCGGTTTGGCACGATTGGAATTCATTATTTCCAATACCATCGGCATACATCCTAAAGCGTGTTTGGAATACGCAAAACTGCCGGATGACGTGCGCGCGGCAGTCGCAAAAGCCTCACGCGGCTATGCGGACCCGGTGACGTTTTACAAACAAAAAATGATTGAGGGTGTGGCGACGATTGCGGCCGCATTTTGGCCGAAAAAAGTCATCGTACGGTTGTCAGATTTCAAGTCAAATGAATATCGCAACCTCATCGGCGGGCCACGCTACGAACCGACAGAAGAAAACCCAATGCTCGGTTTTCGCGGCGCATCGCGCTACATCGCGGCCTCATTCCGCGAGTGTTTCAAGCTCGAATGCGAAGCCATGCGCTACGTGCGCGACACGATGGGCCTCACCAATGTTGAACTCATGGTGCCTTTCGTTCGCACACTCGGCGAGGCTGACGCGGTACTCGCCATAATGAAAGAGTTTGGCTTGGAGCGCGGCAAAAACGATCTCAAAGTCGTGATGATGTGTGAGATACCATCAAACGCCATTTTGGCCGATGAGTTTTTAACGCGCTTCGATGGATTTTCAATCGGCTCCAATGACATGACCCAATTAACGTTGGCGCTTGATCGCGATTCAGGCTTAGTCATGCATGCATTCGATGAACGCGATGAAGCCGTCAAACGCATGCTGCACATGGCAATCGCCGCATGCCGCAAAGCCAATAAGTACGTCGGCATTTGTGGTCAAGGCCCATCCGACTATCCAGATTTTGCCGAGTGGCTGATGCATGAAGGCATTGAATCAATGTCGTTGAACCCTGATACGGTGGTGGAGACTTGGCTGCATTTGGCGAAAGCAACAAAGGCCAACTAATGTTAACGTGGCAATTTGCTCGCTTCAACCAATTGAATATTGCCGATTGGTATGCAGCGTCCGCCGCGCGTATTGCGGTATTTGTGTTGGAGCAAAATTGCCCGTTTCAAGATTTAGATGGTGCAGATGATAAGTCGTGGCATTTGTTGGGTTGGGATACGTCAACAGGTGATAAGCAGCTAGCTGCCTATTGCCGACTCGTAGATGCGGATATTAAATTTGCTGTGCCTTCAATTGGGCGCGTGATTACGACCACAAATTATCGTCGTGGTGGTTTTGGAAAGCAGTTGATGCAAGAAGCCTGCCTACGTCATGATGCGCTCACCCCTAATCTGCCAAACCGTATCGGCGCACAAGCTAGACTCGAAAAATTCTACGAAAATTTTGGATTTGCGACTGACTCGGCGCCCTACATGGAAGATGGCATTGTGCATGTGGAAATGCAACGGCCAGCTCGTGTTGTTACCGCGAAGTAGAGACTGAAAATCAGCACATGTAATTTTCAAATTGCCACAAATCTGCCCATGCCCCCTCGCTGCGCTCTCCCCCATGAACATGGGGGAAGGCGCTAATACAGCGTAGTTATTAATTTTTTGCGTTATCAACTCTCACTTCACTTTCCCGCAAAACAAGGCCAAACAATAATGTCTAAACCACACATCAATCGCAGCGTCATCATCACCGGTTCTACCTCCGGCATTGGCTTAGGCATTGCCCGTGCATTTGCACGTGAAGGCGCGAATGTGACATTGAATGGGCTAGGAGATGCTGCCGAGATTGAAAAAATCCGCATAGATATTGAGCGCGAATTTAGCGTGACCGCAAAATATTCAAACGCCGATATGACCAAGCCACACGACATTAGCGCGATGGTAGAAATCGCCGCCCAATTTTTTGGCAGCGTGGATATTTTGGTCAATAACGCCGGCATTCAGCATGTCTCGCCCGTGGATGAATTTCCAATCGACAAATGGGATGCGATCATGGCGATTAACTTATCGTCTGTTTTTCACGCCACACGTGCAGCGCTGCCGATCATGAAAGCGAACAAATGGGGACGCATTATCAATATTGCTTCCGCACATGGTTTGGTGGCTTCCCCCTATAAATCTGCCTATGTGGCTGCCAAGCATGGTGTGGTGGGCTTTACCAAATCATGCGCGCTGGAGGTGGCTGAGCTTGGCATTACGGTCAATGCGATTTGCCCAGGTTACGTATTCACGCCACTGGTAGAAAAGCAAATTGACTCACAGGCTAAGGTGCATGGCATCCCGCGCGAAGATGTGATTCGCGACATTATCTTGGCGCCACAACCAAACAAACGCTTCGCCGAGATTGATGAAGTGGCGTCGCTCGCGCTGTACTTAGCCTCTGATGCGGCACAAGGCATGACGGGAACCTCACTTTCGCTGGATGGCGGCTGGACGGCGCGTTGAAATCAACCAAGCGCATAGTTTTAGTCACCGGCTTTACGCCATTCGGCGGTGAAGCGATTAACCCATCTTGGCAAATTGCCGCATCTTTACCCAGCCAAATTGGTGGCGCGGTGATTGAACGCTTAGAAGTGCCAACCGAATTTGGCAAGGCGATAAAAATTACCACGCGCGTAATAGACAAATTAAAACCCGGCATCGTCTTATGTTTAGGCCAAGCTGGTGGTCGCGCCGTGCTCACGCTCGAGCGTATTGCCATCAATATTGATGACGCCGCCATTTGTGATAACGCTGGCAAGCAGCCGATTGATAAGCCGATTATGGCGCGCGGCAATGCTGCTTATTTTGCAACGCTGCCGATTAAGGCGATGGTAGCGGCCGTGGCAAAAAAAGGTTTACCCGCTGCTGTATCAAATAGTGCGGGCACGTTTGTTTGTAATCATTTACTCTATGGGGTGTTGCACCATATTGTGCAAAAACAATACGCCACCCGCGCGGGTTTTATGCATGTACCGTATTTGCCAGCACAAGCGGTTAGCAAAGTTGGACTGGCTTCGATGTCGCTGTCTGATATGTGTTTAGGTGTTGAAGTCGCGATTGCGGCTGCGCTAATTCACAAAGCGGATGTAAAGTTAGCTGGCGGAACACTTGATTAACTATTTCTTGCTTCACTTTTAGACACCACGAAGACACCATGAAAAATTCTGACCATCAAAAGCCACTCTGGAAGCCCACGCCGCAGCGGATTGCGTCGGCGAATGTCACACGCTTTATTCATTCATTAAATTCAGCGTATGGCGCTTCACATGGCTTGCGCTTAAGCAACTATGAAGAGCTTTATACATGGTCGGTCAAAAATCCTGAACATTTTTGGGCGGCAGTGTGGGATTTTTGCGGCGTGGTGGGCGATCGTCATGGCACTGAGGTGCTCGTCAATGCCGACAAAATGCCTGGCGCACAATTTTTTCCAAAAGCAAAAATTAACTTCGCAGAAAATTTGCTTGAGCGTGAATTTAAGCAACGGCCTGATAAAGATGCCATTATTTTTTGGGGTGAGGATAAATCACGCCAGCGTCTGACATATCGTGAGCTTTATGATGATGTTTCTCGTTGGCAACAAGCATTTCAAAAAATGGGTCTGGTGGCGGGTGATCGCGTTGCCGCATTTATGCCGAATTTGCCGGAGACCGTAGTAGCGATGCTAGCTGCAACCAGCTTAGGCTGTGTGTGGACTTCCTGCTCGCCTGACTTCGGCACGCAAGGTGTGTTGGATCGTTTCGGTCAAATCGCGCCACGCGTCTTGATTGCTTGCGATGGTTATTTGTATAACGGTAAGGCAATAGACTCACTTGAGCGCATTACCGAAGTGTGTGCATCACTGCCGACAATAGAAAAAATTATTGTCGTTCCGTATTTGCATGGGATACAAAGCGCGCCTAACACCGCACTCAATGTGCAACACATTAAAAAGGCGGTGTCTGTTACTGAATTTATCGCGCCGTACAAAGCGAAAAAAATTACCTACACACGACTCGCGTTTAATTCACCTCTCTACATCATGTATTCAAGCGGCACGACGGGCGTGCCAAAATGCATTGTGCACGGCATCGGCGGCACGCTTCTCAAACATTTAGAAGAGCACATATTGCAATGTGATGTGAAGTCGGGCGACAAAGTATTTTTCTTCACTACCTGCGGCTGGATGATGTGGAATTGGCTCGTCTCAGGATTGGCCGCGAATGCCACGCTTGTCTTATTTGATGGCTCGCCGTTTTTAGGGCGCGGCAATATATTGTTTGACTTTGCAGCAGCAGACGACGTTACCCATTTCGGTGCGGGTGCAAAGTATTACGAGTCGCTTGCCAAAATCAATGTGCATCCCGGAAAGACGCATAAGCTCGATAGCCTGACCACCGTCATGTCCACTGGCTCACCACTCTCGCCAGAAGGCTTTGAATATATTTACCGCAATATCAAAGCTGATATTTGCTTGGCTTCTATCTCAGGCGGCACCGACATCATCGGCTGCTTTGTCGGCGGCGTGCCGGTACTGCCGGTTTATTCTGGTGAGATTCAAACGCGAATGCTTGGCATGGCAGTCGATGCGTGGGATGAAGATGGCAAGCCGATTCGCGGCGGTGATGGTGAAAACAAAGGCGAACTGGTTTGTACCAAGCCATTTCCATCGATGCCGATTGGCTTTTGGGATGACGCTGACGGTAGCCGTTATCAAAATGCCTACTTTGCTCATTTCCCTAATATCTGGACGCATGGCGACTATGTAGAAATAACAGCACGCGGTGGCATGGTGATTTACGGGCGATCAGATGCGGTGTTGAACCCTGGCGGCGTACGTATTGGCACAGCTGAAATTTATCGGCAAATCGAAAAGCTACCGCAGGTGCTTGATGCCGTTGTGATCGGCCAGGATTGGCCGCCCGATAAAGTTGGCGACGTGCGCGTTGTGCTGTTTGTACGATTAGCGGCAGATATCACGCTCGATGCGTCACTCGATAAACTCATCAAAGACACCATCCGCGTCAACACGACCCCACGCCATGTGCCGGCCAAAATCGTGGCCGTTACCGATATACCTCGCACCAAGTCCGGTAAGATTGTTGAGCTTGCCGTGCGCCATATCGTGCATGGTAGGCCGATTAAAAATAGTGAGGCGCTGGCAAACCCAGAGGCGTTACTGCAATTTGCAAATCGGGTGGAATTAACAACTTAGCAGTTGCCAACAAACTTTGACCAAAGTCGCCTATTGGCGGGCGTTTTCAAGCATATATGCCTGTAGACTCCCGCCAACATTAGTGCTTTACAAATTATAGTTGCCGTACCGAGTAACCAAGCGACTTCAACATTTCCACCAGCCCGCCCACACCTACTAAGTGTAATGAACCTACTGCGATAAAATGCACATCTGCACTTGTCAGATAACCTTCAATTTTGTCAATCATGGCAGGATGGCGGCCAGCAAGTAGTTGCTCATTGAGTAGCTCAGCCATACGGCCATCGCGCATAGCGACATCAGCTATCCGTGCGAGTTGAGCGGCATCACCTGCCAGCCACGCATTGACAATACCATTTACCTGCGCGGCGCCTTTGCCTTGCTCAAGTGAAGCAAGCGCGTTTTCCAAAAATGCTTCTTGTAATAATGGTGACATGCCCGTTAATAACTTAATTTGGGCGAGCGCTGACTCTAGCTCCAGAATAGGTTTTTTCTCTTGTTGCGCACGTTCAAGTAACTTGAAATCAAGTCCTTGATTCATTTCAAAGCCTTGTTTCATAAATTCAATAATCGGCAACAACCCACCTAACAACACAGGCCGCATACTGGCAACATTTTCATAGGGGATTTTTTGCTTAGCGAGTGCGGTTTTAAGACGCGTCAGTAATGCTGGCGGAAGATGTTTAGCGATTGTTTCGCCCTTGGGATAATCACTCAAACGGGCAATTTCTGCGCCATCTTTTTGATCAAATATGTTGGCCTCCACGACCAATTTTCGACTTTGTTTAAAAGCCTCATCGACCGCGGCAGGCAATGGATAAAAGCTTGATTTGCCGACGTGTATCGTGCCAAATAAATACAGCGTATTGGCAGGAATCGTCTTGGATTTCACTTCCCAAAGTAGTGTGCGGGCTTGGTTACTGACAAGACTGGCTGTTGGCGCAGTCTTAACTTCAGCTTTTGCGACGCCAGCTTGACTAGTAGGATCGTACTCAACTTGTGCCAACGCTGTTTTTGCGTCTGACTTTGGCTGCGGCTGACTGTGGCTAGCGGTAACAACGAGCAGCAGTAGCGTTGCTGTGACCAAAGGCGCGCGTAATTTGATATTCACAAACATTTCATCCTCATCTATTAAAACAACATGATTGCAAGCATAGAGATTGCTAAACTAGCATCTATTATCAATCGAGTTTTACGACTTTACTTTGCTGAGCTAAACATGCATCCACAAAAAATCTACCCGATAGCGTATTTGCCGCTCTTAAATATGACAGCGCTGACATTTTTCATCTCGTTTATTTTACTTATCACCACAACGCAAGCAGCAGCGGACACCTGCAAATCACGTGGCGATCTTGATGCAATTTATTGTGATGCTAACGGCGATATGACAGCCGATGCCCCAACTGACCCTAAGCGCTTGAAAAATCCACAATCATTATTACTCACCTATTCACCACAAGAAGACCCCGCCACCTACGAAAAAATGTGGGCGCCCTATGTGATGCACATGAAAACTTGCACCAAGCGTAACGTGCGTTTTTTGCAGGTGCATTCGAGTGCAGCAGCCATTGAGGCGCTACGTTCAAGCCGTATTCAGTTTAGTTTGCTATCCGCAGGCGACACGCCCTTTGCCGTGAATGTCGCTGGTGCTGTGCCTATCGCTAACCATGGCACTGAAAAGGGTGGCATCACCGCCTACCATTTAATAGTCGTGGTGAAAAAAGACAGCGCCATTAAAACCATGAAAGACCTCGCGGGTAAACGCGTGGCACATGTATCGGCATCGTCAAACTCAGGCAATCTCGCACCTCGCGCGTTGTTCCCCAAAGAAGGGGTGACACCCGATAAAGATTACAAAGTGCTCTACTCGGGCAAACACGATAATTCTATTGCGGGTGTGGCTAGCGGTGACTACGATGCCGCCGCCGTCGCCGACGATGTATTGATACGTATGATTCAACGCGGCGTGGTCAAGCAAGATGAGTTGCGTGTGATTTATAAGAGTCAGCCGTTTCCTGCGGGTAGTTTGGCTGTGGCGCATGACCTTGATCCATCGTTACGTAAACTCATTGAAGATTGCACATTTACGTTTCGTTTTCCCGCCGAACTGTCTAACGCTTTTCGTGGGCCAGATCGGTTTGTGCCGCTCAACTATCAGCGTGACTTTGCCTCGGTACGCAATGTCGCTATCGCCAGTGGCGAAGTCTTTAGTCGCGCCGCATTTCAGGCGCGTGCACAGCGCGAGGCTGATGCCAAACAGGCTAAAAAATAATGTCAGTCGAAACAATCAACCGCACCATCAGCATTCGCGGATTGGTCAAAGAATATAAAAAAGGCGTGCCCGTATTAAAAGGCATTGATCTAGATATTCAAGGTGAAGGCATTACCGCCATCATTGGTCCATCCGGCACCGGCAAATCCACCTTGATTCGCTGCATTAATCGTTTAATTGATCCCACCGCGGGACAAATACTTTTTCAGGGTCAAGATTTAGCCCAACTTAGCGGCGTGCCGCTGCGCGAAGCAAGACGTCGTATTGGCATGGTGTTTCAAGAGTACAACCTAGTTGAGCGGCTCACTGTGATGGAAAATGTACTCACCGGTAGGCTTGGCTATGTATCAGCGTTTAACGCATGGTTACGGCGCTTTCCCGCCGCTGATATTGAAGAGGCATTCGTGTTACTAGATGCGGTAGGCCTCGGTAGCTTTGCCTATCAGCGCGCCGACGGATTATCTGGCGGCCAGCGCCAGCGCGTCGGCATTGCGCGCGCGATTATGCAGCGACCAGAAATACTATTAGCCGACGAGCCCACCTCCTCACTCGACCCAAAGACATCTGTTGAAATTATGGAAATCATGGCCGCCATGGCCGGTAAACGCGGCATTCCGGTTATCGTCAATATTCATAATGTGGCGCTTGCTAAACGTTTTTGCCAACGCATGATCGGCATGAATGGCGGTCAAGTCGTCTTCAACGGCACACCAGCAGAACTAACGGATGAGCACTTAAAAACCATATACGGTGGTGAAGATTGGCTGGAGTAGGTTTTGCGTTGGGCGTTGGGCGTTGGGCGTTTAGCGATTAAGCAACTCGACAAATTAGATAGAAGTCGTACAAATTACACATGAAAAATGCTCCAAACACCGCGCCACGCTTGGCGTTTCAGCCAAATTGGCAGGCACGTATTGGCTGGATAGCACTCGCCCTTTATGTGTTGTGGGCAATGCGCTCACTCGACCTCACGTGGACACGTTTTACGATTGGCATCGACAATGCGGCAAAATTTTTTGATCGTTTGTTTCCACCAAATTTTGCGGCTGACAATTTTGAAATGATTGTTACCGGACTCACCGAGAGTATTCAAATTGCCGTGATTGCCACTGTCATTGGCATTGCCCTATCGTTGCCTATCGGCGTAATGGCCGCGCGTAATCTGATGCCCGCTTGGGTGGTGTGGCCGGCGCGTACTTTGATTGCGATATGTCGCTCGTTTCATGAAGTGGTGATTGCCATTATTTTTGTCAAAGCCGTTGGCTTCGGCGCAGTCGCCGGTATTGGCGCGTTGGTGGTGGGCTCGATTGGCTTCATCTCAAAATTATTTGCCGAAGCCATTGAAGAAATATCGCCCAAGCAAGTTGAGGCGGTACGCGCGAGCGGCGCAGGATTTTTCGGCGTACTAGCTTATGGCGTATTGCCACAAGTAATGTCACGTTTTTTAGGCTTTGCCTCGTATCAATTTGATGCCAATTTACGCCACTCGACAATGATAGGCATTGTCGGCGCGGGCGGTATTGGCGGCAGTTTGTTCGCCGCGTTTCAGCGCTTTGACTATGATTTTGTCGCCGCAATTTTGCTTAGCATCATCGCCCTTATCGTTGTAGCGGAGATTATCTCTGGCTATGTTCGTGCATTATTTAGCGATAATTTGGCGCTGCTCGATTATTTTCGGCAGCGCGATCACGCTCAATCAGGCCGTGAAAAATCCGCAAACATTGGGGCGACATGATGACCTCGCACGTGAGCAAACGTGAGTGGCAGCGCTTCACGCCAGAGCAGCGTTTTTTGCGCTTTGCGTTTTATTTTGTGGCGGTTGCGGCAATCGTTTTTTCGCTTAAAAATATTGAAATCATTCCAGAATTTTTAATCGATGCGCCCGCGCAGCTTAAAGATTTTTTTCAGCGCATGTGGCCGCTTGATACGCCCTACTACGCGAAGTCAGTTCATGAAGCGCTGATTGAAACGCTAAATATCGCCACTATCGGCACGCTATTGAGTTTGACCATGGCTATTCCTGTAGGCATCATGGCGGCAAATAATGTAGTGCCATTTAAGATGCTGAATTTAATCGCGCAGTTTATTTTGATCGCCAGCCGCTCAGTCAATACATTAGTTTGGGCGCTCTTATTTATCGCCATCTTTGGTCCCGGTGCGCTCGCAGGCACAATGGCGATTGCGTTTCGTTCCATCGGCTTTGTCGGTAAATTATTTGGCGAGGCGCTTGAGGAGGTTAACTCGGGCCCAATTGACGCCATCAAAGCCACTGGCGCGTCGCAAGCCTCTATTTTCCTCAAAGGCTATTGGCCGCAAGTGATGCCATCATTTGTCTCTATCGCCTTATTTCGCTGGGATATTAATGTGCGCGAGTCCGCGGTGCTTGGCTTGGTTGGTGCTGGCGGTATCGGCATGGCGATGGATACCGCGATGAATTTATTTCGCTGGGATCAAGTCGCGGTGGTGCTCTTGACTATTTTTATCGTTGTCATCATTGCTGAAATTGCTGTGACAATGATTCGGCGGCGCATTATTTAGCATTCAAACTAATCGGCGCTTGCGGCACAAATGGCTCAGTTATGACTGCCTCATAGCGGACATCAACAATATCCAATTCTTCACGCCCACCCGGTGCGTTCAGCATGACCGCATCGCCAACTTGTGCCTTCATCAGCGAACGCGCGAGCGGCGAGACCCAAGTAATGTAGTGGCGCGACAAATTAAGCTCATCTATGCCAACGATGGTGATGGTTTTCTCATTGCCGTGCTGATTCGCGTACGTTACGGTTGCGCCAAAAAAAATCTTCTCGCGTAGCGCATCATCACGCGGCGTAAGTGGGTCAACGACTTCCGCGTTATCGAGCCGTTTGGTTAAAAAACGTAAACGTTTATCAATTTCGCGAAGACGTTTTTTACCATACTGGTAGTCTGCATTTTCGCTGCGATCGCCATTTTTAGCCGCCCACGATACGGCGGAGGTGACCGCAGGGCGCTCGCGATCAAGCAAATACTTTAATTCGTCCTTTAAACGCTGATGTCCACCGGGTGTAATGTAGTTTTTACTGCCCGCCGGAATGGGAATTACGCCCGCGTCAAGGTCGTCATCATCGTCATGGTCATTTTCTTTGCTAAACGCTTTGCTCATGGGATTATTTTTAACGTAACTTAACGGGGTTAAAGCGAGAGTAGAGCGCTGAATTGAAGGTAAATATGATTATACTTTTACCTATCTTCACATTTGCATAATACCAATCATATGAAACGTAACGCATACAGCATTCTAGGGATTGCCCAATCAGCCACTGAGGCTGGCATAGAGCGCGCCTATCAGATGCGATTAGTCGAATTGCAAACCAATATGAAGCTACCTGAGACTGAAAAAATAGCCGAAATTGCCGTTATCGAAGACGCTAATCGCATCTTATCGCGCAGCACATCGCGCGTTATCTACGACCGAAAACTTGCGGCGGAATCTAACGATAGTGATTACGTCACCGAGAATGATGGTGGCAGTATGCGCAATAAAATTATTGCCGTAGTCGTCGCGGTGACAATTGCCGGGGGTGGTTTTTATTGGATGCAACAACGTGAAGCCGAGCGTGTGCGCGTGAATGAAGAGCGCATTGCCGCCGAACTGAAAGCAGCGAAGGCAGTGGTGGAAGCCGAAAAGGCGCGCCTAAAATTTGAAGAGCAGCAGCGTACTGATGCGGCGGAACGCAAGGCGAGTGAAGAAGCAAGGCTTGCGCAAGCGCAATTACAACGCGAACAAGATATGCAGGCTGAGAAGTTTGTTGCGCTGCCGCAAGTAGTTCCGCAAAAATCTGCTGCTGAAATTAACCGAGATAATTTTAGGCGCGAGATCGGACAAATTGTTCAGCAGCGTGAAGGCGAACGACAGCAGCGCCAGGCTCAACAAGAAGTTGATCGGCAAAAGCGTTATTTACAACAGCTCGAAGATGAAGAAAGACTCGCCGCTCAACGCCGTGCCAATGCTGCTAGAAATGATCCGCGTACTCGGTAGCCACTTTGAGTAAGTCAGATACAGCATGGCTTATGGAGTCACCATGACCAATGCGTAAAAACATTGCTAATATCAAACTATTCTTTTACGCCGATAGCCGTTTGGCGTAAAGTTAATCTAGTCAGTATTGTTAAAAAACTACAACTAGCCCACGGAGAATTATGAATACGCGATATTTAAATCATGTCATGTCTGCAACATTAATACTAATTTGTGCAAGCCTTAACTTAGCGAATGCTCAAGCACCTGCAGTAGCCGCACCGCCCGCTGTTAAACCTAGCGCCGTAGCTACTCCAACAGCACCTCCTGCCCCAACCTTTGCCGCTTCAAATCTCACGCCAAACGGAGTACGCTCGATGGCTGCGACCTGTGCAGCTTGCCATGGTACAAATGGTGTGTCTGTTGGCGGCGCACTTGCAGGTTTAGCGGGGCTAAACAAAGATTACTTTGTCTTACAAATGAAAAATTTCAAAGAGGGCAAGCGCGACGCGACGCTGATGCATCAAATTTCAAAAGGCTACAACGATGCTGAGATTAACGCCTTGGCTGATTATTTCGCCGCTCAAAAGCGCTAGGAGAAAAAAATGACAAAAATGATGCATAGCCAGCGTAGAGATTTTATTAAAGTTAGCGGCGCCATTGCAGGCGCGAGCGCCATCGCAGGTTGCGCCAGTGTGAGCAGTGGTGGCAAAAGCGGACCAAAAGTCGTCATTGTCGGTGGCGGATATGGTGGTGCTACGGCCGCGAAGTACATCAAAATGTGGGGGCCTAATATTGATGTCACGGTGGTGGAGCGCAATACGTCATTTATCTCCTGCCCCATATCAAATCTTGTCTTAGGCGGCTCACAAACCATGGCTGATATCACCATGAGTTACGACACGCTACAAAAAAAGTATGGCGTCAAAGTGGTAAGGGGCGAAGCCAGCGCCATTGATACTGAGAAAAAAGTTGTGCGCCTTGCCTCCGGCGATGCGCTACCTTATGACCGCGTGATCCTCTCGCCTGGCATCGACTTTATGTATGACGCACTGCCCGGCTTAAATAACGCCGATGCACAAGCCAACTATTTGCACGCATGGAAAGCAGGCGCACAAACAGTAGCGCTGCGTAAACAACTCACCGACATGCCCGATGGTGGCGTCTTTGCGATATCCATTCCCGAAGCGCCATACCGATGTCCGCCAGGCCCATACGAACGCGCCTGCCAGGTTGCTGATTACTTCAAAAAAGCGAAACCTAAATCGAAAGTATTAATTTTGGACGCCAATATGGATGTGACTTCAAAGCCAGGTCTGTTCAAAAAAGCTTGGGCCGAAATGTATGCGGGTATGGTGGAATATCGCCCGCAATCAAAGTTGCTGGATGTGGACACCAAAACCAGTACGGCCAAGCTGGAATTCGGTGACGAAAAAGTCAATGTTTTGAACGCGCTGCCGCCAATGAAAGCCGGCGCCATCGCCAACCCATTTATCACTGCAAATAAGCGTTGGTGTGAAATTAACTGGCTTACCTACGAAGCTAAAAACGTACCCGGAGTACATCTGCTTGGCGATGCCTTGCAGATCGCGCCACTGATGCCAAAGTCTGCACACATGGCAAATAATCACGGCAAAACATGTGCCGCTGCGGTGGTCGCACTACTCGCCGGTGAAGATGTCAATGCAAGCCCAACGCTCAATAACACCTGCTACTCGTTTGTCTCATCGGACAAAGTTGTGCACGTGGCCTCCGTACATAAATACGATACAAAAGATAAAACCATGCGTACCGTGCCTGGTGCAGGTGGGGTATCCAGCGGTGCTAATGAGTTAGAAGCGCAATATGCTATGACGTGGGCAAAAAACATTTGGGCAGATTCGTTAGCCTAAGTTTTTTACTTGTTTTTATACTGAAAGCCGCCAAGCGTTAAGCTGGCGGCTTTTTTTCGTTTAGGTCTGCACTTAGCGTTAGCCTAAACACATCAACGCTGGCGGTTCATTATCTACAGCATATTCAACGCAATACGCCGACCTGCACCAGGCACAACACAAGTGTATGTCAGTGGAGAGTTGGCTGCAGCTAATTGTTGCAGCGTGGCCTCGCTAATGGTTAGACCGCCCTTCATCAGCCACTGGTTATTGCCAATATATAAGCCAGAGTAACTATTACCGTCTCGAGAATGGCGCACGATTAAGTCACAGCTTTTGCGCGGGCTGACAATAATAGCTTGCTGTTTTAGGGTTGCTAGCCTGGCATCAATAGTGGCACTGCGATTTGGTCGCCACGTAACTTGCTGACCCACCACAGGCAATAAGTTGGTATCCATTGCCATCATGAACGCCACCATTTGTGCGCGTGTAGTGGCAGCCGGTGCAGGGAAGCTAAAGACTGGATTACGAAAAAAACTATCGAGCGTATCAGTCGCGCCATCATTAGAAAAACCAAAGCCACGTATTTGCGGGCTGCCAGCTGCGGCGCCGCTTGTAGTGGTGGCAAACATGCCGATTTTTTCGACCATATTACGTAAGTGCGGCACCTTAAAATCTTCTGCAATGCGTGCACCTTCAAATGACATTAAGCCGCTAGTGCCAAATTGTTTATTGGCTTCATTCAAACGATGACAATCATTGCAGGTGGCAAGTCCGCCAATAATGGTGGGGCGATTAAAATAAACTTGTCGTCCGCTAAGCTGGTTTGGCGTGAGGCTATTGTCAATGGCGCGCACTGCGCTCGGTGGAACGGCGAGCGCCATCGCAAAATCTGTAAAGGCTTGCATATCGGCGTCACTTAGCGGTGCATTGCGACCGAGTAGGCTAACAAAGGCGGGGTTGAATTCTTTGAAAGCAGCCTCTTCAATGGACTCAACTTTGCCATCTACCATTTTGCGATCAAGCCCTGTGCGGTCGCCCCGCCAATGCAATGGGCCGTTGCCCGTCATGCCGCGTAAAGTCTGTGTGCTCATCGGCCCTTTGAGCGGGTGAAATCGCAAGGTGCTCTTGATGCTAAAGCCAGCAATAGTGACATATGCATTTGGATTATTTGCTGTAGCCTCATCTGGATTGCCAAGATCCCAGGCAAGCTGATCGGTATTACCGAAAATATGGCAGCTTGCGCAAGAGGATGAACCGTTGGCAGAGCTGAGGTTGGCATCATAAAAAACGCGCCGACCAGACTTAACGCGCTGTGAATCTGGCGAAAATAACGCGACATTACTCACGACTGTCCTACGTTGTGTGTCAATCACACTCAATTTTTGTGCTACGTGTGAATACACATAAAGCCTCGTGCCATTCGCATTCAGCGCCAAGCCAGCCGGACCATCTGGCACGCTAATGTGCGTGCTGCTATCAGGACTAAAACGACTGCTAGATAATTGCGTCGAGGGTATGGCAGCAACCTTGGCTGAGCCTAATGCAGCGACATATAGCGTTTCACCATTGGGGCTAAATACCATGGCATTGGGCTGCGCGAGACTGCGATTTTTTTCATTCGCAGCGAGCGTGGCACCCTGCGGCAGCGAAAAATCCAAATGTGCATTTAGGTGAACGGCGTCAACCCGGCCATTCGCTACGTTAACAGCGCTAATACGGCTCTCCGCCAAGCGGCCACGCACACTATTGCTACCATTGCGGCCACTGCCTTCAAAGCGTATTTGGTTTTGTGCCTCGGTATTGCTTACATATAGTTGCCCCGTGCTGGGATGCAACGCCATATTAAAAAGCGTTGTACCCACATGGCTTATTTGGGAAACCATTTTAGGCGGATTAGCATTCGCATCAATCGCAAACACATCGTTATCTGGCAGGCTAAATCTGACACTACTTGAAAAATCACGCCCGGTCTCGTCGCGCCACGCACCAGCTGTGCCGTCAGCAGCAATATCTTGACGCACAATTAACCCTGTTGACAGCGCAGTGAATCCATCGGTGCTGCGCGTGATGTTAGTCGGCTTCAAATTTGTCACCGCATCCGCACTCAGCCCTGTCGTGTTGTTGCCTGACATGAAGGCAGCCGCATAAACCAGGCTGCCACTCGCGTTAGTGACGAGGGCACGCGGCGTATCCGCGAATAAGGTCAAGATACTTAGCGGATTGCCGTTAATCGAATCATCGAGGGCATTGGCATCAAACACCCAAACGTCAGCGCGCCCCGCGCCCGGCCTCACTAAATCGGCATCGCTAAAGTTAGGTTTATTTTGTCCGCGTGCTGCAGCAGTAATAAATGCGCGATTTTTAGCGGCGCCCGCAAATACAATATCTCTCGGTTCATCACCGACACTTAAACTTCGCAACACACGCGGCGTGCCATCAAGTCTGACCACGCTTACGCTGTCGGATAAATGATTGACAACCCACACTTCATTGCTATTACGCTCAGCTAGCGCGACCGGCTCCATCCCCACCGATACACTCGACGCCAAGCGAAGCGTATCACCCTCAACCGCATAAATCTCCAAACAATTTGCCTGTGCGTTTGCCACATATAAGCGTTGCCCGTCAGCAGACAATTGAATTGGCCGTACAGGACCACTTTCAAATACCGTCACCGAAGCGGGTGCAGTATCAGCAGTTAAGCTATCGACGTTACTACCGCATTGAAACACCGGACGTGAGAGTGTTGTGCCAATACTCGCCTCAATATTCAATACTGGCGAGAAATCCATGCGAGACAAAACAGCTTGGTGCGTGGTGCCATTTAAGGTTGGCCTGATTGCGGCAAGCCGGTTACCGGTAAAACCAATATCGAGTGCACCCACGGTACTTGTTGTAATGCTCGCCCCAGCCCATGGACTATGCGGTGGTCTTCCGCCAGCAGTGCGATAGAGAGCGCCTTTGCAGTTGTCAACCGCGTTGTCAGCGGCAATCAGACAATTTGAGGCAACGTACCAGATTGGTTTGCCAGCCGCGTCGTAGGTGAAAATAACTGCAAACACATTGCCTGCTTGCTGCGTGAGTGTCATGCCCCAGCCCGATTGCTCGCTGTTCCACCACATGCCAGACGTGTCGTTTGCTGCCGAGTTTGGTATCGCCATACCGGCAACAACTGATTGCCGCACGATATTCTTGGAGCCAGCCAATTGACGAATGGTGAAATCAAAACGTCCCGTATTGCTATCGGTAAAAATAAATTTTCCCGTGCCAACATTGGTTACCCTAAGCCCATTTGCCGTCCAAGGTACGCCAAGTGGCGTGCCGCCAATCACTTCAAAAATGTCTCCTGCACATCCGTCAGCAGTGGCAATACACGCGCTCATCACCAGCCAAGTAGGCTCACCCGCATTGTCATAAGTGTAGTACGCCGCGAAAGTGGTTGTGCCCTGCTCGGTTAAGCTAAGTCCCCAACCTGGCTCATCTGGATTAAACCAAAGCCCCGTCAGATTCGCGCGCGTGTCGTTTGCACGCGGCATCTGATGCTGCCCCATGGTCAGCCAGATCAGCAGTAGCACTATTGAAATAAAACCAACCATGAAGCGACGAGTTGAATAGGCCATATGAATTTTTGTCAGAAAGTTTTGCTGGTATCGTTTTGTGCTGCAAAAGACATTTGTTTGTAGGTAACCTACTCTACTCAATTCACTTGACTATTGTCGAGATGTTGTTTGTAACAGAATTGGAAATTTTTACCTGATTTATTTGGGACGGCTGATGGCATTTGTTTCATCGCTGTTAGGCCCGATCAAATCCCACTTGTTGCCATATAAGTCCACAAAGACGGCTACGGTACCGTACTCTTGAACAGAAGGCGGCCTAAGCCATGTCACGCCTTTGGCTGTCATGGCGTGATAATCGCGCCAAAAATCGTCCGTATTTAAAAACAAAAATACGCGCCCGCCCGCTTGATTACCCATACTTGCGATTTGCTCTGGCGTGACAGCTTTGGCGAGTAAAAAACAAGTTTCAGTCGTACCGCGCGGACGCACTCGCACCCAACGTTTACCTGGATAGCCGTTATGCCCGGCAGACATATCGGTGTCTTCAATAAGTTCAAAGCCCACCACTTTAGTGTAGTAGTCGATGGCCTCGTCATAGTCGCGAACAACTAAGGCAATGGCTGAAAGATGTTGGCGCATAGATGACATTTAAAATAACGCGTTTATGAAAAAAATATAAAATCGCCTATTGGCGCGCATTTTCAGGCAAAAAACACCCAAGAAAGCCGTCAATACTAGCGTTTTTGGATTTAAATAAATAGCTTGAGGCATTAAATACGATGACGTGTTGCTATATTAAGCCCGCTCAAAAGAACGTAGCGTGGTTATTTGCGTGAAGCCCATTTTTCTTAATACGGGCTGACTATCAGGGCTTGCCTCGACCGCTAAAAAACGCGTTTTATGTGCGCTTATGGAAGCAACACACGTATTTATGACCAGTTCAAATTGAGCTTGCGATGAGAAGCCGTTGGCAAGCTTGTTAGTTTGGACGATTACTAACAAAATTTTCACAGCTATGAGCTGCCGCCAATTCCGATGAAAACAAATGGAAAGGCAATGCAACGAATAACCTTTGGGAAAAGTGCGCCAAGAACAACGCCTGAAACCAGTGAGCCGATCGCTAAGTAACCAATGCCAATAAGTGACAGCGTATGCGCTGGCGCCAGCGCAAAACCAGCGACAAGCCCAATGATGAGAAATGCCCATGCGCCACAAATTGCAGATGTTATGCGATCAGCCCTCGTGACTGGGGAATACCACCAAGTATTAAATCGCTCTTTTTTTGATGTGAAATAGCGCATGACAATTTGAATCCTAACCCTTGGCTAAAAACACTGTGATTTCCTCTCATCAATTGACTGCTGGAGTTGTTTTGAGCCGCACGTTATCGTTCATACGCACCTACAAAAGTCTATTCACCATTACCAACTCCCACTACTCCTCCACAAACGCCTCTTCTCGTTTTTTGCGAATTGCCGGTAGCGCGATGATGACGAGCAGCAATACCGCCACTGCCAACAGTGAGGCCGATAATGGCCGCGTGAAAAATAATGCCGCGTCGCCACGGCCGAGTTTCATCGCACGGACTAAGTTTTCTTCCATCATCGGGCCTAGGATGAAACCTAATAACAATGGCGCTGGCTCGCAATCAAGCTTGATAAACAAATAGCCGAGCAGACCAAAGCATGCGGTGACGACGACATCAAACGGGCTATTGGATATTGAATAAACGCCGATGCAGCAAAATACCAATATCGCCGGGTACAACAAGCGATAAGGCACGGTCAAAAGCTTGATCCAAATACCAATCAGCGGCAGATTCAAAATCACCAACATCAGGTTGCCCACCCACATGGAAGCAATCATGCCCCAAAAGAGTTGTGGCTTATCAGTCATCACTTGCGGGCCAGGTTGTATGCCTTGAATAATCATGGCACCTACCATCAGCGCCATGACTGGGTTAGGCGGAATACCTAATGTGAGTAGCGGGATGAATGATGTTTGCGCAGCGGCGTTATTGGCCGCTTCAGGCGCGGCTACACCACGAATGTCGCCCTTGCCAAATTGTGAGGCGTCTTTGGCGATTTTTTTCTCGAGCGTATAGGCGGAGAATGAGCCTAATACCGCGCCACCACCGGGCAAGATACCGAGTAGCGCACCTAATCCCGTGCCACGTAGCACCGCCGGAAAGGCGTCTTTAATATCTTGCATGGTAGGCATCAGGCTGCCAACGCGGTTAACAAAAATTTCGCGGCTTTCACCTTGTTCAAGATTTTTAATAATCTCGGCAAAACCAAATACGCCCATCGCCACCGCCACAAAGCCGATGCCGTCTGATAGCTCGCGTATTTCAAAATTAAACCGCGCCATGCCGGTATTCACATCGGTGCCCACCATGCCGAGCAGCACGCCTAAAAATATCATCGCGATGGCTTTAATGACCGAGCCATGCGCTAACACCACAGCGGCAATTAAGCCCAATGTCATCAATGAAAAATATTCCCACGGGCCAAATTTAAAAGCGATCTGAGCTAATGGTGGTGCTGCTACGGCAAGCAATACCGTTGCTACGGTGCCTGCAAAAAATGACGCGAGTGCGGCGATGCCAAGTGCAGCACCAGCGCGACCTTTACGTGCCATTTGATAACCATCAAGGGCGGTCACCACCGAGGATGACTCTCCCGGCAAATTCACCAATATCGCGGTGGTCGAGCCACCATACTGCGCGCCGTAATAAATGCCGGCCAACATGATGAGCGCGTATTCGGCTTGCAAGCCAAACGTGACGGGTAACAGCATCGCAATAGTGGCAACCGGCCCTATGCCTGGCAATACGCCGATAAGCGTGCCGAGTATGCAGCCGATAAAACAATACATGAGTGCTTCAGGTGACAATGCCACACTAAAACCGAGTGCTAAATTAGCGAGTAGCGCTTCCATTTGTTCTCTCCCCTTAACCTAGAAAAGCAGGCCAAATGGGAAAGGCTAATCCCAGCCCCTTCACAAAGACGAGCGTGCAACCAATTGCTAATATCGTCGCCGCAATGAGCTGCTCTTTTAACTTGAACTCATGCCCGCCAAATGAAGACACCAGCACCAGCATGACAATGCCAAGTACCAAGCCAATTGTTTTGACTAACAATCCAAAAAGAATCACGCCACCCAATATCCACAAAAGCGGTCGCCACGCAAATTTGCTGACGGCCTCGCCATCAGTCACAAATGCCTTAGCCATAATCACCAAACCCATGATGGCTAATATCACCGCAATAGCCAACGGAAAAAATCCCGGCCCCATGCGCCGCGTATTGCCAATTGGATATTCATACACCTGAATCACAACGGCAAAAGTGATACCGATCGCGGCAAATAACACACCTGCCCAAAAATCTTTTGGATTGCGTAACTGCATGAAACCTCCTCTGGTTATTTTCAGCGTTTGCAACTCTTTTGAAGCAATGGCAAAACACGAAAAGCAACGTTATTGATGGTCAAAAACGTAGTGTCGTACTGTTTTTTTTATCATTTTTACTCACCGGATTGTAACCGTAATATTCAAATTGTCTTCGGCAGATTCACTTCAGTGTTGCATTTTTTCATGCGGCACTGCACCATAAAATGGCTATGCAGTGCCATAATGCTTATCTATGCCAACCTCTCCATCTGCAACACCAAACACGTCCTTAGTCAGCGTCGCCCCCGCCCTATTTGTATTGCTCTGGAGCACCGGTTTTATTGGCTCACGCTACGGCATACCTTATGCCGAGCCATTTACGTTGACCGCGTACCGTATGGCGATTGTGGTGGTATTACTCATGTTCATTGCCTTTTTATTTCAAGCACCATGGCCGCGTGGTTGGAAAAAGATCGCGCATATTGCGGTGGCCGGGTTATGCGTTCACGCGATTTACTTATCTGGCGTGTTGTATGCCATCACATGGCAACTGCCGCTCGGCTTTATCGCGCTTATCGCGGGCTTACAGCCACTATTAACAGCACTCATCTCACGCACGTTATTTGAAGAGCGATTACGTGCAAGCCAGTGGTTGGGAATCTTGGCGGGCTGCATCGGCGTGCTACTCGTAGTTGCAAGCAAATATGTCGATGGTGAAGTGCGCCTTGCTGCACTTATCGCCGCGGCAATTGCAATGCTGGGCATTACCGTGGGCACGCTTTATCAAAAGCGTTTTTGTCATGACATGGATTTACGCACTGGCGGTGTGATTCAATTTGGCGCAACAGGCATTGTGGTGTTCGTGTTATCTTTCTTATTTGAAACCCGCACAGTAGTGTGGGCACCACAATTTATTTTTTCACTATTCTGGTTAGCCATTGTCTTGTCTCTCGGCGCCATATCGCTTTTGTATTTGCTCATTCGACAAGGCGCCGCCACTAAAGTCACCAGTCTCTTTTTCTTAACACCTGCGGTGACGGCCATCATGGCCTATTTTCTGTTTAGCGAATCGCTATCGTGGTTAGCCATCGTTGGTTTAGGCGTATCGGCTTGCGGTGTAGCGCTGGTGAGTAAGAAATGAAACACTAATAATGGCGGGCACTTTGGGCTATTTTTCATTGAAAGTGATCATCAATAGCCGAGTTTACAAATTAATAACTCCGCTTAAAATACCGCCCATTCACCCACACGCCGTACGGACGTGGCGACCAGCTCGCAACACCGTATCCCCAATAGCCGCGTCCCCAAAACCAAGCATCTTGCTGGCCTTCGCGGCGACCTTGGCGTTCTGCCATTTTGAGTTGGCCGTTCTGCATGAAATCAATGACCGCATCCGCTACGCCGTCGCGCGATAGCTTTGCATATTGCGAGGCGGTAATGTCAAACATCGTGCGTGAGAGCTGTATTTCACTAATGATTGTTTGTGCGTCTTTGCCGTCTTTGGCGAGGCCGACAACTTGTTCGAGCGTCATGGGTAGGCGCTCCGGCTCATTGAATGTGGCGCAGCTGGTAAGCACGACGCTAGACAACACGGTAAAAGCGATTACGGTTAGAATTCGTTTCATGGTAAACCTCCATCAATTAGTTACGTCACTTTTGACGATTAAGAGCCGCTTTCGTTCCCCACTCTGGGTACTGGTCAAGCGCCGTGGCTCTCACGCGCTATCTCGCTAACCTCGCGCCTATTGTAGCGCGAGCTTTTTTAGTCCGCGCTCAAGCCATACAAATCGTTCCAATGCAACTTCAGCGCTGACATTTTTGTCACTTGTTTCTTATATACGCAGGAGTTTGAAAATGGATTTGTTTGATAACCCAATGGGCACGGATGGTTTTGAATTTGTTGAATACACCGCACCCGATACCAAGGCGCTTGGCAGGCTATTCATCCAAATGGGTTTTGTGGTGGTGGCAAAGCATCGGTCTAAAAATGTGCTGCTCTACAAACAAGGTGATATTCAATTTATTGTGAATGCTGAGCCTGATAGCTTCGCGCAATCATTCGCACGGGTGCATGGGCCATCCGCTTGCGCGTTTGGCATTCGTGTCAAAGATGCGGCGCAGGCGTTCAAACGCGCCATCTCGCTGGGTGCCAAAGCCTACGAGGGGCCGGTAGGGCCGATGGAATTAAATATTCCCGCGCTGCAAGGCATTGGCGGCTCGCTCTTATATCTGATTGATCGCTATGATCCGGCTGGCAAACGCACGATTTACGATATAGATTTTGTGCCAATACCGGGCGTGGATCAGCATCCTAAAGGTATGGGGTTGGAGTATGTGGACCACTTAACGCACAATGTTTATATCGGCCGCATGGATACGTGGGCGGAGTTTTACGCGAAATTATTTAATTTCCGCGAGATTCGCTATTTCGATATCAAGGGCAAAAAAACTGGACTTACCTCACGCGCACTGACCAGCCCGTGCGGCAAAATTCGTATCCCAATCAACGAGCCAGCCGATCAAAAATCACAAATCCAAGAATACTTAAATGCCTACAATGGCGAAGGCATTCAACATATTGCGTTAGCCTGCAAAGATATATACGGCACGGTTGAAGCACTACGCGAACAAGGCGTGAAATTTTTAGACACACCAGATGCCTACTATGCTGCGGTGAATAATCGTGTGCTTAACCACGGTGAAGATTTGGTTCGTCTGCAAAAGAATAAAATTTTGATCGACGGCGAGGGCTTGGACAAAGAGTCTAAAGAAGATAAGCTGTTGCAAATTTTTACCGAAACAGTAATCGGCCCTATATTTTTTGAAGTGATACAACGTAAAGGCAATGAAGGCTTTGGCGAAGGAAATTTCAAGGCGCTGTTTGAAGCTATTGAGGCGGATCAGATCGCGCGTGGGGTGTTGTGATTTGAATGTTTAACCGCCGATGGACGCCGATAAACGCCGATAACGTCAAGGGCGTTGATAGCAAGAACGCCTATTGACGGGCATTTTCAGGCATTTATGATTGAAGTAGCTTACTTACATTGCACTTAGATTTTATCGGCGTTCATCGGCGTTTATCGGCGGTTCCATAAATGTTTCCCACTACTATGAATAAAACAAATATCCAATACATGTCAGGCTTCGGTAATGAATTTGCCACCGAAGCCATTGCCGGCGCGCTGCCGCAAGGTCAAAATTCGCCGCAGCAAACGCCGTTTGGGCTGTATGCCGAGCAACTTTCGGGAACGGCGTTTACAGCGCCGCGCCATCAGAATTTGCGTAGCTGGCAATATCGACTTCGCCCTTCGGCGGAGCATTCACCATATACGTTATTGGGTTGCGGCAACATCCGCACTGCACCTTGTGATGAGGCGCATGCATCACCGAATCGGCTGAGATGGAATCCACTAGCGTTACCAACACAGCCGACTGACTTTCTTGATGGCCTGTTCACCATCGCCACTACGGGTGATGCGAGTGCTGAGCGCGGCATGGCAACACATATTTATGCTGCCAATACGTCGATGAAACGTTGCTTTTATAACGCGGATGGTGAATTGCTAATCTTGCCTGAGTTGGGCGAGCTCATACTCAAAACTGAATTTGGCATCATCGCGATAAAGCCTGGTGATGTTGCTGTTATTCCGCGCGGAATTAAATTTCGCGTTGAGTGTGATGGTAATGTGCGCGGCTATGTTTGTGAAAATTATGGGCAGCCATTTCGCCTGCCTGATTTGGGGCCAATTGGTGCCAATGGATTAGCCAATGCACGTGATTTTTTTACGCCTGTGGCGTGGTTTGAAGATGTTAAAGACGAGACTGAAATCATCGCAAAATTTGGCGGCAACCTGTGGTTGTGCCGCACAAAAGGTTCGCCACTCAATGTCGTGGCATGGCATGGTAATTACGCGCCCTATAAGTATGATTTAGCGCGATTTAATGTCATCAATACGGTGTCGTTTGATCATATTGATCCCTCTATATTTACCGTGCTTACCTCACCTTCTGATTTAGCTGGTACGGCAAATGTGGACTTTGTCATTTTTCCGCCACGCTGGATGGTAGCCGAGCATACCTTTCGCCCGCCTTGGTTTCATCGCAATGCGATGAGCGAATACATGGGCCTTATTCACGGCCAATATGACGCTAAAGCCAGTGGATTTTTGCCCGGTGGCGGCTCGCTACATAATCGCTTTTCCGCACATGGCCCGGATGCAGCGGTATATCGCAAAGCGACAACGGATGCATTAAATCCGCACTATCTCGCTAATACATTAGCGTTCATGTTTGAGAGCCGCACGGTACTGCAACCGACTGCATTTGCGATGGCGAGCGTAGCGTTGCAAGCCGACTACGACAGTGTATGGGATGGATTTGTTTCAGCAAACATCGCACCTACAATTTGAAATGGCATTCACCGTTTATATTCTCAAATGCAAAGATGAGTCTTACTACACAGGGCACACTGATAATTTAGAAAAACGTCTATATGAGCATCGGCATTCTACGATTGAAAGTTATACAACTACGCGTTTGCCAATCGAATTGGTTTTTTGTGAACAATTTTTTACAAGACTTGAGGCGCTTGAGATGGAGAGAAGAATTAAAGGCTGGCGTCGCAGCAAAAAAGAAGCCTTGATGCGCGGCGATTGGAAAAGCATTCAGCAACTGGCTTGGGGAACTAAAAATCCATTGCCTGATTATTTGTTGTAACTCTATTTAAATATTTCAGTCTGCCACGAGCCCTTCGATACCTCAGGGCGAACGGTTGATCGTCAGAAATAGCTTCGTAAACACTGCAATTAGTAAATTAACTACCGTTCGCCCTGAGGTATCGAAGGGCTCTTCACTGAAAGTAATGCAACATGAAATTCGCCACCTTCAAACACCCCACCAACCGCGATGGCGTTCTGCATTTAGTTGATCGCAAGCTCAAGCGTGCAGTCGATATTTCTGACATCGCGCCGACTTTGCAATATGCGCTGGAGCATTGGAATCAATTGCACACCACTCTCCTTGATGAGTATGAAAGCCTCGAATGTGGGACCATTCGTCCCATTATTGATTTTACAAAAGCGCTCGATGATGGCTTAGTCGCCGCCCCTCTGCCACGCACCCACCAGTGGCTCGATGGTTCAGCCTATTTGTCGCATGTGGAGCGCGTGCGTCGTGCGCGTAACGATGTGGTACCAACAAGTTTTTATACCGACCCATTAATGTATCAAGGCGGTGGTGATTCGATGATGGGCGCGCGTGATCCTATCTTTGCGCTAAGCGAAGATTGGGGTGTCGATCTCGAAGGCGAAGTGGGCGTCATTACGGGCGACGTCAAAATGGGCGCAACTTCAGCTGAGGCCTCTGAGGCAGTACGATTGTTAGTGCTAATCAATGATGTGTCATATCGCAAACTCATCCCCGCTGAGCTCGCTAAAGGCTTCGGTTTTGTGAATAGCAAAGGACTCAATGCGTTATCGCCGGTTGCGGTTACGCCTGATGAATGTGGCAGCGCTTGGAATGGCGTAAAAGGCGCAGGGAAACTCGACTATCGTTTGGTTTGTCATGTGCGCGGCGAGTGGTTTGGCAATGGCAATGCGGCGGACAACATGACCTTTTCACTTTATGATTTAGTCGCACACGCCGCGAAAACGCGCCCGCTTAAAGCCGGTACGCTCATCGGCTCAGGTACCGTTTCAAACCATGATGTCGCCACTGGCTATGCCTGCATCATAGAAAAACGCTTGGTTGAACAGGTGGAGCATGGCGCGGCAAAGGAAGATTTTTTACGTTTTGGCGACAGCATTGAAATCGACATGTTTGACCATCAAGGTGACTCCATATTTGGCGCCATCAAACAAATACTGGTGAAAGCAAACTGATGGCCGGACAAACTGATCACCCGCTGCGAGGCGACTATTCCGCAATGCGCGCTGACTATACGGTGGTGCAAGATTACGCGCGTTACACTGCAGCCGAGCAAGATTTATGGAAACGCCTCTATGCACGTCAATCAGCACTCGTGCCGCAATATGCGTGTGATGAATTTATTTCGATCTTAGGTGCGCTTAATTTTGGTGCCGGTATTCCGCATTTTGACGAGATCAACGCCAAACTTTTTGCCACCACGCGCTGGACGCTAGTGGCCGTACCGGGTTTATTGCCAGACGATGTTTTTTTTACGCACTTAGCGAATCGTCGCTTTCCCGTTTCGGTTTGGCTACGCACGCCAGCGGAATTTGATTACATCGTAGAGCCAGATATTTTTCATGATTTTTTTGGTCATGTGCCGTTGTTATTCAACCCAACCTTTGCGGATTATTTAGAAGCCTATGGTGTTGGCGGCGTCAAAGCAAAAGGCTTAAACGCACTTGATTATTTAGCCAAGCTTTATTGGTATACGGTGGAGTTTGGCTTAATCCAAACGCCACGCGGGTTACGCACCTACGGCGCAGGCATCTTATCGTCAGCTGGCGAATTGCCTTACAGCGTCAGCAGCAGTAAAGCCAATCGCATCGCGTTTGATTTACATCGCGTGATGCAATCCAATTACAAAATAGATACGTTTCAAGAAACCTACTTTGTGATTGAAAGTTTTGATGAATTATTTTGCGCCACTGCGCCAGATTTCACGCCGTACTATGCACAATTAGCCACACGTCCAGTGTTATCAGCTAATGCAATATTGGCGACGGATAAATTGATTGCGGTTTAGATTTTTCTTAAACCACTAATATCAGTGGGCGTTTTCAGCAATATATTCTTCAAAACACCCGCCAATAGGCGACTTTAGTATTTTTTCACGCTATAAAACTGGCGCGGAATCTACAAACTCTTGGCGCGTCTCAATTTTTGCCATCCACGCCGCAAGATTTGGGTAAGTTTCACGCCATTTGATTTCCGGCAAACGCATCTCAACCCACAGCAGCGCGCAGGCAAGCGCGATATCGGCGAGTGAAAATGTTTCAGCATGACAAAATTTACGATCACCAAGCTCACGTGCGGCGGCGGCAATGGCCGACTCTATTTTGCCGAATTGGCGAGTAATCCAATCTTGGCTTTGCGTTTCTGCAGGCCGCTTGCGCTCGAGGAAAATCGCAATGCCAGCATCGGCGATACCGTCGCCTAACGCTTCCCAACGTTTGACCATCGCGCGCTCACGGTTATTTTCTGGAATTAAGCGCGAGCCTGGCGTGACGCCATCTAAATACTCAACAATGACGCGTGAGTCATATAGCGCGGTGCCGTCATCCAGAATCAATACTGGGACTTTGCCGAGTGGGTTATAGAGCTGAATTTTAGTGTCAGCCGCCCAAACATTTTCGGCAATCCATTCCGCTTCAAGGTGGCGTTCAGCAAGAACGATGCGGATTTTACGAGCGTATGGGCTAGTGCTTGATGCGATGAGTTTCATATTGCCTAAAAAAATAAAAATCTGACGCAAATTATAGCAGTGCGCCACTTATGTAAAACGCTTTCTCTTAGGCATTGAGTAATCGTTCACAATCTGTCACATGTTAAAATTTTTCTTTAATGATTCATGATTGTGTCAATCCTATGTCCACTTCATTCCCGCCACATTTGCCGCAATCGCCTCTGACAGCACTATCGCCACTGGATGGTCGTTATGAGCAAAAGGTAGCGCATTTACGTACTTTTTTTAGTGAATATGCGCTCATCAAATACCGCATCCATGTGGAAGCCGAATGGCTAATTGCACTAAGTCTTGAGCCAAAAATTGCCGAAATTAAGCCTTTCACCCAAACAACCATTGATAGCCTGCGTGCACGCGTTGTTAATTTCTCAGTGGACGATGCCGCACGTGTCAAGGCCATTGAAGCGACGACAAATCACGATGTCAAAGCAGTCGAATATTGGCTACGCGAAACATTTACCGACAATCCTGAAATCCTGGCGGCGAATGCATTTATCCATTTTGCATGCACCTCAGAGGACATTAATAATCTCTCACACGCGCTGATGTTGATGGAGGCTAGACAGCATTCGATTTTGCCCGTACTGCGTGGTACTGAAGCCAAAATAGCCAATTTAGCCCATGAACACGCAGACTTAGCGATGCTTGCACATACCCACGGTCAGCCGGCCTCACCCACGACTTTAGGTAAAGAAATGGCGAATGTGGCGGCACGATTGCAACGCGCTATTCAGGCCATTGAGGATGTTATTATTCTAGGCAAAATCAACGGCGCGGTAGGTAATTACAACGCGCATATGTCGGCTTACCCTGATATCAATTGGCCAGCTTTCGCCGAAAAATTCGTCGTCTCCCTTGGCGTGAAATTTAATCCATACACTACGCAAATTGAGCCGCATGACTACATGGCAGCCTTGTTTGACGCTATCGCGCGCACCAATACAATTCTTATCGATTTGAACCGTGATATTTGGGGTTATATCGGCAAGGGCTACTTTAAGCAGCGCACCAAAGCGGGTGAAATAGGCTCCTCCACCATGCCACACAAAGTCAACCCAATCGATTTTGAAAATTCCGAAGGCAATCTTGGTTTATCCAATGCACTGCTGCGTCATTTATCCGAAAAATTACCGATCTCGCGCTGGCAGCGTGACCTAACCGACTCCACTGTATTACGCAATATGGGTGTCGCAATAGGCTACGCCCTACTCGCCTATGAGTCGCTCAATAAAGGCTTACATAAATTAGAGGCAAATCCGGCTGCGCTGGCCGCTGACCTTGATAAACAATGGGATATTCTCGCCGAGCCAGTGCAGACGGTGATGCGAAAGTACGGCGTACAAGATGCCTACGAGCAACTCAAAGAACTCACACGCGGCAAGGGCGGCATCGATCGTGAATCAATGCAGACATTTATTCGCGGTCTTGCACTACCTGAAAACGAAAAAGCAGCACTACTCGCGCTAACGCCAGCCACCTACATTGGCGGCGCAGCGATGCTGGCGAAAAACATAAACGCTTAGAAAACGATACGCTCAATATTTAATGACATTCACTTATGTTGACTAACTCAACCGACAATATTTATCACGATCTCATGCGCCACGTGCTTGAGCATGGCACCGATAAATCTGATCGTACTGGCACCGGCACGCGCTCGGTATTTGGCTACCAAATGCGCTTTGATTTAGCGGCGGGCTTTCCGCTGCTGACAACTAAAAAACTTTATCTACGCGCCATCATTCATGAGCTGCTGTGGTTTTTGCAGGGCGACACCAACATCACGTATTTGAAAAATAACAACGTCACCATCTGGGATGAATGGGCGGATGCAGATGGTAATTTAGGCCCCGTCTATGGCCATCAGTGGCGCTCATGGCCGACGCCTGACGGTGCGCATATTGATCAGATACAGGAAGTCGTTCAGCAAATTAAATCAAATCCTGATTCACGTCGCATGATTGTTTCGGCATGGAATGTAGCTGATATTCCGAAGATGGCGTTAGCACCTTGTCATGCTTTTTTTCAGTTTTATGTGGCGAATGGCAAGCTCTCGTGCCAGCTATATCAGCGCAGCGCCGATATTTTTTTAGGCGTGCCGTTTAATATCGCCTCGTACGCGCTACTGACGATGATGGTCGCCCAATCATGCGGTCTAAAAGTGGGCGACTTTGTGCACACGCTAGGCGACGCGCATCTTTATTCAAATCATCTTGAGCAAGCACATGAACAGCTCAGCCGCGCGCCGCGCGCCATGCCGGTGATGCGCTTAAACCCAGCGGTAACAGACGTTTTACAATTCAAATTTGACGATTTCACGTTAGAGCAGTACGACCCACATCCGGCGATTAAAGCGCCAATAGCGGTTTAGCAATGCTGAATATTATCGTCGCCGTCGCGCATCACAATGTCATTGGGTTGGCCGGCAAGATGCCGTGGCATTTGCCCGCTGAGTTGCAGTATTTCAAGCGCATCACGATGGGCAAGCCCATCATCATGGGACGCAAAACGTTTGACTCCATTGGCCGCGCATTGCCGGGGCGACAAAATATCGTGGTGACACGCAATCTTCATTGGCAACACGCTGGCGTTGAGACGGCACACACGTTGGATGAAGCGTTAGTCAAGGCGGGCGAGGCAGATGCCTTTGTCATTGGCGGCGCAACGTTATACGAAGAAGCCTTAACCCGTGTTGCAAAAATTTATCTCACACGCATTGATGCAACTGTCGAAGGCGATACGTTTTTTCCTGATTTGCCGAGCAGCACATGGCAAACCATCTCGAGCGAACATCGCGCCAAAGATGAAAAAAATATTTTTGATGTTGACTACACGGTCTTGGTGCGCCGATAAAATCGCAAACCGTAAAACGATAAAGCACTAATACTAGCGCGCACTTTCAAGCATTTATTGCTCAACGTGCCCGCCAATATTCATAAGTTGCATAAGTAAGGCTAGTGGCTTTTCAAGCTCAACGCTGATGACAATGCTAAGCCTGCGGCACTTGGCGGCATATGGCGTTACATATGACGTTATGTAGCGTTATGGGGCGGCATTTCACAACGCATCACGTAAAATAACCAATCTATTTTTACACTAGCTAGCAATGACAACACCCGATTCAATTGACCAGGCAAGCGCAGCCTCTTCGCCATCACCGCAATTGCAACCCACCCCGCCTACAAAACCTGACCCCAGCGAATGTTGCGGAACGGGCTGTATTCCGTGCGTCATGGATATTTATGAGGAGGCGTTATGGCAGTACGAAAAAGATTTGAAGGCATGGCATCTCACGCAAGCGCATGTGAGCGAGAGCTAAGATGACGCCATTTAATTATGCGATGCCGTACGCCTCGCAACGCATGCCGGTGATGGCAAAAAATATTGTCGCGACCTCACAACCGCTCGCGGCAGAAGCGGGGCTTCATATGTTGCGGCAGGGCGGTAATGCCGTCGATGCGGCAATCGCCGCCGCAATCACCTTAACAGTAGTCGAGCCAACATCTAATGGAATCGGCTCAGATGGCTTTTCGATCATCTGGGATGGCGCAACCCTGCATGGTCTCAATGCATCAGGCCGTGCCCCCGCCGCATGGACGCCCGATTATTTTGATCAAAAATACGGCAAATCAACTGCGATGCCAGTGCGCGGAATCGATAGCGTAACCATTCCTGGTGCGGTATCGCAATGGGTAGCATTGAGTGAAAAATTTGGTGCGCTCGATTTTGCGCAACTGTTCGCACCCGCTATTAACTATGCGCGCAATGGTCACATGGTTTCACCGATCACAGCGGCGAGCTGGGCACGGCAGGCGGAGATGATTGCTGAGCCAGATTTTCAGCGTGATTTTGTACGTAGTTTAGGTCATCACAGTGGTGCACCACGTGCAGGTGAAACATGGAAATTTTTAGACCAAGCGAATACGCTTGAAGAGATTGCTGCGACACGTGGCAAGAGTTTTTATAGCGGTGCATTAGCTGAAAAAATGGTGGCGCATTCACGCGCACTTGGCGGCGCACATACGCTTGCAGATTTTGCGTCGCACCGCGCCGACTGGGTCGGCACAATTCAGGCGGATTATCATGATGTGCGGCTACATGAAATCCCGCCTAACGGACAGGGTCTCGCGGCCTTAATCTGCCTAGGTATTTTGGAAAATTTTGACCTGCGTGCATTAGGTGTTGATTCGCTGGCAAGCGTGCATATTCAGCTTGAAGCGATGAAATTGGCCTTTGCCGATGCTTACCGCTACATCGCTGACCCGCAGTACATGAATATGCCAGTATCGCAATTACTCGATAAGACCTACACCGCATCACGCGCCAAATTGATCAACCTAAATCGTGCAACCGTACCGACATTTGGCGTGCCCAAGCATGGTGGTACGGTCTATCTAACCACCGCCGATGCGAGTGGCATGATGGTGAGCTTGATTCAATCTAACTACATGGGTTTTGGCTCAGGCGTGGTGGTGCCAGGTACTGGTATTTCGCTGCAAAATCGTGGCCATGGCTTCGTGCGCGATATTTCACATGCCAATTGTGTGGCGCCATCAAAACGGCCATTTCAAACGATCATCCCCGCATTTTTAACCACACTCGATAATCAGCCGTTGATGTCGTTTGGCGTGATGGGTGGGCATATGCAGCCGCAGGGACATGTACAAATGGTCACACGTATGCGTGACTACGCACAAAACCCGCAAGCGGCGTCTGATGCACCGCGCTGGATAGTTAATCCTGATGACACGATTAGCCTAGAAGACAGCCTAATGACTAGCATTGGCGAGGGTCTTCAAGCATTAGGCCACACCATTGCGATACCAGAAGGTGTCAATTTTGCCTTTGGCGGCGCGCAGCTGATTTGGCGAAGCAATGATGGTTATATCGCTGGATCAGACCATCGCAAAGATGGGCATGCGGTAGGTTTTTAAGCCACACACGTTTTCCTACCTAGATGAGTAGGGTATTAAGCTTCACAATATGTTAAAAATCTCCATTGCACATTTATTAAGCGCGCTTACAGGATAGCGCTTTACTCATGAACCAATCCAGAGAGCCTCCTTTGATACTCATTGTAGAAGACGACGAAAAAAGTCGCCGCCTGATGGTTGACGTATTGAGCCATCAAGGCTATCGCGTGGTTGAGACCAACAATGCCGAAGATGGCATCGACATTGTGCGCCGCGAGCGTCCCGCCTTAGTATTGATGGACATTCACTTACCTGGCATGTCTGGCATGGACGCCTTGCGCGAAATACGTGCTGATGAAAGTATAAAAATGACGCGAATTATGGCCATTACCGCCTCCGTGATGGGTAACGATAGGCCTAAAATCAAAGCGGCAGGCTTTGATGGCTTTGAGCCAAAACCGATTAACTTAAAGGCATTTTTAAGCGCGGTAAAAGAGTTAGCGCATTCGGCTTAAGGCACAGCTATATTAGTCACTAGCAGGATAGCAACGAACAATAAAAATGCGCATTCGCCAACTAGGCTGATGACAACACCGCACAAGGGACAAATGGACACGCGCACATTCACGCAGGAAACAGGAAAAATCCTTGTCGTCGATGACACGCCAGCTAACTGCCGCCTGCTCAATGACCTATTAACCGCGCATGGCTATGACGTCGTTGTCGCCACAGACGGCCAGCACGCCTTGGATATTGCTGCCACTGCATCGTTCGATATTATCTTGCTCGATGTCGTGATGCCAGGTGAAGATGGCTTTCAGATTTGCCGTAAGCTGCGCGATAACCCGCAAAACGCGATGCTGCCTATTGTGATGGTGACGTCCCTTGACTCAAAAGATGATCGCATCAAAGGCTTAGAAGCAGGCGCGGATGATTTTTTATCAAAGCCCATTAATATTCACGAGCTGATTGCGCGTGTTCGCTCTCTGATGCGTATCAAGAGGCTATATGAGACCGTTGAAGCGCAACGTAAAGAATTAGCCGAGTGGGCGACCAGCTTAGAGACGCGCGTAAGCGAAGAGGTTGCCAACAACAATAAACTGATGCGCTTAAAACGCTTTTTTTCACCGCAATTAGCGGATTTGATCGTTGCCGGCGGTGCGGATGATCCACTCAAATCGCATCGTCGTGAAATTACGGTGGTATTTTTAGACCTGCGTGGTTTTACAGCATTTGCCGAAACCGGCGAGCCAGAAATCGTAATGCAAGCGCTTGCCGAATATCACCAAGCGATGGGCAAAATTATCATGACACATCAGGGCACGTTGGAGCGTTTCACCGGCGATGGCATGATGATTTTTTTCAATGACCCAGTGCCGATTGCACAGCCTACGTTGCGCGCCGCCACGATGGCGCATGAAATGCGCGAAGCCGCTAACATGCTGCATCAGCATTGGAAAAATCGCGGCTTTGAATTAGCGCTCGGCATCGGCATTGCCGAAGGTTTTGCAACAGTGGGGGCGATTGGTTTTGAAGAGCGCATAGATTACGCCGCCATTGGTACCGTGACCAATTTAGCCGCGCGACTTTGCGCGCAGGCAGATAGCGGCGAAATACTAATCTCACAGCGCGCTTTTAGTCGTATTGAGGCCGAGTTTGCAAGTGACCCGATGGGCGACATTCACCTGAGAGGCTTTGCCAAACCAATTACCATTCGCCGTCTACTTAATCGTTTGACGTCAGACCTAACTGTCACCAATGCGCCCAACTAATCAGCGCGCCCAAATACGCCAAGTCTGCTGTCTAGGCTTATCGGCCGAGACGCTGATGCCACGACTATTGCCGATGCTGCGTGATCTTGTACCAGCGGAGTCGGCGGGATTTTTTTGGGTAGATAGTTCGGGAGCGATGCAAAATCTATATGCCGAACGCATGCTACCGCAGCAAAAAATGCAGCTTTATTTTGAGCATTTTTATGAAGGTGGCGAATTTGATTTCAAGCGTAATTTTTTGAAGCGCGCGAAACAAAATGACGCCGTCACCAGCGAACCTATCAGCGCGCAATTCAAATCAAGCGCTTACTACAATGAAATTTTGCGCGAGCTGGATGCCCACCATGTCATGCATGGTATTGTCCGCGAACACGGTGCGATATTGGGTCAACTTAGCTTATATCGACCACCTGCAGCCAAAAGTTTTAGCACCGCCGACAAACGTGACTTAAACAGCGTGCTGCATTACGTGGCGCATGCGGTCGCCGCACCTGTGATGGGTGACAACGGTCATGAACACACCATGCTCGACACTGATGATGATGCAATGGCGTTGATCGACGCTGATGGTCGCCTTCTGCACGCTTCAGATGCTGCTAAACGACTCCTGATTCAAGCAGTTGATGGACAATTTTCGCCGCATAGCATCGCCAGCATTAGTAGCCCAACATCGCCCGTGGCCGAGCTACTCAAGGCAATCGCCAAACAATTATTGGTCGAGACAGAGGCGCTACCATCAATGGTACTGAGTAGCCGCTGGGGACGCATCACCTTGCGTGCGTATCGGCTTGATGATGATGCACGCTCTTTTGCCTCACGCGAAGCGCCAGTAGCAGTGAGAATCAGTCGCCAAGAGCCGATGTTATTGCGCTTCGCCCACGCGATGCAATCGCTAAACTTATCGCCGCAAATGCAAGAAATTGCGCTGCACCTTGCCAGCGGCAAATCCAACATCGAAATTGCCGCCGCCATGTCAGTTAAGCCTAACACCGTGAATTACCACACCAAAACACTTTTTAGCAAACTCGGCACGCACGGTCGCGATGAAACAGTAACGCATATTTTGTCGGCACTGACTTAAATAAAAATATAAAACTCTAACATTGACGGGCATTTTGGCAACATTTTGCTTGGAAATACCCGCCAACAAAAGACTTTTTAACTTTTCTGAATACTGATTGACGCGTTATGGTGCTGCTTTGCGGCGCGGTCACGATGCTCCATGCGGGCGAGAAATTCAATCAACCAAACAATGCGACGCTCAATCTCCCACCACTCCAGCTCGGCGGCAACAATTGGCATCGGCGCACCGACATCACAAGCATCAACTAAAAATTGGCAAGCCGCAAGTGGCGCAGTGTGATGTACTGATTGACTGGATGAAGTAATGACGGCTTTGGCAAGTATTTTTGCTTTCACGCTGGCTGGTACAACAGCACGCTGACTGACCGAATCCATATTCGCACGCTCAACTTCGCGGCCAATTTCAGCATACAAAAAACGAGCCGCATTAATACCAGGCTGGCATGATTTTGGCAGTACGGCAACACCATCCGCCACACGTCCATAAAGGCTATCGGCGGCGGTGAGTAAGCGCTTAACTACCCGACCTAATGCTGGCGTGTGGGTGGGATTTACCAACCAAGCATCAACATCAATTGATTCTTCTGCCATCCAATCAAGTGGCAAGTAAACGCGACCCGCGCGCGCGTCTTCACCAATATCACGCGCGATATTCGATAGCTGCATCGCCACACCAAGATCGCAGGCACGTGCAACCGCATCAGCGTCGCGTGTCTGCATCAAGATTGACATCATCGCGCCGACAGTTCCTGCCACACGCGTGGCGTAGGCGTAAAGATCGTCTAGCGTTTGATAACGGCGCTCATCGGCATCCCATAAAAAACCTTCCAGCAATGCATCTGGAATAACGCGCGGTATTTGATATTTCGCCACCACACTAGCAAAGGCGCGATCAGGTGCATCGTTAAACGGCCGACCTTGATAGACGCGTTCTAAACGCTCCTGCAGCAAAGCAACGGCAGCGGCTTTAGATTGTTTTGTGGCGACAATATCTAAATCCACCGCATCATCGGCCATACGGCAAAACGCATACAGCGCTGATGCGGGCTCTCGTACGGATTTTGGTAAGAGCAGTGACGCAGCAAAAAACGTTTTTGAGTTACCGCGCAACATCGCACGACACGCGGCAACGTCAGTGGCGAGTCGCTTACGAACATCTATCGTGTGAATTGCATCAGCCATGCGGCACGACCCTGTCAAGCACTTTGGCCGACGCAATCACACCTGGCATCCCCGCACCAGGATGCGTGCCCGCACCGACCAAATATAAGTTATCAATGTCTTCGCTTTTATTATGCGGGCGAAACCATGCGCTTTGCGTTAGCACTGGCTCCAAGCTAAACGCTGCACCATTGACTGAATTTAATTTATCTTGAAAATCTTGCGGCGTCAGCATGAGTGAAGTTGCTATCTCATCTTTTAGTCCCGGCAAAATCGAGTCACTTAAATATTGCTCAATGGTCTGACGATATGGCTCAGCGGCAACGCGCCAATCTGTACCACTGGCTAAATGCGGCACAGGTGATAGCACATAAAACGCATCGCAACCTGATGGCGCTAATGACGTATCGGTAGCCGTAGGTCGGTGCAGATAAAGACTGAAATCTTTCGCCACTATTTTGTTTTTAAAAATGTCCGTCAGCAAACCTTCGTACCGTGGGCCTAGCAATATCGTGTGATGTTGCACGTCTGGATATTGCCGCTTAGTGCCAAAATACCAAACGAATAAGCTCATCGAGTAGCGTGAATTATCGATGCGCTTGTTCGTCCAGCGCTTACGGTGCGAAGGCGCGATAAGTTTACGGTACGTCCAAGCGGCATCGGCATTTGACACCACCACATCGGCATCAATGATTTCTCCATTAGTGAGCGTAACGCTATGGGCGCGTCTTGCTGTTACGTCTATGGAAGCCACTTCCGCATTCAAGCGTAACTGATTGCCTTGGCCTTCGATAAGTTTCACCATGCCATCGACAATCTTACCCGTGCCACCCATTGCAAAATGCACCCCCCAACGGCGCTCTAAAAACGTGATCAAACAAAGAATGGATGTCGTCGCAAATGGATTACCGCCGATGAGCAGCGGATGAAAACTCAACACATTGCGAATGCGCTCATTTTTTACAAAGCTCGATACCAGTCCATAGACTGTGCGATAACTTTTCAGCCGAATCAAATCAGGCGCGATTTTAAGCATTACCTTCCAATCGGCAAACGAAATATCGACGAGCTGGGTAAAGCCAACATCAAAAATGGCTTCGGCTTGCTTCATAAACGCTTCATAACCCGCCACGTCATCGGGCGAAAATTTCGCCACTTCGCGGCGCATCGATTCCGCATCGCCTGAATAATCAAATATTTCACCATCATCAAAACGAATCCGATAAAACGGGGAGACCGCACGTAACTCAACATCATCCGCTAATTTTTTACCGCACAGCTCCCATAATTCGTCGAGCAAAAAGGGTGCGGTCACAATGGTTGGGCCGCCGTCAAATACAAAGCCATCTTGTCGATAAACATAGGCGCGGCCACCGGGCGCATCTAATTTTTCTAGTACGGTGACACGATAGCCGCGCGCACCTAAGCGAATGGCGGCGGCTAACCCACCAAAACCTGATCCAATAACGACGGCGTGCGGTTTTGTTGTAAGGGCTACATTAGTATTCGGAAGCATTGCGATTGCCTTTAACGAGTCTAGTTAATTGTGGCGTTCAGACATTAGTTTGTCCGGCCAAGTTGCGAGATTAGATTAACAATTTCCTGTGGGGATTCTTCATGCGCCAAATGTCCTAGCTTTGCCAAACTCACCACACTCAATTTATGGCTGAGTTGATGAGACGCCAAAATAGTTTGCATACGCTTGGCTTCGGTCGGCGATACCGTCTTATCATTTTCGCCGACAATTAAGGTCAAGTGAGACTTGCAATGACTAAATTTTGCTAAGTCTTGATACAGCGGTTGTAAATCCCAATTGGCCATCATATTCAGCGCGGCGCTAGCATGCGTAGCATTAGTAATGAGTGCGCCGTATAGTGATCGACCTTTGTCATCTAGCTGTGATCCGGTTGCATCTAGGAGTCGATTCAGCACCTTAGGGTCTGCTGCACGCCACGCAAATAGTTTCGGCACAAATTTGCTGCGTGAAATAAATTTGGCAATCGGTGAAAAGACCTCTCCCGGTAGCCCTGTTAGCGGCAATAGCGCGCCATTAATACTCACAATATGTGTTGGTGCAATTTTTTCATCAATTGCCATACGCAACAAAATCGCCGCGCCCGCCGAATGACCGATCACAATAGTCGGCGTTAGTTTCATCACCCGCAGTAAGCCTTGCAATGATTGCGCCATTGCGTCTAACGAATAACCACCAGCAACCGGCTGCTGCGTAAAACCGTGTCCTGGTAAATCAATCGCAACTACTTCATATTGGGCTGCTAATAACGGCATGACATCGCGCCACGAATGTGTTGACGCGCCAGTGCCATGCACGAGTAACACCGTGCCACGTGGTGCATTTTGGGGAGCTGGTGACAGCATCTGCACATGCCAACGAATCCCTGCGGCCTGAATGAATCGACTGGCAGTACGATGCGGCCAATCACGGCCTTCACGTTCCCAATTAAGCGGTGCGGACATGTGTAGACATTTTAGGCGGCGGCCGCCGCCGCAGTTACGGCAGCGGCCATGGTTGTTGCACCGGCATAGGGCAGTGCTAAATAAATGGCATCCATCGCGAGTGCGACATCCGCAGCTTGTGGGTTACGATTCGGCGAGGTATCTATCATGAGCGTTTTAACGCGGCTTAAGCGCATGGCCTTGGCTGCTTGCAATGCCTCTGCGGCTGCACCAACACGATCCCCAACGCCAAGCCGATTGACATTTGCACGTCCGTCCGTCAGCAGCACCACCATCACTGCATCGCCACCGCGCTGAATCGCCTCTGCCATCTGCCGTGCGGCATCGAGTCCTGCGGCGAGCGGTGTACCGCCGCCGCCGGGCAAAGCGGCGAGACTACGTTTAGCGCGCACCAACGAACGCGTTGGCGGCAATAAAACGTCAGCACTCTTGCCGCGAAACGCAATCACCGCCACTTGATCACGACGAATGTAGCAATCAGCCAGTAATAATTCGACGGCACCTTTCGCCTCGGCAAGCCGATTCATCGCGGAAGAGCCGGATGCATCAACAACAAAAATGGTGGTGGTTTTACTGCGCTGTTGATAACGATTTAAGCGAAAATCGTCGCGGCGAATATGGATACGCTTTTCGGCTTGATTGCTAGCCGTTAAATTGCGAATGCGTTGCCATGGCGCGGCAGCGCGAAGCGTTGCCAGTACATTGAGTCGTGCACCACTATCACGTCCACCGCCGTTAGCCTTCGTGCCAACTACGCGTCCGCGTGTGGTGGCGTGTTGAACATGACCCGCACTTCCAGCGGCAGCCTGTCGTTTAGTACCGGCTGATTTGGTGTTGCGATCTGCCATTAACTGTTGGCGTAATTTTTCAGGAATTACGGCCGCGACGGCTTCAAGCACCACATCGTGCAGCGGCTCGTGGTTGTCTTCATTTGCGTTGGTGTCGTCTTTTTGTTCAGCGTCATTTTCATTTTGCTGCGCCTCTTGTTCCACGTCTTGTTCATTTTCTTCGGGCTGATCTTGCTCATCTGCCTCATTTGGCTCATGTTCCTCGGGTGCTGCTGGCATCGTCATCGTTCTCGGGCTCAGCACATATTGCGCGGCGAGCATCAGATCGTCTTGGCTGACGTCATCACGTTCATTTAGGGCGGCAATAATTTTGGCAACATTCAGGGCAAGTAATGGCGCGCGCAGACTAGCAATGCCAAATGAAACCGCTACAGCAACAATGGTTTCAATCACCGCCTCTGATACACGAACCTTTAGCAATTGTTGCTTTGCATTTGCTATATCGGCTGCACATAAGAGAGCAACGTCATTGCCGGTAGGCTCCCCATCAAATGTACGCAGCCATTGACAAGGAATGGCGGCTAAATCAAGGTGAAAGGCGAGTCGGTCGGCAAGTGCGGCAGAAATGGTAGCGTCTGTTTCTGTTGCGTCTGTTTCATCCAGCATCACCAAACGAAAATTTGCAGCATGTTGTTGCTTGATGCCATCGCGCTCACTATTGACCATGCCAGCGTCCATGACCTGCGCTAATTTCGCAGCCGTGCCTACCGGTAGCCGTTCGGCCATTGGAATAACTAGCAAGCCTAGATGACACTCTGCCAGCAAGCCGCGTTCAGCAATGGGTTTGCCCGAAGATAAAGTAGCAGCTAAATCCAACCCACCGAGTAGGCGGCCGTCAGTGATATTGCTCGGCAAACGTTTATGCGGCACGGCGGCGGGCAGTAATGATTGTAAATAGTCTAACCACACGTCGCGCGCTACCCCGTATGGCGCACGCAATATAGCGCCACCGATGGCATTGCCCTCATCCACAGCAATAATGGCAGCAGCGGTCAGTGCACGCTGCCATTGCTCGGCAATACTCTGCGCTAGCGTTTGCGTTTGCGTTTGTGTCTGCTGCTGCGTCATTATTTAAGCGGCACTTACATTAAATAATTCATCTACCGCGCGAATAACGCGGGCGCTAGATCCGGATTCATCAAGCGGATCACGGCGAAGTCGATGGCGCAGTGCGGATGCAGCAATGCTCTTCAAATGTTTGTCGCTGACTTCACTTTCGCCATCAAGGGCGGCAATTGCGCGTGCGGCGCGGATGAGCGTTAATTCGCCGCGAAGGCCGTCGGCACCGAGCTTCATACATAAACTCGCGGCGCGTCTAATCATGGCGTCGCTCACCTCAACAGTGGCAATTTTTTCGCGCGCCGCAACGATGCGCTTACGCGTTTTGTCTTGATGTGATTTCCACTTGGCATGAAATGCGACCGCATCGCGCTCGTATGCATCGCGCCGCTTTACCACTTCTACGCGTTCGTCGAGCGTGCTGGGGGTACGTACCTCAACAGACAAGCCAAATCGATCTAATAGCTGCGGACGCAATTCACCTTCCTCAGGATTACCACTCCCAATCAAGACAAACTTTGCCGGATGGCGAATGCTCATGCCATCTCGCTCGACCACATTAATGCCACTGGCGGCCACGTCAATGAGCAAATCAACTAAATGATCTTCGAGCAAATTAACTTCATCAATATATAAAAATCCGCGGTTTGCGCGGGCAAGTAAGCCTGGCTCAAAGGCTTTTTCGCCATGCACCAAGGCGCGCTCTAGATCAAGCGCACCAACCACACGATCCTCTGTTGCACCCAACGGCAAATCCACCACCGGCACCACGCTCATGACAGATTTTGCATTTGTGGCAACGGTATCACCATCGACCTGCTCGCCATCCGGCGCGATGTTATAGCGAGAACCACTAAGCACGGCTATCTTGGGCAATAAAGCCGCCAAAGAGCGCACTGCTGTTGACTTTCCAGTTCCACGGTCGCCAAGAATTAAAACACCACCTACACTAGGATCAACCGCCACGATCATTAAGGCGCGCTTCATCTCTTCTTGACCAACGATAGCGGAAAATGGGAATGGCGGCGTCATTTAGGGTCCAATCTGTTGTAAATCATAAGGTTAGTGTCAGCTTTAAGGAGTGTAATAGAAAGTTTACAAACAATAAAATTTGACAAATCAAACTGTAAGGTTTAGTTTACACATTATTGTTAACAAAGTATCACGTCGGGGTCATCATTTTGCAGCCACTTTTGCCACAAATGCCACAATTTTCTGATGTTCCGGGGATGTCTTTATTCACCTTGGGGCTCAATTACCGCACGGCACCAATTGATATTCGTGAACGCGTTGCCTTTCCCGCGACTGGTCAACGCGATGCGCTGGAGTCGCTCAAGCGCACTACCCAAGCAGATGAAGCCGCGCTGGTATCAACTTGCAATCGTACTGAGCTTTATTTACGTGCCGATAATCGCGATATTTTGTCACGTGCAGCAGAATGGCTTACTAATCTTCCGCGTGTTGTCGGTGCGGATATTCGTCCGCATTTATATCAACTTGAAGGCGCAGACGTGCCGCGTCATGCGTTTCGCGTAGCGAGTGGACTTGACTCAATGATCGTTGGCGAGCCACAGGTGTTAGGGCAAGTCAAACAAGCAGTACGTATCGCACATGACGCGCATACCTTATCTGGCCCCTTAAGTCGTTTATTTCAACAAACCTTTGAAGTCGCCAAAGCCGTCAGATCACAAACCACCATAGGTACTACCTCGGTCTCGATGGCGGCAGCGTCGATTAAATTGGCTGCACAGTTATTTGGCGACTTAAGCCAGACCAAAATTTTATTTGTTGGCACAGGCGAAATGGTGCAGCTTGCCGCCGCGCATTTTGCCGCCAAATCACCGCGTGAAATGGTGATAGCGAATCGCACACTGGCTAAAGCCGAATTATTGGCCGCGCATTTGTCATCCACTTTGTCTTCTGCAAATGGACATGTGTCAGTGCAGCCAATGACGCTCGATGAATTACCGGCGATGATTCACCACTTTGATATTGTCGTCACCTCTACTGCATCTACCTTACCGATTATCGGTAAAGGCATGATCGAGCAAGCGCTGAAACGTCGCCGTCGCAAGCCGATGTTTTTGGTTGACCTCGCCGTGCCGCGCGATATCGAACCAGAAGTTTCTTCAATTGAAGATGTTTTCCTTCACACGCTTGATAGTTTAGGCAAAGTCATTGATCAAAATTTGGCCACCCGCCGCGCCGGAATTGCGGAAGCTGAAGCCATTATTGAAACAAGCACTGCCGACTTTATGCGCTGGATGACCACCCGCGCCACAGTGCCCTTAATTCAGCAAATACGCGCCAGTGCGGACGATTGCCGCCGCGTTGAGCTGCAACGCGCAGAACGCATGCTAGCGAATGGCCATGATCCATTGAAAGTTATTGATATGCTGGCTAACGGTTTAATGAATAAGCTGCTGCATCCACAGCTCGCGGCATTGCGTGAATGTGAGGACGACAAACGCGACAATCTGCTCGCCGCCCTTGAGACCTTGTATCTCGATAAGCGTCAAACACAACGCACGCATTAAGCGTTTTACAACTCGCTAGACAGCAAAAATAGCGGGCTTAAATCACGACTAAATAAGACGCATTCTCGACTGAGAAGTGGCGTCAACCTTTTCGTTAAATACTCGTTCAATAACTACGCGATTTTCTGTCGTCATTAGGTTATATTACGACCTGAAATTTGCACCCGCATGCGTTTGATATTGTTCAACACCATGCTTTTTTATTGACTGAGGAGTCGTAAATGAATCAAAACCGTCGCACGTTCATGTTCGTCGCCACCGCAGCAGGTTTAGGTGTCGCTGGTATTAAATCCGCCGCCGCGCAAAAAGCAGCACCAATGCTTGATGAAGCGGATGCAACTGCCAAGGCGCTTGGTTATGTTGCCAACGCCACAAAAGTGGATAAAACCAAATACAAGCAATATGCCGCTGGACAAAAATGTGCCAATTGCACATTGTTCGTTGGTAAAGAAGCTGATAAAGCCGGTGGTTGCCCATTGTTTCAGGGCAAGCAGGTCGCTGGTGATGGCTGGTGTATTTCTTGGGCGAAAAAAGCGAAAGCGTAATTTGCTTCGTTATTTTTTTTGCAAACAAAAACGGCCACTTGCGTGGCCGTTTTTTATTGCCTGACGATTCGCAATTAGTCGGAGTTTGTAATACCTAACAGCGCTAACAAATTCGCAAAAATATTGTAGATGCTCAAATAAATCGACAAAGTGGCGGTAATGTAATTGGTCTCGCCACCCGTGATGATGCGGTTAATGTCATACAACAAGAAACCGGAGAAAATGCCGATTGCCACTACCATTATCACGATAGAAAGCGCTGGGATTTGCATGAAAATATTCGCAAATGCAGCAACGAGCAAAACAATCATACCGATGAATAAAAACTTGCCCATATTGGTCAAATCACGTTTGATTGTAGATGCGAGCGTTGACATACCAAAGAAAATTACGGCTGTACCGCCTGCTGCCAGTGCAATCAATTGTCCGCCATTAGGAAGGTTTAAAACGCTGGCAACAATGCGTGACAGCATCAAACCCATGAAAAACGTGAAGCCTAATAGTATCGCCACACCCCAAGGGCTGTTTTTGGTTCGCTCAATGGCGTAGAAAAAACCAAACGCAATTGCCAACATCGCAATAAAACCAATCGCGGGAGAGCCTGCGAAGAAGCTGAAATTCATCGCTTGGCCGATTACCGCGCCAAGTATGGTGGGGATCATTGTTAAGCCAAGCAACATGTAGGTATTTCGCAAGACGCGATTTTGCGTCGTCGTCATACCGCCCGTGCTGGTGGTTGTATTCAGTGGAATATTATTTTGCATAGTAAGTTTTTCCTTTCAAAAAAACGTAGGTGGATTCAAGCATTGCTAAGACAATAAGGACAAGTAAGAGTTTCAAGTAAATCCATAACAGATTCAACCATATTAAATTTAGGGTCAATTCAACGTTACGTTGCCTCGGTTTGATAAAAGCAGCAATTGGCAGCAATACTCTTGCTTTGAATTGATTTAATCTGATGCTGACTTTGCTTCCGGATGGCGTGCATTCTTGTGCTTTTATGTAGTAAAAACACTGAAAGTCGTTCATTTACGAGCATCTTAGGCAATAAATGCCCGAAGATGCCCGTCAATAAACGACATGTGATATTTATTCTCAAAACACCGCTATCCGTGCTGAATACGGCCTGATTGTAATAGCGCCTTAGGGGTCGTGTGAGTTAAAATCGCGAGTTGTTTCGCAGACTTATGTTCGCTTTCCACTTTTATTAAAATCAGGTCACACGGGAGTTTACTCAATGGCATCAGAACCAATTTTCATCTTCGCCCTCGTCTGCGCGCTTATTGCGCTCGCTTATGGCGCCATTCAAACCAAATGGATTTTGTCGCAACCGGACGGTAACGACCGTATGCGCGAAATTGCAGCCGCGATTCAGGCAGGTGCAAAAGCCTACCTAAATCGTCAATACGCTACCATTGGTGTTGTCGGTGCAGTATTAGCCGTAGCGATATTTTTTCTGCTCGGCGGAAAAACCGCATTTGGCTTTGTTTTAGGCGCAGTTGCCTCTGGATTGGCAGGCTACATCGGCATGAACGTATCAGTGCGCGCTAACGTACGTACGGCTGAAGCCGCGCGCAAGGGCATTAACCCCGCGTTAAATGTGGCATTTAAAGGCGGTGCAATTACTGGCATGTTGGTAGTGGGCTTAGGCTTACTGTCGGTGGCCGGTTTTTATTACTACTTATTAGGTGCTGCTGCGTCAGATGCTAAAACCAGTGATATTTTGAAGCCCTTAATTGGTTTGGCGTTCGGCTCATCGCTCATCTCCATTTTTGCGCGACTTGGTGGCGGCATTTTCACCAAGGGTGCAGACGTTGGTGCGGATTTAGTCGGCAAGGTAGAAGCAAATATTCCAGAAGATGACCCGCGTAACCCAGCCGTTATTGCGGATAACGTCGGTGACAACGTTGGCGATTGTGCCGGTATGGCAGCGGATTTGTTCGAAACCTATGCGGTGACCATCATTGCAACGATGGTTCTAGGCGCATTGATGATTTCTGCCACTAGCGTTGTTGGTAATGTAGTGTTGTACCCGTTGGTTCTCGGTGGATTTGCCATCATTGCCTCAATCGTTGGCTGCTCTTTTGTTAGCACCAAAGAAGGTGGCAACGTCATGAATGCGTTGTATCGCGGTTTGATCGTGGCAGGTGTTATTGCATTGGCGGCGTTTTATCCGCTTACCAGTTGGATCATGGGCGGTGTTGCTGCGGCAAGCCCAGAATATGCGAAATTTACCGTCATGAATTTATGGCTTTGTTGCGTTGTTGGCCTAGGCTTAACCGCATTCTTAGTCTGGATTACAGAGTACTACACGGGTACAGAATACGGCCCTGTGAAATACGTTGCCGAAGCGTCAACAAAAGGCCACGCCACTAACATCATCGCGGGTATTGGCGTATCAATGCGTTCGACCGCTTGGCCTGTGTTGGCTGTTTGTTTTGCTATTTATGCTGCTTACGCACTGTGCGGCATTTACGGTATCGCCATTGCCGCAACGGCTATGCTGTCCATGGCCGGTATTGTAGTTGCCCTTGATGCCTATGGCCCAATCACAGACAACGCTGGCGGAATTGCCGAAATGTCAGAAATGCCAAAAGAAGTGCGCGCTGTGACTGACCCGCTAGATGCGGTTGGTAACACCACGAAGGCCGTTACTAAAGGCTATGCGATTGGCTCAGCTGGACTTGCCGCGCTCGTATTGTTTGCTGACTACACCTACAAATTAGCCGAATCTGGTTATAGCTTGACCTTTGACTTGTCAAACCCTGCGGTCATCATCGGCCTATTTGCCGGCGGCATGATTCCTTACCTATTTGGCGCGATGGCGATGGAAGCAGTGGGTCGTTGTGCAGGCTTAGTGGTGGACGAAGTTCGTCGCCAATTCCGCGAAATCAAAGGCATCATGGACGGCACAGGTAAGCCTGACTATTCACGCGCGGTTGATTTGTTGACTAAAGGCGCGATTAAGGAAATGATTATCCCGTCACTACTACCAGTCGTCGCTCCAGTGCTGGTGTTCTTGATTGTTGGCGGCTTGATGGGTAAAGAAGCAGGTATTCAGGCGCTCGGCGGCATGTTGATGGGCACAATCGTTACTGGTTTATTTGTCGCGATTTCGATGTGTACCGGCGGTGGCGCGTGGGATAACGCGAAGAAGTACATCGAAGAAGGCAACCACGGCGGCAAAGGCTCCGACGCACACAAAGCAGCGATCACCGGCGACACCGTGGGCGACCCGTACAAAGATACGGCAGGCCCTGCGGTCAACCCGTTGATTAAAATTATCAATATTGTGGCGTTAATGATGGTGCCGATGTTTGGCCCAGCGACTGCTGATGCAACGAAAAAAGTAACAGCACCGACACCAATGGTGGCAAGTGCCAGCGCACCAGCAACAAACGTGGCAAAAATTTACTTTGCCTCAGGTGCGAAAGAGTTGCCAGCAGATAGCGCGGCTACATTAGCGACAGTCATTGCCGCCGCAAAATCTAATCCGGCAAAAAGCGTCACCATCTCAGGCTTTCACGATGCCACTGGCGACCAAGCAACAAACGAAGAATTAGCCAAACAGCGCGCAAAAGCCGTAAGCGAAGCCTTGAAAGCCGCTGGCATAGCCGAATTGCAAATCAGCATGCAAAAGCCAGCCTTAGTTCAAGGCTCGGGCGACAATGCTGAAGCGCGGCGTGTTGAAGTGCGCGTAATGTAGGACGAAATTGACTAGTGTAGGTAAAGCAAAAAACGTAGCAAAAAAAGCCGACCACACATTATGGTCGGCTTTTTTATGTGCATTATTGTGGATACCGCATTGCAGCATTCAATGTCGAACTAAAAAGCGCTACAATTGTTTTAGGATTTATGCAAAAAAACATTCATTCATGGTGAATCACGCCGTAATATTAAAGAATGACTACTGCAAAGAAACCTTAACAAGGTTAATTTTTTATGTGGTTAGGCACAACTTTCCTCAACAGCAGCAGCAAAAGTATAAGAAAGAAGTAAGTTATGAATCAAATCACATCAATAGTGTACTTAAGCAAAGCTAACGAAGAATTTCTCAAACGAGATGCGCGTCAACAACTCAAAATACACTCACAATCTGAAAATGCCAAACACGATATTTCAGGCTTACTCATTTACAGTGAAGGCTATTTTTTGCAAATTATCGAGGGTACAAGCGCTGAAATTGATGCGTTGTACACAAGAATTTCGCATGACCCAAGGCATTCAAAGCTAGATTTGCTTACACGATCAGTGGGCAGCACTCGTATGTTTAGCAAATGGTCAATGGGCTTGGTCGAGACCGAAGATGTGTCTGATTTGCACGTTAGTCTTGACAATAGGTTAGCGGCGATTGCAAGCCTCCGCACTCGGATGCAATCAGAGCAAGTGCCCGCGTCCGCATTTATTGAAGCTTTTTTAGACCCAAAAAATGCGGGTGAGGAACACGCCATCGCGTAGTCATCAATGGCAGCCGCAGCCTTCACGTGGTTTTGTTACGTAGACGCTTGCCACTGGAAATTTGCAAAGTCTGCACGTAACTTGGTTTTCAGCAATTTACCTGTCGCGGTATGCGGCAGCGTATCAACAAATACCACCTCGTTTGGTGTCATCCATTTAGCAATCTTGCCGTCAAAGTGGACGAGCAGTGCTTCTTTTGATACCGTCATATCAGGCTTGAGCGTGACCAGAAGTAACGGTCGTTCATCCCATTTAGGGTGCACTACACCAATGACGGCGGCCTCCGCCACAGATGGATGCCCCATCGCAATATTTTCTAATTCAATTGAGCTAATCCACTCGCCGCCGGATTTAATCACATCCTTTGAGCGGTCGGTGATTTGCATATAGCCTTCAGCGTCAATGGTGGCAACATCGCCAGTCGGAAACCAACCGTCAATTAGCGCAGATTTTTCTTCAAGATAGTAACGCTCTATGATCCATGGACCTTTGACCAGTAAGTCACCGAAAGCTTTGCCATCATGCGGTAGTGACTTGCCGCTATCATCAACAATCTTCATTTGAACGCCAAACAGCGAACGCCCTTGTTTGACGCGAATCGCGAATTGCGCTTCTGCACTCAGTGCAGAATGTTTGGTTCTTAATCGACACGCGGTGCCAAGCGGAGAAGTTTCGGTCATACCCCATGCGTGTACGACGTTAACGCCATAGTCGCGTATAAATTTTTCGATGATGATCGGTGGACAGGCAGCCCCGCCAACGACGGTTTCTTTTAAGGTCGAAAATTTTACGTTTTGCTTTTCCATATGCGCCAGCAACCCCAGCCAAATGGTTGGCACACCTAAGCTTACGGTGACGCCTTCACGCTCAGTCAAATCATAGACGCTGGCGCCATCCAGAGCCGCCCCAGGAAACACCAGTTTTGCCCCAGTGGCACTCGCCATGTACGGCACTGCCCACGCGTTCACATGAAACATCGGCACTACTGGCATTACGGTAGATGCTGCGCTGATGTTAAGCGCGTCCGGTGCAATGCCCGCAAAGCAGTGATAAATGGTGGAGCGATGCGTATAGAGCACCCCTTTCGGATTACCCGTGGTGCCCGATGTGTAGCAAAGGCTCGATGGTGTGGTGTCGTCAAACTGCGGCCACACATAGTCATCCGCCTCGTCACTCAGCAAATCTTCATAGCAAAGCAGATTGGGAATATTTGCCGTTGGCATATGCGCCCGATCAGTCATCGCCACATAGGCGTGAATGCTAGATAAGCTGGGTGCTAATTTTTCGATAAGCGGCGCAAAGGTAATGTCAAAAAATAAAATGCCGTTTTTAGCGTGATTAATAATCCAGGTGATTTGCTCAGGAAAAAGCCGTGGATTAACAGTGTGAACAATCGCGCCCATGCCAGAGATGGCGAAATACAATTCGTAGTGCCGATAGCCATTCCACGCTAGTGTGGCAATACGGTCGCCAGTCTTCACCTTCAAATGCTTTAGCGCATTCGCGAGCCGCTTAGCGCGACGGTTTGCGTCGCGATAGTTGTAACGGTGAATCGTGCCTTCTACCGTGCGCGACACAATTTCAGTATCAGCATGATTCGCTGACGCGTGCTCGATAAGAGAAGAAATCAGCAAGGGTGCAGCTTGCATCGTCGATGGCGAATTTTGCATGGGGCAACACTCCGTTGGCATTGGTAAGCTCACATTGTGTCACACCGCATTCGTGTTATGCACTGCTGCACTGCATCAAATGCTAATCAATATAGTGGCGCTGGTATTTCGTTATTAGCACTTGGTGGATGCGGAAACTCGACACGGTTGGCGATGAAATCCAGTGTATGTTGTATCACCTTTTGATCACGCAAGATACGCCGATGGCCTAAGCCACGTGTTTGATGCAGGCGCGCATTTGGCCAAGTTTGAGCGAGTTGAATGCTGCCGCTAAGGCGCGTCTCACGGTCATCATGGTCATGAATGAAAAGCGCGGGTGCATCAATAGTAGCCACTGATTGTGGCAACTCAAATTCTTCCCAAGCCACCCCATAACGCTGCTCAAAACGCCATTGCATCGCGCGTCTTATGCGTTCACTAATGCCCAAGTAACGTGCAAATAATTTTGAGTAGCGAATGAGAGAAGCCGGCGGCGCGATAAGCACCACCCTCGGCATTGGCGCGTTGGAATGTTTTCTGCCTAAGCTACGGCGTAGCGCACTGCCAACTGCTGCCCCACCGAGCGAGTGCGCCACCATGCCTTCCACTTTATAGCCGCGGTCAAGCATGGCATCCCACACCACTTCAATGCCACGCCAAAAATCAACTAGTGCTGCGTTGCGTCCATCGCTCATACCATGCGCCAAGTGATCAAATAGCACCACCTGATAGCCCGCCGCCACCAATGGCGAAACAAACGCGCGTAGCTGTGCCCCGCGTCCGCCCCAGCCGTGACACAGCATCACCACAGGATGGTTAATCTCACCGATTCGCCAGACGGCTAAGTTAGCTATTTGATTGGCAAATTCGGTTCCTTTTTTACCACCATGCTGGAAGGCGATATTGATACGCTCGGCTGAGTCAATCAGCTTTTTTTCTTGCGCGCTGAAGCCATAACGGGGCGGCGTGATGAAACGTTCTAGCGCTTTTTGTAACGCAAATTGTGGCGCGACGATGGAGGTGACTTGCATCGCGCTACGTGCGACAAATAGTTGCAATGACTGCATATTGATATCGCCAAATAGCGATTTTAATAGTACAGTCGTGCTATTTTTAGTCGGACTAAAAAACGTAAATATACTATGCATGATGATTCCTTTTAACGTTAATTCGCTACTAAACAACTATTGATTAAACGATCCAGCGCCCTATTCGCCAACACCAGCGCACGCTTATCCTGAAACAAATTACGCGAGCGATAACTCGTCGCCACAATGCCAAACATTTCAAACGCAAACTGCTCGCAATCGGTGTCGGCCTTAAATTCGCCAGATGCAATCGTCATTTGTACGCCGCGCATAATTTCATTATTCAAACGCTGCATGTGCTCGGTAATTGCCTCTTGCATCACACCGGGGCGCCCATCAAACTCATTCATGGCAGACATCATCGGGCAAGAATGTAGCGCACTCGCCTCCACCCAGTGCAACCAATTATTGGTGAGCGCACGCAGCCGCCGCAACCCACGTGCAACCTTGAGTGCAGGCAAAAAAGCAACATCGTTGTAGCGACGCACAGCCTCATCCAGGGTGGCGACTTGCAGCTCGTCTTTTGAGCCAAAATGCGCGAACAAACCGCTCTTAGACATACCTGCTTTTTCTGCCAGCGTGCCGATGGTCAACGCACCAAACCCCTCTAATGCGGCAAGCCGTACCGCCGCATCGAGGATAGATGCGCGTGTCGCTTCGCCTTTGGTTGGTTTGGTGGCTGGATTGTTCATACGCAAATAATAGTACGGTCGTATTATTATTGCAAGCGTTTTGTTGCGCCTTAATTAAACCATGAACTCCAATACTGGCGGGCGTTTAGGAGCATTATTGACTGAAGGCTCCCGTATATAAACGGGTTTTGGTTATTAGCCGATAGCTAGCGCCGTCACGCCGAGCAACATGCCAATTGCCGCAATCGTGCGTCGCAGCACATCGCCTTCCTTCAGCACATGTGCGCCTAACAAGGCCGCGAAGAGTATCGATAATTCGCGTGCAGGTGCGACATAGCTAACCGGTGTTGTGACCATCGCCGTCAACACCAAAATGTAGGAAAGCGGACTCATGATGCCAATCGCTAAGATTGATTTTGGATGCTGCCGCCACGCATTTTTCATGGCAGTTGGCTCTTTGCAATGCGTATAAGGTATCAACATAAATACACGCGATACATTTGCTGCCCAATCAAAGACAATGGGTGGAATCAAAAATACGGCGACCGCTTGTTTATCCCATACCGTGTAGCTCGCAATCATGCAACCGCAGAGCAGCGCGAAGCCAATGCCTTGGCTACTTTGTCTTGAGAGTAACTGGCGCGGGTCACCCACTAACGTCAAGGCTGAAATGCCGATCAGCAGTGCCCCGCATAGCGCGATGGTGCTCATATTCTCATCAAAAAACGTTGTCGCGACGATGATGGTGATGAGTGGCCCAGTGGCGCGCGCTAGGGGATAGACCACCGATAAATCGCCACTGCCGCCCTTACTTCGATACGCCCGATCAAGCAGCAAAAAATAGAGCATGTGTATTACGCCAGAACCAACGATCATGCCAAGCATAGGCCATGAGAACGTAAACCCCTGCCAAATTAAGTACAACGAAATCGGTGTGAGCCAAATACTGGCGATAACCGCTGACAAGGTCAGAACACCTAAGCCGCCACCGCATTTTTTAAGTAAGTAATTCCATGTTGCATGCAGCATCGCCGCAATGACGACGAGTATTAAAACCTGCGTTGTCAAAACTTAATCAACTTAAAACTTCTCATTTCTGAGTACACTGACGTCCGACATATAAAGCGACAACGAGAAATTTTTTGCATATTGCGTAATGATGTGATCGGCGATTTTTTCGGCGACCTCTTCCACGCAAATTATCTCCATCCGAATTGAGCGATTGCCCTCCCAATCGGCATCACGCGCGCCGTGAGCGCCGCCACCGCGCACATCCGCAATCGTGTAGCCATGCGCACCAAAGGCTTTAATATCGCGCACCAGAAACTTTTCCAGCGCGGCCTCGCCGATGACGACGAGTAATTTTTTAGGGTACTGTTTCATTTATGTAGCGCCAAGGCTAATTGATAGTAGAGCGGTATGCCAAGAGTGAGGTTAAACGGAAACGTAATAGCCAATGACGCGCCGATACTTAACGTCGGGTTAGCCTCTGGTATCGCGATACGAATCGCAGCAGGCGCGGCAATGTAGGATGCGCTGGCTGCCAATACGGCGAGCAATGTTGTACCGCCGAGAGTGAGGCCAATAAATTTGCCAAGAACAGCACCAATAACCGCAAAGATGATCGGCACGATGATACCGAAGGCAATTAAGAAAGGCCCGGCGCGCTTTAAGTCGCCCAAGCGACTCGCGGCAACCAAGCCCATTTCTAAAAGGAAAAGTGCCAACACGCCTTTGAACAGATCAAAAAATAATCCGCGCATGGGATCAAGCCCGGTCGGCCCCGCAATCCAGCCAATGAGCAAGCCACCAACCAATAACACCACCGATTTGCCCAGAAAAATTTCATGTGCAAGAGGCCCCCATTGCACCGTTTTTAAGCTTTGCAAACGCGCTAATAAAATGCCCACCACAATGCCAGGGACTTCAAGCAGCGCAACAAAGAGCGGCATATATTCTTCATATGGCACACCGAGCTTCACCACATAAGCCAAGCCCACCGCAAATGTCACCACACTGACGGAGCCGTAATGCGCGGCAATAGCGGCAGCATCAAAATTATTTAACCGCCCGATGTAGCGCAAGATGGGATAGGCCAATAACGGCAGAACTAAACCCATGGCAATCACCGCGACTGCTTGTGGCGCAACAGTAGAAATTGGATGCTTAGCTAATTCCACGCCGCCTTTCAAACCGATGGCGAGCAGCAGATAAATGGAGAGTGTTTCGTACAACGCTTCCGGCAAACGCAGGTCACTTTTGGCAAGACGGGCGACAACGCCAAGTATAAAAAAGAGAACGACAGGATCCAAAACGTAATCACTTCACTAGTAAAAACAAGATATGGCGATGCTAACATTTTTGTGTTTGATTGGAGATTGGGGCGGTTTTTTATAGTGCGCGATGCTGCGCCGCAATCCCCACTAACTCCCCTTTTTCAAAGGGGAGAACAGAACGGTGGGTTGTTACCCACTGGATCTCGATCCTTAGATCCACTCCTCCCTTTGAAAAAGGGAGGTTGGTAGGGATTGTGGTGTGACTTGCAAATCTAGCGGTGCTGCAACTAGCATCGTATCGCACTTCGTACAACGCAGTGCCCACTAGCTCCCCTTTTTCAAAGGGGAGAACAGAGTGGTGGGTTGTTGCCGGCTGGATTTCGAACCTTAGATTAACTCCTCCTTTTGAAAAAGCGAGGGGTTGATTTACGGCCTAATTTTACGGCCTAATCGCGTGAATCAAATCAAGATAATCATCCCGATCTGAATTCAAATAACCACGGCGCAGCAAGCAATCAATAATAACCAGCGCGGCATCAATACTAAATTGCGATGGCGTCTCAAGTTTGGTTAAAAGATCAACAATCGGTACGCATTCAAAGCTCGCTACTTCGCCGTCTTGATTTTCGGGGGTGAATGATTCGGGCAAGATAATATCGTGAACAAAAATGACTTCGTTGTGCAAACCATCTTCGACTTCCCGTTTACAACGCACCGCGCCGGCTGCGCGCGCACTGCTAATCAACTCGTTGCTAATACCGGCTTCTTCAAAACTCTCTTTTACCAACGTTTCCAATGGCGAGTAGCCACGCGCAATACGGCCGCCAACGATGTTGTCGAGCATTAACGGGTCAACCTGTTTTGATTCGGCACGTGTAGCGAGCCACATATAGGGCTGACCGTCGCGCGCGGTGAGGCCATTTAAATGCGACGCATAGACAGTTAAACCGAAGTAACGTGATGCGGCACGCTCGATATGAAATAACGGCGGTGAATAAAGTGATTCTGCAACGGTGACTAATTCACCTCGCCAGCCGAGTATGACTTCCTGTGTGGCGAGTGACTCGACCACTTCGGCCATTGCCGCACTGCGATGTTCTGCTGTTTCAAAATGACCCGTCATGCCCACACCACGCGGTCGAATCGAAAAATACTCTGGCCAGTCTGCGAGTCGTTCGGCAAAAGATTTTTTTAACCAACCCGCTAGAACGCCTTCGACCGTAAACGGCAATAAGCTATCCGATGGGTCAAAGGTTGACGCGGCATCAACAAAGGTCTTGAGAGAATAGAGCATGGGTGCGTTTTTAGTTTTAGTGTAGAACAATCTAACTTGTTCTTGCCTATCTGTCACATCTGCTAATCAGTGCGAGATAGATAATAATGTTTATAGTAACGCATTACAGATAACGATGTATTTGCTTATCTTTTTGGAGGCTGTTTTGAAAGTTATTGTTTTAGGCGCAGGCGTCATTGGTGTTTCATCAGCTTGGTATTTAGCCAAGCTTGGGCATGAGGTGACGGTGGTTGATCGCCAACGTCAAGCCGGATTAGAGACGAGCTTCGCGAATGGCGCGCAAGTGTCCGTATCGCAATCTGAGCCATGGGCAGCACCCGGTGCGCCACTTAAAGTACTGAAATGGCTTTTCAAAGAAGATGCGCCACTATTATTTCGGCCACAATTTGATTGGCATCAAATGTCGTGGGGACTTGAATTTTTAATCGAGTGCTTGCCTTCGCGCTACCGTTTTAATATTCAGCAGATGGTTAATTTAGGTTTGTATAGCCGCCAATCATTGCAGGAATTGCGTGCCGAAACCAACATTGATTACGACCACGCCACGCGCGGCATTATGCAGTTCTACACTGACGATAGCGACTATGCGGGTGCGGCTGCCGCTTGCGCCCTACTTTCTAAATACGGCATTGCGCGCAATGTGGTCTCCCCGGCGGAGGCGGTAAAAATAGAGCCTGCATTAGCTTCACTTGGCACCAAACTCAAAGGTGCTAGCTACGCTGAAACCGATGAATCTGGCGACGCCTTTAAGTACACGCAAAATTTAGCCGCGTTGTGCGAAAAAGTGGGCGTGAAGTTTTTATACGACACCACTATCGAAGCCATACGTACTGACGGCAATCGCATCTCAAGCGTGGTGGTAAAACAAAAAAAATCTTCCACCTTTGATGCGATGTCAGCGGATGCGTATGTGGTGTGCTTAGGCTCATACAGCACGCCTATGCTACGTACTATCGGCATGACGATACCGGTGTATCCCGCAAAAGGTTATTCAGCGACACTCAACACCGAGGGCTTTAGCGGCGCACCGCATGTGAGCTTAACCGATGAAGCGCAAAAGATTGTGTTCACCCGCTTAGGCGAACGCATGCGTATCGCGGGCACAGCCGAATTGGCGGGTTACAGCACTGAGCTAAATATGGTCAGATGCGAGGCCTTGATTAAACGCGCACGTGAATTATTTCCCAATGCGGCTGATTACGATCATCCACAATATTGGACAGGTCTCAGGCCATCCACGCCGTCGAATCGCCCACTGATTGGTCGCGCGCAGTACACAAATCTTTATTTGAATACCGGTCACGGCACCCTCGGCTGGACTGAGGGCACAGGCTCTGGCCGCGCGTTGGCGGATTTAGTGAGCGGCATCATTCCAGATGTGGAATATAAATTTTTGCATGTTGATGGTAAAAAACGCACATGATTACGCTCGCCGATATTGAGGCCGCCGCGAAGGTGCTTGACGGCCACATCGTCAACACACCTTGTATGCATTCGCGCACTTTGTCTGAGATTACTGGGGCAGAGGTTTATCTCAAGTTTGAAAATCATCAATTCACCGCGAGCTTTAAGGAGCGTGGTGCGTTAAATAAACTGGCAAGCTTAACGCCAGCTGAAAAAAAATCAGGCGTCATCGCGGCCAGTGCGGGCAACCACGCACAAGGTGTCGCGCACCATGCGTCACGTCTCGGCATACCGAGCGCCATCGTGATGCCTATCTACACACCTAATGTCAAAGTCGATATGACGCGCAGTCACGGTGCAGAAGTGATTTTATTTGGCGAAAATTTTGATGAAGCCAAGGCACATGCTTTTCAATTAGCCGACGAACGCAGCTTGGTCTTTGTACACCCATACGATGATGAAAAAGTCATCGCGGGGCAAGGCACGATAGCGCTTGAAATGCTTGCCGCGCAGCCGCAGCTAGATACATTGGCGATTGCCATCGGTGGCGGTGGTTTGATTTCGGGTATCGCCACGGCAGCGCGTGCGATCAATCCGAAAATTGATATTGTTGGTGTTGAGACGACACGCTATCCGTCGATGTATGCCGCGCTACGTGGTGAGACGCCAACGTTTGGCGCATCGACTATTGCTGAAGGTATTGCGGTGAAAGAGCCGGGGCAATTAACACGCGCTATCGTGGAAAAATTAGTCAACGACATCGTCTTAATTGACGAAGGCGATATTGAAGAAGCGATTGTCATGCTGCTCGAAATTGAAAAGACGGTCGTTGAAGGCGCAGGTGCGGTGTCACTCGCCGCACTCATGCGCCATCGTGAACGCTTTCAAGGTAAACGTGTGGGCTTGGTGTTGTGCGGCGGCAATATTGATCCGCTAATGTTGGCTGAAATTATTCAACGCGGCATGGTGAGATCTGGCCGTCTTGCACGCATACACGTAGAGCTACGCGACCTACCCGGCGCGCTCGCCAAAATCACCAGCGTGATTGCGGAAGCGAACGCGAATATTGAAGAAGTGCATCATCAACGCGCTTTCACCAATCTGCCTGTGCAAAGTGCAGAAGTTGAGTTTGTGCTAAAAACACGCAACGCCGCGCATATCGATGAAATTGTTGCCAAGTTAGCCAGCATTGGTTTTCGCGCCCGCGCGATGCGTCATTAACGTAAGTCCTCACTGGAGCCGCAAAATGAAAAAAATTGCCTGCTGTTTAGCTGCTGTTGTCACTAGCGTAACCACTTTCGCATTTGCCCAATCCAAAGAAATGCCACCAGGCTTATGGGAAATTAAAACCAAAATGGACATCCCCGGTATGCCCAAAGAAATGGCCGACAAAATGGGCAGCATGACCATGAAGCATTGCATCAAACCCGGCGAAGGCAAGTGGACGGATCAGCGCGGACCCGCCGAAAAACGCGAAAGCAAATGCGAGCCGAGCGACATGAAAACCGTGGGCAACAAACATAGCTGGAAATTAGCCTGCGCTGACGGTACAAAAGGCGAAGGCAGCGTTACGCATAACGGCAAAGACAGCTATCAAATGGACTTAAAAATGGTGTCACCACGCGGCAGCATGAACATGGTGAGTTCTGGCAAGAAGATTGCTGAGACTTGCGAGAAGAAATAGTAGTCAAGATTAAAAGTTGAAACTCGCCTATTGGCGTCTTGTTTGGGGCATTTATGCTTTAAGAAAGCCGTGGATAGGGGGCTTTTGCATCTCGGAACCTCTATTGATTCGGCAATTAAATATAGAGAATAAAGTAACGGGGGAGTGCATACGAACAACATTTTTTTGTCATCATAAATTGTGTCCAATATATAAATTTGTCATCCCGAGCGCAGCCGAGGGATATGCTGTTCGTTCAGCGAGTACAGCACTAAAAGCATATCCCTCGGCTGCGCTCGGGATGACAATATTTAGTTTTGTCGTTTAAGTAACATTTTTTGCCTACGCCATCCTTACGACTCACAACGGCCTCGATTTTTCAGAGAGCTCCCAATCTGGATGCGTTTCCGCTACGCTAATGCCGCTTACATTTAGCAACGCGGCGAACGAAGTGAAATGGTTTGCTCCGCAGCTAAATAATAATGACCCAACACCGAATTTCTGTACTTTACATAACCAGTACTTCTCACTGACTCGATCAGACGCGTTAAAACGTTCGAGAACTTCGGCTTCTTTCTCTTTTGCCGTCAAACACTTTATGTTGGCAACGCCTTTAAAATAATTCACAACCTACAAGGCTAAAGGTTGCGCCGCTTTTGGCGAATCCCACTGAAATCAGCGAGCGCGCTCTAGCATCATGTTAGAAATCACGCAAGCCACCTGAATCCCAAGCATACGAAAATTAATGCGATACCGAACCATTCGAGCACCTGAGCCAATACTGTTCGGTTAGACGTTTTTCACATAAATTTTCCTCGGCTGAATGGGTAATGGTTTGAGCATTGTTGGCGTGAAGTTAGTGGGTATGTTTTGTGGTGCACAGTGGTCATGGCTGGCGTAGGGCGAATTGCGGCGTTTCAATGTTCGCGGATTGTGTTTGTTGCGGCTGGACACGCATCGCATACCCGCTGAGCTCAC
>JANNWG010000006.1:0-55262 GCA_031414695.1 Burkholderiales bacterium
TAACGCAGATATCGAAACACCGATTGCAGGGTGAATTTGGCTTCGGGGATCGCCACGTCTGAACGATTCTCGGCCCATGCGCCTTTGAGTTCGCCTTTATCGAGTGTCGTCACTAAGTCACGGCGTTTGATGAGCTCATCAAACACCGCCTTGGCGATGACCTGGCCAGTGATGCCGCGCTCGGCGAGGCTCGAAGGCACATCGAAGGCGGCGATGGTGAGTGTTTGCCGATAGGCTTCGCGGTAACACGCGATGGCGATGATGACCACAACCACCAATATGCTGAACGCAATGAGCGCATTTCGCAGCAGGATCAGCCGATGATTGATCCAGTTATATTTGGTCGCGTGCGAGAGGAGTTGGAGTTCGTGTCGCACATCATGCAGTGTTTCTGCAAGACCTTCGACGCGAACCGATGGTGACGCGCTTTGGGACAGATGATTATCAGCGTTAGCCGCACTGCTGCTTGCCATCTGTGGCTGACGAGATTGTTGGGGGCGACTTTTGGGATCGGAACGGGAGCGGCGAGGCGTGGCGTGGGGTGGGGTGGCGAGGAGGCATTATCGCGCGGTGGATTGCTCTTTGGTTCATCGTCACTCATTTGCCCACCATTTTTTACGTTATTTGTATGCCGCTAACACGAATATAAAACTCTTTTATCCACGGGCATCTTCAGAAATTTATGCCGTAAATAAGCCGCCAATTCTAGTGTTTGTAGATTTTATATACTGCGACTAATATCACGCCACTTGCTTAATCGGTATCTCTTTACGTCGCACAAATGCTTTACGCACAGCGCCAGGCGCGTAGGTTTTTGCTACGTAGCTATTGACGAGATCGGTGAATTCTTCTGCAATCTTGTCGCCTTTGAGCGTGACGGCTTTTTCGCCATCAATGTACACGGGGGCAACTGGCCGCTCGCCTGAGCCCGGCAGTGAGATGCCGATATTGGCAAGTTTTGATTCGCCCGGACCATTAACTACACAGCCCATGACGGCGACGTGCATTTCTTCGACGCCTGGATATTGGCTTTTCCAAATCGGCATTTGATTACGTAAATAATGCTGGATGCTTTCTGCCAACTCTTGAAAATACGTGCTGGTGGTGCGGCCACAGCCGGGACACGCGGCAACCATTGGTGTAAAAGCGCGTAGCCCCATGGTCTGCAAAATTTCCTGCGCGACGACGACTTCTTTAGTTCTATCGCCACCGGGCTCTGGTGTAAGCGAGATACGAATAGTGTCACCAATGCCCTCTTGCAACAGCACTGACAATGCCGCTGTGGAGGCGACGATGCCTTTAGAGCCCATGCCCGCCTCTGTTAAACCCAAGTGCAACGGGTAATCACAGCGACGCGCCAAATCACGATAAACGGCGATTAAATCTTGCACCGCACTTACCTTACACGACAAAATTATTTTGTCTCCCGCTAAACCGAGTGACTCTGCCTTAGCCGCACTCTCAAGGGCGGAGATAATCAAGGCTTCGCGCATGACCGCATCCGCCTCTTTCGGCTCTGACAAGGCGGCATTTTCATCCATCATGCGGGCGATGAGTTCAGGATCAAGTGAACCCCAATTGACCCCAATTCGCACTGGCTTATCGTATTTGATGGCGGTTAATATCATGGCGCCAAATTGGTCATCACGTTTTGCACCTGTACCAACGTTGCCGGGGTTAATCCGTAGCTTGGCAAGCGCCTCGGCGCATTCGGGCACTTCGGTCAATAACTTATGCCCATTGAAATGAAAGTCGCCTACTAGCGGCACATTCACACCCAACGCATCCAAGCCACGCCGAATATGCGGCACTGCGCGTGCGGCGGCTAAGGTGTTTACCGTAATCCTGACGACTTCCGAGCCAGTCCGTGCGAGCGCCGCGACTTGATCAATGGTGCCTGGAATATCTTCGGTATCGGTATTGGTCATCGACTGCACCAAAATGGGCGCACCGCCACCGACGAGCACGTGACCTATTTTGACTTGCCGTGATTGGCGGCGGGAAATGGGATTAAACATGTTGTTGAATATTGGGGTTAGCGTTGAGGGTTTGGCGTTATGGGTTGAGCGTTGGGTATTGCGAATTTGACAACTGGCGCCATGCGTACACGCGGAACGCTCAACGCCAAACGCCCTACCAATTTACTTCACATTCACACGCGCCACTGTGCTGTTGCCTCGGCGGTGTGGGATTAAATCGAATTCGCGGCCGTTGAAGGCCATACGCGTAACGGTAGCGTTACCCACAACAATTGAAAATGGACCACGACCACTTACTTCGTCTGTTTCTCCCGCGTTGTAGCGGCGTGAAAGTATGGTGCGACCTGTACTATCGGTGACTTCTACCCATGATTGACCACTAAATGTGAACCCGACACGTCCAGTTTCACCTGCCACGCGGCTAGATTTTGCTGGCTCTGACGTAATTGGCGTGGCAATAACTTTGCTGGATGACAAAATAGGCGGTGTCGGCTCGGCGATGGAAGGATTGACTGCGGCAGGGCTAACTTGTTTCAGTTCACTTTTTTTTTGCGTTACCGCGTCCGCGGAACTTGTTGTCGCGACGCTTGGCACTGCCGTATTTTCTAACGGCGCTGGTGGCGTCACGCTAGGTTGGCTGGGCTGGCTGGCTGGATCGCTACTGCTAGAAGCTGCAGCGTCTGCACTGGCAGGCGCTTGTGGCAATGTGTACTCATTTGCGGGGGCACCAACAGTCGTTGTTTCGGTAGATTTGGCGCGACCACCATCGGCCAAATACGGCCGTACATTTGCCCACCAATACCATACGGCAGCGGCAAGTAATAGCACCACCACCAGCGCTGCTAGTAAGCGCGCTTTGGGGCTTGCTAAGGCTTCTCCTCCAACATGCAGTTTGACGGGTGAGGCTGCAATCGTTGGTGCAACGACAACTGACGCTGCTAATGCTGCCGCATTTTTATGTGTCCGCTCAAGTGTAGAGAGCGCCTCATCGACCGAAACACCGACTGCCTTCGCATAATTTCTAACAAACCCGCGCAAAAATGTCCCTGCTGGTAGCGCCGCGTAATCAGCACGTTCGAGTGCATCAACTTGCTTTACACCCATGCGTAAGCGATTCGCCACGTCGGCAACCGAGAGTCCAGCGTGTATACGTGCCGCTTGCAGTAGCTCACCTACCGATGCGTGTTGAGTTGGCTCTGCTGCCGGATTGGTCAAAATAAACTCACCTGTTAATTTGTCAGCCGCGTCTTTATGCGTGCTAGTTAGCGCCGCTGCACCGTGTGTGCCTGCCATTAAGTTTGTTGATTCACGCAGATCTTTATGCATGGCTTGGCGGATCTTATGTTTATGGATGAATGTTTCTACGCTTGAAGCAGACTAAGTGCATCAACGCAAAGACGCATCGCGCGCTTGGGTTGAATCAGGATAGCGGCGTTTTAGCTGAGAAATATAATTTGCCTCGGCATTACGGTCGCCCATTGCACGAGCAATTTTTGCGCCTAATAATAAGCTAGGAGCATCCTGCTCACGCACCATGCCAGTAAAGCGCGAAAATAATGCGTCTGCTTCTTTAAAACGCATCTGCGTAAAGGCGATTTCGGCTAACTCAAATTGTGAAGGCGCAAATTGCGCATTACGTTTTAAGGATTGCGAAAAATAATTTTGTGCAGCCGCTAGATCATTAATACGTTTTGCACAAACGCCCGCGTTGTATAGCGCGCGCTCTGGTGTGGTGTAGAGCGGATCTTTAATTGCCCGCTCAAAATAATTCAATGATCGCTTCGCATCCAAACGTTGGCAAATAAACCAGCCGTAATTATTCAATATGCTGGAGTCATTTGGCGCAAATTTAGTGGCCTGCTCGAACGCCGCCTCTGCCTTACCATTTTCACCTAAATCCATGTAGATAATGGCGAGCATGCTGTAGGCAGGCGCATGTTTTGGCTCTGCACTCACTGCTTGCTGTGCTGCTTCTAACGCAATGGCTAGTCGCCCGAGTTTGTAATACTCTGCGGCGCGCTCGGTATGAATTTGTGCACGTTGAACAGGGTCAGTTTTGCCGGCAATATCGGCAGTTTTGCTCTCCGATGTAGATGTGGTCGAACATCCGGCGAGGAGACATATCGCGACAAGACTAATTCCAACAATTGCACTTTTCAAATCAATCTCCTGGTCGCCATTGTGGCTAGGCCGATGCGTGAATCGGGATGGTACGTTTACTTGCGTTACTTGCCGTACGTTGAGATTTATCAACAACTTGTCCGGCAAGCTGACCACATGCCGCATCTATGTCGTCGCCACGGGTTTTGCGAACTGTAACGATGAGTCCAGCATCTTGCAAAATGGCGCGAAAACGATGAATAGCATTATTACTAGAACGGGCATACGGCGCATTCGGAAATGGATTCCACGGTATTAAATTAAATTTACACGGAATATCGCGGGTAAGCGCCACTAGCTCATGCGCATGCGCCACACTGTCATTCACATTGCTCAACATCACGTACTCAAAGGTTACAAAATCGCGCGGTGCTGCGGTCAGATAATCTTTAATCGTCGCCAGCAATTCAGCGAGCGGATATTTTTGGTTAATAGGCACTAGCACATCGCGCAGCGCATCATTTGGCGCATGTAACGATACCGCTAATGCAACAGGGCAACGCTCTTTTAAACGCTTCAAATTCGGCACAATGCCTGACGTAGAAAGCGTCACGCGGCGGCGAGAGAGCCCGTAGGCATGATCATCCAACATGATGTCCATCGCATTGGTCACTGGATCAAAATTCGCCAGCGGCTCGCCCATGCCCATCATCACCACATTGGAGACAATGCGATCTTGCTTTTGATTGGCGGCAACGTCGGCCTTTAGTGCCCTTGTTGCCCACCACAATTGGCCAATAATCTCGGCGGTGGTGAGATTACGATTAAAGCCTTGCTTGCCAGTGGAGCAAAAGGTGCAATCCAGCGCGCAACCAACTTGCGATGACACACACAATGTTCCGCGATCATCTTCAGGAATGAAAACAACCTCAATTCCATTGCCCGTACCTACGTCTAGCAGCCATTTGCGTGTGCCGTCAACAGATGCTTGCTCGGTCATTAAACGTGGCGCTTCAATCACTGCCACACTCGGCAATTTTTCGCGTAATGATTTTGCTAGATCAGTCATCGCCTCGAATTGATCAACGCCGAAATGATGAATCCAGCGAAATACCTGCTTGGCACGAAACGGCTTCTCCCCCAACTCCGCAAAAAACGCTGTCATCTCTGGCAACGTCATGCCGAGAAGATTGGGTTTTTCGCTATGCGCGTGTTGGGGGACGGCCATTTTTTCTACAAACTATCGCGAAACCACATTCATGCCAGGAAAGAAAAAGCTAATTTCTTGGCTTGCTGTTTCAGGGCTATCTGAGCCGTGTACAGAATTAGCATCAATTGAGTCAGCAAAGTCAGCGCGGATTGTGCCAGGCGCTGCCTTCTTTGGATCAGTTGCGCCCATCAAATCACGATTTTTAGCAATAGCGCCTTCGCCTTCAAGCACTTGCACCATAACAGGACCTGAAATCATGAAAGCAACAAGGTCTTTGAAAAAAGGACGCTCACGATGAACGCCATAAAATTCCTCAGCATTTGCTTTGGACATATGTAGCATGCGTGCCGCAACAATTTTGAGGCCCGCGCCTTCAAAACGTGCGTAGATTTGACCGATAACATTCTTTGCTACCGCGTCAGGTTTGATGATTGAGACTGTGCGTTCGACTGCCATGTGAAACTCCGTAGGTTAGTAAAAAAACGTTTTTGATTTTATTGTTTTCTGATTGCAGAAAATGAATAACGCCAAGAAGAAGAAAATAGGCGTAACTAAATGACGCTACTGAATTTTTGCGCTACAAAATCAGCGCGATAACCGCTAAAAATAGCCGCAAAATCAAAGCATTAAAGTATAACACGCGAGGCACTGAGAGCACCTAGGTTTTAGCGCATGGTTAGTTAGCGTTTCTTGCTTTCCTGGCTTAAACACTTATTCCCTAAACACCTATTCACTTATTCACTATAGACAGCTCGTTCTGGCTTATTTGTCCAATAGCGTTGCCGCGTCGCGCGATACGTATCAATTGTTGGCTTGCCTTTCGCATCGGTAGCAAATTTCAGCGTAATCGCACCATCCCAATCCGTGCGATGTATAGCGATATTGCGCTCCATATAACGCGCCTCTATTGTGGGGTGTGGATGCCGAAAACGATTGCGATAGCCGACAGGAATTAACGCCAGCGTGGGTGAGACGGCATCTAAAAAGTCATCTGTTGATGATGTTTTGCTGCCATGATGTGGCACGATTAGCACGTCAGATTTCAAGTCATCGGCAGCGCGCGCAACTAGGCTTGCTTCAACCGCTTTTTCAATATCTGCCGTTAATAACATCGTGCCGCCGGGTGCCGTGATTTTAATGACGCAACTTAAGTTATTGGTCTTTAACTGTGCATCGTAATCCGCACTTGTCGGATGCAACACATCAAACTCCACCCCATCCCAGCGCCAAGTATCACCAACTTCGCAGCGCATTTTATCAGTCGCATTGACTAAGTATTCACGATCCAGTGGTGCAGATGTCAGCACCAATTTTGGCTGCCGCGCATCAATCACCGAGCGCGCGCCACCTGAATGGTCATCATCATCATGGGTGACAATTAGCGCATCCAGCGAGCGTATGCCTTCACCGCGCAAATACGGCACGACTATACGATTGCCAGAGTCAACATCCTCATTCCATTTAGGCCCCGCATCATAGACCAGCGTGTAATTGGCGGTGCGAATAATGGTGGATAAGCCCTGCCCTACATCAAGTAGCGTAAGCCACACCTCACTAGGCTTTGGCGTTGGCGGCAATACCAAAAACATCGGCAACAATAATACGAACCCCACCCAACGCGTACGTATGCCGCGTGGCAGTAGCAGAAACGTTGCGCCTATCATGGCAACGATAACGGTCCATGTTTGTGGGGCGTGCGATTGCCAAACTGCATTTGGTAATTCTGCTAACCAAGCAAGACAAATGTAGCTGTAACGCATCACCAAATGCGCGGCATCCAGCATGAAGTCGAATGGCAACAATGCACCAATAAGCGTGACCGGCACCACCACCCAACTCACAATCGGTATTGCCAATGCATTAGCAATCGGCGAGATGAGCGAGACTTCTTGAAACAAGAGGAGCGTTAACGGCAACAAACCTAGCGTAACCGCAAGCTGCGTTTTGAGCGCCGTGTTGAGAACACTTAATTTGCCTGGTCGGTTTGACATCACATAAAAAATCATCGCAACCGCACCGAAAGATAACCAAAATCCGAGCGCTAGGACGCACCAAGGATCAATCAACACAACTGCGAATATTGCAAAAGCCAATATTCGCGTCGCTGATAATCCTCGACCAAGCATGAGAGCCAATGCGACTACCAGCAACATAAAAAGTGTGCGTTGCGTGGGCACTGAAAACCCTGCAATTAACGAGTACATCAACGCCGCCAATGCGCCACAAATCGCCGCCACACGCTGTGCAGGAATGCGTGCCGCAAGTCGCGACAGCCGCGCCCATGCGTAAAAACTGAGCCAATACACGAGTCCCGCAACCATCGTAATGTGTAGCCCCGAAATTGACATCAAATGCCCCGTGCCTGTGCGCCAAAATGTTTTCCACTGACTAGCAGGAATTGCGTTTTGCTCACCGACGGCAAGGGCTACCAGTACACCCGCATGTTCGCTATTACCCAGTGCAGCCAGCATGCGTTGACGAATGTGCATTCGTGCTTTGTCGATGGCATACATTGCACCTGTGGCATCCTCAACCTCTTTTTTGTTTTCACCTTTAGTACGTACATAGCCTGTAGCGCGAATATTGCGCTCTAACGCATATGCTTCAAAGTCAAAGCCGTGCGGATTAGCCGTGCCGTGTGGGCGACGCAATCGCACAGTGAGCTGCCATCGCTCTCCCGGCGTTAATGTTGGCGGCAGTGTGGTTTCATTAGTCTTGCGATTTAACTCCGTGTACCAATTTAGTGAGACATGACGCGGCACGATTGCGCCCTCGGTCAATACTTTTTCCACATCAAGTTGAAAACGTAACCCGCGCTCGGTCATGGTAGGCAGGCTTGATACTGCACCGATTACTGCAATGTCGCGCCCTTCCCACGCTTGAGGCAGATGGTCGCTCAAACGAATTTCTGCGCGATGCTGCGCGTAACCTAGGCCGACCAAGATACCGCCACATAGCCAACATATACAACACATTGCGAACCGTAATTTTGACTTTATGCATGGTTGATAAGCGGCAATTGCCAAAGCAACAGCGATTGCTGCGAACAACGCCCAAGCTAATGCTGGCTCGTTGGGCAACTGCTGACGAGATTGCAAAAATAGCGCGCCAATAACGAGGCCAACGACAAAACAACGCAATGTGATGATTCGCTTAAAGTAAAGTAATAGATCAAATTTAAAAAGCCCCGCGCCAGTTAAGGCAGCGGGGCTTTTTATTTGAAGCCTAGATACTGAATTACTTCTTCGGTGCGTCTGTTTTGGCAGCGTCAGCTTTTGGTGCGTCTTTCTTTGCATCTGCTTTCATTGGCTTATCTGACTTAGCAGCTTTGGCTTCTTTGTCAGCTTTTGCTTTATCTGCTTTGTCTGCTTTTTCTTTTTTTGCCGCTTCTGCTTTATCAGCTTTTTCTTTCTTAGCCATTTCTGCTTTGGCTTTCTTTTCATCAGCAGCAGCCGCTTTTTTCTCAGCAGCAGTCATTTCTTTCTTGTCTGCTTTTTTAGCTTCTGCGGCAACGGCTGGTGCAGCTGCTTTTTTGTCTTCCATCTTAGCGGTTTTTTTGTCTTCTTTAGCAGCTGCTACTGGTGCCGCTTCTTTCTTCATTTCCGCTTTTGCTGGTGCAGCGTCTTTTTTAGCTTCGGCTTTTGCAGGAGCCGCATCTTTCTTGGTTTCTGCAGGCACAACGGCTGTTGTTTTGCCGCTCAGTGTTACATCTTTAGCGATTTTTGCCATGGTGCCTTCACCGATACCGGGCACTTTATCCAAATCGGCCATTGATTTGAATGGGCCGTTTTTGGTGCGGTAGTCAATGATAGCTTGTGCTTTGGTGTCGCCGATACCGTTTAGGGTAGCAAGCTCAGCTTTGTTGGCGGTGTTTACGTTAACTGCTGCGAATGCGATAGACGCAAACGCAAAAAACGCGATGATTGAGGCTAGGATTTTTTTCATGATGTCTCCAGTGAGTGTGAGTGTGTTGCTATAAATAGTGAAACATAGGTGTTACAAAATCGTTAATGCAGACCCGTTAAAAAAAACGCCGCACGTCATACAAACGCGGGGTTAGTTGCACGGTTGACGCATTTTGTTACTTTTACTTTTTTGCGTCGAAATTAAGACAAACCGTTGAAAGCCATTGATTATATGACACTTTTTTCAGACTTAGCCTACATTTGCAAGCATCGGGATGTAATTTGCGACGCCTTGTTCGACCGTTAAGAAAGGCGCGTTATAGCCTGCGGCGCGTAGTAACGTTAAATCGGCTTGGGTATAGCTTTGATATTTGCCCTTGAGCGCATCGGGGAATGGAATGTATTCGATAACCCCAGCGGTTTGCAAGTCAGCGAGCGTTTGCGCGGGCTTGCCATCCATAGCGAGGCAAGCATTTACAGTGGCGACTGCGGCATCATTAAAGGTCTGACATCGTCCTGTGCCAAGATTAAAAATGCCAGATACATTTGGGTTATCGAGAAAAAATAAATTAACGTTCACCACGTCTTCAACCGACACAAAATCACGCTGCTGCTCACCATTAGCGTAGCCGTCAGAGCCGGCGAAAACACGCACTTTTCCCGTGGCGCGATATTGATTAAAAAAGTGATACGCCACGGAAGCCATGCGGCCTTTATGCGATTCACGCGCACCGTAAACATTAAAATAACGAAAGCCCACAATCTGTGATGGTGCATCGGCAAAGTCGTTGCCTACGCGGGCACGCACGGCTTGATCAAATAAAAATTTGGAATAGCCGTAGACGTTGAGCGGCGCTTCATATTCACGCGACTCTTTGAACGTTTTGCCGTCTCCATACACAGAAGCGGAGGACGCATAAATAAACGGCACGCCCTCTTCCAACGCCCACTCAAATAACGATAGCGAGTAGCGGTAATTGTTTTCCATCATGTAGCGGCCGTCAGTTTCCATGGTGTCAGAGCAAGCGCCTTGATGAATAAGGGCGGTAATGTCGCCAGATAACTCACCCGACTCCACAACCGACAGGAAGTCTTTTTTGTCCACGTACTCGGCGATTTCACAATCGACAAGATTCTTAAATTTGTCGGCCTTGGTTAAATTATCGACCGCAACAATATCGCGAATACCGCGATCATTTAGTGCCTTAATGATATTGCTGCCGATAAATCCTGCGGCGCCGGTGACGATGTAGGTCATGATGGTTTACTTTAGTTTGTTAATTTTTAGCCGCAGATGAACGCTGATAAACGCAGATGAAGTCAAAAAAGATTTTATCTGCGTTTATCAGCGTTCATCTGCGGCTATGAAAGTGTTTTTACAGCGCCTGAGCCAATTCGTTCCGCGTCAACGTCGCGGTGCCCAGCTTTGCCACCACCACACCTGCGGCGCGGTTTGCGATACGCATCGCTTCATGCATATCGACTCCTGCCGCCAACATCAACCCTAGTGTGGCAATCACCGTGTCGCCCGCACCAGAAACATCAAACACTTCACGCGCCTGTGTAGGCTCATGCATCGCTCCAGCGGCGGTAAAGAGTGACATGCCTTCCTCAGAACGCGTGACAAGCAAAGCATCTAGCGATAAATCGTCACGCAGTTTTTCAGCACGCTGGGCTAGATCAATTTCATCTTTCCATTTACCCATGATTTCACGAAATTCACCGCGATTGGGCGTGAGTAATGTCGCCCCGCGATACTTTGAATAATCATCGCCTTTCGGATCAATTAAGATGCGTTTGCCGTGGCGTTTGGCCGCGTCAATCATTTTAGTCACGTGTGTTAAGCCACCCTTGCCGTAGTCAGACAAAATCACCACGTCATGTGCATCCACCATTGATTCAAAATCATCCAGCTTATCTTCGAGCGCTTCCCGCGATGGTGGCGTTTCAAAATCAATCCGCATCAACTGCTGTTGGCGGCCAATCACCCGTAATTTTACCGTTGTGGGCAGCGACGCATCTTTGTGGAAATGCGTAGTGACATTTTCTTTAACTAACAAATCAGTGAGAATGCGCCCCGCCTCATCGTCCCCGATGACCGACAGCAATGTCGCCTGCCCACCGAGAGAAGCGATATTGCGCGCCACGTTCGCCGCACCGCCAGGCCGCTCCTCGGTTTTTTTAACGTGCACTATCGGCACCGGTGCCTCAGGCGAAATGCGCGAGACTTCGCCGAACCAATAGCGGTCAAGCATGACATCGCCTACGACTAAGACACGGGCTTGGGAAGTTTGGGGAAGGGTCAGCATTTTTGTATGGAGTTGTGGCGCCTAATTGACAACAAAAGTTACATTAATTGCATTAAGTATTAAATAGAAACACCAATATTGACGGCTATTTTCAGGCAATTATGTCTCAAAGTAGCCGCCAATCAACGAGTTTCGCGCCACTTAATAGCCATATGCGTTTGTTCGTAGAAACAATAGTGTATCAACCCTGCTTACGCCCAATCGGAAAATACGCGAAGCCATTTTCCGCCATGACATCCGGCTCATACAAATTACGTCCATCAAACACTATCGGCACTTTTAATGCGGCTTTCATTGCCGCAAAATCTGGTGCGCGGAACGCTTTCCATTCAGTAACAATCGCCAGCGCATCGGCTTTATTGATTGCAGCCATCGGACTATCAGCAAACGTCACTTGCGAATTATCGGCGAGCAAATGTTTGGCTTCAATCATAGCAACGGGATCAAAGGCGACAATTTTTGCGCCGCGTTTGGTTAAGTCCTCAATGAGCACCAGCGATGGCGCTTCACGCATATCGTCGGTATTAGGTTTGAAAGCCAAACCCCAAATCGCAATGGTTTTACCAGCTAGATTTTCGCCAAATTGTTTGACGATCTTATGCGTCAACACATGTTTTTGCGCGTAGTTCACGGCTTCAACGGCGCTCAATAATTTCATGTCCATGCCAACTTGTTGTCCGGTGCGTTGTAACGCCTGCACGTCTTTCGGAAAACACGACCCGCCATAGCCAATACCGGGATACAAAAAGTGATAACCAATACGAGGATCAGCACCCATGCCCTTACGCACTTGCTCAATGTCTGCGCCTAATTTTTCAGCGAGTAAAGCCAGCTCATTCATAAATGAAATGCGCGTGGCAAGCATCGCATTTGCCGCGTATTTGGTGAGCTCAGCAGAGCGAATATCCATGACCATTAAGCGATCATGGTTACGCTGAAACGGCGCGTAAAGTTTACGCATCGCTTCCACAGCCGTTTCATTATCGGCACCAATCACAATACGGTCTGGCCGCATAAAATCCTCTACCGCAGCACCTTCTTTCAAAAATTCAGGGTTAGAGACCACGTAAAACGGTATTTCCACACCGCGCTTTTGCAGCTCTTCAGCAATGGCTTCACGGACTTTGTCTGCAGTACCGACGGGCACAGTAGATTTATCCATGACAATTTTTGCATTCGTCATATGACGGCCGATATTACGCGCAGCGGCCACAACGTATTGCAAATCAGCTGAGCCATCTTCGCCAGGTGGCGTGCCCACAGCAATGATTTGAACGTCACCGAAGGCAACACTAGCGGCAATATCAGTCGTGAATGAAATACGACCAGCAGCAACGTTACTCGTGACAATTTCTTTTAGGCCTGGCTCATAAATCGGAATACCACCGCTATTAAGGAGGTCGATTTTTTTGCTATCTAAATCTAAACACAGTACGTTATTACCCACATCCGCCAAACAAGCGCCAGAGACAAGCCCTACATAGCCAGTGCCAATTACGGAGAGTTTCATATTTTTCTCAAAAAATGTTGTTGCGATGCGTTAACGAAGGTTGGGCTAATTTTTTTAGCCACAGATGAAGGCAGATAAACAGAGATAAAAACTAAACCCTTCACTTATATCAATCCCAGCCTAGCCGAGGAGTATGCTTTTTCGTTGCTCAACTAAACAGCATATTCCTCGGCTATGCTCGGAATGACAAAATTTTTAATGTTTTGGCTTTTATCTGTTTTTATCTTTGTTCATCTGCGGCTAAAAGATTTTGCTTGTATTCGCGGTTAATAAAATCAAACCAACGACGTATGAATTAAATGTAGTCTTGCGATAGGATCAACGGCGGCAGTAATGGATCGACCAATCACCAAAAAATCACTACCCATTTTAATCGCATCTGTAGGAGTAACCACACGCGATTGATCGCCCTTGGCATCTTCAGCTAAACGTATCCCCGGTGTGACTAATTTGAACCCGTTGCCAAATTTTTCGCGCAGCCAAGCGGCTTCTTCGGCTGAACACACCACGCCATCAAGCCCAGCATCAAAGGCTAGCGTCGCATAGCGACTAACAACAGCCTTGGTGTCCGCTTCTAGCCCAATCTCAGGCAACTCATTTGCACTCAAGCTGGTGAGCATCGTCACAGCAATCAATATTGGGTTATCACGTCCTGCTGTCGTACTAGCGCGAACGGCTTCTGCTGCTGAGGCTAACATCTTGCGGCCACCTGCGGCGTGAACGTTTAGCATCCACACGCCTTGACGCGTTGCCACTTTGCAGGCATTGGCAACAGTATTAGGAATGTCGTGATACTTCAAATCGAGAAAAACATCAAAGCCTTTGTGCATCAAGGCGTCCACGACTTGCGGGCCACCTGCGGTAAATAACTCTTTGCCCACTTTCACGCGGCATAACGAAGGGTCGAGTTTGGTCGCTAATTCAAGCGCTGCGGCGGGTGTGGCGAAATCTAGGGCAACAATGATGGGCTTTTTATTCAATGTATTTTCCTTTATTGATGGTTGATGTGCTCTACCTGTAAACGTGACAAATGCCGCTCGGCGGTATCGTATTCGGCAGTGCGGCGTGGCGGGAATGATTCCCAGCCGCCGCATGCGGGGCAATGCCAGTAAAACTGTTTGGCTTTGAAGCCACAGCGCTTGCATAAATACACCGCAAGCCGACTCGCGTGACTGTGCACAATATCGCCTTCAATTTTTAATTGCGCTTTTTTATCTTCATTTTTATCCTCTGTTGCGGCAAGTATTTCTGCCTCTAACAAACGATCAAGCCCGACTAATGTGGGGTTATGTTGCAAATCATTTTTGACTAACGCATACGCGGCCTTAGCCCCTTTGCTTGCCAAGGTCGCTTTAAATAAGGCATTAAATAAATCGAGCGCCGGATAGCGCTGATGTAGCTGCGTAATTTCCGCGAGCCCTACTTCTGTCTCACCAAGTGCGGCATAGGCATTTAAGGTCGCTTCTGCGCTTAACCCTAAAAACATGGGGTCTTGAGCTTCAATTTTTTGCCAGGCGGCGATAGCCTCAGCCGCCTTGCCAGTATGCATTAGCCAATCGCCTCGTAACAAGTTTGCGCGCACGCATTGTGGGTTTTCAACTAATGCACGATCAAGCTGCTCGAAGGCATCCTGCACATTATTGGCGGCATGACAATCAGTGGCTAATTCGCAATAAAAATTCGCCACCTCGCGCACATATTGGCGCTTATCTTGCGGCACATCGCTATCCAACATGCGGGCAATATCAATCGCCTTACGCCAAGCGCGTTCTTGCTCATATAAATTTAAGAGTAAGGTTTGTATTTGTCGCTGCTGTGCGTCAGTGCCGAATCGCTTATCGATTAGGTCGCAGAGTATCTTTTCGGCGTAATCGAGTAAGCCTGATTTGTGATAATCCAACGCTGTTTCATACAGCGCAGAAGTGCGCTGCTCTTGGTTTAAGCCACTCAGCTCAGATAAATCTTTATGCATACGCAGCGCGCGATCAATCTCACCGCGTCGCCTAAATAAGCTGCCCAATGCGAACTGCAGTTCAATCGCTTCAGGGTGTTGTTTAGAGGCTTCTAATAGCGCGTCAATGGCTTTATCAGGTTGCTCGTTGAGGAGGAAATTTACGCCCTTGAAATAGGCTTGGGGTAGCGCGCGTGATTCAGTTAACAGACGCTTTACATCGACCCGCGCACCAATCCAACCAAGTGCAAAAAAAATCACTGCCGCGATAAATAGCCACGGTAGCCAACCAAGGGCACCATCCATTACGGAAGATCCTTAAACGACGGCGATGTCGCTAAGGCTGGGCTCGGAGGCGGCAATGCTGCATCTTCACGGACACGGTTTTGTAACGCCCGATTGAGTTTACGTACTTCACGTTTGAGCCTAAAAATCACCAGTAAGGCAGACACTAAACCAAGAATCAAACCTGCGCCAAAGAAAGCCAAGAGTATCAACGCCAGTGGCGCCTCTAATGCGCCGCCAAGCCCATGCAGCGCAACCACACCCGCATTTTTGGCCGCAAACCACACCAGAAGCAGCACCACGACGACACGGACAATCCAGACGAGAATATTCATAAGGGTATTTTATGTGGTTAGTGACCATACACCAATCAAAAAAATAGCCGGATACCTCTCGATACCCGGCTAAATCTATTCGTTATTCGATTTTGCGTTTTAGTGCTCAATCGTTTTCCGTTCCAGTCTTAAGCTTTCTACTATCTGCGACAGCCATGTTGGCAAGCGCTGCTAATCGTGCCGCTTCTGCCTTTTCAGCCGCTTCAATTAACTCAAGCGCCTCATCAACACGTTCACGTAATTCCTTGCCCGCTTTGAAATGCGGCACATATTTCTTTGGCACCAACACTTTTTCGCCCGTCTTTGGATTACGTCCCGTGCGTGGCGGACGATAATTTAAACCAAAGCTACCAAAGCCACGAATCTCTATTCTGTCGCCATGTGCGAGTGCCGCAGCCATGGCATCCAGCATGGTTTTTACCGCGAGTTCGGCGTCTTTTGGTGCAAGCTGATTGTGGCGCGTGGCCAGTATTTCAATCAACTCCGATTTAGTCATGGATTTCAAGAGGCAGAACCACCCAAGATAATTGTCAATTCGTCAAAACAGTAGTTAAAACTATGAAGCCCAGCATTGTTCGCGTATCGTCGTGCTGTACATAAACCTGCGCCATGTACAGCACGACAACCCGATTATTTTACTGCTCGCCGCCTTGCTTCATCTTGGCTTTTAACAACGCGCCAAGGTTGGTAGTACCAGCGTTTGATGGTGCATCTTCGACAACACGCTTCATTGCATCTTTTTCATCTAATGAATCTTTTTGCTTGATAGACAAATTGATGTTGCGCGTTTTGCGATCTACGTTAATGATGATGGCTTCAATTTCATCGCCTTCTTTCATGTGTAAGCGCATATCTTCGACGCGTTCACGTGAAACTTCGGAGGCACGCAAATAAGCTTCGATGTCGTCACCGAGCGAAATGGTTGCACCCTTAGCATCAATCGACTTAACGATACCTTTGACGATAGCGCCTTTGTCATTAGTGGTGGTGTAGTTAGTAAATGGATCAGAGTCCATTTGCTTCACGCCTAACGAAATACGCTCGCGCTCCATATCGATAGCCAATACCACGGCTTCTAATTCGTCGCCCTTCTTGTAGGCTTTAACCGCTTCTTCGCCTGCAACATTCCATGAAATATCAGACAAATGAACGAGGCCGTCGATATTGCCTGGCAAGCCAATAAACACACCGAAATCGGTAATCGATTTGATTGTGCCTTTAACTTTTTCGCCCTTCTTGTGCGACATTGAGAACTCTTCCCACGGATTTTGCTGGCATTGCTTCATGCCGAGCGAAATACGGCGACGCTCTTCGTCGATTTCTAAAATCATGACTTCGACTTCGTCACCGAGCGAAACGACTTTAGCTGGGTGCACATTCTTATTCGTCCAATCCATTTCAGACACGTGTACCAAGCCTTCAATACCGGCTTCGATTTCAATGAATGCGCCGTAGTCGGTTAAGTTTGTCACTTTGCCGAACAAGCGGGTTGACTGCGGATAACGACGTGCTAGGCCAGTCCAAGGATCATCGCCCAACTGCTTCATACCGAGTGAAACACGATTCTTTTCTTGATCGAACTTCAAAATCTTTGCGGTAACTTCGTCACCAACCGTTAGGACTTCTGATGGATGCTTCACGCGACGCCATGCGAGGTCGGTGATATGTAGCAAGCCGTCGATGCCGCCCAAGTCCACAAACGCGCCGTAATCGGTGATGTTTTTAACGATACCTTTAACGACGGAGCCTTCTTTCAACTGATCCATCATCGCTGCGCGATCAGCACCTTGTGATGCTTCCATCACCGCACGACGTGAAACCACCACGTTGTTACGCTTTTTGTCGAGTTTAATAACTTTGAATTCGAGTTCTTTATTCTCAAATGGCGTGGTGTCTTTTACAGGACGGGTGTCTACCAACGAGCCTGGCAAGAATGCACGGATGCCGTTGATCATAACGGTCAAGCCGCCTTTGACTTTGCCTGAAACCATACCGGTGATAATGGAGCCTTTATCGAGCGCCACATCCAAATCGTGCCATGCAGAGAGCTTCTTCGCGCGGTCACGTGATAGCTTGGTCGCACCAAAGCCGTCTTCAAACTTTTCAATTGCGACGGTAACAAAGTCGCCAACTTTAACTTCAAGTTCGCCTTTGTCATTTTTGAATTCTTCAATCGGGATAACAGACTCGGATTTCAATCCGGCGTTAACGACCACGATGTTTTGATCTACCAGCACGACTTCGGCTGTAATCATTTCGCCTTCGCGCATTTCTTGGCGCGTCAGGCTTTCCTCGAACATGGCGCCAAAACTATCGGCGGCATAAACGGGTTTGGGGGCTTTTACTTTTGCTGCGGGTTGGGCAGATGCGGACATATAAAAATTAAGGCTTTCGGGTTAGCTCACCATCGGGCGACGGTGAGGGTTTATCAACATCTGTGTTTTTTAGAAGAACGCAGACAGTGGACTTGCAAAAATTACTGCACTTACAACAAAAATTGTTTTAATTCAAGGTATTAGCTTAATCACCAATACTTTTTTAACATTTTTCATACCAAGCTAATACTTGATCAACCGCTTCATCAGCAGAAATCACTGTCGTATCAAGGAGATACGCGTCTGGCAACTTTTTTAAAGGCGCTACCTGACGGCTTGAATCACGTTCATCACGAATACGTAATTCTGTCACAACATCGTCAAGTATGGCAGAGATTCCTTTTAATTTCAACTGCTTAGTGCGTCTTTGCCCTCGCGCGTCAGGTGTTGCGGTCAAGAAAATTTTGAGTTTTGCATCCGGAAAAATCACTGAGCCCATATCGCGCCCATCGGCGACTAATCCTGGCGCTTTACAAAATGCACGTTGGCGCAAAGTTAAGGCTTCACGAACGCTGGCAAGGGCGGCAACACGAGAAGCATTTTGACTTGATATTTCACTTCTAATATCATCTGTAATATCTTGATTTTCAAGATAAATTTTATTGTTACCAAATCGAATATCTAAGTTTTTAGCGACCTCGGCGATGCTCGCTTCATCATCTAGCGCGACTCCTTGCTGGCTCGCCGCAAATCCGGTGATGCGATATAGCGCCCCAGAATCCAAATAATGAAAACCCAGTGCTTCGGCGACCCGCTGCGCAACGGTACCTTTGCCTGAAGCGGTTGGGCCATCAATGGTGATGATTGGGATGGTCATGCTTCTGCGCCTCTCACCATAAAAATATCATTTGTCATTCCGACCGAGGCGCAGCCGAATGGAGGAATATGCTGTTGTTCTTCGATATGCAAAAAAGCAGATCCCTCGGCTGCGCTTGGGATGACAAAATTTAATGGCAGAGAGTTTGCTGCTGAATTCATCTTACTCATGACACGATTTTCGCAAATTCATCAAAGTAAGTTGGAAATGTTTTCGCCACACATTTGGGATCATCAATGGTGATTGGCACATTGCCAAGCGAAACCAGCGAAAAACACATTGCCATGCGGTGATCGTCGTAGGTGTGTATCACGGCATTGGGCGTCAGCATTGTTGGTGGCGTGATCTGGATGTAATCCGCCCCCTCCTCGACTATTGCACCAACTTTGCGCAGCTCCGTTGCCATTGCGGCGATACGGTCAGTTTCTTTCACACGCCAACTGGCGATATTACGAATCGTGGTCACGCCCTCGGCAAACAGCGCTAGGACGCCAATGGTCATGGCGGCATCGGGTATGTGATTAAAGTCATCGTCAATGGCTTGGAGTTTTTTGTCGTCAGCGATTGAAGCTTTGATCCAATCTTGACCCATCGTAATCGTTGCGCCCATGGCGCAAAGCGAATCGGCAAATTTTACGTCGCCTTGAATGCTTGATTTGCCAACGCCATGCACGGTGACAGCACGCTTACCCAATACGCCTGCCGCCAAAAAGTAAGACGCGCTTGAGGCATCGCCCTCAACCTGTATTTCGCCTGCTGTCTCGCCAATTGAAGCGTATTTCGAGCCACTTTCGACTGAAAACGCCCGCCAATCTTGGCGTTTTACATTTACACCAAAGCGCGCCATGAGATTTAGAGTGATGTCTACGTAGGGTTTGGAAATCATATCGCCAACGACTTCAATTGTCATTTCACGCTTTAGCAATGGTAATGACATCAACAAAGCCGATAAAAATTGGCTCGACACATCGCCGCGCACTTTGACCAAATTTTCGCCAGTGGATACAAATGGCGCTATCGACAGCGGCGGAAAGCCAGCGTTTTGTTCGTAGCGAATATTGGCACCAATCGCATTTAAGCCATCCACCAAATCGCCAATGGGTCGCTCACGCATACGCGGCACACCGTCAAGCGTGTAGTGGCCGTTTTGCAATGCCAGCGCCGCCGTGAGTGGGCGAAATGCCGTGCCCGCATTGCCCAAAAATAGCGTGGCTTGTTTCACCGGAAACGCGCCGCAGCAACCAGTGACACGGTAATCGTCGCCGTCAAGCGATTCAATTTTTATGCCGAGTGTCGTGAGCGCTGCCAGCATGACATCGGTATCGTCGGATTTAAGGAGCTTCCTGACAATGGTTTCGCCCTCACACAGCGCGGCGAGTAGTAGCGTGCGATTGGAGATAGATTTGGAGCCAGGAAGGACAATCTCACCCTCCGCCATTGAGACGGCGGGTAGGTGGAGTTGGCTGGGATAGTTGCTCGTCACAATGCCACTCGATTCAAGTTCAAGTCGTCAAACTCAGCCCGTTCGCCCTGCGTTATCGAAGGGCTTTCTAGGTGCTCTAAATAAGCTACAGGGAAAGCGGCGTTTATAAATTGATTCACTTGGCTTCTTCACTTATAGAAACATCATTAAATTGTTCAAACTGCTTGGAAAGCCACTGTTCACGGGCAGTTTGGGCACGTTGCATGAGCGCCAATAGGCTCGCTTCATCACCATCTGCGAGCGCATTTCTGAGAGCAGTCGCTTTTGCCAAATAAGCATCAAGCTCTGCCAACAATGCCGCGCGGTTATTTAGCGCCACATCGCGCCACATTTCGGGGCTAGAGCTCGCAATGCGGGTGAAATCACGAAAGCCCGAAGCAGCGTGTTCAAAAAGTGTTTTGGCGTTGGGCCGACTCGCCAATTCATCTACCAACGCAAAAGCCAGCATATGCGGCAAATGGCTAACGGCGGCGAATACGGCGTCATGCGTAGCGGGTGACATCTCTACGATATTCGCACCCGCTAAGGTCCACATATCATGGACAACTTGCAAAGCACTTGCGGTATTTTCGGCCAGCGGCGTGACAACAATATTTTTGCCAACAAATAAATCCGCGTCTGCGGCCAACGGCCCATGTCGCTCGCGTCCCGCAATCGGATGGCACGGCACGAATTGGCGAATATGCGCGCCAAGTGTCGCTCGGGCTGCCGTCACCACGTCTTGTTTGGTGCTACCCACATCAATGATGATGGTGTTAGCGTGCAAATGCGTCAATAGCGCATTAAAAATCGCTGGCATTTGCCGCACTGGAGTGGCGATGATAACGATGTCCGCTTGGGCAATATCGTCAAACGTGCCGATGGCGTCGATTGCGCCACATGATTTTGCTTCAAGCAAAGCATTCGCATCGCGATCAATCCCCACAACGCGAATCGCTGCATTGTTTTTTTTGAGCGCAAGCGTTATTGAAGCACCGATTAAACCGGTACCAATGAGCGTGATGTTATTGTGCATAAAAATAGAAAACATCAATATCGGCGGCAGTTTTCAAGCATAAATGGCTGAAAATACCCGCCATTATTGGGATTTTAATGTTGAGCACGCATGATCAAGCGCCATCAAAAAGCGTTGATTCTGTGCCATCGTGCCAATTGAGACCCGCAAATAATCAGGCAAGCCGTAGCCCGCAATGGGCCGCACAATAACACCTTGGCGCAACAACGCTTGATTCACCGCGCCAGCTTCAGCAATCTTGAAAGTAATGAAATTCGCCGCAGAAGGAATCGTCTCAACGCCGCGCTGGTTGAGTTCACGGTCTAACATCGCCAGCCCCTCCGCATTCACCCGACGACTTTCCGCAATAAATTCATCATCATTTAACGATGCCTCAGCCGCCACCATCGCTAAATGATTAACGTTAAATGGCTGACGTACGCCATTCATCAGCGCGATAAGCGCAGGCGCGGCAAAGCCAAAGCCGATGCGTAATCCCGCCAAACCGTAGGCCTTTGACATGGTGTGGGAAATAATTAAATTTGGAAATTCCGCGAGCCATGGCACGCTATCGTATGCATCAGCATCACGCAAATATTCGCCATAGGCTTCGTCAAACACCACCAATACATTTTTAGGAACACGCTGCAAAAAATCATAAAGCGCAGTGCCCGAAACAAACGTGCCGGTTGGGTTATTCGGGTTGGCGATAAAGATTATTTTGGTACTGGGCTGAATGGCTAATAACATCGCCTCTAAATCGTTGCCAAAATCCTTTGCCGGCACTTCAATACCTAACGCACCTACCACCTGGGTGGCAAGCGGATAAACCGCAAATGCGTGCTGCGAATAGATGGCTGAATCTCCCGCTTCTAAGAAGGTACGTGCGGCTAATTCGAGAATGTCATTGGAGCCATTACCGAGCACAATTTGTGCGGCATCCACTTTGTATTTTTTAGCCAACGCCGCTTTAAGCGCATAGCCTCCACCATCGGGGTACAACGCCAAATCGTGCAACGCCGCTTGGATCGCCGCCACTGCCTTTGGGCTTGCGCCAAGCGGGTTTTCGTTCGACGCCATTTTTAAAATATCAGCCTCCGCCATACCAAGCTCACGCGCGACATCGGAGATCGGTTTGCCAGGGACGTAGGGGTTAATGGCACGGATGTGGGCGGGGGCTAGATGAGTGAGGGACATGGGTTTTGGGTTAGACGTTGAGGGTTGAGCGTTTTGCGTGGGGTGAAAAAATTTTTTAGCCACAGATGAACACAGATAAAAACAGATAAAGGCGATGATTTTTATTACTGATGAATTTGTACAGCATTTCCTAACTTTGCAATTAACTGAATTTTTACAGCATGACTCAACTTAGCTGTTTAGACTCTTAGGACAGAAATTTGCTTTTATCTGTTTTTATACGTGTTTATCTGTGGCTAATATAGACCTCAAATCACCGCCGTCGGATACGAACCCAGCACCTTCACATAGCCCGCAATCGTGCGTAATTCGACGAGTGCTTCGGCCACATTGGCATCTGCGGCGTGGCCTTCAATGTCGACAAAAAATAAATACTCCCAAATCGCCACTTTAGACGGCCGCGATTCAAATTTCGACATTGACACGCCACGATGAGCAAATGGCGTCAGCATTTCATAGACTGCACCGGAACGATTTGGTGCGGACAAAACAAGGGAGGTTTTATCGCGTCCTGTGGCTAGCGGCTCGTAAGTGCCCAACACTAAAAAGCGCGTGGTGTTGTTCGGCTCATCCTCAATATTTGAGGCAAGCAGCGTCAAGCCGTAATGGGTCGCGGCCATTTCACCCGCCACTGCTGCGGCAAATGGCTCCAATGAAGCGCGCCTTGCCGCTTCTGCGTTTGACGCCACCGCAATACGTTCCGCATTCGGCAAATTGGTATTAAGCCACTCATGACACTGCGCAAGTGATTGACCATGCGAAAACACTTTCTGAATATTGGCGACCGGTAACGTATCTGAGGCCATCAAATGATGGTGAATGCGAATCAGCACTTCGCCACACGTTTTAAGCGGTGTTTGCGGCATTAAATCAAGCGAGCGGCCTACCGCGCCCTCGGTCGAATTTTCCACTGGCACAATGCCAAAGTCACAAGCGTTTGACTCCACGCTGCGATACACCTCGTCAATAGAAGATTGCGGCATCAAATGCGCGCCCTCACCAAAATGCTTTTTTGCCGCCAACTCACTAAAGGTGCCCACCGGCCCTAAAAAGGCAACCGTAATCGGCCGCTCCAAGGCTAAACATGCCGACATAATTTCGCGAAATAATCGTGCCACGACTTCATCTGGCAATGGCCCAGTATTGCGTTGCTTGATGCGGAGCAATACTTCGGCCTCACGCTCAGGGCGATAGGCTTGGCCGACTTTAAGCGAGCCGACTTGGCGTGCAAGTGCAGCGCGCTGGTTAATTTTTTCTAAAATTTCACCGTCTAGCGCATCAATGGCGGCGCGTAGGGTAGGAAGATCAAGGGCGGGAGTTGTCACAGTCCAGTTTCGCTTATGTTGTTCTTTGCATTTTATCATTCACCCGACATGTTTCGCCTGACCAGCGCGGATAGTGCAAACAATACTGACAATTAAGTAAGTCCTAATCAATCGTGACCGCTTGAATCACCATCGCAACCGACCAAATTGCATCCGGCTTGGCGAGCCAAGCGTAACTTATGTACTGAATCGAGATGAGTGCTAACCCGAATGACGTTTTCAAGCCTTAGTAAGCTATTTGAGTGCCGCCTTTGCATAATAATTACGGTGGGCGTATTTGCGCTTATTCTGGTTATTGAGAGCGTACTACTTGTACCTTCGGCGATTCGCTTTCAGCAGGTTGAGCAAGAACGACATGCCGAGCGTATTTACTTTATGATAGAGCCCGCGCTAATGCTAGGGGGTGGGCTATCAGGCGAAGGCCCCCTCGCGCGCGATGTGGCCACACTGGTTGCACAACATGATTTGAAAGCATTGGCCGTCCACCATAAAGATGGTAACGAGCTCGCGCGTATTGGTGTCTTGCCTACGTCTTTTAGCGCTATTGATTATGCGGCGCGTGTTGCCGATGCCAAGCTACACACAGAAGTGCTTCCATCAAATCTGATGCTTACGCAATGGCGCAGTGATGCAAGTGCGACACCGACGATTTCTGTGGTCTCTGATATTTCGCAAATAACCACTGATTTGTATGCCTATTTATTACGTATCGGTGGCTTAATTTTGTTAATCGTAATGGTAGTGACATTCGGCACTATGTTGCTGTTGTATCGATTATTGCTACGGCCTATTTTGCAGTTGCGAAGCAGCGCGCGCGGTGCTGGCGATGCACCGCACCAAGCGGCGAGGTTCCGGCTGGCCCACAAGCGTCGTGATGAGCTAGGCGATTTAATCGATGCGTTTAATGCAATGCTTTCACATGTATCAGAAAGCTTTGCACGTGATGCCAAACAAGCGCTGGAACGCGAACATTTTGCATTGCGCTGCGATGCCATAACAGGTTTGCCGAACCGATTAGCGCTACTAGAGCATCTGCAGCACCAACATGAAACCATCACTGGCTCTCACACCGCATTACTACTCATCCGCTACCATGATGCGAGCTTGGCGCGAAGTGATACGTCATTGCTCGCAAGCAGCGCATTGCAAGGTGTCCTGGCCAAGGGCGATTTTGTGGCACAACTTGACCCGCTCTTATTTGCCATTGCACGCTCATCGCCTGGCCATGGTCGCGGCAATGATGGCGATAGCGCGTCGCTCGCAAAAGCCATTATTCAGCTAGAAAAAATTAAAGCCAACCTAAAGGAAAACAATGCGCTAGTTGATGTACGCGTGGGCATTGTCGAATCATTAGCAGGCGCATTAGATGGCGAAACATTGCTTCATCAAGCTGAGTTCGCACTAACCCGCGCTACCGCAGACCCGAATATGCATTATCAATTTTTTGACCCTAGCGAAGCAGATGCGGCGTTGGAGCGCCAGCGCCTAACGCAAGATCTCGCCAATGCGTTGAAGCACAACGAACTCGAAGTCTGGTATCAACCTAAAGTCGCGCTGCAAGATAACAACCGACTTGCCGGTGCTGAAGCGCTGGTACGTTGGAAACATCCGCGACTTGGAATGTTGAGCCCCGCTATTTTTATTCCTCTTGCCGAAGCAAGTGGGCAGATAGAAGCGCTAGATTGGTTTGTATTAAAAACAGTAAGCAAGCAAATTGCCGAATGGGTAAAGCAATATGGCACATCGCCGCGCGTGGCGGTTAATCTTGACGCCATACATTTTTCCTCTGCAATGCTAGTGGATGAGCTAGAAACACTCATTGCTGGTGCGGGAATCGATAAAAAATATCTTGAAATCGAAATCACTGAATCTAGCGCAATGAATAATAGTGCCGCCGCCACAAACACTCTGAGACAACTGCGAAATTGCGGCATTCATACCGCAATTGACGACTTTGGTACTGGCTATTCATCACTTGCCTACCTGCATCAATTTGCCGTTGATACGCTCAAGATTGATCGCACATTTGTAGATGCGATCGGTCGTCATGCAAACAACAAAGCACAAAGTGAAGCGCAAAGTGAAGCACAAAGCGAAACTATCTGCGTCACCATCCTGCATTTAGGACACGCCATGGGCACTGATATTGTTGCAGAAGGCGTTGAGACCGTTGCGCAAGCCAATTTTTTGCGTGCACGCGGTTGCGAGTACGCGCAAGGTTTTCTATATGGCGCAGCAATCAACGCCACGCTTTTTGCGGCGAAATGGCTGCAGCCAGAACAAACTGTGGCAGCGGCATCAGAACGCCGTTTAGCGATGGCTGGCTAGCGAAGAACCTAGTTCATTAATGTGCTCCGCCGCGTTAGTTATTGCGCAAAAATAGTATCAAAATCCGCAAAGCCTTTAATCTCGATGGGATTACCGCTAGGGTCGTTAAAAAACATCGTGCCCTGCTCCCCAGCTTGGTCTGCAAAACGCAGACTCGGCGCAATCACAAACTGTAAATTTGCCGCTATTAAGCGCGTCGCCAATGCCCGCCATTCGGCCATCGGCAGTAACACCCCAAAGTGCGGCATTGGCACCATCACATCATCCACTTTACCGGTGTTTTCCGCGGCAAATGGCGTGCCTAAATGCAACGATAGTTGATGCCCAAAAAAATCAACATCCACCCAAGTATCGGTTGAGCGCCCCTCCGCGCAACCTAATAGCCCGCAATAAAATTTGCGGGCGATATCTAAATCAGTCACGTGGAACGCTAGATGGAATCGGGACAGAGTGGACATTTGATTTCTTTCAAACTTTATAGATTAGCGTTTTTTTCGATTGCTTCTATTCTAAATAAACCGCAATGTTTGCATAAAAATTGAAATCTGATGAGTCTGCGTTCAATCTGCGCTCTAGCAGCAAAAAACAAATCCGTACTGGCCTCAGCTCAGGTATCCACGCATCAGCATAAAACGCTTCATCGGCAATGGTGACGACGAAAATTCGTATGACCATCTTTAATTGCGTCAAAAAAATAGGCTCAAGTTGCAGTACTATTTTTGAAAAGTCAAAAAAACCCTTTGGTTCTTACGTTTGAATTCAGCGGCTTGCCAAAGGCAAGTCCGCTGGAATGATGGGTTAGCCCGCTGTTTGAGCAACGGATGCCCTACCTACCAAGAGATCCTCGAGATTGAAGAAATGATCTGCGGCCTGAGCCAACACAGGGCTCAGCCCGTCTTGGAAGAACCAGACGTGAACACGACAGCCTTCCGCCTGAACCGCTCGAACCAGAGGAACGTAGTCTTGATCGCCTGCGATAAGCACCGCGATGTCGAAGTGCTTGCGCGATGCGTGCGACAGCATTTCCACGGCAAGTGAGATGTCGACTTGCTTTGTTCTTGAGCCCTTCAGCTTCTTGAAAACGCGAGGCGCCTCAATTCCTTGCGTCTTTAGGCTAGCCGCGACATCAGAAACTAGAGGCTCATCTCCTTGCACTGATGTGTAGAAGTACTTGCGAATCACGCCACCGCCATGCCCAGGGTTGTTCAGCTCAGGAGCCCAAACATATACATTCGGTAGATACCAGTTTTGAGATAAGATCGCGATGCTATGCTTGGCGAGAAGTGCTCCATAGCGAATAGCAAGATTCTCCCCATCAACGAAGATCATCACGCGTGTGTTGTCGATTCCAGTGTACGGGATGAGTTGAGTCATGTGGCGTCTCGAAGTGGGGTAACGTTGGCGATGACTGCCGCGAAACAACTTCTGCGGAGCAGCCTCCTGCTGTTTCGTGTCTGCGTCGATCTAGACGTTATGCCTATTTGCGCGCATTTTTGATTTGATCGATGAGGAACTCAATCGTCGTCTCTTTCCATCTCACTGCAAGGCTCACAAGAGAAACCGCGAGCCAAATGACAGCCCCAATCAGTGCTATCACGAAAAAGGCCTTCCAAGCTGCCGCTTCGACTCCAAAAACCGTCTGCTTAAATTCAGCCGTAGCAAGCGTGAGGCTCACTCCGATGCCTAACGACAGTGGATTGAACCACGCAGATCGGAGTAGATGCCGCCGATAGAACTTCAGTAGGCAATTCTCAAGCTTATCGTGAGTGATTTCTACGACGTCGGATTTGACGTTCGAGTAGTGTTTGTCGACAAACCTCGAATCTCCTTCAGAGGTGTACGTGGCTGTGACTGCACCGCTCCCTTCAGCTCCTTGAGCCGTCTCCATAGTTAGCCCTTTCCTTCGCTAGGAAGCAGACCAATTGCTCCCAAGGCGTGCGGCGTGATCGCGCCGCAGTTGTTACAAGCAACCATAGCAACGGGTACGTTTGGCCCCCCAATCACTAAACCCTGCGACAAGTTGTCTTGGATACCGAAAATAGAGTATCCGTCAATCACGGTGAACGCTGCGTGGCCGCACCGATGGCACGGCTTCGATGCACCCTTTTCGGTAAGCAAGCGAACAATCTTGTCACTATCTGCCTTTGATAGCGCCATATCTCTCCTTAGTTAGTAACTGACTGTGGCCTAACAATCACGTTTTGCAGCAATGGTATGAATCCAACTGTTCGATTACTAACGTTGGCTAAAAATTAGTCTAGCATTGCATTTCTCGTGCGGCAATCAAAAAAGTCATGGGTCAACTACACGAGAGGTTTTAATCAAAGACATCAGCTTTCAATCATTTTCATAAGTCGATAAATTAAGTTTATGTGACGATGCGACGGTGTTTGGCTTAAAACGTCAGCCTACCTTAAACGTCAGCCTACCCTTACACGGCGAAATGTATAAGGTCGTTTATTTACGGATATCTTCAGGCATTTATGCTTGTATTTGCCCATCAATAAACGAGTTTTGCATAATTTATAAAGTATTTGGTAATTTAACCAAATCTTAAGCTTTGCTTTGGTAGAATTACCAAATCATGAATAAATCGCCTCTCATCGCATCGCCAAGCGACAAAAAAGCAGCAGCGCCTGATGCGCCAAATGTCGATATTGTGAGTGAGATGATTTTGCAGGATGCGCGGCGGCTTCAAGCCCTGCGTATTGATATCAAAACACTGGATCGCCACATTAAAGAAGCGGCGAATGAATCGACACTAGCGCAAACGCTACTATCCATTCTAGGCTTTGGCGATACCTCGGCCGCAGAGCTGGCAGGTGAGATCGGTACGATTGCGCGATTTGAAACCGAAGCGGGGCTGGCGCTCTATACCGGCATGGCGGCGCTAGACAACAGTGCCGGCAAGAAAACAGCAGCACGCATACCACGACAGGTCAACACCCGTGCTAAGGCGGCAATGATGGTGGCCGTTGCACGACATATCCCGCATGTGACCTCATCAAAGATTTATTACGACAAGAAACGGGCTGAAGGGAAAAAGCATAACCAAGCCATTCGTGCGCTTGGGCGACAAATAATTCGCGTCATTTGGACATTAGTGAAAAACAACCGCACCTACGAGATCCGTTAGCGCGTTACCGACATTACAGAATCGATTGATTTGCGCTGAAAAGACTTATCCACGGCGGCGTGCGTGCGCCTCCCAATCCGCATGAACGCATGTCGCGGTGGATAAGCCTTGCCTATCGCTCGCGTAACATTCAACAAAAAATACTTGCAAATTCTAGCTGGATGTTCAAGTCTTGCTATTTGCTTAATGCTGCATGCAAACATATTCGTTCTAGGGGCTGTTATTGCTAACCGACAGCCGCAGACGTGCATGCTTGAGGTGAAGTGCCGATGCCAGCACTTTGATTATGCGAAAATTTTACTCAACGCCTCACTTACACTGATGATACGTACACCTTGATGTTCGAGCACATTCAGGAAGGGTTTGTCACCTGTCACAATCAATACGGCTTGTGCGGCAAGCGCAGTGCCTATTACCACATCATCATCGCGGTCAGGGCTATTCCCGATACGTGTCGCGGGCGCACTACGGTCGTTAATTGTGAATAACGATCAACTAATTCATCGACAGACAATTTAGATGCGTCTAATTTCTTTTCGAATTTTTGTCTGTCTAAAATATTAGTCAACTCAAACAGCATTGCTGTGCTAGTAAATAACGTAACTTTCTCATCGCGGGCGGCTTGCAGCAACAAAAGTGGTTTTCCACCCCAAAGCAACGCTGACGCTACCACGTTTGTATCTAACACTAAGCGCATCAGTTGATATTTTTAGCGCGTCGTTCAGCGCGCATGGTGCGAATTTCTTCAGAAATTTCCTCAGGCGACATGGCAATTAAAGCGTCAGTCGTTGTCATCTGCTGAACTGCTTGAAACAACTCATCGACCTGTTGATTTTTCAGTTGCACACGCAAAATACGCTCGATAGTCTCTGAATGTAATAACCCTGCACGTTGTGCTTCCAGTGCTAACTGATCGGGCAAGGTAATTTGTACTGTCGTCATGATGATTCCTTATTTGTGCTATTCCGTATTGCGCTATTGCACTAGTATGTTAACGGGGTATGTAATGTTAGTACGTCCTATTTCTTGGTTCACAATCGCCAAAGTTCCCATCCTAAGCACGGTCAATGCGCGTCTGAACGCGATCACGTTTGGACTGGTTAACTATTGGCAGGCATTTTGCGACATTTGTTGCCCAAACTGTCCGCCAATAGGCGTGTTTAAACTATTTAAAGTAAGCCTCTTCCATTGCCAACACACTCGTTGCACCATTTACAACTGCCTCGGCATAGCCATCCGCAAACGGCAAAATATGATCCGCAAAAAAGCGTGCGGTAATTATTTTTGCTTTTAGAAAGTCAATATCGCCCTCACCTTTTGCAATTTGCGCGGCGGCGATGCTGGCAGATTGCGCCATCAGCCATCCACCACAAACAGTGCCTGCCAACATTAAATAATGCACTGCACCGGCATTGACAGCACCAGGATTATCTTTGAACGTATCGGCTATCCATTGGGTGGCACGTGTAAAGTCTGTTATGCCACGCGTCAATCTTTTACCAATGGCGACTAAATTTGTGTCAGAAGCACTACTTAATTGCGTGCATATTTTGTTCATTTCCGCGATGAGTGCAAATGCCGTTTGTCCACCTTCACGCCCAACTTTGCGGCCAACCAAATCATTGGCTTGAATACCTGTTGTGCCCTCGTAAATGGTCGAGATACGTGAATCACGGTAATACTGCGCGGCGCCAGTTTCTTCGATAAAACCCATGCCGCCATGAATTTGTATGCCGAGTGAAGCCGCTTCAATACCAACTTCGGTTGACCAGCCTTTGACAATCGGGATCATCAAATCAACGAGCGCTTGGTTCATGCGTTTTTCAGCTGCGTCCGTTGAGCGCTCAGCCACATCAAGGCATTTAGCCGTCCAATAACTCATGACACGTGCAGCTTCGGTATAGGCACGCATGGTGAGCAACATGCGTTTGATATCCGGGTGATAGATGATCGGCACTGATTTTGGTTTATCGCCAAATGAAGCGGGTACTGGTGTCGATGGCCTGCCCTGCACACGTTCGCGCGCCCAGACAAGCGCATGCTGATAGGCGCGCTCGGAAATAGAAACGCCTTCGAGCGCCACGCCAAGTCTGGCGGAATTCATCATCACAAACATGTACTCCAGCCCGCGATTGATTTCACCAACTGGGTAACCAATCGCGCCGCCATTATCTTCGCCGAAAAGCATCACGCAAGTGGGGCTGCCATGAATGCCGAGCTTGTGCTCAATTGACGCGCATTTCACATCATTGCGTGCGCCGATTGAGCCATCCGCATTAACTAAAAATTTCGGCACCACAAAGAGCGAAATTCCCTTCACGCCTTCGGGTGCGCCCTCGACTCTCGCCAGCACCAGATGAATAATATTTTCGGTGTAGTCATGCTCACCATAAGTGATGAATATTTTCTGCCCACTTAATTTATATGCACCATCGCCAACTGGCACGGCTTTGGTCCGCACTAGCGCTAAATCAGATCCTGCCTGTGGCTCGGTCAAATTCATGGTGCCGGTCCATTTGCCCGCACACATGTTTGGCAAATAGATATTTTTTAATTCTTGTGAGGCGTGTTGGTCAAGTGCATGCACCGCAGCAAGTGTTAAAAATGGACAAAGCTTAAACGCCATATTGGCACTGCCAAGCATTTCAGCCACGGGGGTTGCAATGATATGTGGTAAGCCTTGTCCGCCAAATTCAGTTGGCACTTCTAGTCCGCTCCAGCCGCCTTCTGTATATTTTCCATAGGCGGCTTTAAAGCCTGTTGGTGTCGTTACAACACCATTAGCGATCTTCGCACCTTCAGTATCGCCAGCACGATTTAATGGCGCAAGCACCTCAGCAGAAAATTTACCTGCCTCAGAAAAGATAGCGTCCATCAAGTCTTCAGTAACCTCTTCGCAGCCGGGCAGTGCAGCAACCTCGTTGATGCCAACAACGTGTTTGAGAATAAAAGAGATATCGTTAAGAGGGGCTTGATATTGCGACATGGGGTTAACTCTATGGGTATGTTGAAGAAGTGAAAAAAACTAAATTGCCGCCGTTAATTCAGGCACGAGCGTGAACAAATCACCGACTAAACCATAATCAGCGACTTGAAAAATCGGTGCATCTGGGTCTTTGTTAATCGCGACGATGACTTTGCTGTCTTTCATGCCTGCTAAATGTTGAATCGCGCCTGAGATACCAATTGCAATGTATAGCTCAGGGGCAACAACTTTGCCGGTTTGGCCGACTTGGTAATCATTAGGCACAAAGCCTGCATCAACTGCGGCGCGCGACGCACCTAATGCCGCGCCGAGTTTGTCAGCCAGTGGTTCTAAAAATTGACGATATTTATCGCCATCACCCATGCCACGACCGCCGGAAACAATGCGTTTAGCAGCGACTAATTCGGGGCGATCTGACTTGGTTAATTCTTGGTGCGTTACTTTTGATAAACCTGTATCAGCACTGGCTTCCACATTCTCAATCGTTGCACTGCCACCTGTGGCGGCGACGGCATCAAAGCCTGTGGCGCGCACAGTGATGACTTTGATGGCGTCCATTGACTCAACGGTAGCGAAGGCATTGCCTGCATAAATTGGTCGCACAAACGTGTTGTCCGATACAACCGCAACCACATCTGAAAGCTGCGCCACATCGAGCATTGCCGCCACGCGTGGCGCGGTATTTTTGCCAGAGGCGGATGCCGGAAACAAAATATGCGAATAATTTTTAGCAATGCTCACGACCAAAGGTGCTAAATTTTCTGCTACTGGTTTTGCATATTGCGCGGCATCCACGACGATGACTTTTGTCACGCCGCTCACAGCAGCAGCGGCGTTAGCAGCATGCTGACAATCGTGCCCTGCAATCAATATATGAATGTCGCCACCAATTTTTTCTGCACAGGCAACGGCTTGGGTGACGCCAGATTTCAATTTTGAATTATCGTGATCTGCAATGATTAATGTTGTCATGGTTAGTCCTAAATCACTTTCGCTTCATTTTTTAATTTATCGACCAACGCGGCCACATCGGCGACCATTACGCCACCTTTACGCTTCGGTGGCTCTACCACCATGAGCGTTTTTAAGCGTGGCGTAATATCGACACCAAGTGTTTCTGGCGTCATCACATCTAGCTGCTTTTTCTTCGCTTTCATGATGTTTGGTAGCGTGGCATAGCGTGGCGTATTCAAACGCAAATCGGTTGTCACAATCGCAGGTAATTTCACCTCGACTGTCTCAAGGCCGCCGTCGATTTCGCGTGTGACTTCGGCTTTATCGCCCGTCACCACAACTTTGGACGCAAAAGTCGCCTGCGACCAACCCAGCAGTGCGGCCAACATTTGACCTGTTTGATTTGAATCATCATCAATGGCTTGCTTGCCTAGCAAAATAATTTTCGGCGTTTCTTTATCAGCGATGGCTTTCAAGACCTTCGCCACACCTAGTGGCTGCACATCAATTAACGTTTCAACTAAAATCGCCCGATCTGCACCCATGGCTAGGGCAGTTCGTAAAGTTTCTTGACACTGCGTTACGCCGATGGAGACCGCAATAATTTCCGTCGCCACACCAGATTCTTTTAATTTCACCGCCTCTTCAATGGCGATTTCATCAAACGGATTCATCGACATTTTGACATTCGCCAACTCAACGCCTGACTGATCTGCCTTCACACGAACCTTGACGTTGTAATCCACCACACGCTTTACAGGAACTAAAATTTTCATAGATTTTTAACTTTTGCCGTTTTACGTAAGAGATTGAAGAAAACTGTGCAAATTATAGAGGACGACTGCGGCGTTAGGTACTGAACGTAAGCCGATATTGATAACAAAAATCGGACAGATTATGCACCAATAAGTTGCGCCTACAATTGAAAACCCCGCCATTGGCGGGGCTTTTCAAGCAATTAACTCTCAAACTGCACATCAATATTAGGGTCTGCAATTATTACCGACTACGCCCGCCCAAAAATAATCTTCTCTTGCTTGAGCAATCGGCCAATTAGGACCACGCAAGCGACAAAAATAGTGATATTGATCGCCGCTGGTATCAAGTAGTGCATGACTTCGACCGTTTCGCCGCGCAGGATACGGGTGATTACCATGAGCTGCGCCAGTACCGGTACAAACAATTGCCATGCGGCGTCTTTGAATTGGCCTAGCATTGCCACCGCGGGCAAGAGAGCGATGACTTGGATTGCGTATGCCGCATAGGTTTGGCCTTCTTTGAAGGTGCGTCCGTAAGTGGAAAGCAATATTTGCAGCAGCGCCATCGCCGGTGCGAAGGTGGCTAGCATGGCAAAGAACACGACATATTGCTGAAACGAGAGTGAAATCACCCCGCCGATGCCCGGCACATTGCCAAACTTGAGCGTGAGCGCAAATCCTATCATCGTCAGTATCGCGATGCCGAATGCATAGAGCGAGACGGCTAGCGCCTTGCCAAGCACTAACGCTTCGCGCGCAATTGGTGTCATGAGTAAAGGTTCAAGCGAGCCGCGTTCGCGCTCCCCTGCCCCTAAATCAACCGCCATCGAGGTGCAGCCTGTCACGCAGCCAATGAGCGTTATCCACGGGATGATAAAGAGCAGCGCGGCTGCGCGCTGTGCCGCCGTACCTAGATTGGTATTTTCCACTTCCACGGGGCGCAAAATCGCAGTGGAAACACCACGCGCCGTTAAGCGTTGGCTGGCGACTTCTTGATTAAAACCGCGCATCACGCCGCGCAGCACACTAATAGCCGCATTGCCTGCATCTTGTCGAGTATCGTCATAAACCAACTCAACTTTGGCGTCGCCTTCGACTAATTTTTGACTGAAGTTTTCCGGGATGACGAGTACTGGATCGTGTTTGCCTTCTTTTATCAGCGCACGAAATTCGGGCTTTGGCGTTTTGATCGTCATATCTTGGCGCTGCATAAAATTCAGCAACTCTGGGCTATTGGCTTCGCCTTGCACAAACACTTCTTTTTTCTCAAATTTTTGTTCAATGGAAGAAATAAAGTAACCGATGCCCATCAGTACTAAGGGTCCCATCGCGACTGACAGTAGCAGCACCAATAAAGTAGTACGTTTATCACGCATGTGATCGGTTAGCTCTTTTTTTGCTACCGTGATAATTGTTTTTGACTTGGAGATCGCCATGATTTAGGCCGCCTTCAGGGTGTGTTGTTCATCTTCAATACCCGCTAATTTCACGAAGGCATCTTCTAAATTATCTTTGCCGCTCATCTCAAGCAGCGCATCAGTCGTGCCTTCCGCCGTAATGCGGCCTTTGGCGATGATGATGATGGTGTCGCAAAGGGCGGCAACTTCTTGCATGATGTGGGACGAAAACATCACCGTGCGCCCTTCTGCTTTGAGTCGCTGAATGAGGCCGCGTAAGGCACGCGTGGTCATGACATCTAAGCCATTAGTGGGTTCATCGAGGATGACCGTAGATGGCTCATGCACGAGCGAGCGCACAATGGCAACTTTCATGCGTTCGCCTTGTGAAAATCCCTCTGTGCGGCGATCCATAATATCGCTCATATCAAGCCAATCAACAAAGCGCGCGATGGTGGCTTCACTTTTCGCGGTCTCAATGCCGCGCAGCTCGGCGTAATAACGAATATTTTCACGCGCGGTTAGACGCGTATAAAGACCGCGAGCATCGGTCAAAATACCGCATTTTTCACGCGCACCGTCTGGGTTTTGTTTGACGTCGATGCCATCAACGGTAACACTGCCGCCACCGATTTCCACTAGCGAGCCAATCATGCGTATTGAGGTGGTTTTGCCTGCACCGTTAGGGCCGAGCAAGCCAGTAATAGCGCTTGATGGGGCAACAAAACTCACGTCATCGACCGCCGTTACGGTTTTATCGGCAACCTTAAATGTTTTATGTAAATTGCGTACGGTAATCATTTTGACGCTCCTGCTGTTTTTTGTTTTTCTACCATCGGTCGATAAAAGGTGGGGCGTGGCAGACGTTTTAAGCAATCGCCGTTAAGGTCGGCAACCGATGCTTTTTCGATAAATTGTTTGACGATTTTTGGCCCGCAACCTTGATGGGATGTGCCATGCCCGACATTCGGCGCGACAAAATGTACGCTGTTGCTAAATGTCTTTTTAATCTCATCCCCAAACGCAGGTGGCGTGACTGGGTCAAGCCCACCGGAGAGAATTAACACTGGCTTGTCGGAGACCACTGGCGAAAAAAAATCCGCCGCAACTTTGCCTTTCGGCCAGTCTTCACATGCGGTAGCAAATTCACGAATAAAGCTCGAACGAAATGGCTCGATTTTGTCCGCCGCCTCGCGCATGGCAGGCGTGATGCGCGGCACATCTTCATTGCAACTCACCGACATCCGCATACCGATAGCAATTTTGTCTTCGGCAATTTCTGTCATGCCGCCGGTGAGCGCCGTGAGCGGGACGAAATTGCCAAGATTTGCTTGTTTAAGTGCTTCTGGCAATACTGCAACTAGCTGCGGCGCGTATAGCGTGGAGAAAGCCGCTATGGCTATGCTTTCGCGTGAAATTGTCGTCTCTTTGGCGATGCCAGAAAGTGGATCTGCGATTTTTACAGTTTGCGGCGACTTATCAAGCCTTGCCAGCATTGCGGCAAAATCAGCGCGCATGGCGGGGTAATCTTGATTGCATGTCGCTGATTTTTCGCAAGCCACAAATGCAGCTTCAAGTGCCGTTCCCGCATCACGCGCAAAATTTTCCGGCAAGATGAGTGACGGTGAGGCCACGCTATCGAGTATTACAGAGCGCACTTGGTTTGGATAGCGCCGTAAATACTCCTGTGCCGAGCGGGTACCGTACGACGCGCCCCAGAGATTAATTTTGTCATAGCCTAATGCAGCACGCACTTCGTCGTAATCTGCCATCGCAGTGGTGGTACCGTATTGCGTTAAGTCGGCTTTCTCTGCTAGCTTATCGCGGCATTCGGTATAGAGCTTTAATGTTAGCTGGCGGCGCTTTTCGGTATTCGCCATGTCTGGATTATCGTCGGTCGGAAATTTGCATGTCAGCAAATTAGACTTGCCGGTACCACGTTGATCAATAAAGACAATATCGCGTTTCGTATTGAGCGTGCCCAAAATCATTTTGGCCGTAGGCACAAGGTCCGTAGCAGCTTGGCCTGGTCCACCGGCAAATAAAAATATAGGGTCAGGCTCTTTGATGCGCGCGGAAGCTGTCAGCACAACAATATTGAGTGCAATTTTTCGACCGGTTTTGGTCTCGCGATTTTCAAACACCTCAAATTTGGCGCAATGAACCGCGTTATCTACGCCGGGTATGCGACATTCGTTAAGTGCTAATGTTGGCGGTGCTTTTGAGGCATTTTCGCCTGAACAGCCGCTCAGAATAAAGAGAGTTAAAGTTGAAATTGCCGCCAATATTGGCCGCATCAAGACTGTGCTGGTCATAATTTGTTCCGCTTTTTGATTGTAAAGTCACAACAATGAGACTTTAGCGGAAGTTACTGGCGTACAACGGTCGTAAACGACGAAACCACGTTTTATCGCGACGAATCCCTTTAATCGTAATCGCGCAACCTAAGCGCTATGCTTTTCTGCCCGCTTCTGGGCAATCACTGTAGAAGAATTGGTAATAATAATGGCGGCGCGCAATGCCTTACCATCGGCTCTGTTATCAATATCTATCGGTGTTAAATAAATTTTTACGGGATGGCGCGTGCCGTCAAAATCGCGCATAAATACATCAATAGAGCCCGGTTTTTTTAGGTTGAGCGAGCTATCGTAAAACGATTGCCAATCTACGTTTTTATCCGCCGTACTGACCAAATCACAGATTGTAGTCACCGCCAAATCGCTATGGCGATAACCAAATGCGGCTTCTGCCGCGTGGTTCCATTCGATAATGCGACCCAAATGATCGCACTCCATTACGGGCAAAAGTGTGGTTTCCATATGTTGCGCAAGCGTTGCCACGCGACGGCGCGATTCGAATTGCGCGCGTTTGACAACTTCTGAGCGGTGTTCTAATTTTTGCAAGCTCTCGCCGAGCGTTATATTTTTATCTGAGGCCACACGGCGATGCTGCTCATTTTCAAGCTCCGAAAGAATGCGTGTACGAATCGTCTGGTATTGCCTTTCAGCCATGTAAATAATGGCACCAAACATAAAGATTGCTATCATGCCAGCAACAAGGTTGCCATCATCGCGCATAAAAAATATGTAAACAATTGGCGGCACACAGGCTGGTATTGCAAGTGCGGCATGGGCATATCGTACAGATGCATATGGCACCAGTGCGCCACCCACAAATCCCATAATCACAATTAATGAAAACAGCGCGCGGTAGACGGGGTCAGGCACATAAAGCCAGGTGCCGAGTAGCCCATACTGAATCCCGGCCAGCACATTGCCAACGAGAGCCAACATAATCCAAAAATCGGGGCCAGTAGATTTGCTATCCCCACTCAAAAGGCTGCTGTTGTTAATTAATAGGTCTGGTTGCGGGTCAACATGTAGTGAATGCTGCCAATAAACAAGCACACGATATAGGAGAACACCTGCCGCGAATAGGAGCCAGACTATCCCGCGCGCGGTGTCATTTGCTTGATATAGCATGAGCAACGTTAACAACGAACCTGCGACTGACAGCATTAATGAGCTTGGCATCGCACGAAAAAGCTCAGCTGTTTGGCGCTCTTTGAGTATTTGCGATTGCGCCTTAATCACGTGCAGTGATTGCGTTGTGGTTCCATCAATTGATGAATACAGATCTTCTCGAGCAGGTAAACTGTTTTTATCAACATGAGACATTTTTTAATTTTGGGTTCTTGTTGTGTGCGATATTTCACATTACGCTCAAAAAACAGCCAAGAATGTGAACTAATTCACATTTTAGGAAGATTGCAGCTATTTAGGTGCTTTTAGCAACAGTTAACCCCTGATTAAGGGATGCAGCAAACTTACATAATGCTAGATGACAGTTATTTATACGTGGCGTAACTTACTTTTTGCTTTGTTGTTTAGCCTTTGCGGGCTACTTGGCAACGCGTGTGCCGAGGATGTCACGCCACCAACGCCTGCGCTAGAAATTGAAGGTGAAACGAATTCACCTATTACAGAAATGCTGATGACAGCGATATCGCTGCTTGGCGTAAATTACAAGTTTGGCGGTAGTACACCGGACTCTGGTTTTGACTGCTCAGGTTTTGTGCGCCATCTTTTTGCGACAACATTGTTGATTGATTTGCCGCGCTCATCCATGGCAATGGCAAAAGCACACCGTGGCATAACCATTAAACGTGACGCACTGAAGCCTGGCGATTTGGTTTTTTATAACACCCGCAAGAGACCTTATTCGCATGTCGGTATTTATATTGGCGAAGATCGATTTATTCATGCACCATCGCGCGGTAAATCAGTGGAGATAGTGGACATGGGTGATCGCTATTGGAAAAAACGCTTTAATGGTGCGAGGCGGTTAATTGAGTCACCAATCGCGCCGCCAGATCCCACAAACGAAAACGCCGCACCTAATTAGGATGCGGCGTTTTTTATTTGGCCAATTTTTTATACAACCAATTATTCGCCAAACATGCGCTGTTTTAATTCGCGACGCTCTTGCGCTTCGATAGTCAATGTGGCCGTTGGACGCGCTAATAACCGCGGAATACCAATCGGATCGCCCGTCTCATCGCAATAGCCGTAGCTACCTTCATCAACACGCAAAATAGCTGCCTCTACTTTCTTCAGCAATTTGCGCTCGCGATCACGTGCGCGAAGCTCTAACGCATGCTCTTCCTCGAGTGTGGCGCGATCTGCAGGATCAGGAACAATCGCGAGCTCGCGTAAATGTTCAGTAGTCTGCCCTGCATTTTCACGAAGCTGTGTGGCGAGTGCGACTAAACGATGCTTGAAAAACGCCAGCTGCGCCTTTGACATGTATTGATCTTTAGTCTGTTTCAATATTTCTGCTTCAGAAATCATACCGTCTACACGTTTGGTATTAGGATTAAACGGCAACACATTTGACACGGCCGCTTTCACTGTCATCGACTTCGGTAACGCACGAACAGGCGCATGCACAACAACCATCGGTGGCGGCGGTGTTGCGGCGATGAGCGAAGGCTTAGTATTCGCTTTACCACCGGTAGGCGGCGGCGCAGATGTGGTTGCAGCAATGGCGCCTTTGGCACCTTTGACGAGTGGTGTCGTCGCAGCAACAACAGCTTTTGTGGCTTTACTGAGTTTTTCTGCTTTAGTTAATTTGACGAGTTTTACTTCAACCTTGGTTTCGATTACAGGTGCTGAAGTTGTGGCGAGTTTTGCGTTTGATTTTGAGGTCACGTTTGGTAAAGCTTTACTGGTTTTAATAGGGTTAATGGGCTGGGCTGGTGTTTTTGCAGCTTTTTTTGTTACTTTCGTTACCTTAGGCGTAGGTTTGGCAGCAATATTTGCTTTTTTAGCTGTGGGCTTTGGTACAGGTTTCGTCATTTTTTTTACAGGTTTTTTGACAACTTTTTGCGCAAGTTTCTGCGCTGGTTTCTTTTTCGCAACAGCATTTTTGGCTGCTGGTTTAGGTTTCGAATTCGCGACTTTTGCTTTAGGCTTGGCTGCCTTCGTGGCAACTTTTACCTTTGTGGCAGGCTGTTTTTTTACAACCTTAACAATCTTCACCGCCTTAGCCGCCACCTTTTTAACCACTTTTTTAGCGGTTGGTTTTGCTGACTTAGTTGACTTAGCCGCGGTTTTTTTTGCTGTTGCCATGCTGTTCTCCTTGCGCGCATACAATATTTTTATTGTTTAGCACTGTCGAATAATCGAAACTGATGAGACGATTTAACCATACCCGAGTTACAAATTACATTACGTACCGCACGCAAGCAGCGTGAAATGCGAAAAACGCGTAAGTCTACTGAAACTCAATCGCAAATACAACGCGCTTCATGAACTTTATAAAGCAAGATGCCAACCGATAAACGCTAATATCGGCGGGCATCTTGAAGGACTTATGCTTGGAAAAGCACGCTAAACAACGACTTTAGCGTTTCATTGTTATGCCGCTTTTGTTCCCTCATCCTTTGGCTCGGTAAACCAGCTTAGTAATACGGATGCCAACAAAATAATTGCGACGACACCGAGCGAAATAAACACCGGAATCTTGTAGAAATCAACAATCAGCATTTTAGTACCGACAAAAATCAACACGCACGCCAAACCGTAAGAGAGCAAGTGAAAGCGATTCGCTAAGTCGGCTAATAAAAAGTACAGCGCGCGCAGACCTAGAATCGCAAAAATATTCGATGTCATGACGATAAAAGGATCTTCCGTTATCGCAAAGATTGCCGGTATGGAGTCAACTGCAAATACCACGTCAGTAATACCTATCATCACAATAACGACGAACAGTGGCGTGAAATATTTAATGCCATCTTTTAATACCGTAAATTGCTCGCCGTGAAAGTCATCGGTTAATTTGAAATGTTTGCGGATAAATTTAAGTAACGGGTTTTGATTCAGATCTGGCTTCACATCTGCAAAAATCAGCATTTTTACGCCCGTAAATAGCAAGAATGCGCCAAATACATAGAGCAGCCAGTGGAATTGTGAAATCAACCATGCGCCGATCAAAATCATAATCACGCGCAAGACAATCGCACCGATTACGCCGATGACTAAGGCTCGACGCTGAAACTCAGGCGGCACCGCAAAGAAAGTAAAAATCATCAGGAAAACAAAAATGTTATCGACCGAGAGGGATTTTTCAATCAAATAACCTGTGAGGAATTCAGTAACTTTTAGGTTGGCAAATTCACGATTAAATTGCCCGTCTAAATAAACCCACAGTAACCCCGCGAATACAAACGAGAGTGAAATCCACACCAACGACCAAACAACGGCCTCTTTGGAGGTGACTTTTTGCCCTTTTTTACGATCAAGCAATACTAAATCGACCACCAGCGCGATGATCACGAAAATTGTAAATCCCACCCACATCATGGGTGTACCGATAGTTTCAAACATTTTTAAAATCCCTAAGGTAGAAGCGAACCATGCCAAATCAAAATAAATGATGGACAAGAGACATTCTGATAATTCAGATAAAGCGCCTTTGCCACATCAACCAGATGTGCAAAGGTCTTGCTCACGTTTCAATGCTGAAACGCTAACCGCACCGGAAACTGTATAAGTTTCGTATTGACGATGTGGAAAATCTGTGAAGTCGTGCGCAATGTGTTGCGCGATGTTACGTGACTAGACAGACAAGCTACTCCCCTTTGGAAAACAGGATAATTATAGCCTGAAGCTATAATTTATTAAAGCAAAATACTGCAAATTCAATACGTTAGGCAGTATTGTCGTCAATATCGACGAAAACGGCGAATAGGCTTTCTGCCTTGTAAAATCAGGTAATTCAACTTACTAAGCTGTCTTGATGACTTTTGCGCGCACCTCAATATTATTAAGGTTCAACCTATGTGCGGCTTAAGTGGGTTTGTCACCTTTGCGCGTACCGATTACGATGCCGCGCAAACGCTACAAAAGATGAATCGTCGTCTTAGCCACCGCGGCCCAGACGCAGAAGGTTATTTCAACTTAGACAATGTGCATTTAGGACATCGGCGTTTGTCAGTCATTGATATTGTCGCCAGTACGCAGCCAATGACAAGCGCTGACATGCGGTACTCATTGGTCTTTAACGGTGAAATTTATAACTACATTGCGCTACGCGACGAGTTACGCGCCTTGGGCAAACAATTTCGCACCAATGGCGATACTGAAGTTGTCCTACATGCCATAGCCCAATGGGGTGACGAGGCACTCACCAAACTGCAAGGCATGTTTGCATTCGCCTGCTATGACCATCATTTGAAATCGCTTTTGGTGGCACGTGATCATATCGGCGTGAAGCCGCTACATACGGCTTGGGATGGCACCACTTTTTTATTCGCCTCCGAATTAAAAGCCATCATTGCACATCCAGCGGTGTCACATGATATTGATGTTGATGCGCTGAATATTTTTTTAGAGTGCCAATACATTCCGGCGCCGCTGACTATTTACAAATCTATTCGCAAACTCGCCGCCGGTCATGCCATTCGGCTCAATACCGCCACCGCCGAAATTAAGACGTGGAAGTATTGGCAACCAAGTTTTCTCAAAAAATTAGCGTTGAACGAACTAGACGCCACAGACGCGCTTGATCGCGAATTAAGATCGTCAGTCAAATCAATGCTGATAGCCGATGTGCCATTGGGTGCATTCGTTAGTGGTGGGATTGATTCAAGTTTGATTGCGGCGCTGATGACTGACATTACGGCCAAGCCAATTGAGACGTTTAATTTAGGCTTCCTTAACAATCAAGGTTCGGCAGACACCACCCAAAGTGAGCACGATGAAGCCGCGCGAGTAGCCCAACATTTGGGAAGCAAACATCATCAATTAATGGTATCGGCGAACGACGTGACAGCATCCTTTACCGATTGGGTCGATGTGTTTGACGAGCCGTTTGGTGACCAAGCAGCACTGCCAACGATGTTGCTCTCAAAGCTCACTCGACAACACGTGACTGTCGCGCTGACTGGCGAAGGCGCGGATGAATTATTTTCGGGCTACAGCAATTATCGTAAGCGTGTAAAGGAAGAAAAACTATCCGCCCTGCTCGGTTCGACCGGCTCGCCTCTGCCACAGTTGCTACGCGCACTGCCCGCTGCTGCGCGCAAAGATAGGCTGGTCAAAGCCATCATGCTGCCGCTTAACAAGCGCTATGCAACGATACCAAACGTATTTGATACGGCTATGCAACCATCATTATTTTCGGATGCCTTAATAGCGCAGCAGCGCTCACATATTGCCGACTATGCAGCAAAATTTTTTGATGAATGTGATGCGCGCGATTACATTGAGAAAATTATGTATGTCGATACCAAGCTTTGGTTACCCGATGATTTGCTCACCAAGGTTGATCGCGCCACAATGGCATATTCGCTAGAGGCGCGGGTGCCTTATTTGGATCATCGCTTTGTGGAGTTTGTTGCACAGCTAGACCCTAACCTCAAGCAACGTGAGAACACCACCAAATATATTTTAAAAAAATGCGCGGCTAAGTATTTGCCAAATGACATCATCCATCGTGGCAAGCAAGGCTTTGTAATGCCGCTTTCTGATTGGCTGGATGGGCAATTAAAGCCGCATGTTGAGTTAGCGCTCGGTAGCCATGGCCTGCAAAAGCGCGGCATATTCCGTGACGGCGCGCTCACCCGATTGCAAGCGCACCATAAGTCAGGCAAACACAATCATGCAGGACGCATTTGGGCGCTCACGGTGCTAGAGCAATGGTTTTCACGCTACGAGCCTGAGTTTTCAATATGAAATTTACCGAGCAAGAAGCAAAGCTAGTCAAACGCATCCTTATTATTAACGTGACGCGTATCGGCGATACGCTGCTCGCTACCCCTGCTATTCGAGCGATTGCAAAGCATTTTCCCAATGCCGCCATTACGTGCTTGGGGCATCCGCAACGCTATACGGTTTACCAACATTTGCCGTATTTGGCCAAGGTAGGTGCCATCAGCAAAAAATCCGCATGGCTACGTGGTTGGAAAGATGCGTTTACCAAGCCTGAGTACGACCTCGCCTTTGTTTGGGGGCAAGACAGCGCACTAGTTAAATACGCGCTGCGTAAAACTGAAAAGGTTATTGCTGAAAGCCAGAAAGATAGCGCCCTCAATGCCAAACTCGCACTTGCTTTTGACATGCCGCTGCCGAATAGTATTCATGCGGTGGCGCGTTTTCTATCAATGGTAAAAGCATGCGGCATTGCTGCGCAAGGCTATCCACTCGATTACGTTGTCTCTAAGGCTGAGCGTGAAGCCGCAGCGGATAAATTACGCGCAGTATTAGGCGGGGTGCATTTTCCCATCATTGGGTTTCAAGTGGCGAGCTTTGCAACTAAGGCATGGCGTGATTGGCCGATTGATCGCTTTATTGAGCTTGGTTTACAAATAGTCCAGCAATTCCCGTCGGCGCGCTTTGTCTGTTTCGGTGCGCCCAGCGACAAAGCGCGCATTGATCAACTCGCCCGCGCGCTACGTGATCGCGTCGTTAATTTTGCTGGCGAAACGCCACTGCGCGAGTCTGCTGCCATCATGTCGCACCTTGATATGTATGTCGGTATTGATACTGGCCCAAGTCACCTTTTCAGCACGCTCAAAAAACCGATGGTTGTGCTTTATCACCCTATTATTCCAAGTGCCTTATATAAACCGCTCGACCATCCTGCGCTATTTGCAATTGACCACCCGCAGGCCGGCCCAACCTGTCGCGAAAAAGTCCCCATGAACGACATTACTGTCCCGACCGTCTGGAAAGCAGTTGAGCGCGCGTTGGTTGGCAATCAATCGCTGCAGCCGGGTATGGCGTCCCCTGGTATTGATGAAGGCGTTGCGGCATGGCCTGGTGATGCCTTACCGATGCTTTAGTCGCTTAGAAATTGACATCCCCGGCTAGCGTAAATTTTAAATGGGAGCTTCTAAAAACCTTAAAAACTGTCGCCCCGGCGAAGGCCGGGGACCAATTTTCTTTACACTTCAGTAACTTACAAAATTGGGTCCTGGCCTTCGCCGGGAAGACACGCGGTTTTGAGAAGTTCCCAAATAGCAAACTCTTTTATTGGCGGGTGTTTTCAGCCATTACTTCGCCAAAATGCTCATCAATAGTGGGCTTTTACGATTTCAGCGTGATCAACTCTCACGCTTTCTCCAGCACATAGCGCCCCGGTGCAGCTTCAATCGGTTGGAAATCATCTGCGCCTAATCGCGTACGCGCAGCAATTTTGCGGCCACTGAAAGGCGCGAGCCAATTCGACCAGGGCGTCCACCAACTACCGGGGGTTTCGGTGGCGCTTTTTTCCCAATTATCGGCTGATACTTTAACGCTGTCGCCAGACCAAAAGCTGCGTTTATTTTTTGATGCGGGGTTGACCACACCAGCAATGTGTCCTGATGCGCCAAGGCTGAATTTGACATCGCCGCTAAATAAAGCCGCGCTGGCGTAGGCCGAGCGCCACGGTACGATATGGTCTTCTTTAGCAGCAAGGACAAACGCGGGTACGTCAACATAATGCATATCAACTGGCACACCGCATACCGTGAGTTTATCGGGCTTGATCAGATTGTTATCGACGTAGGTGTTTTGCACATACCAGCAGTACCATGGGCCTGGCAAATTAGTGCTGTCGGCATTCCAATAAAGCAAATCAAATGCAGGTGGTTTGTTGCCTTTGAGGTAGTTGCTAATAACGTAGCTCCATATCAAATCATTGGCACGCAAAGATGAAAACGCAAAGGATAATTCGCTGCCACTGACTATGCCGCCCTCGCCTACTTCGGCCTTACGTTTTTCGATGAAGGCGTCGTCGATATAGGCATTAATATCGCCCACATCGGTGAAATCAACGAAGGTATTGAGGAAGGTCGCACTTGCAACGACATCGTGCCCCATGCGGCGTAGTATCGCCAATGCCGTGGCAAGCATGGTGCCACCAACACAGAAGCCTAGCGCGTTGATTTTCTCCACATTGGTAATGAGGCGCACGGTGTCTATGGCCTTGATGACGCCTTTGGCGATGTAGTCATCCCAAGTTAAGTGACCGAGTGCGGCATTGACATTGCGCCATGAGACAACAAATACCGTGTGGCCCTCGGCTACGGCATAACGAATTAGGGAATTTTCAGGCGTTAAATCGAGAATATAAAATTTATTGATACAAGGTGGTACAAATAAAATCGGCCGCAGATACACATCTGCAGTCAGTGGCGAATATTGAATTAACTGAAAAATATCATTTTCAAATACCACCGCGCCAGGGGAGACGGCAATATTTTTACCAACAACAAATGCGCTCTCATCGGTAATCGAAACGTGACCTTTTGCAATATCCGCTTGTAAATTTTCAAGCCCTAGCTTGATGGATTCGCCCTTAGTTTCTACTGCGAGTTTGAGTGCTTCAGGGTTAGTCGCCAAAAAATTGGACGGTGACATCGCATCTAAATATTGCTTTAGAAAAAAGTGTGCGCGTTTTTTTTGGACATCGTCGAGTGGAGCAGCGTTCAAGCCGTTAAGTAGCGCTTGGCTGGTAGCTAGATAAGCGTCAGCGAGCAACCGAAATTGCGGTAACGTTTGCCATGCTTGACTGGCGAAGCGTTTGTCATTCGCGCTAGCGCCTTGAAAATTTGCGGGGAGTTGTTGATGCAGCGCTGGATTTTGTGATGACATCGCGTATGCTTATCTTTATTAATCAATCAATCGCTAATTTTCGCACTGAACACACCCCTATGTATATTGTTGCAATCGCGTGGCTTTATGTTGTCGTTTTAATGGCGATGACAGAGTCGAGTATTACCGCTGGCGTACTGACGTTTTTCTTTTTTGGTTTTGCGCCTTGCTTACTGCTGCTCTGGTTATTTGGCGGGCCAGCACGAAAGCGGCATAAACAATTGCGTGCGCAAACAAAACAGCAGCAAGAAACCCCATCAGTGGCCGATGATAGTGTGCACCAACATGATGGAGCCAACGCCCAAGCCGATCAGCGCAAATTGGGCGAGTGAATCTTTAAGCGATGTGCGGCGATGTAGCCCCGGAATCAAATCCGCAATCGCTACATAAATCATGCTCGCCGCCGCGAGGCATAAGAAAATGTATGAGTACGATTGCATCGCTTGCAATAAAAAGTACGCCATCACGGCGCCCACTAAGGTCGCCATGCTTGACACCATGTTCCAAAACAGCGCTTGGCGTTTCGTAAAACCAGAGTGCATTAAGACTAAAAAATCGCCTAACTCTTGCGGCAACTCATGCGCGATGATGGCAATGGCGGTAACAATACCGAGGCGAACATCGGCAACAAATGCAGCCGCAATCGCCAAGCCATCGGTGAAATTATGAAAGCCATCGCCGATGATGACCATCCATGCTGATGATTTTTTGCTTGCTTCAGTCGAATGTGATGCGTGTGGTGCATGATGCGAATGCGCGCCGATAGGCTCATTAGCTAGTGCGGCAAACTCTGCGCCATGATCATGGCTGTGACGCCACAACACCATTTTTTCCAGCGCAAAAAAACCGAGAATGCCGCCCAAAATCCAGCCCGCCACGGTGTGATATTGGGTGGTGGATTCAAAAATATGCGGTAACAAATCCAAGAACACCACACCTAACATCGCGCCAACGGCGTAGCTCACAAAAAGTGGAATTAATTTCGGCTGAATGCGCCAGGCAATAGTCGCCGCCAGTGAGACAGAAATAATGCCGCCGATCAGGGCGGCAACGATGATGTAGGTAAGAATCATTTGGTGCTTGAGAGTTTTTTGCTAACGTTTATATTTGCAACTGAATTGCAATATTTTAGCACGCCACCCACTTGCCGCTCCAGTTGTCACTTCTATTCACGCCAAATTAGCGCTGCCATACGACCTGACTGCCTTCTCGTTCTACCCTCGCGTCGGTAAGAAAAAAAGCGTGTGGCATCACTCGCCGTACACAACTCACCACCGTAAATTTGCGCGGCTGGGATGCCAGCGGCTTCCAATTTGATGCGCGCCAGCATAAATATGTTAGCCCAGTATTTACGGGCATCTTCGACCATAAATAGCTGGAAACATCCGTCAATATTAGTGTTTTTATTGTTGTGCAAAAACGCCGCACGCACATCCTCACCCACCTCAAATTGAGTCGGACCAATCGCTTGCCCCATATATGCGATGATGGACTGCGGTGGAACTTGCATCGCGGTAATAGTGGATTCGAGTACGCCTGCCGCCAACCCGCGCCAGCCAGCGTGTGCTGCCGCCACCACGCTGCCTGTGATGTCAGTAAATAGCACAGGCAAACAATCTGCCATGGTTACCGTACACACTACGCCTTGACGGCGTGCAACGGCCGCGTCAGCAACGATACTGTTAGTTGATGTTGCATTGTCAAGCATGGCAACATTAGTACCGTGTACGAGGCTAATCCAATTAGGTTGATGGCCGATGAGCGTGGCTAGACGCTGACGATTTTCCAATACTGACGCAGGATCGTCACCGACACTTTTGCCTAAATTCAAGCTTGCAAGATTGCCTTTGTCAGTATTTTGGCTGACACCACCAGCGCGGGTCGTCAATATCGCGCGAACATTTTTTGGCGCTGGCCAGTTAGGCTCGATGCAATCGCTAAGTTTCAACATCAGACGGCGGCAACAGCCTCGATCAGCGCATCCATATCATCGGGAATATCGGATTCAAAGGAGACAATTTTTTTTGTTTTTGGATGCTCAAATGCAAGCGCTTTTGCATGTAGCGCTTGACGGTTAAAGTTGGCCACTGCATCGTGCAAAAGCGGTGATAACCCTTTAATGCCCTTGCCATAGACGCTATCGCCTTCAAGTGGGAAACCAATTGACGCCATATGCACACGTATTTGATGGGTGCGACCTGTTTCAAGCTGACACTCAACTAAGCTATGGAAACGAAACGTGTCCTCCACCCGATAATGCGTTACCGCGTGCTTACCGCCGCCAAGCCCGATGCCATTCACTACCGACATCTTTACGCGATCACGTGGATGGCGGCCAATCGGCGCATCGACCGTACCATCGTCGTGCACATGCCCGCGCACCAAGGCGGCATAGCGGCGCGTAACGGTATGCGCTTGCAACTGCCGGACTAACGCTAATTGTGCCGCCTCATTGCGCGCGATAACCATCAACCCACTGGTGTCTTTATCAAGCCGATGCACGATGCCCGCACGCGGCACACTAGCCGTTTCTGGATAACGATACAAAATGCCATTCAAAACTGTTCCCGACCAATTGCCAGCCGCCGGATGCACGACTAAATTGGGCGGTTTATTGATCACAATGACATCGTGATCCTCAAAAACCACATCAAGAGCTAAATCTTCCGGCACAAACGCTTGCTCATCATCGCGTGGCTTAAGATTTACGGTGAGCATTTCCCCACCGAGGAGCTTGGTTTTAGGTAGTGCTGTGACAGCATTTATTAAAATATCGCCGGTTTTTACCAGTGCCGCCAAGCGACTGCGAGAAAAATCGGGGAACAAGCTCGCCAATGCCGCGTCTAACCGGCTTCCTGATAGGCTCAGCGGCACTTTAATATTGGTTGGTGTGACCTGCGACGTGCGGGCTACCTCAATGGCAGGCGCTAGGCTATAATCGTCGTCTTCAAAATCGTTTGATTGCATGGTTGAAAGTATGACACGTTCCCCTTTATCTTCTCGCTCTACATCATTTGCGCGCACGCTATTGGCTGCATTCATATTGCCAATCGCCATCACGGGCTGCGGACTTTTTGGCGATAAAAATACCGATAGCCCAAAAAATTGGACCGTCGAAAAATTTTATGAGAACGCCAAAGCCGAATTAGATTCCGGCAATAACCAAGGTGCGATTAAGCTTTATGAGCAGCTTGAAGCACGCTTCCCGTTTGGCCGTTACACCCAGCAAGCGCAGCTCGATATTGCCTACGCAAACTATAAGGATAATGAAACCGCGCAAGCCGTATCTGCCGCTGATCGTTTCATGAAGCTACACCCCAATCACCCTGCTCTTGATTACGCGCTCTACATAAAGGGCTTAGCGTATTTCAAACCCGACTTAGGTATTTTTGGCTCAGTGTTAAAACTTGATCCAGCCGAGCGCGACCCGAAAGCCCTGCGCGATTCATTCGATGTATTCAAAGAATTAGCCAGCCGTTTCCCTGAAAGTATTTACGCCGATGACACACGTGCCCGCATGGTGTATCTCGTTAATACCTTGGCGAAACATGATTTATCTGTCGCTCGCTACTACTTTAATCGCGGTGGCTATCTGGCAGCAGTGAATCGCGCCCAAACGGTTATCACGCGCTATCCGCAAGCACCTGTTGCCGAAGAAGCGCTGGTCATCACAGTACAAGCCTACGAAAAAATGGGTATGCCCGAATTAGCAACAGCATCACGTCGCGTGCTAGAAACTAACTTTCCGCAAAATAGTTTGGTTAGCAAAACTGCCGCCAGTACTGGTAAATCTTGGTGGAAGATTTGGTAACGTCATCTTGGTTACGCAAATAACATAAAGCCCGTTGATTGACACCAACGGGCTTTTTTATTAAATATTTTGTTATCGTTGCTGGTGATACTGTTTGGATGTACGAGTATTGTATTACGTGCTGCCTACTGCAATTCGCATGTTATGAACTCACATGCGATATACAAATGATCATACTTCGAGTTAGAAACTGACGACTATATTGAAAAATACCAGTAACAAATGTCGGCAAGGTTATCCGACATGTAGTCCTAAACATGTACTCTAAGTACTTGTCCTTGCAATGAACGCCTCTTTGCTACACGTCTTGCTTCGCGAATACGATCTCTCGCCAAGTTTAGGTCTAGTATGCTGACGATTAACGTAAGCAATGAAACGATCAGCAAAAAGCGACTGAGGTTGTGAAACATCATCAGACTCACTACACCAGTGACCATTATTTCCAACACGCAAGCAAGTAATTGCACCATAAAATAGTACATAAGTAATTTTGTAATTAGTATAAATCCTCGGCTTCGCGCGCTCGTAAATGTACATATCATCAGAATAACGATAACAAACTCAAATGCTCCCCATGCAACTGCCCAAAGTGCAATTGGTGATAGCAAAGACGAGCCAGCTATAGGTAATTTAGCGAGATCGGTAAACAAAGCCCACTTAGTTAAAGCGACATTCAATAAAATGGAAAGTGCTAGACCGATGCAGACTAGCAACATGACCCGTCGTTGACGATATAGCATATTTGCCTTAGAGCAACTTCAAGCTTGTGACAATTTAATCATCTGCTCGAGATCACGCCGTGGCGTGGGTTGAGCAGGAACCGAGCTGTAACCCACGCGTGCCAACATTTGTAGCGTGTGCTCAGCAGGATTGAGTCCTAGCAATGGATAAATAGCAATATTCTGCGGACGCACTTCTGCAAACTCCTGTAACGGTTGCGAAAGTGGGTGCATCTCGACGCCATTGGCAGTTGCTTGCAGGTGCGCTCGCACATAGGCGCGTCCACTTACAAACTGACTGAGACGGCTGTTACCACGTGATGCTATCCAAAAATAGCCGCTACCCGTTTCGAATGGCAACCAGCGTTCCATCACGCGCTTATAACCTGAGCTACCGGGCGAAGGTGTTTCAAAACGATCAAACATTCCAACGCTGTTCAACAGGCGCGCCATCGTTCCCATAATCCCAATACCGTCACGATGCTGCTTAATTTCAGCTGGGCCAACGCGCAGTAAATGTGCTGTTTCAAGCCATGTTCGCGAAGTTGTCATTTCTGTTTGAAAAGATTCGCGCGTTAGTTTCTGCATTTGTTGCTTGCGCGCAACGTCAATTACTTCGCCAGAATGCAAGTTGTGCGTGGCAGCACTTGATTTAAATTCTTGCCAAAGCGATGGTGGCAATTGACGCGTATTGTCATATACGTTTTTGTTTGTGCGCCGCCTGCGAATCTGCGTAAACAGTGGGTCACGCTGAAGAGTTGAATCCGCCGTTAAAATCAAGCGTGCAACTATATATCCGCCGGGCAATTCTTTCGAACTGGGCTCGCCTTCTGGAAATGCCTCTACTTGGACTCTTACCCCGCGTTCTGCAGCAGCAATGACAGCGAGCTCTATAAATGCGCCGCAGCCTATTAATATTTGCCGACCAAACGGATCAGTTTCTGGTAACAAACGCTCTTTATCACATACGAGTGTGATTTCGTCCTTGCGGCGTAAATCAGCTACCCATGGCTGGCGATTGTGTGGATTGGGTGCGAGCAAAGCATATGAGAGCATGAAGCGACGCACATCAGCATGCTCAGCAGCTGCATACCACGGCTGCACAGCTGTATCGGGATATGTGTTTGAGCAGCCCGCCAGCCCAGTGCTCGCGAGTACCATACCCCCACCGATAAGACCAATTACACGGCGACGATTAGGATTGAGGTTTAAGTGATTTGACATGCTTGTCCTTAATAGAGTTTGGAATTAATAAAACCTTGAATCCAGAATTTCTGGGGCTATTTTTTTTGCCCATCCGTCACCAGCGCCACAAATTTGGTTGCTGCGATATTGGCCTGTAGCTTGGCATGTCCGACACCATCGAATGCTGATCCAAAATCACTTACACCGGCAATGCCACTAAATGCGATGGCAGCAATCCGCTGATTATCTTTAGCAGATAACGCTTCAATTTCAAGAGAAATACTGCCGCGCGAAACTGGCATAAATAGCAAAAGGGTGGTCACCACATTAAGTGTGGGAGAAGCGAGCTCAACTGCGGTGATGTTCGCGCGTACTGTGACTACATTTGTCTCGGACGATACGAATGTTGAGTCAACAACACGAACACCCGCTTCACTGAACTGCTTTACCAATGCTTCAGAAAATGTCTGACGCAATGTTTGTTTCTGCTCATCATTAATTCGGACGTCAGGCGCAAAAATAATTGCCTGCTGGTCAATGCGAACATTGCTAATTTTAGCGGTTGTTGTGTTTCGCCAACTACGTGTACCGTCGGCCTGAAGGGTCAGTTGCTCGTATGCAGCCAAGGTACTTGATTGTTCTGGTGCACCAATGCTGGCACAACCACTGACTGACAGCGCAACAACCAATGCTGTATTGAACAACATTTTGTTTTGTGTGGACATAAATTGCATGTTGAGACCTTTCGTAGAATGTAAGTCTTGCTTATCGAAGTTAACGCCGTCACTATCGTAGAAACGTCTTGAACTGACTACGCTGTCGCGCAAATGACAACCATACAAAAATGTATGATCAATAAACGCACCAGTTCTGCAAAAATAGATCCATGCCCAAACACCCATCCAAAACTGAAAAAATGACAGCCGCAAATCCACCAGGCCCGCTATTTAACGACTGGAATTTACTGCGTTCATTTCTCGCGATTTACGAAACTGGCACCCTCACTGAGGCCGCACGAAGATTGAACACCACGCAACCAAGTATGGGTCGCCATCTTAGGGAGCTAGAGATATTGTTGGCTGAACCTCTTTTTGTGCGGTTACCCGGCAGTCTCAAACCCAATAAGCGGGCGCACGTGCTATTTGAAGCCACGTTGCCTATGCATTACGCAATTCGTGAAGCGGCGCGCATTTTCTCTGAAGATAACGAACGGATTGTTGGCGTAGTACGAATAGCCGTTTCTGAAGCTTACGGGTATTACGTTGTGCCGCACCTATTAACGCCACTGTTGCGTGAGCAGCCTGAACTTGAAATCGAATTAGCAGTATCAAACCGCAGCGACAATTTGCTTCGACGTGATGCCGATATCGCCGTGCGTCATTTTCGACCAAAACAGGACGATTTAATCGCGCGCAAAGTTGGCGAGACTGAGTTAGGGCTATTTGCCCATGAAGACTATATCGCACGGTTTGGCGAACCAATCAACTTTACACAGCCTGAAGGCGCAGCACTTGCCGGTTTTGACCGCGAGCCAATGCCGCTGGCACAAGCACTACACGGCCCAGTGCCTGATACGCCGTTACGATTTCGCTGGCGAAGTGATTCCATGATGTCGCTGCACGCATCAGTTGAATGTGGGGCAACACTCGGTATGTACTTTGTTGATATTGCCGCCGAACGACCTGGCCTGAGACGAGTGTTGGCCAATCATATCGGTATCAAGCAAGAAGTTTGGCTATGCGCTCACAATGAGTTGCAGCGAAGTCGCCGGATGCGCTATGTGTGGGATCAGTTAGGCGAATCACTTGAGGCGCGATTTAGCAAAAAAGTAAAACGCACTAATTAGGAAACATCAATACGTAATGACTAATTGTCTAGATCAAATAGTAAAAAGCCTATTAGTAACTTCTAATCGGCTTTTTTATTTAATTTATCCTATAAACGGCAGTCAACCTCATCTCTAAACACAACCCCCCTATACTGGGTGCGGGATTCCGAGTGTTTTACCACCACAGGAGGACTCACCAAATGGGTGAAGCCAAACGTCGTCAATTAGCCTTAGCGCAAGCCCCC
>JANNWG010000007.1:0-82902 GCA_031414695.1 Burkholderiales bacterium
TGAACCTAAGTGGTCTTTGAGGTAGTAGCGATCGGTAAAGTCACTGCTTTGGCTGTGATTGGCACAGTTGGTGACGACAAGCCCGATGTTGCCTTCTGGGCTGCCGATGGTATGGCGGCATTCGTTGAGCTTCCAGTTGCCGTTGGCCTCTTTTTCTTCATCAACCTCGAAATGGCCGGGGCTGGCGAACCAAGTCATGGTCAGCGGGTTGAAGGTCGTCCCATTCGTAGTGGTGGCCTTGCTGGTCACTTCATAGGTGCGCTGCTTATCCGGGCCAAATCCCCATTGGCTTTGGTAGGTGCCGGGGTTGGTTGGTGTTGTTACCGTTTGGGTGATGCTGTCGGGGATGTCGAAGGCGTTGTAGGTGTATAAGCGGCTGCCGTCATTGGTGATATTACCGCCGACGTCGTATTGCACTGTTTGGCCGTTGACGGTGAGGAGTTTGTTGCCGTTGGCTTGGTAGGTGGTGGCAACACCAGACTTGGTGAGGTTGCCGAGCGGGCTGTAGCTAAATTGCGCGGCACCGGGGCTGGCGCAATTGAGTGCGCTGGCGGCTACGTGGGTGACGCGGTTGAGCTTGTCGTGGCAGAAGGTTTCGTTGCTACTGTTGGCAAAAGCGCTGACCGCATTGGCGGCGGTGTCGCTGCGGCGGGTGAGATTACCGACCAAATCCCAATCGTAACTGGCGGCTTGTAATGCGCCGGTATTGATGGTTTTGAGGCGACCAATGCTGTCGTAGGTTTTGGTGGTGGTGGTGGTGCCTGCGGGTTGGCCACCAACATTCATGCTGGTGATTTGGCCATTAGCGTTGCGGCTATTGGCCTGCCAGTGGATTACGTCACCGGTGCTGCGTAGCTCGCGCACGGCGGCGGTAAAGCCCAGCGCGTTGTAGTCGTTTTGTAGCGTTAAGCCGGATATCGGGTAGCGGTAGAGCTTGGGGCGGCTTAGGCTGTCGTAACGCGATTGGCTGATGAATGTCTTCAGTCGTGTTGGGGTGCTCACCGTGCCGGTAATGATGTCGATGATCTCGGTACTCACTTCGCTGACGCGTGAGAGGTTGTCACGGGCGTAGCTGCGGGTAGTCGAGCCTGAAGGCTGATCGAGCTTTTCTGTGCAGAGCTTGCCTTTGGCGTTGGCGCAGTCGTACACATTAGTCGTGGCGGTGAGCTTGCCATTGGCAGACTCAGCACGTGACGTGAGGCGACCCAGCACATCGTATTGATTAGGTGTGCCCGCTGGCGTACCGCGCCCGCCGACAACATTCTCAGTGAGCAATTCACCATAGGCGTTGTAGGTGTAGTTAATCGTGCCGGCATCAGGGTCAACGAGCGACTTCTTACGCGAGCGGAGGTCATAGGTCATCGTCACCTGCGAACCGTCGGGCTTGGTGACTTGCAAAAGATTGCCCAACGCGTCGTAGGCAAAGTTGGTGGTTTGATTATTGGCGTCGGTAACGGAGGTGTTCCAGCCTTGGCTATTAGAGACGCGAGTGGTGGTTTGGGTGGCAACGCCACCGCCGGGATTACGGGTGACTCTTCCGGTAAAGCCGTCGTAAACGTAGGTAGTGGTGCCATTGTTGGCGTCAGTTTCACTGAGCAGGCGATGCAGCTTGGTGTCGTCTTCGTAATTGAAGTTAGTGTAGGTCGGTGTCTCACCAGAATAAAATGGTCGCGATGTGCGGGTCTTGCGACCACGGCTATCGTACTCGGTTACCGCTGAAACGAGTGCGCCACTGTAGCCGTAGGTGTCGCGACGGATTTCACGACCGAGGAGGTCAACGTGTGAGGTTGAGCTTGGTGCTCCAGTAGTGGTAGTAGTGATTGACATGACCGCACCAAGAATAGCGCGCTGACAAAGAACAGTATTGTTGGGTTCAGTGTTGCCGTGATAACAGGTTTGTTGATTAGTACCTAAGCTGCTATATGCCGCAACTTTTCTACCGAGGCGATCATAGCGTGTGCGCGAGAAGATACCATTTGCATCGGTTGTAAGGGTTACCGCCCCAAAGCGATCAAGATAGGCGCTGCTAGCGGAGTGGCCTAGTGCATTGGTGGCGCTAGTGGCAAAGCGTTTGTTAGGGTCACCGCTGTAGCTAACAATAGATTGACGTGATGTGACGCCCGCGCCAGAGATGGTGGTGCTGGTGCGGTTGCCTACGGTGTCATACGAATAGGCTGTACTGAGCCTGAGGTCACTTGCGCCGCTCGGCTCGATAGTTTCGGTCTCAACCAGATGTGAGTTGGCTTTGTAGGTAAAGGACGATGCGCGAGCGATGCTTGAACCAGGTGCGTTCGATGTGACAGTTACTAGATCGGGGCGACCCAACAGCCATGTGCTGACATTGCCACCGCCATCAAAATAAGTAGTGGTGGTGGATTTGCTGAAGCCATCATTGGTGGAAGTGCTGCTATTGCTTAAATTGCCAAAGGCGTTGGGCGCTGGCGATGTGCTTGTGGTGGTGAGGTAAGCCATGGTGGTGGAAACATTCGGGTCGAATGTCTCAGATTTCGTCTCAGTGGTAAATGTTGTCCATATTTGCAATTGCAAAGGCGATGTGGGGACACCATTAGCAGCACTCGACGCATGCTGCATTGTGCTGCGCGATAAGCAGGTGTTGCTGACGTTACAGCCATTAGTGCCAACCGAAAGCTCGGTTTTAAGTGGCATACCAGCGAGGCGATTGAGATAGTCGTGCGAATACTGGGTGCGCGTATGGCGATTCGTCAGTTCATCTTTCACCGTGCGCTCGGCAAAGCCCAGCAAGCCCGCACCCTGCGAATGCCCCCTCAAGTCTTTGTACTGGTAGGAGAAATTACGCACACCACCGATGCCATCATTGGTGGACATTTGGGACACAAGGTACATGGGGGACTGAATATCCAACAAAGGAAATACAGCTCCAGCACCTTTTGTATAGATGTTACCTGCACCAGTTAACGTAAGTGGCTTGTAGGTGAAGTTGACTTCTTTGCCAAGGCCATCTTTGGCTTTGGCCATGAGGTCAGGGGTCGCGCCCGTGGCGCCAATGACTTTCCAATGATCTGCACTAGCGCCTGAATAAATTGCAATATCAGTCTTACCGTTGCCGTCAAAGTCACCCGCCAAATTAAATTGAAAGTAATTGGTTGTGTCACCCGCACTTGGAACAGCGCCACCCCAAGTCTGGCAATTAAAGCTAACGCCTGTGGAAAGACAGACATTCCAGCCTACTCCAGTTTGAAATTCAGCAATATCAGTACGACCGTCACCATTGTAGTCACCCATTACGCTGAATATATTTTGATACCAACGGCCAGGCCAATAGCTACAAGAAAAAGTGCCATCGCCCTTTGATATGCAAACACGCCATTTAGATCTGTTGATATCGCCCTGATTTTCTTCAGCGGCGACTAAATCAGCCAAACCATCACCATTCATATCGGCGACGATGCTTCTATAAGGAAATGTGAAGACTGCTTCTCTATTTAGTTCGCTAATGCCAAACCCAAATGTACTAGTCGTGGTGGTTGTGCCAGTCGAAAAATTCGAGAATGCAACCTGCCAATTATTAGTATGGTTATTTATATGACCATAACCAGCGATATCCGCGCGACCATCACCATTAAAGTCACCAACTAACTTTCCTTTAGTTCCGAGTGAGTTGTTCCCTTCTACTGGGCCGTTGTACTCGCCTGTGCAAGTAAAGCCTGTCCCATTCGCCAAGCATACCTGCCATTTAGAGACGTAAGTATTGATATCGCGGCCTTTGTAGAACGCTAAATCAATTCTGCCATCTCCGTCAAAATCGCCTGTAAGTGAATATTCCTCATCAGGGCTTGTTGGTACTGGTGGGATGTCATTCAACTGTCCATTACGTATCAATGTAGAGCAGTTGAAACCGTTGCCAGTTGATGTGCATAGAGACCAGACGTTGCCCCCCTGACTGACAAAATCAGTTTTGCCATCTCCGTTAAAGTCGCCAAAAGCCACTCTGGTGTCAGTGCCTCCGCTTGTCACTCCGTTATATGGGTGGCTGCTAGTCCAAATGCGTTCAACACTCTGACCTGCATTATTAAGGTCGCCACTTAAACGCACTCCCCAATTGTTATTTCCCTTGTAACGTATGAAATCGCTTTTACCATCGCCATTCATATCCATGACTCTCGTGATACCTTGACCACTCATACCTTCATAGACAGGCGGAATGACTTGCTGCACAAATGTGCTGTCACTCGCAATCGGCGTTAATGTATTAAATTCTGTTGGCGGCAAACAAAGTTTGTCTGCGGAATTAACGTCTGTGACATTCACGCCGTAGCCGCACTCAGTGATGCTACGCAACACACTGCGCTTGGTCTGCGCGCTGACGTCGTAAGCTAGTTGATACGAACGGACAAGGTTCGTCCCAATTTGCGTTTTGATTGCCTTGAGTATTTTTGTTTGTTGCGAAGTCGTACCTGCACTGTCAAAGAGTAGTGCTTGCTCCTCTGGCAAATTCGCGCCGTACTCGAACTCCACACTCGCATACGGATTGATACCTGCAGCCGTATTGCCGGTGTAGCGCATTCGCTTTGGTCTCTGCGCGAGTTCGGCATCTTTTTCGTACTCGACTAGGTAGAAGTTACCTTGACGATCAATAGTTTTACTTAGCGCCCAAGATTTAGTTGCGCCATTTGCCGCTGCATAGATGGAATTTGATGGAATTCCATCAACAACAAGACGCGCGTGATTTGCGCCGCCCTGCTCGTCCGTTCCATAAAACATGATGAGCCCAGACTTACTCTCCACCTTCCAAGAATTTCCAGAAGCGTTAAAGGTAATTCGGCTATAGCTTTCGCGTTCGGTACGATATTCTTTATCTGCCGTTCCGGATGTGGACGAAACTTCAACCAATCGTTGACCATCTAGGCAGAAAACGTCGTTGTTATCGTAAGAAACTTTGCCTTTTTTGCCATCAAGGAAATAATTTTTTGGACAGCGATGTATGGCGGAAAGCCCCGACATTGACCAACCTACACCCAGCAATCCACCACCGCCTTGACTGTTATAACTAAGGGCAACACTAGGCACCATGCCTGCTGTGCCGGGGGGCAGTGCAATCGGGATAGAGTAGCCCGCTGAGCCGGATTCTGAGACATCGAATGAGCCTGCGGTGGCACCTACTGTGGTAATTGTTCCGCTGCCGAGGATGTCGGTGAGGTTATCGCCGTTAGCATCTGTTGCGGGGGTGTCGCTCCCAGCGAGCGGCACGGGCGCTACAACGGTGATTTGTATTGCATTTGAGCTACCCGTTACATTGACTGAACTCGTTGCCTTAGCCGAGATGAAATATGTGCCCACACCAGGGGGGATCCAAGTAAGCTGATAATTTCCGTTACCTAGGTGAATTGCCAAAGGGGTAATTGGTGTAGTGCCATTAAAAAATTGCAACGACTGAATCATAATCCCCGCCATTGTTCCAGGATTGTCAATCGTGGCCTGCGCACGCATGGTAACAGGAGCATCTTTTACGAGGAGGTTATTCGCAGGCTGCTCGATCGTTACGAACGGTGGTGATGCAACCGCTGTAAAGGTGGCTTCACCTTTGGCAGAAATCCAGTTGGTATTAACGGCGTATGCAATTAGCTTGTACTGAGCATTTGCGACCAATCTAGGCATCATTGACATGAAGTTCAAAATCAAATCGTCAGCAACGTATTTATTCCAAATGGGCAGCGTGAATTGCCCTGTTGGAGCGCTTAGATTGCCTATGACACCAATAGGATATTCCTTCAAGTCCGAAGGATAGTCGGTACGTTGCAAATAAAGTTCGATACGCTGGATATTTAGATTTCCGCCTGTAATGCTGACTGAAATCGGCTGTATGCCAGAGAAAGCCACATTGCTGCCGCTCACTGGGTTGGTAATGGTAACGGTTGGCGGTATGCGGTTCGCTACCAGCGTGGCAGTCAGTGAGACGGGAGATCCTTCAGCATTATCACTGTGCCGTACCGTGCGCACCCAGAATGTGTGTGTGCCAGGGTGCATGCGAATGATTTGACTTCCCGCAATAGGGTCAAGGCTTTCGGTAGGTGGTACGACATGAAGATCAATGCCATTCATATTGCCCCCACCTATTCCACGCGAACCATCAAACTGCGGTCCAGTGCGGAAGAAGTGGCTCATGCGCCCTTCAGACTTTGTGCATGACACTGTGAGTAAGTACAAATCAAGTTGCACGCCTTCCACAGTGGGTGTCCCGGGAGACTGGTGCAGTAAGTGCAATTTACAGACGGGCAAGTTGGTCACATCTATATCAACAGTTTTAGCTGCGGATGTCGTCTGCGCGTTATCGTTGTCGATAACTTTGGCCGTAATGGAGTGAATGCCCAACGACGCATCAGTCCATATAAAACTGTAAGGCGCTGTCGTGACGGTACCAATTTTTACCGTGCCACGATAGTACTCCACACGATTGATGGTGCCGTCGCTATCAGCGGCGTTGACGGTGAAATTAATTGGGTTGTTAACGATGTAATATGTCGTCGCTGCCGATGGCGCAGTAATGCTAATGGTGGGCGCAGCGTTAACCTTGACGGGGACAATAACTTTGGTCGTTGCGCCATCACTGTCCGTAGCGACTGCGATAATCTCAAAATATCCCGACGGCGCGTTAGCCCAAACGTGACTAAACATGCCAGTTGGGTTGATAATTGGTGCGCCAATAGCAATGCTTGGTGAGCTAGGTGCAGTGCTTTTATAGAAAAACTCTAGTTTGGTCACCGTCCCGTCAATATCGGAAACGCTGCCTGTGATGTTGTTAGGTGGAGTGATGTTCAGGATCGCACTTGCCATCGGTGTAATTATGGTTAACTGCGGCGGCGTGTTAACCAAAACGCGCAACTGTGCATACTCGGCGCGACCTTTAGTATCAGTGGCGACAGCAGTAAATTGATACGTTCCTTTGGATAAATTTGCTACGGCATGAGTTTAAGGCGGTGACATCACCGTTGCCAACAACGTACCAGCCCGATAAAAATCCACTCTGCTAATGATGGCTGCAGGGTCAGCTAAACTAGGTCGCGCATCAGCAGTCAGCGTGAATGAGGCAGGCTGAGGAATAGACGGACGCGCGTCTGATATCGTCAACGTGATGCGCGGCTTCATACCGGCGAGAACGATTTCGTCATCGTCGTCGTCCGGCGACGTTGTTTGCGCCAGAGTAGCCATGCTCATTAACGTCCCTGCCAGTACTAATAGCAACTCCTTACGGTTCGTCCGCATTGCTCCCAAGTTAATAAATCGGGTGAATGCAATAAGGGCGCAAAAATGCTTGTGCAATTTTTTCATGGCAGATTAACCAAAGGTTTCAAACAAGATTCGGGGCGAGTGCGGCTACTAGTATCGCGCGCACCACCAAGTGCGATGCGCGTGATGATGGCTGGGCGAATATTTAGCGAGGGCGTAGTGGGACAACGGCGACAGGTACGGCATCACCCAAATTTCTTTGAGTGTAGCCATATGAATCTACAGCAGTGTGTATCTCGCGCATATACACAGTTGCCGAGCCGATTACTGTGCCCGGCGCACCAGTGTGCGGGACTGCGATAACACCGGTTAAGCCGCAGCCCCAAGTGCCACCCTGATTGGCGTTGACGACTGTGGACGCCCAGACTTTTATTGGCGCATCTGAAGTGTTAGAGAGGCTGATTCCGCAGGAGTTGCGGTAGACCGGATATGTTCCACCAGAGCCGTCATCCACATGCCCCCAAAAAATAGGAGCCACTCCTAGCTCAGCAAAAAGCGTAGTCTCCACAACACGAAGGCGAATATTGCCAGCGTCGCCGCTGCCCGCGGTAATGGGCACATTGAGCTTAATACTACGGACAGAACGTGTTGTTGTTCCTGTGAGGGGTGAGATATAACAGACGCGTGCGCCTTTCAAGAAGTAAGGGTCGCCCTCGCCGTCGTTGTTGGTCGTAGCGCTTGAAAGCAATGTTTGACCGCCTGCATCCGAATAGATGGAGAGGTTAGGGTCAAGCTGTATCGGTGATACAGAGCCTTGTACTGCCTCTACGCAGTAAGATCGTCCGCGTAGTTCACCAAAGCGAAACCATCGCGTCTGCGTTGCCTCATCAAAATAATGCGTCACCCACCCCTGCCCAACTTCATAAGGCACGCTATTCGCCGCAGTGGTATTTGGCGGTGTTGCCGATGCAACCGAAACGATAGATGCCGCGATGAATGAACTACAGATGGCAATAAATTTGTTTCTCATGGGAATCCTCTATCCAAGATGAATGTGTGCTTTAAGAAAAGTGTGGACAGCTGCGTTTGAAAACGACAAAGACGATCAAAACTGCACTGAAACAATTAATATTTTTTGTATGAAACATATTAACTATTAATTAATTTAACAATGTTTCACAAATTTGGCGAGCTTTTTTAGTGTTTTATCAAGCCGAGTTACAGATTGTAATGAACGCCGCAATTTAGTTGAAATTAAATTCAACTTATGCTCATTAAAAGAAAATGTGGATTATTCGGTTGATGCATTATGCAAAGCTAAATGTGGTCACCATATAAAAACACTGAAGTCTATTATTGGCGAGCATATTGAAGGCTTTATGCTCGAAAACCCTCACTAATATTAGCGATTCGATTCTAGGAACTTATATTGAGGCGGCAATTAAAAATTGGTTAAAAACTTTAGTGAAAAATGCGAGTGAAATTTTTTCATCATCTTAAATTACGTTCATCTATATAAATTTGTCATCCCGAGCGTAGCCGAGGGATATAGCTGTTATGTGTTGACGCCAAAAAGCATATCCCTCGGCTGCGCTCGGGATGACAATCTTCTGTTTTGTGGTTTTAAGTTAGTGGCCGTGCACAAGCGCAGGAGCGGGCAGTTTATTCACCATATTTAATTGCCGCCTCTATGAAATCGACCGTTCGCTATGAGCAATTATTCACTCGTAGGTTGAAAGACGGAACTAAGAAACAGGGCGTCAATTTGTCACCCGTTCGCCGTGAGGTATCGAAGGGCTCTTTGATCGACGAGCCCTTCGATACCTCAGGGCAAACGGTGATTTAGGGGTTGCAGCGGCGCAAGTTATGCGGCTGACCGATAAAAATTTGTTGTTTCAGGTCTCGTAAAAAAGTGATCTCAGCAAACCTGACGTCGGTTACTTATTGATTTGAAAATAGAAAAATGCCGCTTGTTGAGAGATTGTCGAAGGGTAGCTCTTTTAAGTGATTGATTTAATTTAACGTGTGAGTGGTTCGATACTTCGGCAGGCTTAGTACAAGCGGAGTTCACCACGAACGAGGATTGAGATCTTTGAATCCCTCTCCACTACTACGCTATCGCCAACACCCCATCCGTCAACGTCAACTTCCGCTGCATCCGTGCTGCCAGCGTTGGATCATGTGTCACCATGATTAAGGCAGTGCCGATTTTTTTGTTAAGTTGCAAGATCAAATCAAACACTTGATCGGCCGTGCCGCGATCTAGGTTGCCAGTGGGCTCATCAGCTAGCACGCAGGCGGGTCGCGTAACGAGTGCGCGAGCTACTGCGACACGTTGGCGCTCACCACCGGATAGCTCGCCTGGCTTGTGCGTAAGCCGATGTGAGAGCCCAACATCATTGAGCATTTCGGTGGCTTGGCGTTTGGCTTCTGCGGCGGTAAGCTTGCGTGCTTTTGCGCCGATTAAGAGTGGCATCGCGACATTTTCAAGCGCAGAAAATTCTGGCAACAAATGGTGAAATTGATATACAAAACCAAGCGCTTGATTACGTAAGTCGCCCTGTGCGACGGCGGATAATTTATCCATGCGCGAGCCGAGCAGAGAGACCTCTCCGGCTGTGGGCGCATCGAGCCCACCTAAGATATGTAGCAATGTAGATTTGCCTGAGCCAGATGCACCGACGATGGCAACCGTTTCGCCCTGATGAATATCGAGATCAATGGTGCGTAGTACGGGCACCTTGGTGCCGCCTTGGGTGAAGGTTTTACTTATACCACGGCATTGCAAAATAATATTGTTGTTATTCATAACGCAGTGCCTCGGCTGGGTTCACTTGCGAGGCGTTATAGCTCGGGTAAATAGTGGCGAGTAGTGCTAACACCAATGAAATTAAAGCGGTCACCCACACGTCAGCCCATTTCAAATCACTCGGCAGAGAGCTTAAAAAATAGATTTCCGGTGACAGCACGCGAAAGCCAAATGCAGTCTCAATGGTCGTCACTACCGTACCGATATTGAGTGCGAGCAGTACGCCACCGATAACACCAATCAGCGTGCCAATCACGCCAACAATCGCGCCCTGCACGATGAAAATTTGCATAATCATATTGGGTGATGCGCCGAGTGTGCGCAATATTGCAATATCGGGATGTTTATCGCGCACCACCATGACTAAGGTGGAAACTAAATTAAACGCGGCCACCGCGATGATGAGCGTGAGAATAATAAACATCATGCGTTTTTCGATCTCGACCGCGCGAAAATAGGTGGCGTTTTGTACGGTCCAATCTTGCACGTAGCCATCAACTTTGACGTTTTGCTGCAAAGAACGCGCGATTGTGCGCGCATCGTCGAGATTGGCGACTTTCACGCGTAGGCCGCTCACATTTTCGTCTAAGCGAAATAGCACTTGTGCGTCGCGTAGATGGATAAACGCGAAATTCGCATCATAGGGATAGTGACCCGACGAAAAAACACCCACGACGGTGAAGCTTCGCATACGTGGCACCATGCCCGCAGGTGTGATGGAGCCTTGCGGCGTGATGAGCTGAATTTTGGCGCCTACATTCGACCCCAACGCACGTGCCAATTGATCGCCCAACACGATGCCGTATTCACCTGGTTTTAGCGCACTAAATTCACCAATTCGCATTTGCTTACCAACATCAGATACCGCACTTTCTAGTAACGGATCAATGCCACTTATTTGCACGCCGCGCACGCTTTGACCAATGGCTAACAAGCCCTGCCCGTTCACAAATGGTGCTACGCCGACAATATTTGGTTGCGCCTTTACATCAAGCAACGTTTGCTGCCAATTTTTTAAGCCTTCTTCAAAACCGATAATTTGAATATGGGGTGACACGCTCAAAATATTTGCCCGCACTTCTTTTTGAAAGCCATTCATGACTGACATCACCGTAATCAACGCGGTAATGCCCAACGCAATGCCGAGCATGGAGGCGAGCGAGATAAACGAGACAAAGCTAGAGCTTCGTTTGGCACGGGTGTAGCGTAGGCCGATAAATAATGAAAGTGATTTCAATGAATATTCCAACAAATAATGATTTCAGCGAGTCTGCCATAAATGGCTGGATAATTCGATTACTGGTTTTTTTAAATCGTCAAACTTTGGGGTTTTGTCAAAGCGCTTTTAAAGCGTTAATCCACATAAACCCTAGTTCAAAAATATGCATCTCACCCTACTCACCGCCGACCTACTCCCGCCGCTACGCTTTACGGCACCTGTGGCCACGCCTAATATAGATGCGCTTCTTAATCGTGCAGCCGTCACTACCAATGTAGGTGCTGCGCTTGAAGATGCCTTGATGGCAGCGTTTGATAACAAGGATGGCATTGCGTCCATTACAGCGCGCGTAGATATGCCAAATGACGCTAGCACGTGGCTACGCGCAGACCCAGTGCATCTAGCGGTCAGCCGCGACAATATTCAGCTATACGATAGCCACGTACTAACGCCTACGTTAGATGAGATGGCACAAATCACGACGACGCTCAATGGGCATTTTGCAGAGGATGGGTTGCAATTTATTTTTCCCGATGCGGCGCGTGGTTACTTGCGCATAGCGGCGGATGATATGCCTGAGACCACACCACTTTGGAAAATGAGCGGTGCGAATGTGTTTGAACACTTGCCGAGACAAGTGAATAGCCGTACCAATTGGCGACGCATGACGAATGAAATTCAAATGCTATTGCATGATCATCCGGTGAATACAGCGCGTGAAGAAAAGCAGCAATACCCGATCAATGGGCTGTGGTTATGGGGTGGCGGCGAAGTTAATGCACCAGCGCTAACCAGCTACAATCATTTGTTTGGCCGCCTCGCATTGGCACGCGGCTTGGCGAATCTGCACAATATGCCGTGCGCCCCACTGCCGGATAAATTTGTCATCCCGACCATTGATAAAACCCTTATCGTTCTACACGCCCCTACCCGCGAGATTCGCGCCATGTCACCATTTAATTGGCAAATTGCCGTTAATGATATTGATACCAATTGGATCGCACCTGCCGTCGCGGCATTTGACGATAAAAAACTTTCCGCATTGACTATCATCGTCGCCAACGAATCATCCACACTCACCATCACAGCAAAAAGAAGAACCATCTTGAATGGGTTCTTCCGCGCTAAAAAAACGCTCACCTACAATGCGTGACATCATTACCCGCATAGTTGACCCTGCACACTATGCCGCACTCATTAAAGACAATGTTGATCCGCGATTAGCGAAACTCTATGCGGGACGGGGTGTTTCAGGCATATCTGGCTTAAACACTAATCTGGATGCGCTGCTTGCCCCACAACTATTGCTGCATATTGAAACCGCTGCCAGTTATTTAGCAGATGCCATTCGCGCTAAAAAACGCCTTCTCATTGTGGCCGATTACGATGCTGACGGCGCTACTGCCTGCGCGTTAGGCTTACGCGCGTTAACACAAATGGGCGCGGTGGTAGATTTCATCGTGCCGAATCGTTTCACCTTGGGCTATGGACTCACGCCCGGCGTGGTGGATTTAGCCGCCAATCATTACGCAGGCAAGCCGGACGTAATCATCACGGTCGATAACGGCATAGCAAGTGTCGATGGTGTAGCCGCCGCCAATCAATTAGGTATTGATGTCGTCGTGACGGATCATCATTTGCCGGGGCAAACATTGCCCGACGCAGCCGTGATTGTGAATCCGAATCAGCCTAATGACACCTTCCCCTCAAAGTCACTCGCAGGTGTGGGCGTGATGTTTTATATGATGTTGGCGCTGCGTGCCTTATTGCGTTCACGGCAATATTTTGTCTCGCGGCCAGAGCCTAATCTAGCGGATTTGCTTGATCTGGTTGCACTTGGCACCGTGGCGGATGTGGTGAAGCTCGAACACAATAATCGCATCTTAGTTGAGCAAGGACTCAAGCGCATACGCGTGGGGCGCTGCTGTGTTGGCATCAGCGCACTATTAAAAGTTGGCGGCCGCAACCAAGCAAATGTGACGACGTACGACTTAGGGTTTGTCATCGGCCCGCGCATCAATGCGGCAGGCCGGCTTGACGATATGTCGGTAGGTATCGCTTGCCTCACCACCAACGACGAAAGCATGGCGATCACGCTTGCCGCCAAGCTCGATCACTTAAACCGTGAACGCCGCGTGATCGAAGCTGACATGAATGTGGGCGCACTCGATACGCTAGACACCATCGATTTAACCCAACGCTATGCATTAGCCCTGTATGAGCCAAATTGGCATCAAGGTGTGATCGGCATACTCGCTGGCCGCATTCGCGAAAAAACCCATCGGCCGGTGATTGCGTTCGCAGCAGACGCTGGCAACCCTGACATGCTCAAAGGCTCTGGCCGCTCCATTGCCAGCCTGCATATGCGTGATTGTCTCGACTTAATCACCAAACGCTTTCCTGATTTGATCGTGACCTTCGGCGGTCACGCGATGGCAGCGGGCTTAACTATTCGTCGTCATGCAATGACTGATTTTGCAAAAGCATTTGAACAAATCACACGAGAAATGCTCACACCAGCTGACCTAAACGAACAAATTGAAACGGATGGCGAGATTGACGCCAAATCACTCGATTTTGATTTTGTCAGGCAACTTGAAGCGCAAGTGTGGGGGCAAGGCTTTGCGGCACCCCGCTATCGCGCCACATTCAAGGTGCTCGCACAAAAAATAGTCGGTGAAAAACACCTAAAACTTAGATTAGGTAACGGCAAAGAGACGTTTGATGCAATTCGCTTTGGCTCCACAGAGAGCTTAAACACCACTATCGACGCGGTGTTTCGGCCATCGATCAATACCTTTCGGGATGCGTCACAAGTGCAATTAACGATTGAGCATACTGCTTGAAACGTCTAGGCGTGCGTGCGTCATCGGTTATAATTTGGTCTTATTTTTTACATAATAGATGACGCACATCATGGAAGCAGACCGCCTTAACGCCATTGGCAATCACCTGAACGACTTAGCAAAACGCTTAGGCGAATTGCGGAGGTATCTTTGACGTTGACGTTAAAGTCGCGCGCTTAGAAGAAGTCAATCGCCTCACAGAAGACCCTGCCGTATGGTCTGACACCAAACGCGCCACTGAGCTAGGCCGCGAAAAAAAGTTGCTCGACGGCATTGTTGATACGATTCAATTTGCCACCGCTGGCGTGAAAGACGGCCAAGAATTATTTGATTTAGCCAAAGCCGAAGGTGACTTCGGCACCTTAGAGGCTATTGAAGCCGATAGCGTTTCAATCGAAAAAGCCGTGGCCGATATGGAATTTCGCCGCATGTTTTCGCATGAGGCTGACCCTTGTAGTGCGTTCATTGATATTCAGTCGGGTGCGGGCGGCACGGAGGCGCAAGATTGGGCATCCATGTTGCTGCGCCAATATTTACGCTATGCCGAACGCAAAGGCTTTAAGACGGAGATATTGGAAGAATCCGCTGGTGACGTAGCGGGTATTAAGAGTGCCTCAATCAAAGTCACTGGTGAATACGCCTATGGCTATTTACGCAGCGAGACTGGCGTTCATCGGCTAGTGCGCAAGTCACCGTTTGATTCGTCCGGCGGTCGTCACACGTCATTCGCCTCATTATTTGTGTACCCCGAAATTGATGATTCTATTGAGATTGAAATCAATCCTGCTGATTTACGCGTTGATACCTTTCGCGCCTCTGGCGCGGGTGGACAGCACATTAACAAAACTGACTCTGCCATCCGCATTACCCATGCGCCAACGGGTATCGTGGTGCAGTGCCAAAATGATCGCTCGCAACATCGTAATCGGGCAGAGGCGATGGCGATGTTGAAATCTAAATTGTATGAGCTCGAAATTCGCAAACGCCAAAGCGAGCAAGATAAATTAGAAGCCACTAAAACTGATGTGGGCTGGGGCCATCAAATACGTTCCTACGTTCTCGACCAATCGCGCATCAAAGATTTGCGGACGAATGTGGAAACGAGTAACACGCAAAAAGTGCTCGATGGTGACTTGGATTTATTTATCGAAGCGAGCTTAAAGCAAGGCGTGTAATGAGATGAATACCGCAATCGTCTTGCCAACTTTTTACAACGACCTCAATGCCGCCCTCACCCACGCGTGGGCGTGCCTTGCTCGTGGCAGCGCGGATCGGCGCTCGCCTTTCCATGCGCCGGTGGTGGCGAGTGTCGGGCTTGATGGTGCCCCGCAGCAGCGCACGATGATTTTGCGAAAGGTCGATGTGGCAGCACGCACGTTACGTTTTTTTACCGATACGCGTTCCGCTAAAGTCGCCGAGTGGCAGTGCCATGCACGTGTGAGTGTATTGGCTTATAGCAGCAGTGATAAATTACAGCTACGATTAGCAGGCAACGTGCGCTGTGAGACTGACACTGCGCTCGCCGACAATTGCTGGGCAAACCTGCGTGAGACGGCACGTGCGGGTTATGCGCAAGCTGACACGCCTGGTGGTGTGATGGAAAATCCTGATGCGCACTTGCCGTTATCGGCTACAGCACGCGATAATTTTTGTTTGATTCATGTTGATGTTGATTGCATAGATTGGGTATTTTTGTCACCCCAAGGTAATCGACGCGCGCAATTTAGCTGGCCTCAAGACTCACTTCACGCCCAATGGCTTGCCCCTTGAAAGTAAAAAAATGACTGACAATATAAACCCCATCATTGATGACAACCATGTGATTGCCGAGCGTAAGCTCAAGCTCGCCGCGATTCGCGAAGCGACCAACGGCCACGCGTTTCCAAATGACGTGCGCCCTGAGCACCATGCCCTTGCATTACTTGCTGAATATGGGGAAATGACCAAGGAGCAATTAGCGGAGAACATATCCGCGCCTAAAAAAGTTGCCGGTCGCATCATGCTTAAACGCGTCATGGGCAAGATGGCCTTTGCCACACTCCAAGATGCGACTGGGCAAATACAGCTTTACGTGAATCTCGAAGGCGTGGGAGAGGCCGCGTTAGAAGCATTCAAGCATTACGATTTGGGCGACATTATTGAAGCCACTGGCACGATGTTCAAAACCAAAACAGGTGAGCTATCGATTAACTGTAGCGCGATCCGCATGGTGACTAAATCATTGCGCCCACTACCTGAAAAATTTCATGGTCTGACCGATACCGAGCAGCGCTATCGGATGCGCTATGTGGATTTGATGGTGAATCCTGAAGTCAAACAAACCTTCATCGCCAGATCAAAAATTGTTGCCGAAATTCGCGCCTTTATGGTTAAGGCCGGCTACTTAGAAGTCGAGACGCCGATGATGCACCCCATCCCAGGCGGCGCGGCGGCTAAGCCATTTATCACTCATCACAACACACTCGATATGCAATTGTATTTGCGTATCGCACCGGAGCTATATTTGAAACGTCTGGTGGTCGGCGGCTTTGAGCGCGTGTTTGAAATCAATCGTAATTTTCGTAATGAAGGCATGAGCGTCAGACACAATCCTGAATTCACAATGATGGAGTTCTATATCGCGTATCGTGATTTTCATCATCTGATGCAATTCACCGAGGATATGTTTCGTGATGTCGCGATGAAGGTGATCGGCAAGACATTATTTGATTACCAAGGTATGCAAATTGATTTTGGCCAACCGTTCGCACGCCTCACCATGCCCGCCGCGGTCAAACACTATTGCCCTGAATACGCCGATGAAAATCTGGGCGATATCGACACACTCAAGCGCCTGTGCAACAAGCATCACGCGCAAGTGAAAGCCAATGACACTATCGGCACACTGCAATTAAAACTCTTTGAAGAAACGGCTGAATCAAAATTGATACAGCCGACCTTCATCGTTGACTACCCCGCCGAAGTCTCGCCGCTGGCACGGCGTAACGATAACAATCCCGCCATCACGGATCGCTTTGAACTCTTCATCGCCGGACGCGAAATCGCCAACGGCTTTTCTGAGCTCAATGATGCCGAAGACCAAGCTGCGCGCTTCCTTGCGCAAGTCAAAGCTAAGGACGATGGCGATGAAGAGGCGATGCATTTTGATGCAGACTTTGTGCGTGCCCTCGAATACGGCATGCCGCCAACTGCTGGTGAAGGCATCGGCATTGATCGCTTGGTGATGCTGCTCACCAACTCACCGTCCATTCGGGATGTGATTTTATTTCCGCAGTTACGGGCAAGTGATTTGGATAAATAATATTTTTCTACAAATTAGTTAATATCTGAATCATTAGTGCAGTCCTCCCTGTTGAAAAAGAGGCGCTAGAGGGGATTGCGTGGCGTTAAGTTCTTCACGACGTTTGCTATTTCGTTGCAAGATTTGTAGTTCACACCGCAATCCCTCCCAGCCTCCCTTTTTCAAAGGGAGGAGCAGAGCAGTGATCATTGGACGAGTAGTCATCTTGATTTGAGATTTAACAGCACGTAATTTTGCACACAAAACAATACCCAACATTTGCTCCTCCCTTGAAAAAGGGAGGGTGGGAGGGATTGCATTCAGCAGGCAACAATGCTAAGGGGATTGCGTGGCGTTAAGTTCTTCACGACGTTTGCTATTTCGTTGCAAGATTTGCAATTCACACCGCAATCCCTCCCAGCTTCCCTTTTTCAAAGGGAGGAGCAGAGCAGTGATCATTGAACGAGTAGTCATCTTGATTTGAGATTTGACACCACGTAATTTTGCACACAAAACAACACCCACCATTTGCTCCTCCCTTTGAAAAAGGGAGGGTGGGAGGGATTGCATTCAGCAGGCACCAATCAGTGTAATTCGTCACTAACTTACAAAGACGGCACTTTCACCACCTGTAAGGTTGCTTGACTCGCTAATCTACGCTGCATACTCAGCTGAATCAACATGCGTTTTGCGAATGGCTATAGGGTAGCCTGAGAAGTTAAAATAATCCACACTAATCCTCACCACAAAGGTCAATCATGAAATCACACAATTTTCTGTCCCGTTTTCTTGCATCATCAGCTGCACTACTTGCCATCACCGCAACCGCGCAACAAAATTTTGATAAGGTTGAAATCAAGACCACCAAGCTCAGTGACACCACCTATATGCTGCAAGGCGCGGGCGGCAATATGGGGCTGTCCGTTGGTGCAGATGCGGTATTGCTCATTGATGATCAATTTGCACCACTGACTGAAAAAATTCAGGCGGCGATTAAGGCGATTACACCCAAGCCGGTTTCGTTACTCGTTAATACGCATTGGCATTTTGATCATAGCGGCGGCAATACCAATTTTGGCAAAGCCGGTGCGATGATTGTGGCGAGTGACAATGTGCGTAAGCGTCTGGCGTCGGATCAAGTCATTGAGTTTCTTAAAGTGACCGAAAAAGCGACGGCAAAAGAAGGCTTGCCAATGGTCACGTTTTCACAAGAAATGACCTTCCACGTTAATAACGATGAGGTTCACATCATCCATGTACCTCGCGCACATACTGATGGCGACGCCATCGTGCATTTTCGCAAGAGCAACGTGATTCACATGGGCGATTTATTTTTTAATGGCTTTTATCCGTTCATTGATTTTTCATCTGGCGGCACACCGGATGGCATGGTAGCCGCGGCGGATCGTGCGTTATCTATCGCTAACGACACGACTAAAATTATTCCCGGTCACGGCCCACTCGCTACAAAAGCCGACTTAAAAATTTATCGTGACATGCTCGCCAACACCATTGGCCGCATTAAAGCCATGGTGAAGGAAGGCAAAAAATTAGATGAGATCATTGCCGCCAAACCGACCGCTGATTTTGACGAACGCTGGGGCAAGGGTTTTATACCAACGGCGCGTTATATTGAAATGGTGATTGCGGGTTTAGCCAAGAGTTAATGCCAACAAAATAAAAAAGCGGCGCTCGTCTTTCGACGAGCGCCGCTTTTTTTGTTGCCTACTTTACGAGTTACTTAAATTCGTAACTCAGATTCAAGGTGTATCTTCTTCCTAACTGACCTGTTGTGCCGTTATCCCAGTAGTTAAATGTATTAGGCACACCGGTGGAGCGACCATAGTCATTGGTGATGTTAATACCGCTGACTGAAATAACCACCCCCTTGATACCTGTGTATGCGCCACCAATATCGAAGCTGCGTTCCGCCCCTACATGGCAATAACCACCAGCTAGCAGATACGCGTTGCCTGGTGTTGCACCGAGTTGATATGCCGGGCAAAAAAAACGGGAGCCAAAGCTCCCATTTTTAGTTACGTGTAGAGCGACTACTTGAAACGATAAGTCACAGCCAAGTTGGCATTTGCTCCAAGCGGATTGTGATATGAGGGGTTAAATCCAAGTGTGGTCTGGTTTGGATCATACGGCGCGCGACGACTTTCAACATTTCGGATAACCAAAGCTATCGTTGTATTCTTAAGCCCAGAATACGTTGTGCCGATGTCTATAGTAGACCAAGCGCGAACCTGACATCGTCCTAAATAAGCGAGCGTAAGGGAAGTTGCGCCCAAATAACATCCAGAAGCAACGGTAGGATCGTTGTAATCCCAGCCACCTGTGTAGTTATATCGCGCAAAGCTTGACCAATCACCCTTTACGTAAGCCACAGTGCCGGTCGCACGAAGTTTTGGTGTTTCGAACAAGTAAAAATTACCTGCGCCGTTGACGAAAGCGCCGCCTTTTTCAAGCTGGTAGTCGTACCGAATTGTCCAAGTAGCCAATGCGCTAAGCGTAACGCGCCCACCACCTAGCGAGAAGCGATGGCGTACATCCAAATCCACGCCTTTGACACGCGTTTCGCCCAAGTTCAAAAAGCGACGAACCGTTGTTTCCACTGGACCGGTACCTGGGATTGGCACACCAGCTGCTGTGGTTAGGAAAGAAGCAGAGTTGGTATTACGTTGAACCTGTCCGCCAGTGTAATTTGGTGTTAGCTCATTATTAACAACCTGCTGCGCACTAAAACGATCAATTTGGTTACGTCGACGAATTTCCCAAATATCTGCTTGGACAGAAGTACGTTCTGATGGTGAAAAGATAAAGCCATATGAGACGCTCTTTGAACGCTCTGGCTCAAGTCCAGTTGAGGGCAAAAAGATACTGGCAACTGTGCGTCCAGTACAATCAGTCGCATCACCACCGGTAAGTGGTGTAGTGCCATTTGGGCAACGAACTGGATCAGTTACCGTACTAAATGATTGAACACGCGAGTTGGAGGTTTGAGTCAATGATGGTGCGCGGAAAGCTTCACCATAATTGGCACGGAATGCCAGTGTGCTTAGCGCATTCCATTTGATACCAAATTTTGGGGTCGTAGAATTATCATAGTCGCTATAACGATCATGGCGAATTGCGAACTGTGTTTCGACATTTTTCAAAATTGGCATCGACAATTCAGCAAAAAGCGAACTAACTTTCCGCGATGCACCTACGGTCGTTGAGGCAATACCAACATAGTTGCCAGCAACTTGATCGGCATCAGAGACGATGTCAAACGATTCGCGACGTAGTTCCAATCCCATCGCAATCGCAGCTTGGCCGCCAGGTAGAGTAAAGAGTTCGCGCGAACCCTTAAAATCTAGACTTGAAATCTCGGTTTCGCCCGTTCCAACCCGAAATGGATTGAGTGCAGCCAAGACGGCAGGACTATTTGAACCACCAAAACGGTAAGTACGATTCGCAACTGCCGACAAGAGCGCTGGAAGATATAGTTGTCCATTCGCTGTTTCTTTGCGTTTGGTTTTGCTGAATAGGTAAGCGGTTTCGAAATCCCAACCGCCCCAGTTCCCAGTTAACCCAAGCAAAACCCGAGAGGCATCGTTAATGGTTTCAGTTTTTGTCAGCCCAAGATCGGCAAAACGATATCGAAGACCAACAGGAAATGTATATGGATTATCTGGATGTCCTACTGGCAATGTCATTAGGAAGCCAAAACGTCTACCATCGCGGTTAAACCAAATTGAGCCAACGCCAGTGCCGTCTTGAGTTGGCGGCGAGCCAATAAAATTATTGGTTGCTCGGGTAAAGCTCAATTCTGCTGTGCCTTGCAAAGTGGGGGAAATATCTATAGTGCCTTTGGTAATGAATCCAGCACGTTCTGCTTTTGATTGGATCTGGATATAGTCAAAAGCATTTGCTCGACATCCCGTTGTTGCGGAAACAGTATTTGCAGCGGGACAACGAGGGTCCGTTGGCAGACCTACGTTAAATACGCCATTACCTAATGTCCGTTCACGAAAATAGTTTGGAATTACAGAAAGTGAAGAAGTCAATGCATTACGACTAGCAAGGCGACGATAGTCTTCGTTTTCAACCGAGTTGGGTTCATTGTATCCAACGGCTTCACGAGTAAAGTATTCCCCTGAAATCAAAACGTTGAAACGATTTTTAGCGAGATCACCAAAGCCCGCCGTTGCGTTAACCGAGTAATTGCGGAAAGTATTTTCAAATGTACTTCCTGCGGAAACGCGAACTTCCGCGCCCTGATAGTCCTTACGCAAGATAAAATTAATTACTCCTGCAATAGCGTCAGAGCCATAAATTGCGGAGGCACCATCTTTTAAGATCTCCACACGTTCAATTGCGGAAAGCGGGATTGTATTCAAATTATAAGATTGACCTTGTCCCGTGTTGGGGTCAGCATTTGCGGAAGGAGCGACACGACGGCCATTAAGTAAAACGAGTGTTCCAATCGAGCCTAAGCCACGTAACGAGGCAGACTGTGTAGAGCGCGAAAACCCAGAGCCACCATTGTAGTCTTGCAAATCTCCACCTCCCATTGCTGGTACAGTACGCAATAGCTCGGCAACAGTGCTGACACCGCTGCGCTCAATATCTTCTTTGGTCAGGATCTGAACTACCGCTGGCGTTTCGGCATCAACACGTTTGATGTTTGAGCCCGTTACTTCAATTTTCTCTGCTTTTGCGGGTGCAACTTGCTGGGCGAAAGCGCTGAATGCAAATGCGCTGCTAATGCTAACGGCAAGTACTTGCGCGACTGCTAGCGCGATGCGCTTTGGATTGTTACGTTTCATTTTGCGTCCTTTTTGAAAAAAACATTGCCTAACTAACTAAGATAACTAAGTTGCTCTTCTGTATCCACCGCATTAAGTTTTACAGCGTGTGACAAGCTCATGCTGAATATTGCGGAACAAACAAATTGGCTGTCGATAAGCGCAAATCGTCTTATAAACGCAACACTAATCAGCGGATATATGCAGCTCGTAGAATAACGAATTATTTGTGACGGTGTGTAACGCGTAGAGATATTGTCACATTAACGCAACAAGCCAATAGGCGTGCTAAAGCTGTAGTAAGCACAACATTCACCTCATCGCTGGGCTTGATACGGCATCAGCCGATATACAAAACCACGCAAAAATACACAGAACTAAGGAAACCTACCGTTCGCCCTGAGCTTGTCGAAGGGTGTTTTTGTAAGTAGTTGATTTTGTTGCATTGAATGTGGTTCGACGAGCTCACCAAGAACGGATTTTGAGGTTTTGAGAACTTCCCACTATAAAAAATCGTTTATTGACGGCTATTTTGAGCACATATTGCTTGAAAATGCCCGCCCCTGTTAGGGTTTTAATATTTTTTGATAAATATGAGCTGTTTTGTGCCTATTTCCTGCATTACAAGGTGAAGGGAATCAATACATAACAAAACCCTTTATGCGTTTGTATAACCAAAAAAGCTCGCACAAACAAATCAACTTATCTGAGGGAAACCATGAAAAGAACAACCATAACCGCCGCTGTGGCATTCGCACTTGGGGCTACACTGCTTAGCTCAATCGCACCCGTGTTTCAGCCGCTAGCGCGCGCGCAGGCAGCTTCACCTGTTTATTCCGATTTATGGTGGAACCCAACTGAATCAGGCTGGGGCATTAACTTAAACCATCAAAACGATATTATTTTCGCGACTTGGTTTACCTACGGCGCGGGTAGCGCTAATACTTGGTACGTGATGAGCGACTTGCGTCGTCAAGCCGATGGTAGCTTTACAGGAAGCATTTTTCAAACAACGGGTGTGCCGTTTAATCAGATCAATGGCGCTAACTCTACCCGCTCGGTCAACAACGTCGGCAACGCTACGCTGCGTTTTAGCGCTGCTGCGGCAGGCACATTTACCTACACTGTCAATGGTGTAACACAAACTAAGAATATCGTTCGTCAGCCACTCATCCAAACGCCGACTACCTGCACACAGCAGCCTGCTACTGGCACGCGCGCCTCTTCACAAAATTATCAAGACCTTTGGTACATACCCGCTGAGTCAGGCTGGGGCGTTAATTTAACGCACCAAGGCGATATTTTGTTTGCCACTTGGTTTACGTATAACGCGGCGGGCAATGGTCAATGGTTAGTGGCATCCAACGTTGCACGTCAAGCCGATGGTAGCTATACGGGCAGATTATTCCGCACCACAGGTACAGCCTTTAATCTCATCAATGGCGCACCATCACTCAGCACAGCACCTGATGTTGGCAGCGTGACATTCCGCTTCAGTACTGGCGAAGCGGGCGTGATGAGCTACACCCTTGATGGCGTGGCAGGAACAAAAAACATTGTGCGTCAAGTATTTGGCACAACAGTTAATAGCTGTACGAACCCTGCTTCAACTGTGACGACAACGCCTCCGCCTCCGCCACCACCAGGCCCACCCGTTAGTGGAAGCTGCCTGAATACATATGATTTCGGCACAGGCAACTCTTATGTTTATCGCTCAACGAGTAATGTCGGCGGTAACCAAGCGGTGAGTGAAGCGATTCACACCATCAAAGGGCCAGGTACATTCCAAGGTAAGTCTGTCATCGTTGTTGAGATTCGTAATCTGATCAATGGCGTACCCGACACTCAAGGCTTTACAACGCTCTTATACGAAGAGCGCGGCTCTACCATTGGCGTGGTGGGGTCACAAACGTTTATTGCTTCACAAGGAACCACCCCAACCGCCACCACCGTCTATAGCCCCGTAGACTATGCGCCAAAAACATTTACGGTCGGGCAAACATTCGGCGGCACGTACACGGCAAAAACATTGGGTAATACCAGTGGCTTTGTGACTGAAGCTACCACCGTGTACACATACTCGTCTACTGCGTCTGGCGTTGAAAATGTCACCGTACCAGCTGGCACATTTAATGGTACCTGCAAGGTCGAAAATGCGCGTGTTACAACTCGCACCACATTTACCATCACACTACCCGTGCCAATTCCAGGCCTAGGTGGATTTGACTTCACCTGTAATGCCACTGGCAGTGGTAACTATGGCGCTGTTGGCACTGCAAAATCTGTGGGCAACACCTCGCAATGTACTGGCTCATTTGCTACGGGTGTTGTGGCTAGTGCATTCACTGGTCAAAGTACTCAGGAGCTGGTACGTGCAACTGTGAATGGACGCACGTATCCATAAGCATATTTAATAAAGCAATCTCGATTTTGTGCGTGTTTGCCATCTGCTCTTTAACCGGGGCGGATGGCTTTTTTATTTGTACGTACTAAAGGGTTGGGGGTTGGGTTGTGAGGTTGTCTGGGGTTATCGGGATTGTATGAACGGTGGCGGGCGAACAGTATTGGGTAGGGTTGGGTAAACTAACTGATCAAAATAACGACGCAAAAAAATGAAGCCACTCCTAAGCATCGCCAACCTCATTGATAAAACCAATAATCTTATTGGCCGCGTCGCATCATGGCTTGTCTTAGCAGCGGTGTTAGTGAGCGCAGGCAACGCGGTGGCACGCTACGCATTGGGCGAAAGTTCTAACGCCTGGCTTGAGCTGCAATGGGTATTAATCGCTGCCGTATTTTTACTCTGCGCGGGCTACACCTTACTCCATCAGCAGCATGTGAAAATTGATATCTTGTATTCGCGTTTTCCACGGCGTGTGCAATTGTGGATCGATATTTTCGGCACTATCTTCTTTTTATGGCCGATGGCATTCATCATCATGTGGCTATCGTGGCCAGTGTTTGTGACGGCATTTACGAGCGGAGAGGTATCCGCCAATACCGGCGGACTCACACTTTGGTGGGCGCGACTATTAGTACCAGTGGGATTTTTCTTTTTGATTTTGCAGGGGTTGTCTGAGTTAATAAAACGCGTGGCGATTTTGCGTGGGTTGATTCCCGATACGCTAGACAACGCCACCCCTGCGCCATGAGCCAATTCCTCATTCACAACATCGCCCCACTGATGTTTGCGGGGTTATTTATCTTTATGTTGTTGGGCTATCCCATTGCATTCGCACTCGCGGCAAACGGCATATTTTTTGCCCTTGTGGGCATAGAGCTTGGGCTACTGACACCCTCACTTTTTCAAGCACTACCAGATCGTATTTGGGGTGTGATGTCGAACGAGATTTTGTTGGCCGTACCGTTTTTTACCTTCATGGGGCTGCTACTTGAGCGCTCCGGCATGGCGGAAGATTTACTCGATACCATCGGTCAATTATTTGGCAGTATCCGTGGCGGGCTGGCATACGCAGTAATTTTGGTCGGCGCACTACTCGCGGCAACCACTGGCGTGGTGGCAGCGTCCGTCATCTCCATGGGCTTAATCTCGCTCCCCATCATGCTGCGCTATGGCTATGACCGACGACTTGCCGCAGGCGTGATTGCCGCCTCCGGCACACTCGCCCAGATTATTCCTCCATCCCTTGTACTCATCATCATGGCCGATCAATTGCGCGTGTCAGTGGGTGACATGTATGCGGGCGCGATTATTCCGGGCTTGGTATTGACAGGCATGTATGCGATTTATGTATTTCTGGTCACGCTGATTAAACCAACATGGACACCGGCATTGCCGCCCACCGCGCGACAGTTAGTCGAGCCGGATGGGTCATCCGGATTAATGTCTGCATTTGTACTATTCATTATTACTTCTGTATCCGCTGTTTTATTTACGCAATTTTATAAAGCCAAAGCCATCGATGAAATGATCGTCATGGCGGTGGGCTTTGGGGTCTCAGTCGCCTTTGTACTAGCACTCATCAATCGCCTATTTAAGTTAGGCGCACTCTCGGTTATCGCCGAAAAAGTCACCTTCGTTTTAGTGCCGCCATTAGCGCTGATTTTTTTAGTGCTGGGCACGATATTTTTAGGCGTCGCCACCCCAACCGAGGGCGGCGCGATGGGCGCGGCAGGTGCGCTCATCATGGCGCTCGCCCGCAAACGCTTAAATTTAGTGAAGCTCAATGAGGCCATGCAAAGCACCGCAAAACTCACTACCTTTGTGATGTTTATTTTGATTGGCGCACGTATTTTTAGCTTAACGTTTTACGGCGTCAACGGGCATATTTGGGTGGAGGAATTACTTACCAATTTGCCAGGTGGGCAAACCGGATTTTTAATCGCAGTCAATGTGCTGGTATTTTTCTTAGCGTTTTTTCTCGATTACTTTGAGTTGGCGTTTATCATCGTGCCGCTATTAGGCCCCGCTGCGGATAAGCTCGGCATTGACTTGGTTTGGTTCGGCGTATTGCTTGCGGTGAATATGCAGACCTCCTTCATGCATCCGCCGTTTGGTTTTGCGTTATTTTATTTACGCAGCGTCGCGCCAATTCGTGAATACGTTGATCGCATCAGCAAACAAAAAATTGCCCCTGTCACCACCGCACAAATTTACTGGGGCGCAATACCGTTTTTAATCATTCAACTCATCATGGTGGCGCTAGTCATCGCATTTCCGCAGATGGTGATGGTATACAAAGATAGCAACGCCAAGCCAAACAAAGGTGCGACCGAAATTATCATCCCCGCAATTGATATGCCGGATGAAGACCTGACAAGTGCGTTTGGAGGCGTCTCCGATAAATCGATGGTAGGCAAAAATGACAAGTCGCGCGAGGAGCGTGCAGCTGAGGATATTACGAAACAGTTGCGGGGGAAGTAGCGTAAGTGATTGGTCATGCACATCTCACCCTACTTAAAAAACGCAACCGCTTCTTCCTCTTTGCGCGTGCGTTTCATTGGCGGCAGGCTTTGCCAGATGCGCTTGCCGTAGGGTTTATCGACGAGTCGATTGTCGCCAATCATGAGTACGCCACGATCAAACTCATCACGAATTAAGCGCCCTGCTCCTTGCTTGAGCGTGATGGCGGCGTGGGGGATTTGATATTGCATAAATGCATTGCCGCCTGCGGCGTCAATGGCGGCGATACGTGCGGCGAGTACGGGATCATCGGGTGCGGCGAAGGGTAATTTGTCGATGACCACCACTGAGAGCGCGTTGCCTTTTACATCCACGCCTTCCCAAAATGAGTGGCTCGCCACCAGTACGGCATTACCCAACTTACGAAAACGCTCAAGCAACTCAGTGCGCGTGCCCTCGCCTTGCACCATCAGCGGAAAATCCAATTCATGCTGTACGAATTTTGATTTCAGAATATCGTAGGCGCGATCCATCGCCTTCAACGAAGTGAAAAGCAAGAAAGTACGACCTCCTGCAGCCATAATGAGCGGAAGAGCCGCGTCAATAATAGACTCTGTATGATTAGGTGTATTCGGCGCAGGCAGATTTTCGGGCAAATACAACAGCGCTTGATTGGGATAATCGAATGGTGACGCCCAAAATGCCGTCTCAATTTTCTTTTCATTAAACGGGTTGTCAAAGTCGTCATTGATTTTGGCGTCGTCTTCGATCAATCCCATCTCAGTCTGATAATGGCCAAATTCACCTTTCACCGCGAGAGTAGCAGAGGTAAATATCCACGCGCGCTTTTGCCCAAACACTTGATCACGAAAAATATTCGCAATCGAGAGCGGCGTTAAGTGAAACGCAAGTGCCTGCGAAAACGCTTCTGTCCAGCGCACATAGCCTTCGATGGATTTATCCTGCCAGCTAGTTAAACGCTGCGCGTATTCGTCAGCACGCTCCATGCAATTAGCAAGCTCCTGGGCACGATCTGCTTGGCTTTCGAGGAGCTCGCGTAGCTCACCTAATTTTTCTTGCGCGTTGGTATAGGCTTCGCTAAAACCTTCGCGCGATGTAATGGCTTGGCCTGGCAACTTGGCAAAATCTTCTGCAACGCTGAGACGCAAATTACGTGCGGCTAAATCAAGCGCGCCAGCCGCTTCTTGTAAATCCTTAAAATCTGCTGCATGCTGAATGCCCATTAAGCGCGTATCACGTGCTAATTCAATGAGCTGCGAGGTCGATACTGACTCACCAAAAAACATGGTGGCCGTAGCGGGCAATTGATGCGCTTCATCAAACACCACCGTATTGCACGCGGGCAATAAATCTTGCGCACCGTCGTCTTTCAACACGAGGTCGGCAAAGAACAAATGGTGATTGACCACCACCACTTCGGCATCCATGGCTTTTTTACGCGCCTTCATGACAAAACATTCCGCATGGCGCGTGCATTGTGAGCCGAGACAATTTTCACGGGTGGACACCGCATGATTCCACGCGCCTGCTCGCTCTGGCACATCGGGCAATTCGGCTCGATCACCGGTGCCGCCGCCATCTAGCGAGCGATTGGCAAAACGCTTAATGGTTTGCAGATGTTTAACGTCATCTTTTTGTAAAAATCGGCCGTCTTCGGCGGCAGTTTCTAAATGGTGCAAGCAGACATAATTGGCGCGGCCTTTCAGTAGCGCCGTCGTCACCGGGATGCCAAGCGCTTCAATCACGGTAGGTATATCGCGATGAAACAATTGATCTTGTAGTGTCTTTGTGCCTGTGGAGATCACCACCTTGCCGCCTGAACGCAACGCCGGCACTAAGTAGGCGAAGGTTTTGCCCGTGCCAGTGCCTGCTTCAGCGATGAGAACACCCGCACGATTAATGGCGGCTTCGATTTTGACTGCCATCTCAACTTGGCTATCTCGGTGCCGAAAATTAGCAATGCGAGTAGCGAGCGGGCCTTGCGGACTAAAAATATTGGGTAGATCTGATTGCGCCATAGTTGGAGGTTACTGCTGTCGCCTATCCATGTAGCACGCGATCCAAGCTATGGCTAGGATAACCATGAAGAGCATCGAGTTCGCGGCGATTTGCAAATTGAAATCCACACTAGAGTGAATCATGATGCCGATGATTGCCATCATGGCCGCAAACGATAAGCCGCGCATCAGCGGATCACGCCGATTACGGTGTGCTGACAGCGCCATACTAAAACTCCACAGCACCATGCCGCCCACAAAGGCAAATCCGATTACGCCAAATTCAGCCGCAAATTGCGCGAAATCGTTATGTGCAAATTCAAAAAAACCAGGCGTGACGACTTCACTTCGATAGTTAGGAAACACCGCATACCAAGCCCCTGGCCCGACGCCAAAGATCGGAAAATCTTTAATCATTCGAATCGTATCAGTAGAAGCGTCGAGTCTTGATTCAACGGACTCTTGTGTGCCTGTCACCACAACTTCAGTCACAGGCCGCATCACATTAGTCTGTTCGATACGCTGCGCTAATTGCTCCACGCCAAACCATGAGCCAACAATAAAAATATCAATAAAAATAAGACTTGTCAGTAACACCACCGTGCCGCGCGTGGCATGTCGCGAAAAAATAATGCCGATGACACCAGTTGCCAATAATGAAGCGAAAAATGCGGTATTGCCCATGCGCGATCGTGTGCTGACAAGTGCAATCACCATCACGCACAACACCAAGCGCAAGCGCATTTTTGGGCTGAATATCCAAGTTAAAAAGTGTCGTAAAAACTGCCGCCACGTCTCGGCTCGTTTGTCGCGCAAATCGGCGATGAGTAAACCAATCCCCAACGCTAAAGTCATCACCAAATAGCCCGCGAAATGATTGCGATTAAAGTATGTGGCGCTCGCCTGCGGGGCGTGATTCATCATCGAGCCAAACCAATTAATCTTCGCGCCTGTCAGATGCATCATGATGCCGTACACAGACATTAGGAGCGCAAACATCACCAGCAAAAACACAAACTGCTTGGCGCGGTCACGTGTATTGACCACCAGCAGCGTGACCGCAAACGCGCACACAAACGCCAACGACCGCAGCCAGCTCGTTTGCGCGGCATGCGGCTCAAGCGCCAGTGTGCGCCAGCCCGCATCAAAGCCGAGCGTTTCACGGTGTATTGCCGCCGTGGCTGGCGATATCAGTGCTAACCACTCTATCGGCATTGGCACTAAATACAGCGCTAGATATACGAGCCAAGCGACCATGAAAAATAGAAAATATTTTGCATGGGAAAATGTCTCACTGACCGATACCCGACCACGCGAATAGGCGATGCACCAAATGCTTAATATCAGAAACGTACCGACTTCGAGCAGCGCCCACGCCCATGGCTCAACGCTACCTAGCGGAATGGGCACCCAGCAGAGCAGAACAAGCCAACTCCAAAAGAGCATGCGCTCAATGTCAAATGGCTTCTCAACAAATTGGCGACGGGATGGCTTAGAACGCGTGAGTGGCATGGATATCATTGAGTAAGACTGAAAATGTGGTGTGTAGTATAAAGGCACTTCATCACGGCTTCCTTCTAGGTGCATCTTAACGCAAGCCTTTTTGCTAGATAAGTGCTTGCGGTAGGCTATAGAAATGTATGTCAGTAGTAAGCCCTTCGACACCTTATGGCAAACGATACTTGCGGACTAACCCGAACGGTTTTTGATCATCACCTGCGCAGTCGTGACTTCGTGCGTAAAGGTTTATTGGCTGTACAACACGATAAGACAATAACTTCAAAGTCTAATAAGCGTGGTGCGTTTGCGGCAATATTGCCTGAAACGGCAAGCGGGATAGGGGTTTTATAGTTTCACTTTTTTTGCTAACGTATTTTCGCTAACAACCGAATTTACAACGCCGCCAGTAAAAACGGGCATCCGAAGATGCCCGTTTTGTCGTTCTTAGTGCTGAAGTTAGTTAGTGTTCTGCTATCTATGGACTACTAAAACCGTTAGGTATTAGTAATATAGAAATTAACCTGTGCAGCCAGTTGGTACGCGAATCGGTGAGACCGATGTGCAGGGAACGCTACCGCCACCACCACCACCACCACCACCTGCACCGCCAGATCCCGCTCCTGTTCCTGTTCCTGTGCCTTGTGCACCCTGTGTGCCTTGTGTGCCTTGTGTGCCCTGACCTTGTGTTCCCTGACCTTGTTGTCCTGCTGCCGCTGCAGCCGCTGCAGTTGCATTGTTTACAGCTGCTGCAATTGAAGGTGCGTTAGTGACAGTTGCAAGCGCGTTGCTTACTGCCGCTGCCGCTGCTGCCGCTGCTGCCGCTGCATCTTTTTGCGCTTGCGTTGCCGTTGGTGAAGCAGCAGTAGCATTAGCAGTTGCTTGAGCAGCCGCCGCCGCCTGTGCTACAGCCATTGTTACTTGAGCTGCAGTTACAGCCGTAGCAGTTGTAGCACCTTGTGGGGAAAATGTGCCTTGTCCTGCAGGTATAGAGATAGATTGTCCATTAGGAAGCGTGAATGAAACAGCGCCATTTGCAACTGTTACGGCCACATTACCGTTGGCGGTCGAAATATTTACATCGGTACCGCGGATGCCAATAGTGGCATTACCTGCTCGATAACTTACTGACTGCGGACGCGCTTTACCGATAAGCCCAGTGACTGCACGCATGCCGCCTTCAGCTAAGCTCAACAGCACATTACTCTTGGCTGGTTCAGCGCGGTTATAGGAATATGCGGAAATCGCCATTTTTGAATTGGCAGAAAGCGCAGTAATTTGACCATCTTCAAAGCGCAACACGATACTTGAGGCGGCACCAGTGGCAACGGTATCCCCCTGATTAAGGGAGTCGCCCTTGCGTAGCGTACGTGCAGCAGCACTAGGCGTGCCCGCCGCTGTGCCTGCTATAGCGGTGGCGGTGCCGGTTAATTCAAATACGGTGGCGACCTGCGCGAATGCGCTACTTGCCATAATGAGACTAAATGCAGCAAAAAACTTAATAAAACTATTAACGATCTTCATAAAAAAAGCCCTTTCAAAAATGAGTGCTGCAAAGAATAAAATTTTAAATATTGATATTTCAAACTAGCGTTGGTTTAACTTCAGCCTTGCGAAGATTTTCACATAGGGCTTGCTTAACTAATCTTGGTTCTTTACACACTAGAGCTAAGTTACCACGTTTAACGGCGAGTGTCATCACATCATCAGGGGTATGTAGTGACAAATTGTGTGTGGCCGCCGCTATGTTACTTACTGTAGCTGGTGCAAGTGATGCGAAATTGGCAAAGCCAATATCTAGAACAGTAATGAGCACATTACGCTCGTGCTGCCCGTACCGATATGCGTTGTTTAGCGCACGCTCAACAAACGGCAAACCTTCTGGCAACAGACCTTGTGCGTGGACGGTATCCGAAGTGGCAGCTAAACTCGCCCATGCATAGCCTGAGCTAGGCTGATTAACAACAAATTGACTGGCTGCTGACATCGCGAGCGTACTTTTTGTAATCTCAGCGCCTGATGCTTGCCTCTGAGGCACTAAGGCTAACCGCACTAATGCACTTTGATGATAGCCGTTGTTCGGTGCTAGTTTCGTGGCTTGTAATAGTTTTGACTCTAGCGCGGCGACACTCTCACTTGAAGGCGTGACACCAGTATTGAATCGTTCAGTATTTAATTGGTTAAGCTGACCATTGACGTGCTCAACCGTTTCATCGGCGACGGCATGGGCAATAGTCCAAGCTGATGCTAAAGAGAGCACAAGCAATACTAACAGAGATGCTGTTTTTCTCACGCCTTGGCCTTCTTGTCGTCAGGCCCATGTCCGTAGGCGTGATAACCCTTATAACCTCGATAGCCTTTATAGCCACGATAACGTCCATAACCTGAATATTCGCCGTAATATTTCTCAGCCTTTTCCAAATCAAGCTGGTTAAGTACTACGCCCAGTATTGGCGCATCAGCCATTGCAAGGCGACGCAAACCACTACGCGCTAGTGGATATGGTGTGGCATCTGCCTTCACAACATAAAGCACTGTATCGGCTAATTGAGAAAGCACTAACGCATCACTGACAAGCTGTACAGGCGGTGAATCGATGAGAATAATATCAAAAGCGTCTTTGAGCTTTTCAATAACATCTTGAAACTTAACTGACGATAGCATTTCAAGCGGATTCGGCGGTACAAAACCAGCCGTTAAGATATGAAAGCCGCCCTGCTCATGCTTCACGATACACTCTGACACGGTTGCGACACCAGAAACTAAGTGCGATAGACCTTTACTGTCTTTATCCAAACCAATAACGCGACTTACCTTTGGCCGACGCAAATCAGCGTCAACCAATAGAACACGTTTAACCTGCGCTAGAGCACAAGATAAATTAAATGAGACAGTTGTTTTGCCCTCTTCCGGTACTGAAGATGTGATCACAATGACCTTCTTCGCTGTGTCCAACGCGCTCATCAAAATACTGGTGCGGATCGTGCGAATAGACTCTGAAAATAATGACTGGGAATCTAGTAAAAAAGCCATTTCAGTTTTAAGCGATTTTTTACCACCTGTATCTTCCATTTTTTGCAGGTAGCCAAGCATGGGTACACCAAGGCGCGCCTCAACTTCGCCTGCGGTATTGATGGTGTTGTTAATACGGTCAAGCAACAGAGACAACATCATGCCAATAATGAGTGCAACCGCCGCGGCAATGGATACAATTTGCGATTTTTTAGGGGCAAATGCACCGCTGGCAACCACGGCTGGGTCAACGACACGTGCAACCGTAGATTGCAAATCGGCCGAAATATTTGTTTCCTTAAAACGATTTAAAAACATATCGTAGAGTTGACGATTCGCTTGCGCTTCACGCTCCAATACACCGAGCTGAAACTCTTTGCGATTAATGCCTTGGATTTCTGCCTTGCTTTGTCCCAATGCGCCTGCAATTGCTTGTTCATTTGAGCGAGCAACTTCGTACTCTTTAGCTACACCTAAGGCCACAGTTTCAATTTGACGCTTTGTATTTTCACGCGCAGAGTTCAACTCAGAACTTGCCTGCAACATGCGTGGATGCTCAGGCCCATATCGTTTAGACGCATCGGCCAATTTTTTCTCAGCTTCGGCTTCGACTTCCTTAGTTTTTTGTACGGTTGGGTGGCGTAACACGGCAGGAATAGAATCTAATCCACCGGCTTTACCTTGGCGAGCGGCTTGCACCTGGTTGTAGAGACTTTCTGCCTCAGCACGCTTTGAGCGAGCCGATACTAGCCCAGAGGACGCCTCCTCCAACGCTTTGGCTGCACCCGATAACGCCACACCCTTAGCATCAACAATCCGTTCGCGTTCGCGGTAGTCTTGAAGCGAGCGCTCAGATCCTTCTAACTTAGTACGCAACTCACCCATTTGCGAAGTCAACCATGCGCTAGCTTTTTGCGTCATTTTGACTTTGGCTTCTAGGTCATTTTCGATATAAATATCTGCCAAAGCATTGGGCACTCTTGCAGACAACTCTTTATCAGGCGAGATAAAACTAATTTGAACCAGTTGGCTATTGCGAACGGGCTGGACTTGCAAATCGCTCGTAAAGCTACCAATTACGCTCCTTAATACTTTCTCGTCCGATGGCGGCTCATTTGATTTGAACCAATTCATCGGTAACCAAGCTTTAACGCCATCCTGTTTATTTTGACGAGGATCGTAATCAGGATGCTCAGTTAATTTTAGCCGCTCAACGACTTTTCGAGCGAGTTCACGTGACTTAATAATCTCGACTTGTGTTTGATAATATTCACGGTTACCGCCCATTGAGTTGTACACCTCCTCAATAGACACAACTTTTGCTTTAGATTGCTCGATCATTATTGTGGTGGTTGATCGAAACTGTGGCCGGAGCGAGAATACGACGAGCGTCGTAATTAGCGCAACTAACACAACTAAACCTAAAATGCTCCATTTGCGCTTTGATATTGAGCGCCAATATTCAACGAGATCTAGCGTCTCGCCTTCAGCTGAGGCTTGCATTTGGATTGCCCCAAGCGACCCCATTACATTAGGTGCAGACAACGGGAGCCTATCTGGAAAAGTACGATCGTTCATGAATAAATTTTCTTAAAAAAAGCTTTCTTCGACGGTGATGATGTCACCCGGCTTCACAGGCGCATCCAAGGCAATACGCTTAGCGTTACCTTTCAGATCATCCTCGTGAATCACATTGATCCGCTCCTTAGAGGCGCGCTCTTTAAAACCGCCAGCAATAGAAATTGCCTTACGTACAGTTAAACCTGGCGTAAACGGATAACCGCCTGGCTTATCAACCTGGCCATTCACGAAAAAATTACGATATTCAAGCATGGTTACTGTGACTTGCGGGTTCAGTAGATATCGCCCCTTAAGCCCTTTGGTGATGAAATCCTCCAGCTCACCAACAGTCATGCCACGAACCCGGATTTCGCCAAGATATGGAAATGACAAAGTGCCCGCATCCGACAAACGCACTTTTTCTCGCTTGAGGTCTTCCTCACCAACCACTTGTACGCTAATAACATCTCCAACACCAAGCTTATAGCTCGAAAGAGAGGAGGTACTGACAGCTTGGCTGGTTAGCGTTACTTGTGCGTTACTAACCAAAGCCATCCCAGAAAACAAAACTGCCACGGCTACCGATAGCAACAACTGAGCTGGTGAAATTTTGCTACCAAACACAAAGATACTCACGTCTTACCCCAATACAAATAAAGAATATCTAAAAACAGAAAAAGCTTTAACCCGTTGACGCGGTCAAAGCCAAGTCCAAGTTAGAAATTATCAGCGGCGCGTTATAGCGTTGCGCCAAATGACAACATGTAAAGGTTTCTCTTGTAGTTAAGTCCATTTACGTTGGAGTCACGAGAAGTATTTGTGACCTCACCGCCAATATCTAGCCAACGCAACAATTTATAGTTAACTTTCAAACCTAGCGAATTTGTTCTATCAGCACGAACGTTATTCACAAAGTCATCGTCCGCGCGGGTAAACGAAGCAACGCTGGTGAAACGAGAATTCCAGCCATGCTGCCATGACAAACCAAACTTTTTCGCTAGCGTGAAGTCGCCTAAGCCGGTAGATTCTGAAAACGATTTGCTGGTGAAAAAATCAACCTTTGAGTAGCTAAGCGGCTTCCAAGAAACGTTGGCTTCCCAACCTGTACCCGAAAAGTCTTTACGTGTGCTAACCGCGAAATCTTTACGGATTTGACCTAGCTTCACGGTGCCGCTAGTGGCAGCAGTAGCGTCCCAAGTGACACCAACTAAATAGCGACGCTCTTTGCTATCTTGCTGCGATGACGCTAACTTATAGTCAATACGATCTTCACGCGCTTCAACCAAAAACGACGTCTTTGGCGCTACACGCATAAAGAAACGACCAGCAAAATTATCGGTATTACGGTCACTACCGATGGTATTGGCGCGATTGTTTTGATAGCGCTTATCTACATTACCAAGCTCTACCTCGAAACGCCCTATGGCGTCATTTGCGCCATAGGCGAAAAGCGCTGAAGGACCAGTTGAACGATATTCATCAGGGACCACAGAAAGTCCACGATCATTAGAGCCGCGCGGATCATGCCCCTTGGTGTAATCAAGCGCAAGTTTTAAACCCATGCTAGAGCTAAACACGAACTCGCCGGTACCAAGTAGCTGATAATCCGTATAGTTATCACTGTTGCTCTGTGCGTACTTGCCTACTTTAGAATCAACGAGGAGCCCAAATTTTGAACTTTGGCTGGCGACCTCAAGCTTTAAACTGGGGTTATAGACAGCTATCGTTGAAGAACGCTTGTTTGCGTTAGTCAAGAAGAGATTACTGTCTCTACCTAATGAGAAGTTTAGGTATGGAAAAAGAGAAACTCCTTCTGCTAAAGCTATGCCACGAGGGCCATCTTTGTCTTCATCCTTGCTACCATCTGGGATTTTATATGCAGGCTGCACAGCACCTGTTTGGGCGTTTGCCGCAAAACTCAGTGCTGATAGAGTTAGCGCCGACAAAACAAGTGATGACAATTTATGACGCTTTACATTTTGAAAATTAATTAAATACTTCATGCGCACCCCGCTATTAAGAATAGTGTTTAACTATATGAAAAATAAGCTCTTTTGTAAATCAAGCTTTTAATTGATCCAATTCAGTATAAGACAATTATGTATTACAAACGCCATAGAATCAATTCAAAATTTGGCTAAAAGTAAAAAACCCATCCCGCAATCGCGGGAAAATTTATAACTATATGAGTCTACCTTTACAAAAATAAGTCTGAGGTGGCTGTTTAGACAAAACAGTCGATAAAATTAGGTTAGTGATTTGTTCCTAATTTTTCCTAGCGATAACCAATTAATGTCACAACAAAATACAAATCTTCCGAATCTTCCAATAGCCCGGGCAATCATTCTTGCAGGCGGCTCTGGCACTAGGCTCTGGCCGCTATCTAGACAATCACTGCCCAAACAATTTTTATCACTATTTGGCGGTGAAACCTTACTAGACTCTACTGCGCTACGTCTGGAGCCAACTATTACGCGTGAAAACATCACCGTAATCACGAGCAAAGCCTGTGCTAGCGGTGAGGCAATGGTGCACTTAGCCAAGTACGCCAAAATAATTGAGTCGTGCGCGCGCGGTACAGCACCTGCCATTGGTATTGCAGCAATAAATGCACAGCAGCAAAATGCTGATCCTGTCCTCGTAATATTGCCGTCTGACCATGTGATTACGAAAGTAGCTGACTTTCAAACCTGCCTCAATGCGGCTATTGCTTTAGCAAACGAAAGTGAAGCTAAGCATATTGTTTGCTTTGGTATAACGCCTACTCACCCAGATACAGGCTATGGTTACATAAAGACAGACTTAACCTCAAATAATCAGGCACTTAAGTCTTACGTAAATGTACTTGCATTCAAAGAAAAGCCTGATTTAGCCACTGCTGAATCATTTATTGCTGAAGGTAATTATTTTTGGAATGCTGGCATGCTGGTTGCCCGCGCATCAACATTACTAATCGCCATCAAATCCTACCTGCCTGAGTTGGATATCGTGTTGTCAAAAATACAACAAGATATTAATGACGGCATTAATTTTGATACCGCAGTCAATTCACACTTTGCAGACGCGCCCACTATCTCGATGGATCATGGCGTACTAGAGAAAATTCCATCTAGTGATACAGGAATCAGCCTCACACTTGTACCCGCTGATATCGGATGGAGCGATGTGGGCTCATGGGATTCTCTCTACGACGTATCAACTAAAGACAATGATGCCAATGTTATCAGTGGCAACGTGCTGACCATTAACAGCAAAAATCTACTTATTAATGCAGGCAAACGGCTGGTCGCTGCCATAGGAGTAGATGACTTAAACATTGTTGATACCCCGGATGCGCTTTTGATTACAAAACGAGGCGAATCACAGGATGTAAAAGCAATTATTGAGCAGCTGCAGCGGCGTGGAAGCAAAGAGCACATTGAGCATTTGACCGTACTGCGCCCGTGGGGTAGCTATACGGTGCTCGACGATGCGCCAAGTTTCAAAGTTAAGCGTATTAGTGTACTGCCAGGGGGTAGGTTGAGCCTACAAAGCCATGAGAGCCGCTGTGAACATTGGGTAGTGGTAGCAGGTGCAGCAACAGTAACTTGTGGCGAACGTGTCGTGATCATGCATGCGAACGAAAGTATATTTATACCCACAAGGGAAAAACACCGCTTAGAAAATCATGGCGTTGAGGTTGTTACCTTAATTGAGGTACAGGTTGGAGGCTATTTGGGGGAGGATGACATCAAGCGCTACGATGATGTTTATGGGCGATAGAACATTCCGGCAAGATCTTGATACTTTCATAAACCATGATGTGATTGCACCAACTTGGCATTTTGATCTGGCTGATAAAAGCGCAGGCTAGAGCACTTCATTACTCAGCATATCCCACCAGATAGTGTGGCGCGAAAGTTTTTAATTTAAACATTTTGACCTATTTTCTAGATTTATCTATTTCTTAGTTGACACGAACCATAATTTCAAATTAAATTAGCGTTCATCAATTGAACATCAACAGTTTAATCACCTCGACATGGCAGTCAATACGAACACCGACATCGGTGAAAATCATTTGCACTTACTTAGGCTGATCGAGGCGCACCCAGATTTAAGCCAACGCGCGCTTTCACGAGAGCTTGGCATGAGCCTTGGCAAAGTGAATTACTGCTTAAACGCACTTGTAGCTAAAGGATTTGTCAAAGCCGGTAATTTCGGAAAAAACGATAAAAAACTCAGTTACGCTTATTTACTCACTCCACGCGGAATCAAAAGCAAAGCTTTGATCACCACGCAGTTTTTGCAACGTAAAATGGTGGAATACGAATTATTAAAGGCTGAGATTGCAGAGCTTAAACGGGAAGTGGGCAAGGCCGCTGTAGTTAGCAAGACAGGTAAACATATATGATTACTTGGTACACCGTAATGTGTAAGCCTCGCCAAGAAGTACTGGCTGAAGACAATCTTGTCAATCAAGGATATCGCGTTTATTTGCCGCGTTTAGCGACACAAATTCGCCGCGCAGGTAAATGGATTGACACTATTGAGCCATTATTCCCGCGCTATTTATTTGTTTCACCGAAGGATGAGCAGCAAAGTCTCGCCCCAGTTCGCTCTACACTTGGCGTGACTGACCTGGTTAAATTTGGTAGCCAGCCAGCAACGATATCGGACATCGCCATCACAGTTTTACGTGACCAGCACGATCCATCAACTGGTGCATGTGCAGTGCGCAGCGTATTTGCCCGAGACACTCCGGTGAAATTTCAAGCAGGCCCATTTGCTGGGCTGGAAGGTGTATTCGCGGCAGAGACCGCGGACGCACGAGTATTTGTATTGCTCGACTTTTTAGGCAAGGTTAACAAGGTTAAAGTGTCGCGCGACTGGCTATTTCCTGCCGCGTAAATCGCAATATCACCATTGTTTTTGCGATTTTGGTTTTAGCAATTGTCGTCTGATGCTTCGTCCTGCTGTGCCTGGCAAAGCTAGTGAATAATAATTATGCGAAATGCGAAGGCATTTTGCAGGGCGGTAGCATGCTTGCCGCCACAATTTGGTAATCGCAGAAATAATCAAAACTACGACCTAAGGTCAATGAAGAATGTGCGGAATCGCAGGAATTTTGTCATACCGGAATTCAGCCCCACCTGTTGATCAGGAGGAACTAGTCACCATCCGCGATCACATGGCTTTGCGCGGACCAGATGGTGCAGGGCTCTGGATTTCAGCGGATAAGCGCGTTGGGTTCGCTCATCGACGGCTGGCTATAATCGACCTTTCAAACGGTGGCGATCAGCCGATGCACACGCCAGACCGGCGCCTTAGCATTGTGTTCAATGGCGAGATCTACAACTATCTAGCAATTCGCAAACAGCTTGAGGCTAAAGGACACGTTTTCCGTTCAAGCAGTGATACTGAAGTTCTTTTATATGCATACTTGGAATACGGTGAAGCCATGGTTGGCCACCTTCGTGGAATGTACGCCTTCGCAATTTGGCGTGAAAGTGACAGATCGCTTTTCCTCGCGCGTGATCCGTTTGGCATAAAGCCACTTTACTATAGCGACAACGGATACTCGTTTCGATTTGCATCGCAGGTAAAGGCTCTTCTCACTTCGAAGGCTATCTCCACCGAACCAGACCCCGCCGGTCATGTTGGCTTCTTCCTTTGGGGCTCCGTGCCGGAGCCACACACACTGTACGAATCAATCAAGTGCCTTCCAGCAGGAACAACCCTAACCATCAAGCAAGACAAATCAGCGCAAGTCAATCGCTTTTTTGACTTACCTGACGAATTTAACGCATTCAGTGATGCGCCAATCAATCGCCACCCCGACCTTCAACACGAAATATACGAACTGATGCGCGATAGTGTTCAGCATCACCTTGTCGCTGACGTGCCAGTTGGGATTTTCTTGTCGTCTGGTATTGACTCGGCCACCATCACCGCGCTGGCAAGTGAAATTTGCAAGGATACGCTCAACGCAGTAACACTCGGTTTCGAAGAGTACAGAAATAGCGCCCTTGATGAAACTCAATTGGCAGCAAAGCTCGCCAATGCATACGGCGTTCAACAAAACACAGCGTGGATGAACAAAGACCATTTTGCAGCGAACGTACAACGAATATTCGACGCGATGGATCAGCCAACCATCGATGGCGTAAATACCTACTTGGTCAGCCAGGTAGCGGCACAGGCCGGAATGAAAGTCGCACTTTCAGGTCTTGGCGGGGATGAGCTTTTTGGTAGTTATCCTAGTTTCAAAGATGTGCCATACAGTGTGAGCAGACTTAGCGGAATAAGTCGTATCCCAGGCTTGGGGCGTGGTTTCCGAGCGGTGACTTCGCCTTTGCTACACAAGTTCACGTCCCCAAAGTACGCCGGGCTCCTTGAGTATGGCGGCAGTTATGAAGGCGCATATCTTTTACGGCGTGGACTTTACATGCCTTGGGAGTTATTGGATGTTCTTGAACCGGAAATGGTGAAAGAAGGCTGGGCGCGGCTCCAGCCGATAGCACAACTCACGCAGTCAATTCCGAGGCGCGGAACTCCGTTCAGTAAGGTTGCCGCGCTAGAACTAAGTTGGTACATGCGTAACCAGCTTTTGAGAGATTCAGACTGGGCGGGCATGGCGCATTCTCTTGAAATCCGTTTGCCGATGGTGGATATTGATCTTTTTCGAAAGCTAGGGCCATTCGCCGCAGGCTCACTGCCGCCTGGAAAGGCTGATCTCGCAAATGCGTGCCTTGGCAAAAGCGCGAATGCTTTGATTGAAAGGAAAAAAAGTGGATTCTCTGTACCTGTGGATCGCTGGATACAGGAGCTTGCTTTAACAAGCGGCACAGATCGCGGATTGCGAGACTGGGCGAAGACAGTTTACTCAAAGCACTATCTGCGATCCCCGATCTACGCTAAGGAACGCGTTCTCGTTTTCAGAGTTGGAAATCTAGGTGATACGCTCGTATCACTTCCTGCCATTGCGAGGATTCGCGAAAAGCATCCGAACGCCAGCCTCTGTTTACTAACGAATCATGAGTCGAACGCGTCACGCTTGATTTCGACTTGGAGCGTTGTAAAGCCGCTCGGCTACTTTGACTGTCTCATTGAGTACAAGAAATCGAAAGGACTAATTTCGCAAGCCGTCCAGCTGCTTTGTCTAAGTATGACTTTGCGGAAATTTTCGCCACAAATGGTATACAACCTTGCGCCGAAACGAAATACTTGGCAACACAGGCGGGATTCATTTTTCTTTCAAAAAGTATTGTCTATCCCCCATTTTACGAAAAATTCTAACTTCGACATTCCCGCGAAGGATTTCGACGGAAAACTACAAAAACTTGAACCGGAATGGAAGAGGTTGTATCGGATTGTCGACGAAAAATCTTTGGCGTCCTTCAAACTCAGCGTCCCGTCAGCTGAGCGCATGCGCGCGGTCGAAATACTCAGCAGCGTTACCAATTCGACAGATGGGCATTTGATAGCCATTGGGCCCGGCTCGAAGATGCCATCCAAAATTTGGCTATTTGAAAATTTTGAAAAATTAGGAACGGATCTTCTAGCTACTAGAAGCGACATCACCCTTGTAGTTCTTGGAGGTAGTGAGGATAAGTCAATTGGAGATCGACTACGCAAATCTTGGGGAAGTCGCGCGACAAATCTGGCTGGCGAACTTTCAATTTACGAATCTGCTGCGGTCCTAGAAAAGTGTGATTTGTACATAGGCAATGATACAGGCACGATGCACTTGGCAGCGATGGTCGGCACGTCATGCGTTGCCCTTTTTAGTGCGCGCGACTATCCAGGCCTGTGGGAACCATATGGCGAGAACCATGTGGTTCTCCGGAAGGAAGTGCAATGTGCGGGTTGTATGCTTGAAGTTTGCACTGAAAAGAAAAATATGTGTCTGGCAATGATCAGCGTGCCTGAAGCAAAACAGGCTATTTTGCAAATGCCTTCGTTACAACCCGGTCTTAGCAAATACGCTCGCTTGAATATTGCCGAGACGTCTTTATCCCAATCATAGGTTGATGATTATGGAATTACCAAAATGAAAGCCGTTATCCTCGCCGGTGGCATGGGCACACGCATAAGCGAAGAAACATCGGTGCGGCCAAAGCCAATGATCGAAGTCGGTGGCAAGCCAATTCTGTGGCACATCTTGAAGCTGTATTCGGCACACGGCATCACGGATTTTGTAATCTGCCTTGGTTACAAGGGCTACATGATCAAGGAGTACTTTGCCAACTACTTTATGCATATGTCAGACATCACCTTCGACATGGCCGCCAATAAAATGGAAGTACACGATGCCAAAGCCGAGCCGTGGAAGGTCACGCTGGTTGATACCGGTGAAAACACCATGACCGGTGGACGTTTGAAGCGCGTGCAGAAATATCTCGGTGACGATGACTTTTGTTTTACCTACGGTGATGGTGTCGGGGATGTGGACATAACCAAGCTCATCGCCACACACAAGCAGCACAACCGCTTATCTACCGTCACGGCAACACAACCCCCGGGGCGCTTTGGTGCACTGAAGCTCGAAGATGGCCGTATTGCCGGTTTTCAGGAAAAACCCCAAGGTGATGGTGGATGGATCAACGGCGGCTTTTTTGTACTTTCGCCCAAGGTGATCGATTACATTACCGACGACAGCACGATATGGGAGCGCGAGCCGCTTGAGACGCTCGCCCAAGCGGGCCAAATGACGGCGTATTTGCACGATGGCTTTTGGCAGCCGATGGATACACTACGCGACAAAGTGCAGTTGGAAGAATTGTGGGCTGGCGGTAAAGCGCCGTGGAAAGTTTGGTAGTGGACCAATCATTTTGGCGAGGCAAGCGGGTTTTTCTCACCGGCCACACCGGCTTTAAGGGTGGGTGGATGGCGCTGTGGCTGCAGCAAATGGACGCGATTGTGACAGGCTATGCACTTGCGCCAAACACGAGCCCTAATCTATTTGACGTTGCCAGTGTTGGCAACGGTATGATCTCGATCATCAACGATATTCGTGACCACGCCGCACTCACCGACGCTGTTGCGGTGTGCCAACCAGAAATTGTATTTCACCTCGCCGCCCAGCCACTGGTGAGGCGGTCATACGCCGAGCCGCGCGAGACCTACGAGACCAACGTGATGGGCACGGTCAATTTGCTCGACGCGGTACGCGCAACACCAAGCGTTCGTGCAGTTGTCATTGTGACCACCGACAAGTGCTATGAAAATCGTGAACTCGGCCATCAACATAACGGCTATTCGGAAACCGACCCGATGGGTGGCTATGACCCCTATAGCAGCAGCAAAGGCTGCGCCGAGCTGGTAACCAACGCGTATCGGCAGTCGTACTTTCACCCTGGTACCTATGCCGAGCATGGCGTCGCGGTGGCATCGGCCCGCGCCGGCAATGTGATCGGAGGCGGCGATTGGTGTGAAGACCGCTTGATACCTGATTTTATCCGTGCGATCTCTCACAACAAACCATTATTGGTTCGTAATCCAAACGCGACGCGCCCCTGGCAACACGTGTTGGAACCTCTTTCGGGATACATACAATTGGCCGAGCTCTTGATAACATCTGGGTCTGAGTTTTCATCGCCGTGGAACTTTGGGCCGGCCGATAACGATGCACACCCGGTGGACTGGATCGCCGAACGGCTCGTCAGACTTTGGGGAAATGGTTCCACGTGGCAACTCGATGGTGGAAACCACCCACACGAAGCGACCTACCTGAAGCTGGATTCAACCAAGGCAATAACTCAATTGGGCTGGGCACCGAAATTATCGTTGGATGATGCATTGAGCTGGCTGGTGGAATGGTACCAAGCCCGGCAAGCAAGCAAAATGGGAATGAGGGAATTTACAATGGGGCAGATAAGTGAATACCAGACGAAAGACGCATTGAGCCTGTTGTCCCAGCGCAGGCTGGAACCCAGTCATCTCAAAATCTGATTAATATGATGTGCTCCTAGAGTAGTTACGTAACCCCGCTGGGACGGCAGTTTAGAGGTTTGGCGATTTTGACGTTAATTAAATTTGTAAACCCTACCATCCAAAATTACTTTCAACCGTTTTTTGCTTCAAAACACCCGTCAAACATAGACTTTCAATAACCAAACTGACTCAGCAAATGAACCCCCCTACCTCTAAAGACCAGCTCCGCCAACATATCCTCGCCTTAGTCGAGCAATACACAGCCATCAGCTTGGCACCGCAACCCTTTGCGCCCGGCAACACCGTGATTCCCGCAGCTGGCAAAGTGCTTGGCAAAGAAGAAATTCAAAATATGGTCGAAGCATCACTCGATGGCTGGCTCACTACCGGCCGATTCAACGATGCCTTTGAAAAGAAGCTCGCTGAATTCCTTGGTGTTAAATATGTATTGACCGTTAATTCAGGTTCATCAGCCAACCTGCTCGCCTTTACCGCCCTCACCTCACCCAGCCTGGGGCTGCGGGCACTACAGCCGGGCGACGAAGTGATCAGTGTGGCCGCAGGCTTCCCGACCACCGTCAACCCCATCATCCAGAATGGCTGCATACCAGTGTTTGTGGACGTGGATATTCCCACCTATAACATCGACGCCAGCAAAATCGAAGAAGCCCTGTCCGACAAAACCCGCGCCATCATGCTAGCGCACACGCTCGGTAACCCTTACAACTTGAAGATCATTACCGAGCTGTGCAAGAAACACCGACTGTGGCTGATTGAGGACTGCTGTGATGCATTGGGGGCCACATACGATGGCAAGATGGTAGGAACATTTGGCGATATCGGCACACTCAGTTTCTACCCGGCTCACCACATCACCATGGGTGAAGGCGGTGCTGTCTTCACCAACAACCCTGACTTAAAACGGATCTTGGAATCATTCCGTGACTGGGGCCGTGATTGCTACTGCGGGCCAGGCATGGACAATACCTGCGGCAAACGCTTCGGCTGGCAGCTCGGCAGCCTGCCGCAAGGTTACGACCACAAGTACACCTACAGCCATGTGGGTTATAACTTTAAAATTACCGACATGCAGGCCGCTTGCGGCTTAGCCCAGCTCGACCGGGCTTCTGACTTCATCGCCGCACGGAAGGCTAACTTCAAATATATGAAAGAACGCCTAACACCACTGGAAGAATTCTTGATACTGCCGGAAGCAACACCAAATAGCAATCCGTCATGGTTTGGCTTCCCGATTACTCTGCGTGACGATGCACCGGTGAACCGTGTGGATCTGTTGAAGTATCTCGACCAACACAAGATCGGTACGCGTCTTTTATTCGCGGGCAATATCACACGACAACCCTATTTTGAGAACAAGAACTACCGTGTACCAGGAAGCTTGGCGCGTAGCGATACAGTGATGAACAATACGTTTTGGTTGGGGGTGTATCCGGGGCTAAATGAAGATATGGTCAATTATGTTTGCACGCAGGTTGCATCATTTTTTGGATTGGAAAGTTAGTCTTGCGCTTACACAAAACAAGCTTGCCTGGGTGTTTGTTCGTTGAGCCCACTTGGCACAAAGACGTACGCGGTTGTCTAGTCAAGGGCTTCCAAGCCTCGGTATTTGCCGAACTGGGGTTGAATAGCACATTTAATGAAAGCTACTATTCTGTATCTAATAGGAATGTGCTTCGCGGAATGCATTTCCAGATGCCGCCCCATCAGCATGCAAAGATTGTGTCTTGCTTGTCAGGTGAGATATACGACGTCATCGTCGACCTACGTATTGGCTCACCTACCTTTTGCAAAACCGAGTCGTTCTACCTAAGTGGTGCGTCTCCAAATGCGATCTATATACCGTCAGGTTGTGCACACGGCTTCTACACACTTAGCGCGGAGGCAATGATCCACTACTTGGTATCAACTGAATGGGACGCAACTGCAGATTTTGGAATCAATTGGGCTTCGGTTGACACTCCTTGGCCACTAAGTAGGCAACCGATAGTTTCTGAAAGGGATCATTCATTCCCCGCCATCGCCGAATTCAGCTCCCCCTTTGTTTTTGAGCGAGAAAGCGAGATGAAGCGATGAAGGTAGCTATAACCGGTGCCGATGGTTTCGTGGGTGGATTTTTGGTGGCTCGATTGCGGGCGCTTGGCCATGAGGTAATCGGAATCGGGCATAGGCAAGACTCTGAAGCCTATATCGATCTGTTGGAATTTTCAAACGCAGTTGCCTACACGGTTGACGGGGTCGACTTTGTTATTCATGCTGCGGCCTTCAACGAAACGCAATGCAACCACGCACCCGCACTTTCATACGCAATGAACGTAGCGGGCACTCGGCGAGTTGTTGATTTTTGTCTCAGAAACAAAATTCCAAAAATTTTCTACCTCTCAACTTTTCACGTTTTTAGTGCCGCTGAAGGAGTACTTGATGAGCATTCCATACCGGTTGCATCATCTATATACGGTGATTCGCACCTTGCCGCGGAAAAAGTTCTTGATTATGCAAGTAGGCATGAGGGACTCACAGCCACGTCGTTGCGTGCTGCGAATCTTTTTGGAATGCCACACAACTTTACCCGCTTTAACCGATGGTCACTGGCGCCGTTTGACATGTGTCGTCAAGCAATAGCGAGCCGCTGCATCAAACTTCAATCGACGGGGCAACAATACAGGTCATTTGTATCGCTGGATTTTCTGACAGAAGCTATTCTGAATGCGAATTCAGACAATGCGAGCGGTATACGGCATGTTGGCGGCGGGCTGCACTGCACAATCGAATCCTTAGCACAGCGTATCGCAGAAATTGCAAAGCGAACATTGGGAGAAAGGGTGACCGTTGTGCTTGGCTCAAAACAGAGTGCCTACGATTTCCAAGCTTTTCAGTTCACCAGTCTTGACAATAAATATATTCAGCAAGAGGAAACTGCGGTGATAGCGTTCGATAACTTCGTGTCGCAGTTACTCTTGGCGTGCACAAATGACAAATAGCTTTCTCACACTTCGGTTCCGATTGCGCGCAAAGCTTGCGCAACTCTGGACAAAGTTGATTCTCGCAAACGAATTCCACGAAATAGGCACCGGCTGCATAATTTTTGCACCGCGCCACCTATGGGGATGCCATATGATTGCCCTTGGCGCAAACGTAAAGATCGGGCCTTACTCTCGAATTGAAGCGCATGGTGAGGCAAAGGCAAATGCCAAACTCCGGATTGGAACTGGATGTTCGATAGAACATGCTGTCCACATTTACTGCGCCGACAGCTTGTATATTGGTAACGATTGCGTGATAGCGAGCGGGTGCATGATATCGGACAACAATCACTCGACGAATCCGCATGCCGGCCCCTATATTGCGCAGCCCCTTGTTGCAAAGCGAACAACCATTGGGAAGAACGTGTGGCTTGGTGAAAACGTAGCAGTTCTACAGGGATCAGATATTGGCGACTATTGCGTAATTGGAGCGAACAGTGTCGTAACTGGTGTAATACCACCGTTTTCGATGGCAGTGGGCGCTCCTGCGAAAGTTATTAAATTTTTTGACAAAGAAAATTGCATTTGGGTTCCAACTTCAAATGGCGATAAATAAAATAATTTCTGGAACTGCGGCTGCTGTTGTCAATGTGGGAACAGAGGCAATTGTAGCAATAGTCCAAATATCCTTGCTGTGGGCATATTTGAAGCCCCCTACGGTCGGACTCTGGATGATATTCCTCCCAGCTGCCGGACTTTTTTTGGCAATTGGCGCGGCAGTAAGTCAAGCAGTAAGTCGTCAACAGGCAGCAATCTGTGCTAATTCCAATTTCCACGCAATGACGCTGCACTTCATGAGAACAACAAAAGTTGTCTTTCTTGTCGCTGCAGCTACGAATATCTTTATTTCGCTTTTAATCCACCATCTTTACTTCTCGGCACGGATTGTTGCACTTCCAGAACATGAATTAGCCACATTCGCATGGGGCTTGCTAGTTTCAGGCTATTGCCTACGATTGCTGGGGTTGAGATATGTCGGCCATCTAAATGGGTATGGTGTTGTAGGCAAAGACAAGCTTCTACAAGCAATATGTGCATTGCTCATCCTTTGTTGTACATACTTGTTTCTAATCTCTGGCTTGGGTCTGCTCGGGGCTGGACTAGCCCATTTAATTGGGGGAGCGGTCTTCTTTGCAGGTTCGTGGTGGTTGTTACGTAAAAAATTAGCCGGTAGCCGAGCTGTTCACGCGGTTGAAAATAAAGCAATTCGCCCAAGAGATTTGCTTCGCGAAGCTAGCGGATTTACACTAATGAGTGTTGTTGCATGGATGTTGACAAGCTCAGATGTTTTCATCGTGGAATACCTGTTTGGACTGGAAACGGTTTCTCGGTACGCCGCTCTCACAAAAATAGCGCTATTAATCGCCGCCCTATCCGTACTTGTTCCGCAAATGGCATTCCCCTTTATCGCCAAGGCTTGGACAGCACAAAATCACAGTGAGGCTCGTCGCCTCGTTCGATTTACAACGTTGGCTGGCCCAACAGTGGCGGTAGTCTGTTCGATCATGGCCCTTGCTATAGCGCCCTTTGTCATACCGATTTGGCTCCGCACCGAATCTGCGTACCTGGGTCCTGGCATTTTCTCAATGCAACTGCTATTTGCGTTGTTGTATTCAGTGCATGTGTCCCATGTCTCGGCTACTCTAGCAACTGGCGTGAACCCATTTGTAGTCGCTGCTGTGCTAAACGTAGGACTTTCCCTACCATTAGCGCTTGTGTTGGGACATATGTTTGGAATGTTGGGCGTTCCTATTGGATACACATTGGGAACCCTTCCAGTTACAATTTTTGCAATTTACAGTACTCAAGCTCGTTTTTCTTTGCAAGCAGCACAAAGGTCATAAGTCGATGTCTCCATTAGTTTCCGTCATCATTCCGACGAAGAATCGAAGAGTCTTCTTAGGCGGCGCGATCCAAAGTGCAATTGTCCAATCGCATCAAAATTTGGAAATTATTGTGTCTGACAATTGGAGTCATGATGGTACTGACGAATTAGTTGCCAATTTCCTTGATAAGCGACTCAAGTTCGTCAGACCATCACATCCACTTTCAATGACAGACAATTGGAACCATGCACTTTCGTATGCCACTGGAAAGTATTTTCTACTATTATCTGATGACGACGAACTTGCTCCCGATGGCATTGCAGACCTAGTAGGTGCGCTCAATCCCCAGGCAAATGAAGCCTATGGCAACCATCTGGTCGTAATTGGCAAAGTAGGTGTCATCGGCGTGGCCGGCGAGTTACAAGGCTTCACAAAAGTCGGCAATCTTAGAGAGCCAGCTGCACAAACTGTAATCAGTTTTTTTCGGGGTTGGCGTTCGAACTATCCGTGTGGAAATCTACTGCATACTGAAACAGCGCGCTCATTCGGCGGCTACAACGGATTGCGATACGGGGTCGGCGCAGACGGTGCACTTTGGATGCAACTTGCTTTCGAATGCGGTACAGTTGCCCACACCGAAAGAGTGGTAGCAAGTTATAGATCACATATATTAAATACAACTTCGGCAACGACTATAGACGATTGGGTACGATCGTCAATCTCGTTAAACCGGCTAGTTGAGGTTTGGTACAAGGACAAACTATTTACAAAATGTATGTTCCAGAGCGCAGGAAGGACTCACGCTGCTAGGCTAGTATGCGGACTTGCCTTGATTCGATCTACCAATATGCTTAGGCCGTTTAAGGCTCTGGGTGTCGCCGTATTGCCCCATAAAAAACACCTACTAAATATTGAAGGCCTTTACTACTTGTCGCGCGCAATTGTTAGATTGCTTTGCACCGTGATAGTCTCGCCATTTCGGTAGAATGAAAATGCAACCTCGAAATAATCGCGAATGGGTTGATTACACTAATCTAGAAATGCTTTGGCTCTCGCTATACATGTACTTTAAAGCCTGCTGCTATAGCCGCGGCACAAAAATAAATTAACGTTCCTATGCAAATGCTCCCAAGCTTATTACCCAATAGTAAGAAATCAATTTTCGCCCCGCTCGTTTCCGTCGGCGTTATTCTGTCTTTGCTGGCCGCCTTCGTTTTCGAGTTATATCTTGCCTTCACGACCGCCATGTTTCTAATTATCGCAATCACCGCAATGACAAGCGTAGATAGAAAATATGTTCCTTTTTCGTGGCAGTTTGGCATCCCCGCATTTTATATGCTCATGTTTGTCATTTTGCCATTGGCAAATCGCGTGTCCGGTACCTTACCCGCGGTCGTTTCGGATAGCGAAATAGCAGACGCAATGTTGGTACTTACGGTCGGGATTGCAGCATTTTGGGGTGGTTCAAAGTTTTTTTTAAACCTTAGAAGTGACACCTACCATTTAGGCATGACAAGCATAAGGGAACTTGACATCTTATCAAAAAGTTGGGCACTCGGTTCCTTGCTTGTCATGGGCGGCCTATCCATGATTTGGAGCTATTTTTTTGGCTACTATGGCCTTTTAGTCACATCCGCAAATGACCTCTCAAAGGGTGCAGGCCTAGCAGCCACCCTTGCATTTTTTGTAATGATTGCGCATTCGATTACTTGGACAATATTCCTCGAAACGAGGCGACGCACGTTTCTTATACTTGGGATATTTTCAATTTTGATCATGGCAGGGTCAGGAATCATATCCAATTCAAAAACTCAACTTATGCTTCCTTTCTTTCTGACTGGCATAAGTGTCTGGGGGGTAACTGGAAAATTCCCTACTCGACTAATTTTGGCAAGTTTAGTCATTTATATTTTTGTGGCATATCCAGTTGTTACTGCGCTTCGCGGTGGGGTGCTGGCATCATACGACGATTCGAGCCGCAAAGAACTTGCAGAACTCATCTGGGAATTTGTAAGCGCGGGGGAATGGACAAATTTTGCAAATGAAACCTCAGCCACTCAATCTCTTGACCGGGGGCTGTTGCCGTACTTCACTCAAATAGTTGCGCAAGCTGGTAACAATGTAGAATATTTTTATGGCGAAACATTCAAAAGTGCCTTGGAAATTTTCGTTCCTAGATTTTTGTACCCCGATAAACCCGATATGAACATTGGCAATTGGACTGCACAAGCCTTTGGTGTGCTCCTACCTTACGACACCGTCACAAACCTTTCGCCTACGTATATCGGTGAGTTCTATATGAATTTTGGACTAATTGGCGTGATTGTTGGTATGTTTTTGATAGGCATAACTGCAGTACTAGTGGACCGACATGTGATCGTTTCACGCCGAAGCTGGACAATGCCAATAATGATTTTCGCTATCCTTTGGCAGGAGTCTGTAATTGGTCATACTTTGTTGCCATTTATTAAGAACATCCTGCTATTGGTACCTGTTATTTTCATTTTTAATTCGATCGCTAGCTTAAAACGTTACAAAGAAGTGCCGCAAGTTTTGCGAGGGAATGCCTAGGAAGAGGCTATATATGAACTTACTAAATAAACTCCGTGGCTTTATGGCTGTGATTCGATTTGAAAATAGATTTCAGCTAGTTTTTAGCCGACTGTTTTTTCAATCTCCAATTGACGTCTACCGTTTCCAAGGCCTCGACATTCTAGTAGATCATAGCGGAGGCGACGCGAACGGCATACGTGCCTGTCTCACTACCAACATGTACAGAAGTTATGTTCAGCAAATGAAGCTGCCGAAATCAGGAGCAATTGTTGTCGATATTGGCGCAAATGCTGGCGGCTGCTCGCTATTGCTACTATCGGAAGGAGTTGTTCCTGCCACCATAGCTGCGGTAGAACTTAATCCCAGCACCTGCCATAGACTTACTTTTAATCTGATGCGAAATTTTCCAACGACAATCGTTACAGTAGTAAATGCTGGGATATCGGGAAACCGTGGTGAAGCCGTGTTGCAATTGGGCGCCGGCGGATCAGGCGACTCCCTCTTTGGGAACACAACAGCACTTACCGAGGGTAATCAGGTTTGTGTAAAGCTATTGACGTACGATGACTTGATCGAGAGGCATATCGGCGATCGTCATGTTGATCTCTGCAAAATGGACATTGAGGGCTCAGAGTGGGATATTTTCTTTAGCACACACTGCGCACGAATTATTCAGTGCAAGAATATTTTGATGGAGGTCCATCCCAGGACAGGGCATGCACTTAGCGAGATTTTAACAAAGATAGAGTCATATGGTTTCTCGTTGCAGCCACAATTGAAAATTGATGACGTTTATTGGTTCAAACGAGTTTCAACTGCAAATTTACAGACTGAAATTAGAATGGTTGCGGCGCATTAAGCAACCCGAGAAATGCAGTGCTTTTCAACGACAAACTTTCGTGAAATGGCATCCTTTGATTGCATTTGAGAAATTAACCAATCTAGCGGAGATCACGGTAACAAGTTATCAGGCTCGACATGTACATATTGCCGCTCTTATTATTTGACCCGCTTGCTAGCGGGACGCTCGCACACTCACATAATTCACTCCTCCTATAATTCACTAATTTTTAGGTAGCCCCACTCTTTGGACTCACATACAAACCAGATCGCTAACAAAAACCAACTTAACGTTTTGGTATTTTTACATCACTATTTTCCTGGATACAAATCCGGGGGACCAGTCCGCAGTCTTTCAAACTTAATCGACGAACTAGGTGATCAGGTCAATTTTCTTGTTCTTACTCAAGACCGCGACCTTGGCGATAGTACGCCTTACCCAAAAATAAAAGTCGACGATTGGGTCACGGTTGGCAAGGCAAAAGTTTACTATTCCAGCTCCAACTCCTTTTTGACACAGCTCAAGATTCTCCGAAATGTGAACGCAGATCTAATATATCTGAATAGCTTTTTCGATAAGAGCTATACAATCCAGCCTCTTCTAGCGCGCTACCTGCGCCTAATCCCGAATTGTCCGGTCATACTAGCTCCTAGAGGTGAATTCTCTCCGAATGCGCTACGGCTAAAGTGGTGGAAAAAGAATGCCTACCTGAGACTTGCAAAGGCCACTAAGCTCGTCGCCGGCATTACATGGCATGCATCTAGCCAACTTGAGGCCGACGACATTGCTCGTGAATTTACGGACGTGAGCAATAGAATTGCGATTGCTGGTGTCGTTGCAAAATCGCATCACGAAGCCAAGGATTCAACGCGGATTATGATTCATACGCAGCGCGCGCCAGGCGCGCCTCTACGGTTGCTATTTGTCTCCCGGATTAGTCCTATGAAAAATCTGGCTTTTGCACTACGAGTACTGGCAAGTGTGAAGGCTTCCGTTGAATTTGATATCGTAGGACCAATTGGTGACGAAGCATACTGGCGCCAATGCCAACTATTGATTTCGCAACTTCCATCAAATGTCTCAGCTCGGTATCAAGGACCTATTTCACCTTCGTTGGTTGGTTCAACAATGTCTTCGCATGACTTATTCTTTTTTCCAACTCTTGGAGAAAATTTTGGTCATGTGATTGCTGAAGCACTGCTTGCTGGCACGCCGGCTTTAATCGCGACGACAACGCCGTGGCGCAGCCTCGAGGACTCTGGCGCGGGTTGGGATATACCGCTCGACGCAAAGGACGCCTTTGTAACGCGAATTGATGAGTGCTTTAACATGCCACCAGATAAATATCTGGCGCTGAGGGAAAGCACGCTCGCTTTCGCAAAATTGCGTCTTTCCGATCCCAAGACATCGGAAGAAACGCTTCAGATGTTTAGGAATGCTGTTGCTGTTGCAATCGGAACCATGCAAAGCAACCAGCATCGGCAACAGTCAGACTAACTACATGCCACTCGATGCGTCATTAGATTGAAGCGATCGGCGGCAATCACCTCCAGATTATGAAAAAACCATATCTTCCAGCTAACAAAATGCTCAGTCAATTTTCCATGCTTGATGGCACAATTGAATTCTACGGCAGGGTTCGGTCCGTTTTGAGTCGCGAGTCTATCGTCGTAGACTTTGGGGCTGGGCGTGCGGCGTGGTACGCCGACGGTGATTGGACCTATACAAAAACCGTCCGCAACCTGAAGCCAGACGTCGCGCGCTTGATTGCATGCGATATCAATACCGCGGTACTGGAGAACTTAGCTAGCCACCAAAACCTCGTAATGTGTGAGGGAATAATTCCTCTCTCCGACGATAGCGTCGATGTACTCATTGCAGACTATGTACTTGAACACGTCGGAAACCCTGCTGCGTTTTTTTGCGAGGTCGACCGAGTGCTAAAGCCAGGCGGTTACTTTTGCGCAAGGACACCACATACACTCAACTACGTCGCGTTGGCAGCCCGCCTAGTAAAAAATTCGCGCCACGCTGCAGTCATTAAGCGACTTCAGCCGGGACGAAAAGAAATCGATGTTTTTCCCACAGCATACAAACTAAATACGATGCGCGCAGTGAGGGCACTGTGGCGCAAGCAAGAGTGGGAAGACTTCTCATACCTCTATACAAGTGAGCCTCAATACTATTTCGGGTCAAAAGTGATGTACGGTTTTATGTCGCTTATACATACTTTCTTACCTAGTGCAGTCACTGGAAACCTGTTCATTTTTCTGCGGAAAAAAAAATGAAACGACAGGCTGGAACTTGCAGCGTATTCCGATCACTGTCATCTTTCCGCACCACGGAGTAGGCCAAACATGCGCATCCTGATTCTCGGAGCAACCGGAATGCTTGGACACACACTACTTCGGGTGCTGGCCGCCCTACCTGACTGTGATACATGGGGAACACTACGCGGCACCGTCGTGCCGACAAAGTTAGCACATGAGGAATCAAGCGCACATCTCATCGATAACTTCGACGTTGAAGACAATGGCGCTCTTGCTCGCGCATTTTCTATCGCCCAGCCTGATGTAGTCATCAACTGTATTGGTCTCGTGAAACAACTTGCCGGCGCAAATGATCCACTGCTTGTCTTACCAATCAATTCTCTCTTGCCGCATAGGCTGGCGCGGCACTGCGCCACTGTTGACGCAAGACTGATCCACATAAGCACCGATTGCGTGTTTAATGGCGTAAAGGGCAATTATGTTGAGTCCGATCTTTCCGATGCGGCAGATTTATATGGTAGGTCTAAATTTATTGGCGAAGTGCTGGGCGCGAATACAATTACGCTGCGAACCTCCATCATAGGCCATGAACTGGCAACAGCTCATAGCCTACTTGAATGGTTCCTTGCGCAGTCGGGGCCTGTAAAAGGCTTCACCAAGGCATATTTTTCAGGAGTTCCCACTGTAGAGCTTGCAACAATCATCCGTGACCACGTTCTTCCACGGCCGGCATTGAATGGCCTCTACCACGTTGCAGCAGCGCGCATCAGCAAATATGATCTACTCAAGCAAGTTGCCGCGATATATCAAAGGGTTGTTGAAATTATTCCTGATGATTCTCTCGTAATTGATCGATCATTAAATAGCAATCGTTTCAGTGAGGTGACGGGATATACAGCACCAACCTGGTCGGCATTGATTCGAAAAATGCATGATTTCCAGTAATGGCGAGAAAATGAGGATTTATGTTTAACAATAAAGTTTTGCTGATTACAGGCGGCACCGGCTCTTTTGGCAATGCGGTACTCACTCGCTTCTTAAACACAGATGTGCGTGAAATAAGAATATTTAGCCGAGATGAAAAAAAGCAGGAGGACATGCGTATTTCCTACAATAACCCTAAATTGAAATTTTATTTAGGTGATGTAAGGAATCATGAAAGCATTGCTCAAGCGCTCCACGGAGTTGATTTTGTTTTCCATGCGGCGGCACTAAAGCAGGTGCCGTCTTGCGAGTTTTATCCAATGGAGGCAGTGCGCACTAATATCCTCGGCGCCGAAAATCTAATGAACGCCGCTATCGCGGGCAAAGTCAAAAAGGTCATCGTCCTGAGCACAGATAAAGCTGTATATCCCATTAATGCAATGGGCTTATCAAAAGCCATGATGGAAAAGCTCATGGTGGCAAAGTCACGTATGCTGAGTGTCAATGACACGACTCTATGCGCGACCCGATATGGCAATGTGATGGCTTCACGGGGCTCCGTTATCCCGCTATTTGTAGATCAAATTAAGCAAGATAAGCCGCTAACGATTACTGATCCGCAAATGACGCGATTTCTAATGTCGCTTGAAGACTCGGTAGATCTTGTTTTGTATGGTTTTGAGCACGGTAAGCAAGGCGACTTATTTATTCAAAAATCTCCGGCTTGCACCATTGCCATACTTGCGGAAGCCCTTATACAATTATTCAATAGCAAATCAGAAATTCGAATGATAGGCACAAGGCATGGTGAGAAGTTATATGAATCTCTAGTCTCAAGGGAAGAGATGGCTAAAGCGGAAGACCTTGATCGTTACTTCCGCGTACCAGCGGATAATCGCGACCTGAATTACGCCAAATATTTTGTGGAAGGCGAAGAAAAAATTGCCGCTATGGATGACTACACCTCCCACAATACTGTACGACTAGACGTTGATGGTGTGAAGAAGCTGCTAATGACCCTGCCATTTATCCGGAACGAGCTTAATGCTTAAAATCGTCACTGTTGTAGGCACACGCCCAGAAATCATCAAATTGTCGCGCGTCATTGCCGCGTTGGATGAGAATTTTGAACATACCCTAGTTCACACTGGTCAAAATTATGACTATGAGTTAAACCAAGTATTTTTTGACGAGCTTGGCATTCGCAAGCCAGATTTTTTCCTAGAAGCCGCCGGAAAAAATGCTACTGAAACAATTGCAAATGTACTTATTAAGACTGACCAACTGTTTGATTCCGTTCAACCACATGCCCTCCTAATACTTGGTGACACTAATAGCGCGCTTTGCGCTATTGCAGCTAAGAAAAAGAAGATACCTATATTTCATATGGAAGCAGGTAATAGATCGTTTGATGAACGCGTTCCAGAAGAAGTAAATCGGCGCATCATCGACCATGTCAGCGACATTAATCTCGTTTATACAGAGCATGCACGAAGATACCTACTAGCGGAGGGGATGGCAGCTGATCGTGTACTCAAAACCGGCAGTCCGATGCGCGAAGTTTTAGCTTATTACGCTAAAGATATCGAAAAATCTAATATTCAAACTTCACTAGGTTTAACGACACAGAAATATTTTGTTGTCAGCGCTCATAGAGAAGAGAATGTTGACGATGCTGATAATTTGCAAGCACTTGTCGAAACACTTCATTTATTGAGAGCAACATATGCATTACCAATCATTTTTTCTGTTCATCCGCGCACTCATAAACGGCTTCAAGACGCAACAAAATTGGCTCTCCCTGAGGGCGTTGTGTATTCGAAGCCATTAGGCTTTCTTGATTACATAAAACTACAAAAATCTTCGTTTTGCGTTATCTCAGATAGCGGAACAATTACTGAGGAATCTTCAATTGTTGGCTTTCCTGCGGTTACCATACGCAACGCACATGAACGCCCTGAAGGCATGGATGCAGGAACACTTGTAATGACAGGCTTAGTGCCTGAAGATATTTTGGCTGCGATTAAAGCCGTCACCACACAACACTTTACAAATGAAATCCGTATTCCATTAGTCAGTGACTATAACAATCAGCATGTATCAGCACAAGTTGTTAGGCTGATCCTAAGCTATACCAATTTCGTCAGAAGAGTTGTTTGGCGTCAACGCTAAACAACATAATCGTGTCAAACCAATATGCGCATATTGTTGCTAACCGATTCATTTCTACCAAACAAAACATCTGTCGCTCGAATGATCAACGAACTCGCTACAGAACTCGTTCGCGGCGGTAATGAGGTAACAGTCATAACCTCTACACAAGACATATCCTCAACCGTAAAAGTTGAGATAAAAAACGGATATAACGTCTGCTATGTCAAGGCTGGAAAAAGTGACCATATCAGCCGAATCAGCAGAGCATTTTCCGAGATGTTGCTTCCTTTTATTGTTTGGCAAAAGGCCAAGACTGAAATTAGACAAATCAAACCTGAATTAATTGTTTGGTACTCACCCACTATTTTTTGGGGTTGGCTAGCGTATCGAATCAGCCGAGAATTCAAAGCTTATCGATATCTTATACTGCGCGACATTTTTCCCCGTTGGGCGCTCGATGTCGGGCATATTAGTAGACTTAATCCGGCATATTGGCTATTTTGTGCATTTGAACAATTTCAATATCAAGTAGCTGATCGGATTGGTGTTCAATCGCCGTCAAACCTAGATTATTTTCGCCTTTCTACATCCCTTGCCCCCAAAACTGAAGTCCTTTGGAATTGGGGTGCACTGAGCCAAGATAAGCCTTGTGGCAATAGGTACAGAAAATTGCTCTCCTTAGAAAATAAAGTTGTTTTTTTTTACGGTGGCAATATGGGCGTTGCACAACGAGTAGATCGTTTACTTAGTTTGGCGGCAAATTTGAGTGAAGAACGCAGCGTTCACTTTGTGCTAGTAGGTGAAGGCTCTGAGCGCGAACAACTAAAGAAAAACATTGCTGCACGCTCAATCAAAAACATCACCATTCTGCCGCCAGCGAGTCAAGAAGAATTTAGTGAAATGTTAGCCGAATTTGATGTGGGCATCGTTTTATTGGACCCAATGCTCAGTACGCACAACATACCCGGGAAATTAATTAGCTATGCTGCCGCAGGTAAACCGATTCTCGCTGATGTAAACGAAGGCAATGATGTCATAGAGTTACTACGCTCAAATCGTGCTGGACTAACGTCAGTCAACAATGAATCGCTTTTACTATTAAACGCAAAGCTACTCTTAGAAAATGCTCAGCTGCGATTTGAGCTTGGCACAAACGCATATAGCCTTGCCGATAAACTGTTCTCCGCAAGTAGTGCAGCGCTGCAAATAACCAAGTCGCATCGTAGCTAATTACACTATTTATTTCTCTAAAGTCACTGCTCTTGCCATATGCTCTAAACCTCCCCACTTAGAAATACTGACGCAGCGTTACATTCTCCTAAAAAAAATATTTATGAAAATCCTTATCACCGGCGCAGCCGGCTTCATCGGCCACTTTTTATCATTACGCTTGCTAGCACGGGGGGATACCGTCATCGGCGTCGATAATCTTAATAATTATTATGATGTCACACTCAAAAAGGCGCGTTTGGCGAAGCTTACGTCACATGCAAATTTTACGTTTGTAAAGTCCGATATCGCGGACCGCACCGCGATGACTTCGCTTTTTTCAGATAACAAATTTGATGTTGTGGTCAATCTGGCTGCTCAGGCAGGTGTGCGTTATTCGATTGAAAATCCACACGCCTATATTGATGCAAATATCGTTGGCTTCCTCAATATTCTTGAAGGCTGCCGTCATCAGGGTGTGCCTAATTTATTATTTGCCTCTTCCAGCTCCGTCTATGGTGCGAATACCGCCCTACCCTTTGCTGAGTCGCATACGGTTGACCATCCTGTCGCATTGTATGCCGCCACAAAAAAGGCCAATGAGTTGATGGCGCATAGTTACGCGAGTTTGTATCATCTACCCTGTACAGGCTTACGCTTTTTTACAGTGTATGGTCCTTGGGGTAGGCCGGATATGGCACTATTTTTATTTACCAAATCCATTCTCGCAGGGGAAGCGATTAACGTTTTTAATAATGGCGATATGGTGCGAGATTTCACCTATGTGGATGACATTGTCGAAGGCATTTTGCGTCTGGTTGATCACCCCGCCACGCCCGACCCAACTTGGTCTGGCGATATCCCCAATCCCGCTACTAGCTATGCGCCCTATAGGCTATACAATATTGGCAATAGCGAGCCTGTGCCGTTAATGCGTTATATCAACGCGCTTGAGGCCGCCCTAGGCAAAAAAGCCACCATGAATATGATGCCCATGCAGCCCGGGGATGTTCGTGCTACGGCAGCGGACGTGTCGCGGTTAAAGGCTGATGTTGATTTCCAACCAAATACTAGCGTCGAAGATGGTGTCTCTAGATTTGTGGATTGGTATCGCAATTATTACCACGTCTAATGTCGCGAAATAGCGCCGTATCATTGCATTGGTATAGTTCAATACCGTATCAATAATCACAATAAATAAAAGCCGTTTATCTACGGTTATTTTCAAGGTAAAATTCCTGAAAACGCCCGTCTAATGGCGAGTTTCACGATTTAATCATAAGCAATACTATTCGCAACAGGGAGCGTATTTTGAATCAGAAGAATATTGGTGTTGTCGGATTAGGCTATGTTGGGCTTCCACTAGCAGTCGAGTTCGGCAAACTTTTCCCGACCATTGGTTTTGACATTTCAGAAGATAAACTTGCGCAATATCGCAATCATATTGATCCGACGGGTGAAGTATCGAGCGCCGAGTTAAAAGCGGCTAATCTTGTGCAATTTTCAAGTGACCCTGCAAGTCTAGCTATCGCCGACATCATCATTGTGGCCGTTCCCACGCCTGTAAACGATGCACGTCTTCCTGATTTTTCGCCTCTTATTTCGGCTAGCCGCGCCATTGCCCCATATATGAAAGATGGTGCAGTCATTGTTTATGAATCAACGGTTTACCCAGGTGCAACCGAAGAAGTTTGTATCCCCATACTAGAGCAAGCCTCTGGCAAAAAATGGAAAAAAGATTTCTTTGTTGGTTATTCCCCAGAGCGAATTAACCCAGGCGATAAAGAACACACGCTGACCAAAATTACTAAAGTTGTCTCAGGCGACACGCCTGCTACGCTAGATATTGTTGCTGAAGTCTATGGTGCAGTTGTTACCGCTGGCGTTTATCGTGCGTCGAGTATTGCAGTTGCGGAAGCGGCGAAGGTTATCGAAAACACGCAGCGTGATCTAAATATCGCCCTCATGAATGAGTTGGCAGTAATTTTTAATCGCATGGGCTTAGACACTAAAGAAGTGCTCGATGCTGCAGGCACAAAGTGGAATTTTCTTAAATTTAAGCCAGGCCTAGTCGGTGGACACTGCATAGGCGTTGATCCGTATTACCTCACCTATCAAGCCGAAAAATTTGGGCATCACCCTGAAGTTATTCTCGCTGGTCGCCGCATCAATGACAGCATGGGTGCCTATATCGCATCGCAAACAATTAAGAGCATGGTGAGTGCCTTCGGCAAACTCAACAGCGGCAAAGTTAATATGCTCGGCATGACTTTCAAAGAAGACTGCCCTGATCTGCGGAACACCAAAGTCGTTGATATTGTCAATGCCTTACGCGAGTATGGTCAAGAGGTTATCGTTCATGATCCCTATGCCGATACCAACGAAGCAGAGTCACATTACGGTGAAAAATTAACCGACTGGCAAGAGCTTCCTGTTGCAGACGTATTAGTGCTTGCTGTTTCACATCAACACTATTTACAAATGCCATTGGACGATTTGCTCGACAAGGTTAAACCCAATGGCGTCGTTATCGATGTCAAATCCGTGCTCGACCGCACCGAATTAGCACAGCGCGGCATCACGCTCTGGCGTCTCTAATGATAAGTCTGAGCATATTTTTATCGGGTTTTGGTGGAGCGTTATTGCTATTGCTGTTACTCATCCCCTTAGCACCCAAGCTTCATTTAATTGATCTTCCCGGTGGCCGCAAAGAGCATGACAACACTACGCCACTCGTCGGCGGGTTAGCGATTGCGCTCACGTTTGCGGTTGCGCTATTTTTTTTAGCGCCCACATATTTGGTGGGCATTTTATTGGCTACCTTGTTGATATTGGCAATCGGTGTGGCGGATGATATTCACGAAATTCTGCCAATCCCTAAATTTCTCGCGCAAGCAGCAGCCTGTCTCATCATGGCATTTTTAGCGGATGTAGTGCTAAATAAAGTCGGCAATTTATTCGGCTTTGGCGCAATTGGCTTATGGGTGTTTACAATACCCATGACAGTCTTCGCCGTCATTGGTGTTATTAACGCGATCAATATGGCCGATGGTATTGATGGTCACGTAGGTAGCATCGCCTTCATAACCTTTACCGCTTACGCCTATGTGGCTTATGAGTCAGCATTGTGGGATGACTATCGGCTGCTGCTAGTCCTTGCAGGTGCGGTGGCAGGCTTTCACCTACTCAATGCACGCTGGCCTTGGAATAAACAGGCGAGAACCTTTTTAGGCGACACCGGCAGCATGTTGCTTGGGTTTCTGATTGGCTGGTTTGCGATTGAATTAACTGCAGGCAATGGCGCCTCATCAACTGTTACAAAAACATTTCCTGCTATTTGTGCGCTATGGGTGATCGTGATGCCGCTTTGCGATTGCGTATCGCTGATGATTCGGCGCAAGCTCGCGCGCCGTAGTATGTTTGTCGCCGATCGCCAGCATTTACATCATTACCTGCTAAATCGCGGGTTAACGGTGGGAGAAGCTAGCTTGGTCAGTGCTGCACTCAATACAATTTGCGCGCTTATCGGTGTTGTCAGCTGGAAGCTTGGTGTGCCTGAGCCTGTTATGTTTGTCGCCTTTATTGCGCTTTTTGCCGCATATCACACCTACATGCTCATTGCATTTCGAGCTATGCCGCAGCATAGTCAGATGGGTGCTAAACCAACATAATTCGTCTTGTTGCAGCATTGAAATTTCACAATTTGACCGCATATCCTTTCGCATCACAGGATATTATTGGCGAACGCTTGCTGTAAATTAATGTCCCTGCAACATCATCATTTTTCTTCACGGAGTCACAAAACCATGAAACGAGTATTTCTCTTCTTAGTCACAAACATTGCCATCATGCTGGTGCTAAGCATTGTCGTCAGCGCGCTGGGTGTGAATCAATTTATGAGCAAAAACGGGCTCAATCTGCCCATGCTGCTTGCCTTTTCCGCTGTAATTGGTTTTACCGGCTCGTTTATTTCACTACTCATTTCCAAGCCAATGGCGAAATGGTCAACCGGCGCACAGGTAATTACCACACCGCAAAACGAGACTGAGCGCTGGTTAGTCGCGTCGGTACAGCGTTTAGCAAATAAAGCCAATATCGGTATGCCTGAGGTGGCCGTGTATCAAGGCGCGCCAAATGCATTTGCCACGGGTGCGTTTAAAAATTCCTCACTGGTAGCGGTTTCTACTGGGCTCTTGGAATCGATGACCAAAGATGAAGTCGAAGCCGTTCTCGCCCATGAAGTGGCTCACGTGGCGAATGGCGATATGATCACACTAACCTTGATCCAAGGTGTAGTGAATACGTTTGTGGTGTTCTTATCCAAAATCGTGGGCTATTTTGTTGATCGCGTTGTGCTACGTAATAACAGTGACGCGCCTGGTATTGGCTACTATGTAACCGATATTGCCTGTCAGCTGATTTTAGGAATACTCGCCTCAACTATTGTGGCGTGGTTTTCGCGTCAACGAGAATTTCGCGCTGATGCGGGTGCCGCGCAACTCTTAGGTCGCCCAGATTCAATGGTAGCGGCGCTACGTCGACTTGGTGGGCTTGAGCCTGGTGAATTACCAAAATCAATGGCTGCATCGGGCATATCAGACAAAGCTGGCATCATGGCGTTATTTTCTAGTCATCCGCCGATTGAACAACGCATTGCCGCATTGCAAAATCGCACTTAAATTAACCGAAAACAAAAAAGCCGCTTATTGAAAAATAAGCGGCTTTTTTATTGGGTAACGCAAATAGAGGTTACTTCTTAAATAGCCCAAATAATCCGCGTTTCTTTACCTCATCCTCTTCTTCGCTTTTCGGGTTTGGATCAACCGCATACTGCACGTTTTTAGTTGAGGCCTTTGGATATTGGCCGCTAACGCCACCAGCATTAAATGTGGGACGACGATTGTATTGCTCAAAGTTAGTTTCGGCTTGACCAATAAAAAGCTTGGCTAGCTCTTCGAGCGATTTGTCATCGATAACGCTTGGTTCTACGGTGTAAATGGATGGGCCAAAATCTTCAACATTTTTGAGCTTAAAGCGAATTACGCCTTCATCATAATCACCAACTATATCCGCACCGCAAATCACTTCATTATTAACGGTAAAAAATTCATGAGTCACCACGCGTCGATCATTACGAAACGGCTCGGAAGTAAAGCGCATATTGTTTTGCCAAAGCAAATCACGAAAACGCTCAATTAATTCTGCCTCACGCTTGATTGTCATCACTTCCGCTTTGGCGCGCCGAAACGTAACATTCAGCTCTTCATAATGTTCGCTGTTATTGCGCTGAGATGTTCGGTATTCGATTCGATAATCGCTTTGCGTGAGCCCATCAATCTTACCAACGGTGAGAAGGTTGTAGCTGCGCTCGCAAGGCGGTTTCACCACATTGAGTTGGCGAAACAATTCGTTCATGTATCTATAAATCGAGCGCATTGCCTGATCAACCTGAATCGCATTTGCTTTTAAGGATTGTGTTCGCTGCGCTTCTTGATTTTTTAGCGTCTCTGCTTCTTTTTTGAGATCGTCTAACAGTCCCATAGGTGAACCTTTGATATTAGTATTTGTGTGCGTCGTTTGTTTGTTAAATCATTTTAACTTAGTGCCGCCCGAGTTTCAGTCCCATGTTTGCGGTAACGATTACATTTTTAGCAGATTTATGTTTTGACGTAATATTCACGCATCGGCGGGGACGTTAGGCCACTGGCAAAAAATTTTTTACGATTAGCATTTTGGATACTCTACATGAACGCAATTTTGTCATTAGATTTAGGCACCACCAGCGCACGCGCAATAGTTTTTAATCAAGCGGGCGGCATTATTAGCCAGTCGCAGCATGAGTTTACCCAACACTTTCCGCAAGCGGGTTGGGTTGAGCATGATGCCAATGAAATTTGGCAAACCCAATGCGCGGTGGCGGCAGAAGCAATCAACGTGGCGCAACAAAAAGGCGCCATGATTGTGGGTCTGGGCATTACCAACCAACGCGAAACGACAGTAGTGTGGAACCGCGCGACTGGCGAGCCAATAGCGCCCGCCATTGTTTGGCAGGATCGACGCACGTCTGAGTACTGCCAATCGTTGATTGATGCTGGTCATACTGATCTGATTCGCGATAAAACAGGGCTCGTGATTGACGCGTATTTTTCGGGCACAAAGTTGAAATGGTTGTTGGATCATGTCCCAAACGCACGAAAATCGGCCAAACGCGGTGAATTGGCGTTCGGCACAATGGATAGCTGGTTAATTTATAAGCTTACTCAAGGCAAAGTCCATGCCACCGATGTCTCGAATGCGTCGCGCACTATGTTGTTTAACATTCATACGCTTAAATGGGATGAAACGCTGCTCGCGCTAATGGATATTCCGCGCGATGAAAGTAGCTTGTTGCCCAAAATTGTCAGCTCTAGTGGCGTAATTGGCGAGACAGCAGGTATTAATGGCATACCTGCTGGCATACCAATTGCAGGTATCGCAGGCGATCAACAAGCCGCCCTATTTGGTCAAGGTTGCCATACAGCGGGCATGGCAAAAAACACCTACGGTACTGGTTGCTTTATGCTCATGCATACAGGCGATAAACCAAGCACATCAAAGCATAAGCTACTTACAACAGTGGCATGGAGACTCGGGGAAGATAAACCCGAATATGCGCTTGAGGGTAGCGTTTTTATCGCCGGTGCCGCCGTGCAATGGCTACGCGATGGCTTAGGATTAATTCAACACGCCAGCGAAATGACAGCACTTGCGGCGAGTGTGCCAGATACCAATGGTGTTGCCTTCGTACCGGCGTTTGCTGGGCTTGGCACGCCATATTGGGATGCAAGCGCACGCGGTACTATCTTAGGGCTTACTAGAGGCACAACTAAGGCGCATATCGCGCGTGCCACATTAGAAGCCATTGCGTTCCAGTCGGCAGATGTGTTTAATGCCATGCGCGCTGATACGGGGCTGGATTTAACGGCACTTCGCGTTGATGGTGGCGCGACAGCTAATCCACTGCTGATGCAGTTTCAGGCTGATATTTTAGGTATTCCGGTGGTTGCGCCCGCCATCACCGAAACCACTGCGCTTGGTGCGGCCTACTTGGCGGGATTAGCTGTTGGCATATGGCAGACAAAAGCTGACATCGCCGCGCAGTGGCAAATCAGTCAGCAATGGTCACCAACCATGTCACGCGACGAAGCCGAAAGCCGAATGTCGCGTTGGCAAATAGCGGTAGAACACGCAAAAGGCTGGGCTTGAAAGCCATTAAGAGAAAAAAATGTCTAATACTGACGGGCATTTTCGAGCCAAATTGCCTCAAATCGCCCTACCCTATTAGAGTTTTAACATTATCTCTCTACAGTAATCGCGAGTTTTAACTTAACGCACAACGCGCAATACCAAACGCTTAGCGTTTAATCGCACCAAATACACGCCGCAAAATATCGCTGCCCGCGCCAACTGGGTCGCGACGTATTTTTTTCTCTTCTTCGCCAATCATTAAATACAGCCCGTCGAGCGCTTTGTTAGTGACGTGCGTTTCAACCTTGCGCTGTTCTGGTTTGAGTTTAACTAAACCCGTTTTCTCAACGCGCCCGGCCACATCGTTGTATTGCGAAGCAAGGCCAATTTTATTAGTCACACCGGTGACAATCGGCAGAAATTTTTCCGTAAGTGGTGCCAACGTTTTATCTTTGAAAAACGCGGTGACTGAGTTGTCACCACCGGTCAAGATAGCTTTAGCATCTTGCACACTCATCGCTTTAACCGCGTCCGAGAGTAATTTTTTCGATTGCGGCACCGCCTGCTCAGCAGCGCGGTTAATACCTAGCTTAAGCGCCTCTATATCTTTGCCGCGACCCAATATTTTCAGGCCTTTTTCCGCCTTACCAATCCACTCCGGCAGGGCAATGCGCACTAAATCGTTCCCCCAAAAGCCGTCTTGTTTGCCTAGCAGCTGCACGGCAATATCAGCGCCCTTTTCAAGCGCGGCTTTCACGCCAGCGCTGGCGTCTTTTTGCGTTAAGTCTGCCAATGAAAATGCAAGGCCACGCGGGGTGTATGTGGCCGTTAAGACCAACGCTGAAAATACGGCAAGACTTATTATTGATTCGCGTTTAGCGGGGCTTTCAAGCGCTGTGCTATCGGCCTCATTGTGAGCGTCATTGTGGGCAAAAGGATTAAAGATAATCGACATGAAAAATTCCTAGTGGGGTTTAGTGTTCTAAATTGGCTTGATGCTATCGAAAAAATCACGAGTGCTAGTTAATTAGATTACGTTATATGACTGTTAAGTGGCCAACACACAAGTTGCTAAAAAGTCTTCTGCCCCAATGCGCTTGGGTTAGTTTGTTGTCAACCGTTTGCCCCGAGGTATCAAAGAGCTTCATGTTGACGCGCCCCTTGTTACACCTAGTTGAACAGTGCCTATTCGAAGAATACTGCTTCCTATTAGTCTAGCGCCGTTCTCCAAACCCTTGGTATCAAGTTTTTAGCATACGCGCCTAATGTCACATGGTTTGACAATATGGTGTTTACACTTACCGGCATATTTCACGCCGTAAAAATTGACTTTCACCATAATTCCTAGTAACTTACCTACCAGTCAGTTAATAAATTTGCCATTACAGGACTACGTGATATGTACGCTCAGAACAAATCAATGCCAAATAAGCAAAATAAAGTCATTAAATACAATAGCTTAATAAGCCGATGTGTATTGCCAATTCTTTTACTGGCACTCGTCAGTTGCAGCAAGCAAGAAGCCTCTGCACCAACAATACGCCCTGCGCTTGCCTACAAAATTACAGCAGGTAATGGTGCTGATATTGATGTGTATTCGGGTGAAATTCGCGCACGAATCGAAGCTGATCACGCCTTTCGCGTCGGCGGCAAAATGATCAAACGCATGGTCGATGCAGGCGCAACGGTAAAGCGAGGTCAAGCGCTCGCGCAACTTGATCCACAAGATGTCAAGTTCACCTCCGAGGCAGCCCGCGCGCAAGTCAGCGCCCAACAAACTGAAGCTGATTTTGCAGAGGCGGAATTAAAACGCTTTCGTGATTTATTTAGCAGGGGCTTCGTTAGTCAATCTGCACTTGATCAAAAAATTAACGTTGCAAATGCCGCACGTGCGCGGCTAGACGCGCAAAAAGCAAATGCTAATGTCGCCCTTAATCAAGCTGGCTACGCCACACTCGTTGCCGAAATGGATGGTGTCGTAACCCAAGTGACAGTGGAGGCCGGCCAAGTCGTCGCCGCAGGCCAAGCCGTCATGAAAATAGCTAACCCGCGCGAAAAAGAATTAGTGATCAACATACCGGAAGCTAAAATCAGCGCATTTCGCCAAGAAATAGTCGCTAAAAATAACGCCAAACGCCCTATCCGCGTACACCTTTGGTCTAGTCCTGAAAAATTCTATGCGGCCACTATCCGTGAAATCGCAGGTGCTGCAGATACGGTGACTCGCACTTACACAGCACGCATCGCCATCACCAATGAAAACGAAGACATGGCGCTCGGTATGTCAGGGTTTGCTGCCTTTGAAGGCGCATCGACTCAAGGCGCCATTGCCGTACCGCTCTCATCGCTATATGTTAAAGGCGCTGTCACCGGCGTCTGGCAAATCAGCGCTGATAACAAAGTAAGCTTAAAACCCATCACCGTCCTGCAATTCCGCGAAACCACAGCACTCATTCGTGCCACCACCTTAAAAATTGGCGACAGCATTGTTGCTGCTGGCGTTCACAAGTTGCTCGAAGGTGAAGTGGTAAAACCGATTGTTGATAAAGAGGTTAAAGGTGACGGCAAAGTCGCCTACGCCATAGAGCCTGCAAAAATTGATACAAAAATAGCCAACGCTTGGCTAACTTGGTCGTCCACTACTAATAGCGCCTTGAAATAAACAAAGGGAGCGGACATGACCAAACTAAACCTCTCCGAGTGGGCGCTTAAAAACCAAGCGCTAGTGCTTTATCTCATCATTATCATTGGCATTGCCGGTATTTTTTCGTATGGCCGATTAGGCCAATCAGAAGACCCACCATTCACGTTTAAGGCGATGACAATTCGCACGATTTGGCCTGGCGCATCGGCGGAAGACGTTGATAAACAAGTCACAGAAAAAATTGAAAAAAAGTTGCAGGAAGTACCTAACATGTACTTTCTCAAAAGCTACTCCAAGCCGGGCGAATCCACCGTACTGTTTTTTGTCAACGATTCTGCACACTCATCTTTGGTGCCCGAGACACAATACCAAGTTCGTAAACGCGTCGGCGATATGCGTCATACATTACCGCAAGGTGTCGTTGGGCCATTTTTTAATGATGAATTTGGCGATACGTTTGGCAATATTTTTGCGCTCACGGGCGAGGGCTATTCGTACGCTGATAAAAAAATCTACGTTGATCGTATTCGCCGTGATTTACTTCGCATCCCAGATGTTGCGAAAGTCGAGATTTTTGGCGAGCAAGAAGAAAAAATTTATATCGAGCTTTCCAACGTCAAAGCGGCAACCTTAGGCATTGATGCGGCCACGATCATAGCAGCCATGCAGGCACAAAATGCGGTCGTGCCAGGCGGTGTCTTTGAAACCGCATCTGACAAAATTTATGTGCGTGCATCAGGCGCATTTACGAGTGTTGCGGCCATTGAGCAATTTAGCTTACGCGCCAATGGCCGCGTGATAAAGCTAGGTGATATTGCCACCATCAAACGCGCTTATGCTGACCCCGCATTCACCAAAATGCGCTACATGGGGCAAAACGCACTCGGGCTCGGCATTGCCATGCGCGCTGGTGGCGATATCATCACGTTAGGCAAAAATCTTGATCGTGAATTTGAAAAAATTGAAACCACACTGCCTGTTGGCATCGAGCTACATCGCGTTAATGATCAGCCTAGGTCAGTACGCGCGAGTGTGAGCGAATTTGTACGCTCGCTCACCGAGGCGGTATTGATTGTAATGGCGGTGACATTTTTTAGTCTAGGGTTGCGTTCTGGCTTTGTGGTTGCACTATCCATACCACTGGTGTTATCTGCCACATTCTTTTTTATGTTTTTATTTAATGTTGGCCTACACAAAATTTCCTTAGGGGCGTTGATATTAGCACTTGGGCTATTGGTCGATGACGCCATCATTGCCGTAGAAATGATGGCGATCAAAATGGAACAAGGTTGGGATCGCGCGCGCGCGGCGAGCTTCGCCTACACGTCAACAGCATTTCCAATGTTATCCGGCACGCTGGTCACTGCAGCTGGCTTTTTACCGATTGCCACCGCAAAATCTAGCACGGGTGAATACACAATTGCGATTTTCCAAGTCACCACCATGGCGCTTATTTTGTCGTGGATTGCGGCGGTAATATTTATTCCGTACTTGGGCTATAAATTTTTACCTGACTACGTCAACGGCAAGCCAGTCATCACAGAGCGCACCCGCCGTATTGCGCGATTAATGGCTAAATTACCATGGGTGGGCGAAAAACTAGCCGCACGATTAGCGCCTGCTGACGCCGCTAGCCAGTCATCTGCCATTACTGACCACACCGATGAGCACGATGTTTACAACACACCGTTTTACAGTCGATTTCGCGCTGCTGTTGCGTGGTGTGTTGACTATAAAAAGACGGTGTTATTGCTCACCGTCGCGCTATTTTTTGCGTCCTTGTTCGCCTTCACCTTTGTACAGCAACAGTTTTTTCCCTCCTCCACACGTGTGGAATTACTCGTTGACGTACGGTTAGCCGAGGGCTCATCCATCACCGCCACTGAAGAGCAGGTTAAAAAACTAGAGGCGTTTTTAAACAACATCAATCGCGAAACGCCGCTGTTTCAAAATTATGCGAGCTACGTTGGCACTGGCGCGCCGCGCTTTTATTTGCCTCTCGAGCAGCAACTACCCAATCCCGCATTTGGTCAAACTGTCATCACCACTAATAACCCTGCAGCGCGCGAAGAATTACGCACAAAATTGATTCAACTATTTGCGACTGATATGCCTGAAATTCGAGGTCGCATCTCACGACTTGAAAACGGCCCGCCAGTGGGCTTCCCAATTCAATATCGCGTCTCAGGCGAAGATATTGAAAAAGTACGTCTCTACGCCACTGAAGTGGCGGATGTGCTGCGCGCCAATGGCAATTTATCGAACATTCAATTTGATTGGTTTGAGCGCTCAAAAGTGATCAAGCTTGATATTGACCAAGATAAGGCGCGGCTACTAGGCCTAAGCTCGGCTGAAATCGCGAGCTTTATAAATGGCTCCCTCACCGGCTCATTGATAACAAGCCTGCGTGAAGGCGATAAATCCATTGAGATTTTGCTACGCGCACCAAGTAGTGAACGCGCCAAAATTTCGTTAATCGAAAGCCTTGCTATCCCTACACGTACAGGCCGCGCCGTGCCACTCACCCAAGTTGCAAAGTTGAGCTATGAATTTGAGGAACCCATTATTTGGCGACGTGACCGATTACCAACGATCACGATTAAAGCCGACATTGACAAAGCAGGCTTACAGCCAGCAACGATCGTTGCAGAACTGAATAATCCAATTGAAACGTTACGGCAAAAAATTGTATCCGCAGATGCAGGCTTTAGGCTCGACATTGGCGGTGCAGTTGAAGAAAGTGCGAAGGGTCAATCCTCCATTGGTGCAGGTATGCCGTTATTTTTATTTGCGGTGATTACAGTGCTAATGATTCAATTAAAGAGTTTTCAGCGCGTCATTATTGTGATGTTAACGGCACCGCTCGGCTTGATCGGCGTGGCGCTATTTTTGATTGTGCTCAACAAGCCATTCGGCTTTGTCGCGATGCTAGGCACCATCGCGCTATTCGGCATGATTATGCGTAACTCGGTGATACTAATTGATCAAATTGAGCAAGATATTGCGGCAGGTCATGATCGGTTTCACGCCGTCATTGACGCCACTGTGCGAAGGCTACGGCCTATTGTGCTAACCGCACTAGCGGCGGTACTCGCCATGATTCCGCTCGTACGCTCGGCTTTTTTTGGGCCAATGGCAGTGGCGATTATGGGTGGGCTACTAGTGGCGACACTGTTGACGTTGTTTTTCCTACCAGCCCTCTACGCAACTTGGTTTAAGATTAAGCGCGAAGAGACAGTTTAGCGTCGACTTCTGCATCGCGCAGCCTGCACTACAATGTCGACATGAGTTCAATATCCTATGTGACAAAAATCGCTTTGTACATTTGCGTGGTGCTAGTCTGCACCCATGCAATTGCACAAACAACATCGAATCCACCGCTTGCTAATAATCAAGCTTCACGTCCCAAAATTGCATTAGTCCTTTCCGGTGGCGGCGCGCGCGGTGCCGCGCATGTGGGTGTGATCAAAGTGTTGGAAGAGCTTCGCATCCCGATAGACATCATCACAGGCACCAGCATGGGCGCGTTGGTAGGCGCAGCGTATGCATCTGGCACATCTATTGCGGAATTGGAAACGCGGCTGGGTAAAGCTGATTGGATTGATCTTTTTACCGACACCAGCCCGCGCGAAGACCGCAGCTTTTTACGTAAAGAGGAAGACCAAGCCAGATTACTTGGCTTGGAGTTTGGGGTAAAACGCGACGGATTGCGGCTGCCGCCTGGCGCTATTTCTGGGCAAAAACTAGATAGCCTATTTTCAAAAATTACGCGTTTCGCTTCTGGCAATGTTGAATTTGACAAATTGCCGATACGTTTTCGTGCGGTTGCGACCGATGCCGAGTCAGGCAAGATGGTGGTGTTTTCAACGGGCCGATTGACAGACGCAATGCGCGCATCGATGTCAGTGCCCGGGGCAATTGCGCCATTTGAAATTGGCGATCGAATTTATTTAGACGGTGGCCTCACGCGAAATTTGCCGATTGATGTGGCGCGCGACATGGGCGCGGATATTGTTATTGCCGTCAATATAGGTGCGGGATTATTAAAACGCGACCAATTGCAATCAATCTTTGGCGTGTCATTGCAAATGATCAATATTTTGACTGAGCAAAATATGCAGGCCTCCTTGCAATCGTTGAAGACAGGCGACATCCTCATCACTCCGCCACTCGACACTATCGGCTCAACTGATTTTTCACTGGCAGGTGATGCAATTACGATTGGTGCGGCGGCAGCGCGTGTACTCGCCCCCAGCCTTTTAAAACATGCAATCCCCAGCGACAGTTATCGCCAATGGCGTAGCGCACAATTGTCACGCGCTGGCAATGCAGTCGCTGAAGCAGATGTAATTGAAGATGTGCGCGTATCGGGGCTTAAACGCGCAAACGAAGATGAGTTACGTCGCACGCTTACCGTTAGAGCGGGCGATGCAGTGGACTTCAAAAAAATTGATGCGGGCGTGAGCAAAGTCTTTGGTACGGGCTATTTCGAGCGGGTCAATTATTCATTACTGACTGAAGACAATCGCAAAACATTAGTGATAAATGCGATTGAAAAATCATGGGGGCCGCATTATTTAAGGATCGGACTTTCACTTGGCGCAGACACGTCTGGCGAGGGGCGCTTTAATCTTCTCATTCGCTCTCAACAAACACAATTTAATAGCGCAGGTGCAGAGTGGCGTAATGATTTACAAATTGGTCGTGACAGACGTTTGGCGACGCGATTTTTTCAGCCCTTTGGCGCAGGCAGTATTGTTAACGCCGCGGCAGGTGTGGAGCTAACGCGCCGACCCATTGATATTTTTCTCGATGGACGGCGCGTAGTGCAATACGATGTCAGCTCCAGTATCTATTCGCTTGATATCGGCATGGATTTAGGTCGCAGTGCCATTGCACGGCTTGGTTTGATTTCTGGCCGTGATGACGCTGAAGTTAATATCGGCACAGCTAATTTTCCGACCTTCAACGTCAAGCAAGGTGGCTTCAAATTCCGTGTGCTCTACGACAATTTAGATGACACTAATTTTCCACGCGAAGGCCGCACCGCCAGTTTGGATTACTTCGCCAGCGTTTCTTCCCTCGGAGCAAGTACTGATTACCGAAAAATTGAAGCTAACTTTAGTGATCATTACTCGTTTGGTAATCATACTTTTTCTTATGCAGGACGCTATGGCCGAGCGTTGCAAGGCAATATTCCATTATTTGATCAATTCTCCCTAGGCGGCTTTTTACAGCTATCGGGTTATCGCACGGGAGAACTTATCGGCGAAACGGTCGCACTTGGTCGTCTTTCTTATTATCATCAGCTACCGTTTTCCAGCTCAATTTTGGGACGCCGCGTATTTGCGGGTGTTTCAGGCGAGTTAGGTCGCATTGGCAATAGCTTTCAGACATTAACGAAAGGAGAAAACAAATCATCACTCGGCATATTTTTAGGTGCTGATACCGCTTTTGGCCCGCTCTATTTTGGCTTTGGTCGCACCCGTGAGCGCGGCACAATTTTCTATTTTTTCTTAGGTCAACAGTAATCTCATTTACAATCGCCGAAACTTTGCGAAAGCCATGCCGTGCTCAATGTTTTCATCCTTAATAATCGTCGCCTAAATCAACTTCAAGTTGATTCCATTGACGACTTAAAAAATTCAGACCCCATCTGGATTGATCTTGATTCGCCTACCGAAACCGAGCGCGAGTGGATACGTACGCTCTACAATCTTGAGCTGCCCACCTCTGAGGATATGGTTGATATCGAAGCCTCGGCAAGATTCTTTGAAGGCGATAGCGGCGAGCTACATTTGCGCTCTGATTTTTTACTCGAAATTGACGACGACTCACGTAACGTCTCGGTCGCTTTCATCCTCAAGGGTAATACGCTGTTTAGTTTGCATATGGAAGACCTACCTGTATTTCGTCTCGTGCGAATGCGTGCACGAACGCGACCTGGCTATATCGAAGATGCACGCGAAGTATTGCTGGATTTATACGCGACTGATGCTGAATACTCCGCTGACGCACTAGAAGGCGTCTATGCACAACTCGAAAAAATTTCCGCCACAGTACTGACCGAAAAAATGACCGACACGGAAGCCAGCAAAGTGCTCGCACGTGTCGCCGCAGAAGAAGATTTAAATGGACGCATCCGGCGTAATGTCATGGACACCCGCCGCGCGGTGTCGTTTTTAATGCGCCAAAAATTACTCGACGGTGATCAAGTTGAAGAGGCGCGACAAATTTTGCGCGACATCGATTCGCTTGACGGCCACACCGCGTTTTTGTTCGACAAGATTAATTTCTTAATGGACGCAACGGTCGGCTTTATCAACATCAACCAAAATAAAGTCATCAAGATTTTTTCCGTCGCTTCCGTCGCACTACTCCCGCCCACGCTGATCGCCTCGATCTACGGCATGAATTTCAAAGGCTGGTTTCCCGAAGTTAACTGGGAATACGGCTACCCATTTGCAATTGGGTTAATGCTCATCTCAGTGCTTGTACCACTATCGTACTTTAAGCGTAAGGGATGGCTTGATTAGTAAGGACGTTTATTGGCGAGGGTTTTCAGGGTATTTAAAGCAGAAACAACCGTAGATAAACGAGTTTCACATTTAGCTAGACTACGTATCTAAATCTGCTGACTCTTTTGGCCGACCAGCCACCCTGCCGTTTTTGATCGCCAATATTGGCGATCAAGCGATTTCGGGTGAAAGGTAGTTTTTGTAACGACTTTTTCCATCTACAAAGTATATTAGCAACGCAATTTATGACATCTACTGATGTCGTTATTTGCTGCGTAGAAACCCAATGTGCCGCAATGGCAGCCGCAGCTAGTAGCGGCGGCTGTAGCGATTGTTTAAGTCAGCTTGAATAAAGTCCACACTTATCTCGTTTTGAGATATTATGCGCTATGCGTGTTATTTCCAACAAAGCGCTTATTGACTTTTCAGTTGCGCACCCAGAAGCTAATTCGTCTTTACAAACTTGGCGTAAGGTCATTGCGTTGAGCGTATTTACTAGTTTTGCCTCATTAAAAACCACATTTAACACAGTTGATAAAGTAGGGCTCTTCTACGTTTTTGATATCGGCGGCAATAAATATCGTGTCATCGCGGCAATCCACTTCGATCACCAAAAACTTTACATCCGACACGTATTCACCCACAAGGAATATGACAAATGGAAACCTTAATCTGCAGCACGCTGCCAACCAAAATGATTAGTAAGATAACAGATCATTTTCAAGCATTATCGACCATGATTCCATTGCGCAGCATCGACAATGCTCGTGAGTATGATGCCGCCGTCACAGCTCTTAACCAGCTGCTCGATGCAGGCGCTGCGAATGAGGCGCATCCACTAGCTGACTTAGCAAATACACTAGGCGCGCTCATTGGTGAATACGACGACACCCACTATGCGAAGCAAAATGTTTCGCCTACTGAAATGCTGCAATTTTTGATGGTGCAGCATCAACTCACGCAATCAAGCCTTCCTGAGCTTGGTTCGCAAGGAGTAGTGTCAGAGATACTCAGCGGCAAGCGCGTGCTAAATGTGCGGCAGATAAAAGCACTTGCGATACGCTTTCATGTGCCGCCTAGTACTTTTATTTGATGGCAATACAAAACAACAAAGTCGTTTACTGACGGTAATCTTCAGCCATTTGTCTCCGAAAATGTCCGCCAATAGGCAAATTTTGCAAATCTATCCCAGATTCAAAAAATGCGTCCGATAGTATTTCAATTCCTCAATTGACTCGTAAATATCGGCCAACGCTTCGTGCTTACCATGCTTGGTCATGCCGCTCATGATGGCGGGTTTCCAGCGTTTGGCTAATTCTTTGAGGGTTGATACATCAAGATTGCGATAGTGGAAATACTGTTCTAACAGTGGCATACCGCGCGCCATAAAGCGGCGGTCTTGGCAGATTGAGTTGCCGCACATAGGGGATGTTTTGGCGGGCACATGTTCGCGTAAGAACTCAATCATCTGCCGCTCGACGGCTTCAATGGTATTGGTGGAGGCCAATACTTTTTCGATCAGGCCAGATTTTTTGTGCGTGGATTTGTTCCAGCTATCCATGCCATCGAGTGTGGACTGCGGCTGATGAATCACCATAACAGGAGCTTCGGCAATGGTATTTAGCTGCGCATCAGTGACAACAATGGCGATTTCGATAATGACGTCCGACTCAGGCTTGAGTCCGGTCATTTCCATATCGAGCCAAATGAGATTGTTTTGATCTTGGGGCATATTAGGTTCTGGGTAAAATGGAGGAATAAATTACTATCCATATTGTATTCGACATGACCGCTGCTATTTTTACGAACGTATTTTTATGTTTTGTTGTATTAAGTTTTTCATTTGGCATGTGGCTGACGTGGCGTCATATGCGCCATGTGGCCGCGCATCGCAATAGGGTGCCCAGTGCATTTAATGATGCCATCACGATAGAAGCACATCAAAAGGCAGCAGATTACACCGTTGACAAGGCGCGCATCAGTGCAATAGAAGAGTCAATTAGCACCATTGTGCTGTTAGCGTTAACACTCGGTGGCGGGCTGGCATGGCTATTTAGCGTCTCAAGTCAATTGGTGACAGGCACATATTTACTAGGCTTGGTATTTATCATTGGGCTGATGGTGGTGACGAGCGTTAGTAGTTTGCCTATTGAGTTGTATCGCACGTTTGTCATCGAGGCGCGCTATGGATTTAATAAAATCACATGGCAAACCTATTTGGTTGACATGCTCAAAGGTTGGCTGCTAGCGGCGGTAATCGGCGTGCCACTGTTGTTTACGACGTTTTGGTTAATGGAAAAAATGGGCACGCTTTGGTGGCTCTATGTTTGGTTGACGTGGACGGGATTTTCAGTAGCGATGATGGCAATCTACCCAACCTTTATCGCGCCGCTGTTTAATAAGTTTGCGCCACTTGACGATTTGTCCTTAAAAGCACGTATCGAGGCTCTACTCACTAAATGTGGCTTTCACGCCAAGGGATTATTTGTGATGGATGGCTCGAAGCGTTCTAGCCACGGCAATGCGTACTTCACTGGTTTTGGGCGCAGCAAACAAATTGTATTTTTTGATACCCTGATTGCACGCTTAACGCCGAGTGAAATTGAAGCCGTGCTCGCGCACGAGCTTGGGCATTTCAAACGTAAGCATATTTTGAAACGCATGATTTCCACATTTGCAGTCACGTTCATCATATTGGCGCTCATGGGGTGGGTGATTGATAAGCCTTGGTTTTACGCGGGTCTTGGCTTACCGCATTCAGGCACGCCACACGTGGCTGTCTCGTTAATATTATTTTTTACCGCCCTGCCCGTTTTTACATTTTGGATGACGCCACTATCTAGCCTCACTTCGCGTAAACATGAGTTTGAGGCTGATGCCTACGCTGCCGCACAAACCAATGCGGATGACCTTGTCTCGGCACTGGTGAAGCTTTATCGCGATAATGCATCAACGCTCACGCCAGACCCAATTCATTCGGCGGTGTATGATTCTCATCCGCCAGCGGCCATACGCGTGGCGCACCTGCGGCAAATCCCCATTGTTTAAAGTTAAATAGGCTCACATGAATTTATCTACCATGCACTGCGCGACAGGCGGACAAGCGCTCGCACTGAGTAACGCTGACATCCAAACGCATTTAGCAGCGCTAAACGGCTGGATATTCATCAATAACACGATTGAAAAAAAATTCGCCTTCAAAAATTATCATGAGACGATGGCGTTTGTTAATGCAAGCGCTTGGGTATCGCACCGCGAGGATCACCACCCCGATATGAGCGTGCATTACAACCGCTGTGTGGTGGCCTACTCAACGCATGACGCAGGCGGTATTACGTTAAATGATTTTATTTGTGCCGCCAAATTAGACGCGCTAAACATATGAGTATTAACGCGCTTGTTACTGGCGATTTTGGCCGCGATTATTTAATTGAGCTCGCGGATAAAACCGAATGCATCGCCACTCGCAAAGGCAAAAAACAGGACGTGACATGCGGCGATGAGGTAGTGGTAACGATGACGGGTGCCAAATCAGCACGTATTGATGAAATCAGCCCTCGCAAAAATGTGCTGTTTCGTAAAGACGCTTGGCGCGAAAAAATACTTGCCGCCAATGTTGATCAAGCCATCATTATTGTCGCCGCGTACCCGCCTTTTTCCACCACATTTTTAAATCTTTGCTTAGTCGCCTGTGAAGCCGCACAGATACCAGTGACCATCATGCTGAACAAAAAAGATTTGCCTGAGTTCGAAGCCGCACTTAAATCAATTACCCATCTTGCCGATATTGGCTATCAGCTTTTACCGATATCGGCTAAGTTTGATATTGATCCACTGCGCCCATTGCTCACCGGTAAAAAAACATTGTTGGTGGGCGAATCTGGCATGGGAAAATCGCGCACAGTCAATAATTTATTGATGCGGGACGTGGCGAAAGAAGGCGATATTTCCGCCGCGCTCAATTCCGGCAAACACACCACCACCTACACACGGCTCTATTGGCTCGATAAAGACACCGCCATTATTGATTCACCAGGTATGCAATCGTTTGGCTTGTTTCATTTAGAAGATGACGATATCGCCTATGCCATGCTCGAATTTCGCACCTACTTTGGTGAATGCAAATTTAACGATTGCGCGCATATCGACGAGCCAGGCTGCGCCGTCATCGCAGCGGCAGAGTCAGGCAAAATTGACCCGCGCCGCATGACGTTCTATCAAGCCTTAATTGAGCAACAGCGCGAGCTGCGGGTAACGCATCCTGAATGGAAGCGCTAGCCGTTGTTGACTTCGTACGATTCCGACCACACTTCGTCTCGGCAAGCATGATTTCGTCTAATTCCCAGTGACAAAATGTTTACGCACGTTAAGCTAGGCAGGTCTTCAACTTGACTTAAACAATTTATGAAAACAAGTTATTTGTTCTTAGTTAAGCTGCTATTTGCGTGGACTTTCGCGCTGGTTGTAGTTCTGCTGTTTTGGAACAACCTGTTTGAGCGAGGCCAAAGCACTGTCTTTATCACATGGTTAATTGTGGTGGGCTTTGAGCTGCTTGATGCGGTCTCACACATTCGTCGCGTTAAGCTCATCGTTGGTGACGACAACCTGAATACCAATGTGCTGGCGAATCGCCAGCGTCGCCAAATAGAATTACCGATGCAATCTGATGAGGGATTTCAATTACTTGACAAGGCCATCCGCGAGTTACCGCGTGTCGAGCAGATGTTTAGTGCGGCAGATAGTCTGCAAGTCAGAGCAAAGGTTCAGCGCGAATATTCCTCTAACAGTACCCAAGTCACAACGGCACTGAGCAATTGGGTTTGGGGCACAACACTAGATTTGGTACACGCTACCATTACACCGAATGGCGAAACATGCAGCCTAACGATTGTTTGTGAACCAAAGGGTGGTGCTTGGCTTGACTGGTTTTTAGTCGATCAAGCAGCAAATTTAGAAAACATTGAAGCCATTACCCGCGCCATTTCACGGCGTGTATCTGAGGGAAGACGTTTAGAGCAACAAGGTGTTAAGCAGACTTCCAACGAGAAGGCGTTAGCCATCGCGAAGTTAGGCTTACTACACGCCCAAATTGAGCCACACTTTTTATACAACACGTTGGGTAGTGCCAAATATTTAGTGCAACGTGATGCGGCAAAGGCCGAAGCTATTCTCGATAATTTGATTCAATATCTTCGTCATTCATTGCCGCGCACCGAGGACACTGCCTCAACATTGGGCGATGAATTAGTCCGCGCGACCGCTTATCTCGACATCCTAAAAATTCGCATGGGCGATAGGCTAACGACACATATCAACGTCGCCGAATCGTTACACAAACAGCCATTTCCCACCATGATGTTGCAAACATTAGTAGAGAACGCCATCAAGCACGGCCTTGAGTCTAAAAGTGGTGGTGGCAATATTTGGATTTTGGCGCATCCGACCGCCACGCATTTGTCTGTGACGGTTGCTGACGATGGCTGCGGGTTAGGGTTGAATGAAAATGACATAAAAATAAATACAACTGGCACAAATATTGGGCTCAACAATGTGCGCGAACGATTGCATTTGGCTTATGGCGACAAAGCCGCATTTGATTTAGTCGCAAATTTTCCAACTGGCGCTGCGGCCACAATTCGCATACCGTTAGTTATTAATTCGAGCGAGGCAATATGAGTGAATCAACACAAGTTATACGCGCCGTCATTGCCGAAGATGAAGCCTTATTTCGTGATGCGTTGGTTGAGCTACTAAGCGAAGAATGGCCTAAACTTCAGCTCGTTGCCATTTGCGAAGATGGTGCCGCCGCACTAGAAGCTATCGGTGAAACCAAACCCGAAATTGCCTTTCTTGATATCCGCATGCCTGGCTTAACCGGGCTAGAGGTGGCAAGTGCGATGGCCGATATCAGCCCAGAAACGCGTATCGTATTTGTAACCGCCTACGATCAATACGCCGTTGATGCGTTTGAAAAAGGCGCGATTGATTATCTGCTCAAGCCCGTCGCGCGTGATCGTATGGTTGCCACCATCGAGCGATTACAGTCGCAATTAGCGCCGCAAAACGCTACGCCCGATAGCACCCTACAACACGACCTAATTGCCGCATTAACCAAACAAATCACAACTACCCTTGCCGCTAATATCGCTGAAACATCAGCCGCGCCGCTAGTGTGGCTCACCGCCAGCAGTGGCCGCGAGACGCGTTTAATCATGGTTGATGATGTGATTTATTTTCAGTCTGATAGTAAATACACGGTCGTGATGACAGCACAGGGCGAATCATTGCTTCGCACCCCGTTATCCGAAATGGTAGCGCGACTCGACAAAACATTTTTTCGTCAAATTCATCGTGGCACTATCGTCAATATGCGCCAAGTCGCTGCGATCACGCGTGACGATTCAGGGCGCGGCACAGTTAAGCTCAAAGGCCGAACTGAAACACTCACGGTCAGCTTATCTTTCATGCCATTGTTTAAGAACATGTAATGTGTTTAAAAATGGGAACTTCTAAAAATCTCAAAAAACTGTCGCCCCGGCCTTCGCCCATAAGCGCTAACCTAATATTGCAAACTTTTACGATTTGCTAGAAACTCTGAATTTTGACGGAGTTGATGATGCGAGAAACGGAATGTTTTGATGAATCGTCTATCAAGCTTGACCGTGATTGGATG
>JANNWG010000008.1:0-8916 GCA_031414695.1 Burkholderiales bacterium
GCTGAATTAGTGATGGCATCACTCACAGCACAAATTGGGATCAACGACAAGCAACAAGCGATTTGCAAAAGGCACATGCAATGAAGGAGGTCGACTGATGTAGCGTAACGACGCAATATGGCAGAACAAAATCATCAATCAACATTAAAAACATGAAAAAATCGTGAGACTTGGTGATGGGCAATATTTTTTATTGTTCGTCTGGCGGGTTTTGCAAGAGGCTCATACTTAATAAGATTTATGCGCACCATTTTCAAGAAGGTAGAAACGATATGGATCAGCTAACAACTATCGCCATCGCGCTTGGGCTCGCTTGGGCGAGCGGCATTCGTTTGTATGCGGTGTTATTTTTAGTCGGGCTCGCCACGCAATATCAGTGGTTTGGCTGGGTTGCGCCGGAGAGCCTGCAATTGTTGTCGCACCCTATCGTAATAGGCACAACAGGTTTCTTACTATTCGTTGAATTTTTTGCCGATAAAATTCCAGGCGTTGATACATTGTGGGACGCTGTTCATACATTTATTCGCATTCCGGCTGGCGCATTGCTGGCAGCGGGCGTCATCGGCGCTAATGATGGTGCAGCCTGGGCGTTGGCGGCAGGCCTGCTTGGCGGCAGCATTACGGCAGGGACGCATTTTTTAAAATCTGGTGGGCGCGCGGCAATTAATACTTCACCAGAGCCCGTGAGTAATTGGATGGCTTCATTTACCGAAGAGGCTGCTGTATTAGGCGGGCTATGGTTAGCATTTTCAAATCCGCTGGTATTTTTATTATTGTTATTACTATTTATCTTGCTCACAATTTGGTTAGTGCCAAAAATATGGCGCTTCTTTAAGCGCATTATCCAAAAATTATTTGGTCATGCTTCGCCACAAGCGACGTAGCAGTTAGGTCACTGTACGACGATCAAGCAGCGCTTGCGCTAGCGTATTGGCATCTACATACTCAAGCTCACCGCCTACAGGCAGACCGCGTGCAATACGGGTGACTTTAATACCGTCATCTGCCAGCAATTCGCTAATGTAATGTGAAGTGGCTTCACCTTCTACGGTGAAATTGGTGGCGAGAATAATTTCTTTCACCACACCATCACGCGCGCGATGCGCTAGAAGGTCAACATGAATGTCCTTAGGGCCAATGCCGTCAAGCGGCGACAATTTGCCCATTAACACAAAGTAAAGTCCGCGATACGTTTGCGTTTGTTCCATCATGAGTAAGTCGCTTGGGGACTCCACCACACACAGCAACGATTTATCGCGTTTGGGGTGCGCGCAGATGTCGCAGATATCAGCTTCGGTGAAGGTGTTACACATCACGCAGTGTTTAGTGCGCTCGACGGCAGCGCCCATCGCGTGCGCTAACCGCATTGCCCCATCTTTATCGCGCTGCAATAGGTGAAACGCCATGCGCTGTGCGGATTTAGGGCCAACACCGGGCAAACAACGTAGCGCGTCAATGAGCTGCATCAAGCTGGTGGGGCTAGTAGGTGCGCTCATTACAAATATTGCCTAACTTAAAACGGTAACTTAAAGCCAGATGGCATGCCCATACCTTGGGTGAAGCCAGACATTTTGGCGCTAGAAACGGCTTCGGCTTTACGTACGGCGTCGTTCATGGCAGCAGCAATTAAATCTTCCAACATTTCACGATCATCCATCACGCTTGCATCAATGGCGACACGCTTAACATCGTTTTTGCACGACATGGTGACTTTAACCATGCCACCACCTGAAGCCCCTTCAACATCTACGGTTGCGAGTTCTTCTTGCGCGCGCTTCATGTTGTCTTGCATTTGCTGGGCTTGCTTCATCAATGCGCCAAGACCGCCTTTTGGAATCATGTTGATACTCCTTTAATGTGTTGTTGGACGAATTGCAGCGCGATCAACAGTGGCGCCAAATTCATCTGCTAAATTTTTAATAAATGGGTCGTTTGCAATGGATTCTTCCGCTGCCGCTTGTGCTTCGCTTTGCTCGCGCGCCTCAACTGCTGCCACGCTAACGCCAACGACATCACCAACTTTTACGATGATGCGGCAGTTTTCACCTAAGTCAGCGATTAAATCCGCTTTTAACTTATCAAGATATCGCTTATCCGCCAAATGTTTTTGCGCTGCTGGCACAGCGAGTGTCAGCACACCATCGGCAAAGTCGACAAATTCTGCCTGTCTGGCGAGCATGCCTGCCATACCAGAAAGATTATGCGAGGCCACAAATTGCGGCCAATTATCAATGCCTGAACCGCTATTGCTCGGTATATTTTTAATCGCTAAACTCGCCGGTTGGCGGGCGATTTCAGGCAATTTAGGCTCAACTGGCACGTCTTTATTAGAGTTTACTATTTTGCTAGTGTTAGAAGCGTCAGTTGGGTTCTGCAAAAACGCAATCATGCGTAATAGCGTCATCGTAAAACCCGATTGCTCATCAGGCGCAAGATTAAGATCACGTCGGCCAAGTAACGCAATTTGATAAATTAATTGCACATCGTCGGCACTAAATTGTGCGGCCAGTGCAGCAGTTTTGTCGGCATCTAGGCCATCAATTGCGCTGACGCCTACCGTTTGCACGAGCGCTAATTTGGCAATCAGTGAGGCTAATTCTTTAAGGGTTAATTCAAACGAAATCGCACGTGAGGCAATCGCTTCTATCTCACGCACCATCGCTTTGGCGTCGCGGCGCGCAATATGCTCAAGCAGGCTAAATAAATAAGTCTGGTCAAGCGCACCTAGCATGACTGCAACATCGGTTGTTTTGACGCTGCCCGCGCCATAAGCAATGGCTTGATCAAGTAGTGACAGCGCATCGCGCGCACTGCCCTCGCCCGCACGACCGATCATATCGAGCGCGGTAGGCTCATAAGCAATTTTTTCGGTGTCAAGGATATTGCTTAAATGGGTTGCAAGAAGTGACGGCGCTAAGTTACGCAGATTAAATTGCAAACAACGCGAAAGTACCGTGATGGGCAGCTTTTGCGGGTCGGTTGTCGCCAAAATAAATTCGACGTGACCGGGCGGCTCTTCTAGCGTTTTCAACATCGCGTTGAAGGCACTTTTTGACAACATATGAACTTCGTCAACGATATAAACCTTGTAGCGGCCAGAAACTGGCGCGTACTGCGCGGTTTCGAGCAATTCACGCATATCGTCAACTTTAGTATTGGTTGCCGCATCGACTTCAAGCAGGTCCACAAATCGCCCCGAATCAATCTCCGTACACGCCGAACAAACACCACATGGTGTGGACGTCATGCCACCTTTACCATCAACGCCGATACAGTTAAGCGCCTTCGCCAAAATGCGCGCCAGTGTCGTTTTACCCACGCCACGCGTGCCGGTAAATAAATAAGCGTGGTGAATACGCCCCGTATCGAGCGCGTTGGATAGCGCCTTGACCACGTGATCCTGCCCGACCACGTCCGCGAACTTGCGTGGCCGCCATTTACGGGCGAGGACTTGATGGGACATGTTTGGGGTTTTGGGGTTGAGAGTTCAGCGTTGAGCGTTGATGGGCTAACTTCGAATAACTTAGCCACAGATGCTGCAACTTATCGCGCATTTAGCGCCATAAATTTAAGGTTATCTATTGGCGAGCCTTACCCCGGCACTTCAACTAATCTGCTTTGGCTGCTTCGTTCCCGACCTGACCAGATTCACAAACGTTAAATGCGGGGGGACCCGCCAACGGTGATTTTACATGGCAAAACACAAAAAAATATCATAGCGCCGTTATTTCGCACATGTCCGAAAGCCGCAAAACATATCGTTACGTTTTGGCGTGTAAAAATTTCGGTATTGCGGATATTTCAATCGCGGATGGGTCGCAAATGAGCCACCCTTCAACACCATATGCACCACACCATTTTCCTCAAACCAAGGTGCAGAATATTCCGCATACGGCCCGACGACAAATCCTGGATAGCCTGAAAAAACAGAGCTCGTCCATTCCCACGCTTGCCCAGTCGAGGCAAAAAATTCAGGCGAATGCGTCGCCGCAAATTCCCATTCCGCTTCTGAGGGCAAGCGTCGTCCAATTGATTCCGCGTATTCAGCAGCCTCAGCATGCGTCATATGCATCGCAATGCCATCTTGGCCAACGTCACCGGAACCAGTACCGCGCCAATGATTAAACGATGCTTGCGATACAGGCGACGCATCAATGTCGAATGGCGCAACGATAGTCTCGAATGCAGGTAATTCATTACAAAATTTGAAGCTACGCTCGCTCGCGCCAAGCAATATGCCCCCACCTTCAAAGCGCAATATGCCTGAAGATGTCCGTGGATATTGGCGTTTCGGCACATGATAGCTAATATCAGGCAAGGCTATATCTAGCAATCGCAATGTCATCAACATCGCTTCACTGTGCATATCTTCATGCAGCAGGACTAATTGAAATAAATGTAATCGTGAGCCGTCGTCGTTTTCAAGTGCCTCAAGTACGCGTATGAGTGATGCTTCCATGTAAGCTATGCACACGGCATTAGTGGGATATTGATTTACCCAACGTGCGCGATGCGCGACGGTCGATGAATTAAACAAACTATCTGCTACGTCTAACAAGGAGCGAAGACCACGTCCGGCAGTATCATTTGCAGTCCATCGCACGGCAAAAAATTCAGCGAAGTAAGCAATATGCGCGAGCTCCCAAAGTGGCGGGTTGGTTAGCGCTGAAAATGGAAAATCAGAAGCTTGCCAGTATGCAGACGGCAAATCCCGATACAGCGCTAACGTATACTGTCTCTGCTCTATAAGCGCCGCTCTTAAGGCTGATTTTTCAGTTGGAATATCCACAAACGCTCACCAGAATCGTTAAAAAACAAATGTTGAACAAGCCGACAATTTTACTTGTGACGCCGTATTTAGCTGATGCCAATAATGGCAATTGGCGTACGGCTCGTCGCTGGCAACAATTATTGCAGCCGCATTATCGCGTGAAAATTGTCGATGCTATCAACACTACGAATGTGGCTACCCACCCAGATGTGATTATTGCCTTACACGCTCGTCGCAGCTATGCCGCTATTGTGACGGCAAAAAAGAATTTTCCCAACGCTCCGCTCATCGTGGTGCTGACTGGCACGGATTTATATCGCGACATTGCCGACTCAGCAGATGCACAGCACTCGCTCGTGTTAGCCGATGCACTCATTGTGCTGCAAGAAGACGCCATTCAGTACGTGCCCACCGCCATGCGTCAAAAAACGCATATTGTGTTTCAATCCGCCAAATCGCTGATACCCGCTAAAAAGTCTAAGTCCACATTAAATTGCGTTGTTGTCGGTCATTTACGAGCAGAAAAATCGCCTGAAACTATATTTGCTGCTGCCACCTTATTAGCCGCAAATTCACAAATACACATTACCCATATTGGTGATGCGCTTGATGATTCACTCGCCAAACAAGCCGCACGCTTAACTGCCACACTCAACAATTATCGCTGGTTAGGCGCACTTCCCCACGGCCTAACTCGCGCAGCCATTAAGCGCGCGCACCTGCTCATACACCCCTCAATCATGGAAGGTGGTGCCAACGTAATTGTAGAGGCCATCACCGCAGGCACGTCCGTTATTGCCTCAAAAATGTCGGGCAATATTGGCATGTTGGGTGCCGACTATGCAGGCTATTTTCCGGTAGGGGATGCCGCTGCGCTGGCGGCACTATTACAACGGTTAAGCATTAAACCTAATTTATTTGCGCGGCTCAATACGGCGTGTCTAGCGCGAAAAACTTTATTTACGCCAGATGAAGAGAGGCGGCGATTAGACAAAATCATATGTCATCTCGCCGAAATTGATTCGCCATTTGAAACTAATCGTACTCGCCGTGCGTAAAATGAATACTAAGCAACGCAACAACGACCTAACCCCCGGAGCCCGCAATGAATGATCTCACCGCTATCAAAACCATCCCACGCTTAACCTCTCTTTCACACGGCGGCGGTTGTGGCTGCAAAATAGCGCCGGCCATCTTGCAACAAATTATTTCTAAATCAGGCAATCCGATTTTCCCGAAAGAATTATTAGTTGGCATTGAAACATCTGACGATGCAGCGGTGTATCAAATTAACGAACATCAAGCCATTGTCGCCACTACTGATTTTTTTATGCCGATCGTTGATGACCCGTTTGATTTTGGTCGTATTGCGGCAACCAACGCCATTTCAGACGTGTACGCGATGGGCGGCACGCCTTTGTTTGCGTTAGCGCTCGTTGGGATGCCCATCAACACCCTGCCGCTGGATCAAATCAAATTGATTTTGGATGGTGGCGAATCGGTTTGTCGCGATGCGGGCATCCCAATTGCGGGCGGCCACACCATTGACTCCGTTGAGGCGATTTACGGGCTGGTGGCGATTGGTATTGTTGATCCTAAAAATTTGAAGCGTAATGCGGGGGCTAAGCCAGGTGACAAATTAATTTTGAGTAAACCTATTGGCGTGGGTGTATTGTCAGCCGCTCTGAAAAAAGAAAAACTCAGCGCTGAAGGTTACAAGGCAATGATCGACTCCACCACCAAACTCAATAAGCCTGGCATCAAACTCGGCAAATTGGCAGGTGTGAATGCGCTAACAGATGTGACTGGCTTCGCACTACTAGGCCACCTAATTGAGATTTGCAAAGGCTCAAAAACCAACGCCACTATTTATTGGGATAAGTTGCCACTCATTGATGGCGTGCTCGATATGGCGAGAGCGGGCTTTGTCACTGGCGCGTCCGGCCGCAATTGGGATGGCTATGGGCATGATGTGGTTATAGATAGCAAGTTTGAAGAAGCGCATCGCCATCTACTCACTGACCCGCAAACATCTGGCGGCTTGTTAGTGGCCTGCGACCCAGCGTGTGTCGATGATGTGATGAAAATTTTTGCTGAAGATGGCTTTCATCAAGCAGCCGTCATTGGTGAAGTGGGCACGGGTGAAGCAAAGGTATTTGTAAAGTAAATTTAGGGAACTTCTCAAAACCACGTGTCTTCCCGGCGAAGGCCGGGACTCAATTTTGTAAGTTACTGAAGTGTAAAGAAAATTGGACCCCGGCCTTCGCCGGGGCGACAGTTTTTAAGGTTTTTAGAAGTGCCCTTTAATCAAACTCGCCTATTGGTGGGCATTTTGAAGAGAATATTGCTCAAAATGCCCGCCAATAAGCGAGTTTTTGTATTTCATCTGTACGCCAAGAAATGATTGTCTAAATTCAGCGACATTTTTTACACGCATCCGAATCACACATCACCCCGTAATAAACGCAGATGCCTGTATTACCAATTTTGCATGTCGCCAGACATGTTGTATTCCGTAACAAAATTAAAATGCTAGAAGTGCAGCATATTTTTTTGTCAGCGATAAACTATGTGCAGCAATTTTAAATTTTTTGCGCTTCACATCTTTCAAATTATTCGCAGGTGTAGAAATGATTAAACGTTTATTTCAGTTACTGTGTTGCACATTTTGCGTTATAGCAATTCCCGCTGTGGCGCAAACGGGCAACCCGCAATTGGGACGCACGCTGTACGCCAATAATTGCTCTAGCTGTCACGCCGATGCGCCAAATTTTGATGCACGTGTGAGACGTGCGTCAAACAATGTTGGTGTACTCAGCGCGGCAATAAACAATGTGAATTCAATGCAGTTCCTCACATTTTTATCGGCGGAAGACCGCGCCAATATAGTTGCCTATATTGCAAACCCAAACGGCAGCGGCCCCACACTGCAAGCGCAAACAGTTAGCTTTCCCGTATTAAATTCATTCGTCTGGAATAGCACTGGCATCACATTGAATGCGACCGCATCATCTACTCTGCCGGTGAGCTATTCAGTCCAATTCGGCAATTGCACCGTTACGGGCAATCAACTCACCGCATTTGGCACTGGCTCGTGCACTATCGCCGCGACCCAAGCAGGCAATGCAACATTCGCCGCTGCAGCTCAAGCTACCCGCTCGGTCACCATCGGCGTAGGTGATTTCTCAGATATGTGGTGGGCGGGATCGACCCAAAATGGTTGGGGCATGTCTGTGCAGCAGCATGGAACCACACAATTTAACGCCGTCTATGTTTACGATACAGAGGGCAAAGCGCGCTGGTTTGTGATGCCTGGTGGCACGTGGAATAGTAATTTCACTACATACTCTGGCTTGGTCTATCAGCCAACATCCGCCCCATTCAGTGCGTATGACAAAACCAAATTCGCCGTACCTGCTGCTGCTGGCACGGTCACGCTTAGCTATCAAGCGAATGGGACGATGTTATTGACACACAATATAAATGGCATCAGTGGCCCTAACGCCTCGAAAACAATGGAGAGGCAACCATTTGCGGGTAACACCGCACCATTTAAGGTAAATGATCTTTGGTGGGGCGGCGTTGCTGAAGACGGTTGGGGCATCAATCTCGCGCAGCAGCAGGGTAATGTATTTGGCGTCTGGTACACCTATGGTGCGGACGGCAAAGCAACTTGGTTTGTGCTGCCCGCAGGTACGTGGACTGGTAATACATTTGAAGGAAAAATTTATTCGACGACCGGCTCCAGTTGGTTTGGCGTCTATGACCAAACCAAAGTCCTTGTCACAGAATTAGGTTCCTTAAAATTTACGTTTTCAGAAGTGGCGAATGGTGTGGCTCAAAAAGCGGCAATGACTTATACCTTGACACTACCCATCCCAATTACACAAACAAAAAACATGGAAAGGCAGCCATTTTGATGAACATCAATTTTATGAAACGACTTTGTTTGGCGGCGCTACCAGTGCTGATGATTGGTTGCGCCAATGTCTCGCCCTCGCAGCGAGGCACATTGTCTAAGTCAGAAATGCAGTTTGATTTTGATCGTGCCGCAGGTGCCATTACCAGCCACACCTTTGCAAGCAAAGAAGGTGCATCCGGCGGTAAGGCAGTCGGTGGTGGCGGTTGCGGCTGTACGTAACGCC
>JANNWG010000009.1:0-23822 GCA_031414695.1 Burkholderiales bacterium
CAGTTAACGTCAAGCCAGCGATTGCAACTCATCTTGCAACACGCATTCGCTAAGTTCATGCCACCAATCGCTAAACCACAAGCGCTATTGACCGGATAAAGAGCTTAGCTTTGGGGAGGCAACTGCTTTTTTTAGGATTAACCACACTTTTACGCGACCTGTAGCGTCTTTGAAAATAATGTCACCGCGTCCGTCACCATTGATATCGGCAAGATTGCTAATGCTATAGCCAGACGGTAGTTGGCCAACGCGTTGATTATTCCAGCCACGATTAGCCGTTGATGTCAGGCTGCGAATTTCGTTGCCGGGGCTAAGCCAAATTAAGTCACCTTTGCCATCGCCATCAATATCGGTACCGCCAACGAGAGACCAGGACAATGGTGCGCCACCACGGCGTAGCACTTCGCCAACGGTTGCACTGTTGTTTGCACCATTCATGTACCAAGCAAAAACAACGCCGCTATCTTCAGTGCCTGGCTTAATATAGCGCCACAACATATCCGCCGTGCCATCGCCATCGAGATCAATCACCGCTTCGAGCGCCCAATCTGTTTTGGCGCGCCGCAAGATGAATGGATCAACTTTGGGATAGTTGAAATCAAGACGGACATTGCCATCAGCATCACGTGAAATCAGGCTGCTACGACCGGTGTTATTAACATCACCCGCGCCTAAAATATTCCAACCGGTTCCTAAATCAGGCGCTGGTAAAAACACAAAGCGGCCACCAATGTATTGGCCAATTAGCGTTGATGCACTACCGCGCAATAAAATATTGGCAAAGCCTGTGCCCACAAAATCAAGCTGATTACGCAACGCAAGTGAGCGACTATTCATCGATAACTCCACGCTAACTGGCACACTATTTCCGTTAGCTGATTGTGCGGTCACTTCGCATCGGTAGGTATTCGTCGTTGGCAGACCTCTAATTGCAAACGTATTTTCAGTATTAGCTGAAATAGCCTGCTGCCAGACATTGCCTATTTCATCGCGACAGTAAAGTGCGTACCCAGTGATCGACACTTCGCCCGTATTGGCACCCAGTGAGCAACTGATAACACCCGCACGCGCAGTACAGCTCACGCTTGATGCAAACAATATTGGCAGCGGCGGTGGCGGTGGTGGTGGTGGTGGTGGTGGTGCGGTCATGATGGTTATATTGCGATCCACATTTACCGCTGCAGTGTAATTACCGCCCGCCGCTTGACTTGCGCGCACGCTACATATGCCTGCTGCTGCCACAAAGGTGAGCGTGACACCGTTAACACCACCCGTCGTACACACACTTGTTGTAAGTGAGCTGAACGTGACTGGGTTTCCCGATGCGCCACCTGTGGCTGACAAGGTAATCGGCATCGAACCCGTATTAACCGTACTCGGCGGATTAAAAGTAATCGTTTGTACTGATGAAGTACAACTCGTCGCACCCGCGATACTGAACGTGTTTGCAGGGCATGCTGATTGCGCGGTCGCACCTGAACTCAAAACAAAGAAATTCGCATTGGCAAGCGTACAAATAGTTGCCCCCGTGGTGGCGACAAAGCTGCCTGCTGCACAAGGCGTTTGTGTTGTTGCCCCAGCAGCCGCCACAAAACTACCCGCACTGGCTGCCGTGCATGATGTAGCACCAGCCGCCGCACTAAATGACCCCGATGCACATTGCGTTTGTGCCATTGCCATCGCACCTGCGACAAAGCTACCGGGGCTTGCCTGCACGCAGGGCGCATTACCAGTTGCTGAGTAGTTACCCGCTGTACAAGCCACAGCAACCGCCGTACAGGCTGATGCGCCAGCAGGTGAGGTAAAACCAACCGTACAAGCCGTCTGTGCGATAGCACCAGCGCTCGCAACAAAGAAATTAGCACTGGCGGTCGTACAGCTCGTTTGCCCCGTTAATGGCTGATATGTACCAGCCAGACATTGGGTTTGACCGGTAGCGCTGGTTGCGCTCACAATGCTGCCAGCACTAGCTAAAGTACATGGCGTATTACCAGTAGCAGAGAAGCTGCCTGACGCACAGCTTGAAACCGCCGAGACAGTACAAGTGGTTGCGCCTGCAACAGACACAGTGCCAACACCACAAGCTGTTTGCATGGTTGCGCCAATTGCATTCACAAAGAAATTTGCCGACGCTAACGTGCATGAACTCGCGCCAACAACTGCGCTAAATCTACCCACAGCACATGATGCTTGGGCGATCTGGCCTGCTAATCCAACAAAACTACCTGCGCTGGCAAGTGTACATGCTGTTGCACCCGTCATTGCGCTATAGCTTCCTGCTGCACATAGCGTTTCGGCGGTAGCACCGGTAGCGCTCACAAAGCGACCCGCCGCCGCTAGTGTGCATGGCGCCGCGCCAGTTGCTGAAAAGCTACCTGCACTGCAAGGCGTTGCAATCTCGGCAAACAATACTGTTGTGGGCTGATAATGCAACCCCTGTGCTGTGCCTAGCTGCCCGTGCCAATTACTTCCCCAGCAAATAGTGCCACCATTGATAGCCGCGCATGCATGACGTTTCTGTGCGGCAATATCAGTGACGCCGCTGCCTGGAGGGATAGTTTGGATAGGCACCAAACTACGGGCAACAGCGCTGTTATCGCCTAACCGCCCTTCATCGTTATTCCCCCAACATTTCACGCCGCCATTGATAACCGCGCAGCTAAATTCTTCGCCAGCCGCGATAGCCGTGACGCCACCTCCTGCGGCGATAATCTCAACAGGACTGAGTACGGCATTCATACTGTTATTGCCAATTTGACCTGCGCCATTGCTTCCCCAGCATTTGAGACCACCATTCATCACGGCACAGCTATGAAACTCTTCTGATGCAAGCGCAGTCACCCCGCTATTAGCGGCGATGGCGGTCACAAAGATATTGCTATTGTTGCTGGCACCATTACCCAACATGCCGTTAGCACCCTGCCCTGCGCACTGCACGCCGCCATTAATAATGATGCAGGTACGCCGCGCCGATGCTGACACCGCTGTGATGCCACTGTTGGCAGCAATTATTTGTGTCGGCACGCCAACGCCAAAATTCACATCATTGCCGTATTGATTTAGCGTATTACGCCCCCAACATCTTAGCCCACCATTGACTACCGCACAGCTATGTTCTTGCCCCGCCGAAACACTGGTGACACCACTGTTAATTGCAATTGTTTGCACCGGCGAAGATCGCGTTGCGAAGGTGTTATCACCTAACTGTTGACTGCCATTAGCACCCCAACACTGCACGCCACCGCTCACTACAGCACATTGATGCCTTTCTCCGCTTGCGAGCGAGGTCGCGTTTGCGGCAACGGCGAGTACAGGCGACACACTGTTGTCGGTTGTGCCATTACCTAATTGACCAAATTCATTTGCGCCCCAGCAATGCACACCACCATTGACCAATGCACAACTGGTGCTAGGTATCCAAGACCCGCCCGCGCCACCCGCTGAGACCGCCGTGACACCACTGGCGGCGGCAATTGCTTTGCTTGGCGTGTTTGCAAAGGCGATGGTGTCATTGCCTATTTATCCGCGATGATTAGCACCCCAACATTTGGCTGCACTATTCGCGCCCTCCACAGCACAAGCGTGATTTCCGCCTGCAGCGAGTGCAGTGACGTTGCTACCACCTAATATGGTCTGCACCGGTAAGTTGTTTTTGATAACACTATTATTGCCATGCTCACCAGCTTCCTGCGTGCCCCAGCATTTCACGCCACCTGCAACTTCAGCGCAGCTAAATGTAAAACCAGCCACAATTTTGGTAGCACCCGCTGTCCCTGCGACAAATGTGGCGGGGACAGTAGTGGTAGGTACGCCAAAATTACCAAATTGAACACCGTTAAAAAAACCATTGCCGAGCTGGCCACGTGTGCCTGAACCCCAACATTTCACGCCTGCAGCAAGGACGGCGCAAGTGTGCTCTGCGCCTGCTGCTATCGCGGTTACGCCACTCATTGCTGGGATGGTTTGTATCGGCACATTGCTTTGTGGCCCATTTACGCCCAACACAGTACTTGTATTTGACCCCCAGCACTTCACGCCACCATCGACCACAGCGCAAGCATGCGAGCCACCTTGTGCAGCCGATATGGCTGTTACACCACTGTTTGCGGCAATTGTCTCAGTAGGAATAAGTGCATTTGTGGTGCTACCACTACCAAGCTGGCCTGAACCATTACTGCCCCAACACTTGACACCTGCATTGACTATCGCGCAGGTAAAGTACGGCCCTGCACTGACGGCAGTGACCCCGCTATTGGCGGCAATGGTGTCTGTTGGCACTAATGCATCGGCAACACTATTGAGCCCTAATTCACCTGAATTACCACGTCCCCAACATTTCAACCCACCCGCAACCACCGCACACGTATGCTGCGCGCCCGCAGACACCATAGTTGCATTACTGCCCGCAGGAATAACTGAAATAGGTGTCAAGCTACCTGCATTCACCGTGTTGTTGCCAATGGAGGTCGCGTTTACACCACCCCAACATTGCACACCACCATCAACCACTGCACAGCTATGAAAGTAGCCACCGCTAATGCTGACGATACCAAGCGGCGGCGCTGCCGCCCAGCGTTTGAGCGCCAACGTCATATTAAGCATGCTCGTGCCAACGTTATTAGTGGCGGTAATCGTCAGCGCAAAGTTACCCAGATTTGCAGAGCTTGTACCAGCGATGGTGACATTGCCGCTGCCATTGTGCGCGGCGACTAAGCCAGCGGGTAGCCCCGCCACGCTCACCGCCGTGGGTGCAGGTGTGCCACCGACGATAAACGATTGGTTATAAGCAACATTTTGAACAACAGGTGATAGTGCCTTAGTAATCAGCGTAGGTGCTTGTGCGCTAGCAAACGAAACCACTATGTTTGCCAATAGCACCAATAACAATCTACATAACCAACGATATTGCTGACTGATGCTCTGAGTTATTTTTTTGTAATAAAAATCCATGCTTCCCCCGGATTGAATGATTAAGCGCGTGTGAAAAAGTTAATAAAAATAACTTCCTACACACGTAAGCATGATTTCTCATCAAAACGGCTCAAAAAATAAAAACGTCAGACTAGCGGGCTTCAAATTGAAAACGCCCGACAAGCGGGCTTCGAATTGGAAACGCCCGACAAGCGGGCGTTATTGTTCAGCAATGCGGTGAGTTTTTCTCGATTTTAATGAAGCGCTTACCGTCAACCAACATAACAAACTCGTTTATTGACGGACACTTTCAGTCGTTTTAGCTTCAAAGTGACCGCCAATAATCGAGTTTTACTATTTTTATTAACCAAACGGATGTTCAATCACGATCGTTTCATTACGATCTGGGCCAGTTGAGACGAGCGCGACTTTAATGCCGACAATGGCCTCCAAGCGACGTAAATAGTTCTGCGCGTTGATGGGGAGTTTGTCCAACGTTTGAATGCCCAGCGTTGTTTCGCTCCAGCCGGGATGCGTTTCATAAATCGGCTCGCACTCAGCGATTGATTCCGCGCCATAAGGCAAGATGTCTAGCGTTTTGCCGTCTAGCTTGTAACCGGTACACATTTTTAATTCGGCCAAACCATCGAGCACGTCTAGCTTAGTCACGCATAGCCCTGAAAGGCCATTAATTTGCGCGGCACGTTTGAGTGCGGCAGCGTCAAACCACCCACAGCGACGCGGACGACCTGTGACGGAGCCGTACTCGTGGCCGCGATCTCGTAGTCGCTGGCCGATGTCGTTTTCAAGCTCTGTTGGAAATGGCCCTGAGCCTACACGCGTGGCATATGCTTTAGTGATGCCCAATACATAGTTGAGCGCTTGCGGCCCGACACCGGCACCAGCGGATGCTTGACCCGCCAAACAATTCGATGACGTCACATAAGGGTAAGTGCCGTGGTCAACGTCAAGCAATGCAGCTTGCGCGCCTTCAAATAGTAACTGACCGCCCTCTTTCATGATGCGATTTAAGTCCCCCGATACGTCCGCCATCATCGGCATGAGGCGCTCTGCCATCGCTAATGTGGGCTCATAAACGGAATCAAAGCTAACTGCCTTGGCGCCCAAATAGTTCGTTAATACAAAGTTGTGATAGTCCAATACTTCCAGTAACTTCGCTTTGAAACGATCTGGAAAACGTAAGTCATTTACGCGTATCGCGCGACGCGCCACTTTGTCTTCATAGCAAGGGCCAATGCCGCGTCCAGTCGTGCCGATTTTGGCTTCACCTTGTTTCAGTTCACGTGCCTGATCGAGCGCAACGTGATACGGCAAGATGAGTGGGCAGGCTTCAGATATTTTTAAGCGTTCCATTACATTTAAGCCAGCCGCCGTCAGCTCATCAATTTCTTTGAGCAACGCTTCGGGCGAGAGCACCACACCGTTACCGATGTAGCAGATAACGTGTGGGTGCAACATGCCAGATGGGATCAATCGCAAAATCGTTTTTTTGCCATTCACCACCAAGGTGTGGCCAGCATTATGGCCACCTTGAAAGCGCACCACGCCGACGACTTTTTCAGTCAACCAATCGACAATTTTGCCCTTGCCTTCGTCGCCCCACTGCGTGCCGATGACCACCACATTTTTGACTGGCTTCATGATACTTTTCCCTTGTTTTTAATCTTTAGAATCAACATTGACGATTGGCACAACGCGCCATTGATTGTCAATAAATTTGAGTTCACGCGAGTAGGTATGCGCTTCACCAGATAGCGCTGAAACAACTGTTTCACCATCGGCGCGTAATGCAGCAACAGCCTCGCGTAAACCAGCATCAGTTTGCGACGGCGCAGCAATAGGCGATAACGCTTCATTTTGATCTTGAATCAGTGGGATGAGTGATTTCAAATCCATCGAAAAACCCACCGCAGGTCGTGCCCGACCAAATACGCGACCAATATCGTCATAGCGCCCACCGCGTGCGACCGCATCGGTAGCACCTGCCGCATAGGCAGCAAAGGCCATGCCGCTTTCATAATTAAAGCCGCCCAGCTCACTCAAATCAACGGACACCACAATACCCTGCGCCGCAAAATGCGCGGCAACGCGTTCGATTTCAGTTAACGCATTGACGATGCGCGGCGTTTGCGGCAACAGCGCGCGCGCGCGGGTGAGCACGTCACTTTCAGCCGAACCATAGAGCGTAGGCAGCGCGGCAAGATGTGCATTGGTAGATTTTAAGGTCGGCACATCTTTAGCCGTGACCGCAGCAAAGTGCGCTTCACGTTCGGTTTGGCTAAATTTTGCGTCGTCCATCAGTGCGCGGAAAATATCGGAGTGCCCAATATCGAGCTTTACATTGCTGACACCAAGTAAAGCCAAGGTGTCGAGCATGAGTTGTTGTATTTCAATATCGGCATCAATACCCGCATGGCCGTACAGCTCAGCACCGGCTTGAAACGGCTGACGTGATTTACCCAAGCTCGCCGGTCGTGTGTGTAGCACGCTGCCCGCGTAACAAAGTCGCGTTACCGCATTACGATTTAACACATGCGCGTCGATGCGCGCGACTTGCGGCGTGGTGTCCGCACGCAGGCCCATCATGCGGCCAGATAATTGGTCAACTAACTTAAAGGTCGCCAAATCCATGTCGCGCCCCATACCAGAGAGTAATGACTCAACATACTCGAGCAGGGGCGGCATGACTAATTCATAGCCATGTGAAGCAAATAAATCGAGCGCTAAACGCCGCATACGCTCTAATTTTTTAGCGTCTGCTGGCAAGACATCTTCGATATGTTCAGGCAATGCCCAAGTTGTCATTTTCTTCGTCTCAATCGTTTAAGGTGATTTCACAACTAATAACATGATGATGCCAATCACCATTGACGCTAACCCCATAAAGCGCAACTGCCCATCTGAAAGATTAGTCGCCTGCCGCATGGTCTCTTTCCATTTTCTCGGCGAGACAAATGGCATGATGCCCTCAAAAACCAACATGAGCGCACCAGCGGCAAGGATGACATCCCAATAAGTCATTACAACGCCCAGAATTTAGGTTAATTCGATTAGCCAACGCAACAAACAGGCAACAAAAACGGCGCGCTCTTTTCAGAACGCGCCGTTGAAAAATTATACGCACTTTGCACGCTTACAACTGCATTACCAGCTAAAACCAAATTCTTTCTTAAACTTATTTACCACGCCCAGGGCTACGCATGTATTTGAAAAAATCAGAATTTGGTTCAAGCACCATTACATCTGATTTATTCTTAAAGCTCTCACGATAAGCTTCCATGCTGCGATAAAAAGAATAAAACTCAGCGTTGCGGCCAAAAGCCTGTGCGTAAATGCGCGATGCTTGTGCATCACCTTCGCCTTTGGTCTTTTGTGCATCGCGGTAGGCTTCAGCCAAAATCACCGTGCGCTGGCGTTCGGCATCGGCCTTGATTTTGTCAGCTTCACCTGCACCCGTTGCCCGAAGCTCGTTCGCCACGCGCTTACGCTCTGACTCCATGCGTTGATACACTTGTGGGGAAATTTCCGGCACTAAATCGACACGCTTTAATCGTACATCCAATACCTCAAGGCCAATCGCGCGCGCGTCTTTATCGGCCTTTACACGTAGATTTTCCATAATCGCATCGCGCTCACCGGAGATAACCTCCGACAACGTACGTTTACTGAATTCATCGCGTAAATCGTTATTTACCGACTGCGATAAACGTAATTCAGCCGCCGTAATTTCACCACGTGTGGACACAAAAAATTGCTTCACATCAATGATGCGATATTTGACGAAGGAATCCACCAAGACGTTGTTTTTTTCACTTGTCTGAATACGTTCCGCATCTTTCGTGTCTAACGTTTGAATGCGTGTGTCGTAAATGCGGATGTTTTCAATCAGCGGTACTTTAAAATATAGCCCGGGCTTGGTATAGATGCTGACCACTTCACCCAAACGAAAGCGGATTGCTGCTTGGCGCTGATCTACCGTGAAGGCAGTGAGTATTAATGTAATCAATATGCCAATGATGATGATGGCAATCAGGGGTAGGTTTTTTTTCATTTTAGTCTCCTGATATGGTTAACGGCCGTCGCGCGAACGAAGATCGCGACGTGCAGGGGTTGGATCAGGTGCAGCAGTAGCGGGTGGGTCACTGATGGTTACGGACTTCGCAACGGGATCACTGCTTTGCGATTGCTGAGCGTTGGTCATCTGCATAATTTTGTCGAGTGGTAGATACAAAAGATTCTGCCCACCTTTTTGATCCACCAATACTTTGCTGGTGTTTTGCATAATTTGCTGCACCGTTTCTATATACATCCGTTCACGTGTGACTTGCGGCGCTTTTTCATACTCAGCGACAATCGCTGAGAAGCGAGAAGCATCACCTTGTGCATTTGCCACCACGCGCTGCTTATGTCCACTTGCTTCTTCAATCAGTCGCGCGGCTAAGCCGCGCGCCTTCGGAATGATGTCGTTGGCATAGGCTTCGCCCTCATTTTTCAAACGCTCTCTGTCCTGCTTTGCACGCACCGCATCATCAAAGCTGCCTTGCACTTGCTCTGGCGGCTGCGCATTTTGTAGATTCACGTTGGAGATTGAAATACCAGTGCTATAACGATCCAATATTTGCTGCATCAACACTTTCACACGCGCGGCAATTTCACCACGACCCTCGTACAAAACAAAATCCATCTTGCTACGGCCTACGACTTCGCGCATTGCCGTTTCGGCGACTTGACGCACGGCTTCGTCAGGGTTACGATTTTTGAATAAAAAATCTTCAGGACTTTTGAGCAAATATTGCACCGCAAATTGCACGTCCACAATATTCTGGTCTTCCGTCAACATCAGTGACTCTTCTTTCATCTTTGTCTTTTGGCTATTACGATGGCCGATTTCCATTGCACGTAAATTTTGAATATTAACCACTTCAACCGTTTCAATTGGATACGGCCAATGCCAACGAGGGCCAGGCGAGGTAGTTTGCGAATATTCGCCTAAACGTAGCTCAACACCACGACTACCCTCTTCGACAATATAAAACCCAGTAGCCAGCCATACCGCTAATGCCAAACTGGCCGCTAGGGCAATGCCGCCACCCATCGCTGCACCAGAAGGCGCGTTAAAACCGCCACCACCACTGTTGTCGTTATTGCCTTTGTTCGGATTCGGCTTTTGCCCAAAAATACTCATGAGCTTTTCGTTGAATTTTTTGATAATCTGATCAAGGTCTGGCGGGCCGCCGTTATTGCCGCCGCCATTGTTACCGCCGCCACCGTTATTGCCACCGCGCTTACCCCATTGCGGGTCGTTAATCGACATTTCAGACACGCCATCAACTAAATTTGCTGACTTTGGCTGGAAATTACGCTCACGTAACGTAGAAAAATAATGGCTCAACTTTAAAAATGGGGTGGCAACTAAGCCAGCCGCTACCGACAAACATTCGATCAATAACGACCGTGGATTCGACTGCATAGAGCGCTCCGAGACAAAAAAATGGGTTGGAAAAGCTAAAATCTGGTGTCTACAAATAAGACGATTGCTGTATATAAATTGCTGATTCCGAACTTTGATGCTTTGTGTTGCTGTTAGGTTCATTCGCCAAGGCACTGGCCGCATATTCTGCCAACGCATCGCGCAGTAGCTCAATACCTAAACCTTTTGCAGCACTTAATCTGACTTCGCAAATTTTACCATCCTCATCTCGCATTACCGATGCGCTAGCCTCGTAATCGGCGTTTTCTAGACGGTCTATTTTGTTAAGTATGCGTATTTGTGGAATATGGTCTGCGCCAATTTCTGCCAATACCTTATCAACATCATCAATTTGTTGCTCGCGCGCAGGGTTCGAGGCATCCACTACATGCAGCAATACGTCCGCCTCTAGTGCTTCAGTTAGTGTGGCATGAAACGCGGCCACTAAGCCATGCGGCAATTCGCGGATAAACCCAACGGTGTCAGATAACGCGACATTGTAGATAGGTGCTAAAAAGAACCGTCTCGTTGTCGTGTCTAGGGTAGCAAATAACTTATCGGCGACATAAGTATCAGCACGTGCAAGCCGATTAAATAGGGTGGATTTACCCGCGTTGGTATAGCCAACAATGGAAACTGTAAATGTACCTGCGCGCTGCCTGGCAGATCGTTGGGTACTTCGCTGCCGTTCGAGCTTTGCCAAGCGCACTTTTAATTTTTTTATGCGCTCGCCTACCAAGCGACGGTCAATTTCAAGCTGCGTTTCGCCTGGTCCGCCACGCACGCCAATACCACCACGCTGACGCTCTAAGTGCGTCCAGCCTTTGACTAAGCGGGTCAAGAGGTGCTGCATTTGGGCTAGCTCCACTTGTAGCTTACCTTCGGCGGAGCGTGCACGCTGACCAAAAATTTCTAAAATTAAATCGGTACGATCCATCACGCGCACCGTTTCAGCACCTAATGCGTTTTCCAGATTGCGGATTTGAATGGGCGACAAACGATGATCTACCACCACAAGTGTAGCGTTAAACTCCTCAACCAATAATTTCAACTCATCGACTTTGCCGCTTCCGGCAAACGTTGCCGCGTCGGGCTTATGCCGCTTACCCGTAAGGCTCGCTGAAACATTAGCACCGGCTGTAATCGTTAACTCGCGCGCCTCCGCGATGCGCGATTCAATTTGTCCCTCGCCAAAATCAAGGACAAGTAGGATTGCGTTGACATGACTAGCGGTCGTTGCAGGAAATGGCGGCTTCAATGGTTATTTGCGGTCAATTGTTAGGCGCGAAGTAGTACTAGTCATAGCTAATTGGTGACGAAACGACAAATAACAATGCCTCACGTAACAATAATTACGCGAGGCAGTTAGATAGTCAAAATTGGGCGGATCAACAAGCTGAAAAAGGTTAGCTCTCGCCCGCCGGCGCATCAAATGGCACCGACACTGCCCTAGCAGGCACTACAGTGGAAATGGCATGTTTATAAACCATTTGTGTGACGGTGTTTTTTAATAACACCACATACTGGTCAAATGATTCAATTTGACCCTGCAATTTGATGCCATTCACTAAATAAATTGAAACTGGGACGTGTTCCTTACGCAAAATGTTAAGGAATGGGTCTTGTAGAAGTTGCCCTTTTGCACTCATATTCTTATTCTCCGGGGGTTGATTACTCTTGTTCGCGACACACAAATTGGTGTGTTAGTGTGTAAAAAAAAGCGCGAACTCAATAGATTATGTACTTTATCTAAAATTGCTGCACTGCGGTAACTACGACCTTCATAAATTCTGTTTGTTCCGTAAAGTCTTAAATTTTGCGTTTTCAAGGCCACGGACTGATTATCCGTATTTGCGCTTCATCCGGATACGGCCGCGACGGCGTTTATCTTCTTGACCTTTGGTAAGCGCAGGCGGCTTTCTATCGCGAAATGGATTGCTACCTTGCTTAAGCTCGACTCGCAGTGGGGTGCCGCGTAGCTTGAACGTTTCCATGAAGCGCTTTTCGAGGTAGCGGACATAACTCTCGTGCACGCCATCCAACCCAGATCCGTGAATGATGACCAAGGGTGGATTGTGTCCACCTTGATGTGCATAACGCATTTTCGGGCGATGTAAACCATTTAACGGTGGTTGATGCGCTGCAGTCGCAGCAATTAGCGCACGAGTGAGCTTTGGCGTTGAAAGTTTTGCCATTGCCGCCTCAAAGGCAGCATCAACTGACACAAAAAGCGGATTTAGTCCCATACCGTCTTTGGCAGAGATCGGGTGCATATGCGCGAAACTTAAAAAATGCAGTTTTCGATCAAAGTCAGCCTTGGTGCGCTCGCGGGTGTAGTCGTCTAAGTTATCCCATTTATTGATTGCTACAACCAATGCGCGTCCAGACTCCACAATAAAGCCCGCAATATGCGCGTCTTGCTCGGACACCTCTTGCCTTGCATCGAGTACCAAGATGACCACATGGCAATCCGCTATTGCCTGCAAGGTTTTAATAACCGAAAATTTTTCAACCGCCTCAAATACTTTGCCACGGCGCCTGATACCTGCAGTATCAATGAGTGTGTAGTCTTTGCCGTGGCGGTGTAACGGCACGAAAATAGAATCACGCGTTGTGCCAGGCTCATCAAACGCTATTACGCGATCTTCGCCTAGGAGCTTATTGACTAAGGTAGATTTGCCTACATTCGGACGGCCAATAATGGCAACTTTTGGATGCTTCGGATCAACTTCCTCTTCTTCCTCAGGAAAACTGACCAGCATATCTTCAATTAACTGCCTTACACCCTCACCATGCGCGGCAGATATTGCTACTGGCATACCTAGACCAAGCTCATGAAATTCAGCCGTTACGACGCCTTCATCCATGCCTTCGGCTTTATTAACGGCCACCATCAGCGGTATGCGCGCACCATCTTTGTGCGCTGTTTGACGCAAGCGCTCTGCAATGATTTTGTCTTGTGGCGTTAAACCTTGACGCCCATCAACCACAAAAATAAGCGCATCCGCTTCGGCAATTGCTTGCAGCGTCTGCTTGGCCATTTCATGCAAAATGCCATCGGTAACTTTTGGCTCAAAGCCACCAGTATCAACAATTAAGCAGGGTTTAGAAGTGCCGCGTCCATGACCGTAATGACGATCGCGGGTTAAGCCTGGCAAATCGGCAACGAGGGCATCGCGCGATTTGGTGAGCCGGTTAAACAACATCGACTTCCCGACATTGGGACGGCCGACAATAACAATAGTGGGTTTCATTTTTTTCTTTCTCAGTGTCCAAACATCAGAAGATATTTAGCTGAGCGGGTGATATGTCTTTATATTGGATAGCCGTTTCGCTATCCTTCAGACAAAAGGAGCATAACTTACAACGATTTAATTCAGTAACCTAAGTCAGTTAACAGCGATGGCAAAAATACCGCCTTTTTCAGTCTGTACAATTGCACGATCAGCGGCGGCCAATAGTGAAATAACACGGCCACCATCAGTAGCCACACGGCCAATAATTTCACCGGTATCGGCGGAAATGGCATGGATAAAACCCAATCTATCTCCGACTAATACGCGACCTTTTACCAATGCAGGCGTACCTAAATCACGGCGCTGTAGCTTGTCTTGCTTCCATACAGTCGCACCTGATGTCTTATCCAACGCACTCAAATTACCATCCGTATCAGATACAAATAAATTTTTAGCGCCAACAGCTACACCATCGGCGCTTGAAATATCGCGCGTCCACAGCACATTACCGCTGAGTGACTCTACGCAACCCGTGCGTCCTTGATAAACCGCCGCACAGACACGGGATTCATCCACAATCGGCAGCCCGGCAACATCCGCAATACGTTCAAGCTCTGTTGTGCCGCGTGGCAGTGAGATAGTGGCTTCCCACACTGGGCGGCCATTTTCCAACTCTATGGCAACAATCTTGCCACCAGGGTAGCCTGCATAAATGACGCCCGCGTTAATGGTGGCACTTGCATTGGTGCGTAACGTTAATGCTGGTGCGCTGCGGTTAAACACCCACTTACGTTTGCCATCAGCACGGTTAAGCGCAAACATGCGTCCATCAGCAGTGCGTACAACCACAGTCCCTTTACTTACCAATGGCGCCGCTAATATTTCGCCCGCAAGCGGTGTTGTCCAAAGCGTTCGTCCGGCGGCATCAAAAGCCATCACTTCACCAACACTATTAGCAACAACAACCGTTTCTTCGCCAACACCAACACCACCCGTTAGCTTCGCTTGAGTGTCAATACGAGAAACATTTTTGCCACCTTGGTCGGCCAATACATTAATTGTTCCGTTGAATGCAGCGGTGTAAATAGTTTTGTCGCCTAAGCCCGGCGTGAACAAATAGAGATTAGGATTGCCCGCACTTGATGACCATTCAACGGCAATCGCTGAGCTTGATAGCGGCGTTAAAGGTGGTAGCTTTTTACTGTCACCAAAAAAACTACAGCCAGTGACAAACGCTGACACCAATGCCAGCATAACTGTACGACATATCAAGGGTTTAATCATTTTTCTCATTCTGCTCGTTACTTATTTGTTACAAAAAAAGGGACTACAAATTTAGACAGGACGCTACTTTTTTGAAATCTATTTCTTCGCTGCATCTTCTGCTTTTTTGTCATCCGCTTTTTTATCGGCTGGCTTTTCAGTCGCGCCGCCAAATACGTCCAACTTCGCTTTTGATATTTCTTTTAACGGACTGCGTTGCTCGGCTTTATCCACAGCGACTTCGTAGGCGGCACGTGCTTCATCACGCCGACCCTGCGCCGCGTAGATATCCCCTTTTAGGTGCGCAACTTGCGAGACAAAGCCCTCTTCTTTAATTGTGCCTAGTGTGGCTAGCGCGTCGTCAAATTTCTTCTCATCCATTTTGACAGCGGCTAAACGCATCTTGGCTATATTTTGGTGCGATGCACGGCCTTTATCAGCGACCCATTGCAAATGCTTACTAGCGCTAGCAAAATCGCCGCCATCAAATGCCGCCTTTGCCGCCATCAATTGTGCGTCAGTTGCATAAAAGGTGGCGGGGAATTTATCCGCAAGCGCCGTAGAAGCATCAGATAATTTCTTCCAGTCTTTGCTGGCATTGGCTTCTTGTGCGACTTTTTGCAGGCTGACAAATATCGTTTCAGCTTCAGCCGTTTGCTTTTTTTGATGATACTTCCAAGCTTGCGTGCCGCCAATGCCGACAATAAAGGCGACCAATGCAGCGATAACCCATGTGCCCCATTTATCCCACCAATCTTTAAGCGCGGTGATGCGTTCTTGTTCTTCTAAATCGTATGCTGACATGTTGATTAACTACCTTTTGTTAAATGACTTGAATCTGTTGTTATTTCTGCTGTAATTTCTGCTGTTATTTCTGTTGTTGTATTTGCTTTTGTTTGAGGCGACTGACTGCCTCGACTAGTGTCACCAACACTTGCTCACCGCCTTGCAAGTCTTTAAGCATCAATTTTTGCTGCTGCACTTCATCCGAACCTAAGATGATAGCAAAGCGCGCGCCACTCGCGTCTGCCTTTTTCATTTGCGACTTAAAACTCGCCACAGTTGACTCGCCAGAACCATGTACAGCGATACATATTCCGTTATCGCGCAACGTTTCGGCAGTTTTCCATGCCAGTCGCGCTTCAGTTGCCCCATAAACAATATAAGCATCAAGAGACGCTACCAATTGCGGTGGGTTTTCAGCAAGCAACATCATTACCCTCTCAACACCCAGCCCAAAGCCACAAGACGGTGCCGATTTACCGCCTAATTCAGCAATTAAACCATCATATCGTCCGCCGCCAGCGATGGTTAGTTCCCAATCTTGTCCCGCCGCAATCCACTCAAATACAGTGCGATTGTAATAATCGAAGCCTCTAACAAGCCGCGGATCGACCGTATAAGTCACGCCAGCGTCATCTAATAACGCTCTAACCCCATCAAAGTGAGCGCGTTCTGCGTCACCTAAATAGTCAGCTAATTTTGGCGCATTGTTAATTAAGGCTTGCATTGCCGGATTTTTCGAATCCAACGTTCGTAGCGGGTTGGTGTGTAATCGGCGCTTGGCGTCGGCATCAAGCGCGTCAATATGCGCTTCAAAGTATGTAACAAGTGCGCTACGATGGGCGGCGCGCGCAGGCGCATCACCGATTGAATTAATACTCAAGCGCACATCCTTGAAGCCAAGCCGCGCCCAAAGGCGTTTGAGCAACACAATCTGCTCAGCATCCACATCTGGCCCGGCAAAGCCAAGCGCTTCAACATCAAACTGGTGAAACTGCCGATAGCGACCTTTTTGCGGACGCTCATGGCGAAACATTGGCCCCCATGTCCAGACTCGCTTTGGCCCCTCGTACAAAATATTGTGCTCAATTGCAGACCGTACTATGCCTGCAGTTGCTTCGGGCCGAAGGGTCAGTTTTTCGCCATTCATGCCGTCTTCGAAGGAATACATTTCCTTTTCAACAATATCAGTCACTTCACCAATGGAGCGCACAAATAGCGCGGTAGGCTCAACAATAGGCGTACGCATGAGCCGATAGCCATACTGCTCGAACACGTCGCGCACAGTATCTTCAAAAAATTGCCACAATGGCGACGCCTCTGGCAGCAGATCATTCATGCCGCGCACGGCTTGCAGGGTTTTCATAACATCATCAAAATGAAAAAGTGAATCGCATCATAAGGCGCGCATAAAACAACATGATCGCGCTAGATGATTCTGATTCGGGTGATTGTCTAACTATCGAAACCTAATTGACGCTAAATGGCGACAGTTTTAAACTAAAAATTTACGGTAGATGCAACATAAGCACGTGATTTTACAGGGGTTTTGGTTAGACTTCACACTTGGCTTAGAAAATGCCTAAGTAACTAGTGAGGCATGCATCTATGACTCGTTTTTAGACGTAATTTATAAACGGTCAGCCAAATCACTTAATTACGCGTTTTTAAAGCATTGCAATAGAATCAACACAACAGCATCCGTTAAACACCGTTTTGGAGAAAAGCACAATGCACCCACCGAAAATTCAGTTTGCGACGTTTTTTGCAGCATTAGTCGTCACCACGCTATTTAGTGCACCGTTGTTTAGCGCAACGCCTACTAGCGTTGCGGGTGAGCCGATGAAGGCAACAAACGTCGCAAAAAAAACGCTGCTAGATACGACCTTTCGCGCTGAACTAGACCAAAACGCGGCAACCGTTTCCTTTTTTGCGATTGATCCCGCGCGTATCGACAACGCAAAGCGCGCGAACGCAGCCGCAAATAGTGGCCTAAAGCGCAAGGCCACACAAATCGGCATCACGCAAAGTATTGATGACGAAGCCTTTAGCGCCGCGACACCAGCACTGACTTGGCAAAACGTAGGCATCGCAGGTAGCGCAGCACAGCTAAAAATTCGCTCACCTGGTGCATATGCCATACGTGCCGCGATAAATGTCACCAATTTACCAAAGGGTGCTGAGATACGCTTTGCTGGCTCAGACGAGCCTAGCCGTGTGATTCATCGCGCTGACGGCCTCGAAATTTACACGCTGATTGACGACGCCAAACGTTATTGGACGCCGATGACTGACGGCGATACGCAAATACTAGAAATTTTTATTCCAGCCGACATCAAGGCATCTAATATTGCCATTCACGTGGATGCGGTATCGCATATTTTTGCCACTGCTCGCGATGGGTTTAAAGGGGCAACGCAGCTAAAAGGACTGTCAGGCGCGTGCAATGTTGACACCATTTGCCCCGCACAAACACCGGGCTTTGTGAATGCAAAAAATTCGGTGGCACATATGGTTTTTCAAGCTAATTGTGGCGCGAATAGCACCTTAGCGTCGTGCGTTTGCACTGGCACATTACTCAATGACACCGATACCGCCACACAAACGCCCTACTTTTACAGCGCGCACCATTGCATGAATACGCAAACACAAGCCTCAACGCTTACGACTTATTGGAATTACGATAACCCGACTTGCACAAGTGGGAACGGGCCAGATCTGCCACGTAGTCAATCAACAGCCGTAATGGGCGGCGCACAACTGCTGTTTAGCGACTTTAATTCTGATGTGTTGTTACTGCGCCTAAATGGCACGCCGCCACAAACGGCGTTTTTTTCTGGTTGGGATACCGTGGCAATGGTTGGTCAAACACCAGTAAGCATCATTCACCATCCAGCAGGTGACCCTAAAAAAATCACCATCGGTCAAACATTGCCTAACCCGTTTACCACCCTAACAGACCAAGGTAATGCGACATTTATAACGCCGACATACACAAGAGGCGTTACAGAGGGCGGTAGTTCTGGCAGCGGCATTTTCACCATTGATGCAGCCGGCAGCTATTTCCTGCGCGGTGGATTGCTTGGCGGACCTTCAAGCTGTGCCACCGCGAACGATATTAATAATCCACAAAACCGCGATTACTACTCACGTTTTGATTTAGCCTTTCCGAGCTTGAGACCATTTTTAGCATCCGGAAATACAACTGGCCCATTTAATTACTCCGACATGTGGTGGGCTGGAGAGACTGAAAACGGCTGGGGCATGTCAATACAGCAGCATTCACCTTCAAACATTCAATTTAATGCGCTCTATATTTATGATGATAGCGGCAGGCCATTATGGGTAGTCATGCCCGGTGGCACGTGGACGAATAATTTCACGACTTTTTCAGGCCCCGTTTTTATCCCTACTGGTGCACCATTCTCTGCGTACAACGCCGCTGAGCTTGTCGTTAACCCTTCTGTGGGCACAGTAACAATCAACTACACCACGCCAACAACTGCCAACATGAATTACGTCATTAACAACCGTGGCGGTACAAAGCAGATTACGCGACAAGTATTTGGATCTGGTTCAGCACCATTTAATGTCAATGATTTATGGTGGGGTAGCGCGTCACAAAACGGCTGGGGCATTAACTTAGCGCAGCAGCAAGGGCAAGTATTTGGCGTCTGGTACACCTATGGCGCGGATAGACGCGCAACGTGGTACGTAATGCCTGGTGGTAATTGGAGTGGCACAACGTTCTCTGGCAGCCTATTTAGAACACTCGGTTCGGCATGGATTGCGACCACCTACAACAGGAATCTGTTGCAAGTCATAAACGTAGGCTCAATGTCGTTTAACTTCGCTAATGCCAACAACGCCAACATGACCTACACCGTTGATGGCATCACACAAATTAAATCAATTGTTAGACAAGAGTTTTAGCGTCTTTGGCACGAAAAATGGATACGAAAAAAAGCGCGGCTTGCCGCGCTTTTTTATTCGACTTTAACGCTCAACTTTAACGCAATACTGCTTCAAGATGCCCGTGGATAAAGGGGTTTCAGCATGCATTCATTATGTTTAACCTACTTTCAATACTAACTTGCCAAAATTCTCGCCCTTAAACAACTTCATCAGCACTTCAGGAAAGCGATCAATACCCTCCTCAACGTGCTCATGAGAGACCATCTTGCCTTCTTTGAGCCATGTTCCCATCGCTAGAATTGCCTCTTTGTATTTAGGCGCGTAATCGAACACAACAATGCCTTCCATGCGCGCACGGTTCACCAGCAGTGATAGGTAATTTGATGGACCTTTGACAGGTGTCGTGTTGTTGTATTGCGAGATAGCGCCACAAATCACGATGCGCGCGCGTAAGTTAATGCGGGTGAGTACAGTATCAAGAATATCGCCACCGACATTATCAAAATACACATCAATACCATTAGGGCATTCGCGTTTTAAGCCGATGCGGACGTCTTCATTTTTATAGTCAATACACGCGTCATAGCCGTATTGCGCAACCGCGTTTTTGCATTTCTCGGCGCCACCAGCGATGCCAACGACACGGCAACCATTGAGTTTGGCAACTTGACCGACCGTAGCGCCCACTGCGCCCGCCGCACCCGACACCACAACAGTCTCACCGGTCTTAGGTTGCCCAGACTCTAGTAAACCAAAATATCCCGTCATGCCCGTCATACCGAGCACGTTTAAGTAAGTTGTTAATGGCGCAAAGGTTGGGTCAATTTTTACCCAACCTTTACCATCCGTTACGCAGTGTGTTTGCACATTGGTCATGCCGCTCAGGTGATCCCCAACTTTAAAGCGGCCGTTGTTTGATTCAATGACTTGCCCTATACCACCAGCACGCATGACGTCACCCAATTTCACAGGCTCAATATAGGACTTACCTTCATTCATCCAGCCGCGCATGGCAGGGTCTAGCGATAGGTATAGATTTTTAAGCAACATTTGCCCATCGGCTAATGCAGGCATCGGTTCATCTGCAAATGCAAAATCGCGGCTCGTTGGTTCTCCAACGGGACGGGACATAAGACGGACGGTGTGGTTTGTGGTCATGATGGACTCTCGATTGCTGTCAATAGAAACAATATTATGCCGCGCTATAGATACTTAAATAAGGCGCGGAACAAAAGTGCGTAAAAAAAAGCGCGTAAAAAAAGCCGATGTCCCAAAGGACATCGGCTTTTAAGATAAACAAACTATCTTTGTTGCTTACTTCAAGTGTGCAGCAACAAGCTTGGTCATTTCAAACATCGAAACAACTTTTTTGCCACCGAAAACAGCTTTTAGCTTTTCATCAGCATTAATCATGCGACGATTAACCGCATCTTGAAGCTTGTTTTTCTTGATGTAATCCCAAAGCTTCTTGGTCACTTCTGTACGTGGAATAGCAGTTGCACCGACCACTGCCGCCAACATTGCTGATGGTGTCATTGGCTTCATGAATGCTGCATTTGGCTTACGCTTCACAGCGGGCTTAGCAGGTTTAGCGGCTTTCTTAGCGACTGGCTTTTTAGCAGCGGGCTTCTTTGCAACTTTAGCAGCAGGCTTCTTGGCTACCTTAGCAGCAGGCTTTTTCGCCGCTGGTTTTTTTGCAACAGGCTTCTTAGCGACTTTCGCGGCAGGCTTCTTTGCAGCGGGTTTTTTTGCAGCTGGTTTCTTTGCGGCCATGTATTTCCTCCAGTAATAAATTCAAAAGATTTTTCAGGGTTGTCCGTAAAACTGAGGTTATTGTTTTTACACCTACGACTTTATAATTTGTCGCGTTCATAGTGTAAATAACGCACCACGAGGCAAATATAACGCATTATTTCATTCTGTGTGCAAGTGCTTGATGAGAAATTTTCACTCGAATAGGGGATGGTCTCATAGGGGAAATGTGCTTTTCAATCAATATTTGCAAAATCAGGCCACAAAATTTACCTATGAAAAACCTACTTTTTTTGATTTTTAAATCACTTTTCTCCTATGAAAACTGCTTACGCACCATTTGTTGATAACTTAAATAATCATCCGTCATTTGACGTAACGGAGTCCGCTCACCTAGCGTGCATACGTCAATTTGTGAAAGCGAATAGTGATGTATTTTGGCAACGCACAACCGCACAAGGTCATGTCACAGGCTCGGCATTTGTGGTGAATGCTGCCGGCACGCATACGCTTTTGTTACATCACGCGAAGCTAAATCGGTGGGTACAACCTGGCGGACATCTAGATGCGGCAGATGCTTCGCCCGCACACGGTGCGCTTCGTGAAGCAACAGAAGAGACGGGCATTTTGTTACTCTCACTTCATAGCCAATCGCTATTTGATGTTGATGTGCACGCTATACCAGCACGCAATAAAAACGGCATGAATGAAGCCGCGCACCTCCATTACGATGCCCGCTATTTAGTCATTGCCGATGAAAACAAGGTGCAAATCTCTGATGAGTCGCTTGGCTTTCGTTGGGTGTTGTTACGTGAATTGGCAGAAGGGGCGAATGAATCTGGCTTGGTCAGGATGGCGAAAAAGATGTTGCTAGCGCCATGACTTTTTTAACCGCCAATGGACGCTGATAAATACCGATAAAGTTAAAAACAATACGTAAATAGCGTTGCGTGATTAGGTTATAAATAATTGCCTATAATGTTTTTGTACCGCACCATTGCGGTTAATTCATAACCATTCCACATGAAACTCGCTGACCGTCTGTCCCGCGTCAAACCCTCCGCCACCATCGCCATTTCCGCTAAAGCGGCTGCACTCAAAGCCTCCGGTAAAAGTGTAATCGCCCTTTCCTTTGGCGAGCCCGATTTTGATACACCGCAAAATGTGAAAGATGCGGCCATTCGCGCGATTCAATCGGGCGATACTAAATACACTGCGGTAGATGGCACGCCTAAATTAAAAGAAGCGATTGCGGCAAAATTCAAACGCGAAAATAATCTCACCTACTCGCCCAAGCAAATTACGGTCGGCACTGGCGGCAAGCAGGTTTTGTATAACGCCTTTATGGCAACGCTTTCGGCGGGCGATGAAGTGATTATTCCTGCGCCATATTGGGTGTCATACCCTGAGATGGTGCTGTTGGCGGAAGGCACGCCTGTCATCGTCTCATGCTCACAGGAGACTGGCTTCAAAATGACGGCGCTAGATTTAGAAAAAGCCATCACCCCTAAAACTAAATGGGTGCTGCTCAATTCGCCATCAAATCCATCCGGTGCCGCCTATACACATGCTGAATTAAAGGCGCTTACCGATGTACTAGTTCGCCACCCTCACGTATATGTGTTGACTGATGACATGTACGAGCATTTGGTCTATGACGATTTCGTCTTTACGACACCTGCCGAAATTGAGCCTCTACTTTATGATCGTACGCTGACCATGAACGGCGTCTCAAAAGCTTATTGCATGACAGGCTGGCGCATCGGCTATGCAGGCGGGCCCGAAAAAATCATCAAGGCCATGGGCGACGTGCAATCACAATCGACCTCCAACCCTTCCTCCATCAGCCAAGCCGCAGCTGTTGAAGCGCTCAATGGCCCGCAAGATTTCATTCCACGCAACAATGCCGAATTCAAAAGACGCCGTGACTTGGTCGTGAAAATGCTCAACGACGCCAAAGGCTTACATTGCCACACGCCAGAAGGTGCGTTTTATGTGTATCCAAGCTGCGCGGGCTTAATTGGCGCCACCACACCCGCAGGCAACGTGGTTAAAAACGATGAAGACGTGGTGAATTATTTGCTAGAGAGCGAAGGCGTTGCTGTCGTTCACGGTGCGGCGTTTGGTTTGTCGCCACATTTTAGGGTGTCGTATGCGACATCGCTTGATGTGCTCACTGAGGCGTGTACACGTATTCAACGTGCATGCAGTGCGCTAGTCTTTGCGACGTAACAAAATTAGTAACCTCGCCTATTAGCGGGCATTTTCAAGCAATATGTCGTCGAACTGCCCGCCAATATTAGTGTTTTCACATAGGGGAGCCTTTCATAACCTCAAGTTCCGTTCGCCCTGATCCTTCGACAAGCTCAGGACAGGGTACGCTGCACGTATCGAAGGGTTGTTCAAGCCCTATAAATCAAGCACTTAACAGTGTGTGCTTCGATACCTCAGCACGAACGGCTGGTTATTAG
>JANNWG010000010.1:0-16168 GCA_031414695.1 Burkholderiales bacterium
GGACGTTGCGTAGTATTCATAGGTGGGCGCAGATGTTTGTTTTGACACTCGCATCATGCCAGCAATGGTTGCGCCCACCTCTCTTTTTTATGCACCCTGCGTAAATAAATGTTCACATCCTTAGGGTTTTGCAAGAGGCTCCTTAGTGTGCAATTAAATTTAGATCACAGTGATTCGTGCGAACTTACGCTTGCCAACTTGGGCGACAACAGTAGCACCTTGTGGAATCATCAACATCTTATCCACAACTTTATCCCCATCGAGCTTGACGCCACCTTGTTCAATCATACGTATCGCTTCACTTGTACTAGGCGTAAGGTTAGATTGCTTTAATAAATGCGTAACAGTAATAGCGCCATTGGTGGATTGCACACTAACAACTGCAATATCATCAGGAATACCGCCACGGGCGCGCGAATCAAAATCAATCAATGCATCGGCGGCGGCGGCTGCTGAATGAAAACGCGCAACGATTTCTTGCGAGAAGGTGACTTTAATATCGCGCGGGTTTCGACCAGCATCAACTTCGGCTTTCCATGCGGATATTTCAACACTCGTGCGAAAGGATAATAAGTTGATGTACTTCCACATCATCTCGTCTGACACGCTCATCAATTTGCCGAACATATCATTAGGCTTATCCGTAATACCGACGTAGTTATTCTTTGACTTCGACATTTTCTCGACGCCGTCTAAGCCTTCGAGAAGCGGCATGGTCAAGATACATTGCGGCTCTTGGCCGTATTGCTTTTGCAATTCACGCCCAACTAGTAGATTAAATTTCTGATCAGTGCCGCCCAATTCAATATCTGACTTTAATGCGACCGAATCGTAGCCTTGCATAAGCGGATATAAGAATTCATGCACTGATATAGGCGTGTTAGCCTGATAGCGCTTTGTGAAATCATCTCGCTCCAACATCCGCGCAACAGTCCAGCGCGATGCTAATTGAATCATGCCGCGCGCACCGAGCGGATCACACCATTCAGAGTTATAACGAATTTCGGTTTTTTCAGGATCAAGCACAAGGCTTGCTTGCTTGAAATAAGATTTTGCGTTTTCTTCAATTTGCTCGCGCGTTAGCGGCGGACGTGTAACGTTGCGGCCAGACGGATCGCCAATCATTGATGTGAAGTCCCCAATTAAGAAAATAACTTGATGCCCCAAGTCTTGCATTTGCCGCATCTTATTAAGCACCACGGTATGACCAAGATGTAAATCAGGCGCGGTTGGGTCTAGCCCTAACTTCACACGCAATGGCCGCCCACTTTCAAGCTTTTTAACCATATCGGCGTCGAGAATTAACTCCTCAGCACCGCGCTTAATGACAGCGAGTTGTTCAGCAACAGTAGGGGCAGAAATTGTAGACATATTTAACCAATGGTAAAAATCAGTGACGAATCAAGGCGCTTTCTGATAATCTTAACGACTTGCTTTAAGCTTTAATCGCAATGATGATGTAAATCGCGCAAACAAATGACGATATGCAATTAAACCTCGCCGGACTTAAAATTTTAGCTGAACGCGTCACAATAACGCTAATTCAATTTGCGAAGCGCCCTCACGTCAAACGATTTGCAAGCTCCGTTACGGTATTTTTTGTCATTCCGGTCTTTGGTGTGCTGACGGCATTCGGCGTCTCTAGCGATAGCCAAACATCCAATCTCACGCGGCTAGATGTGACAGAGCAAATGGCGTTACCCGCATATGAAGAGCATATAGATGAGCGCGATATTTTCCGCGCCTCAGAACGCGTGCAAAAAGGTGACTCTGTCGCGGCCCTGTTGCAACGCATGCGCGTGGATGACCCCGCTGCATTTAATTATTTACGCACCGCTAAAGACGCCAAATCAATCTTTCAGCTGCGTCCTGGCCGCACCTTACAAGCCACGACTAATACTGATGGCAAATTACAAACGCTCGTTTATTTACATAGCGCGGATAAATTATTAGAGGTCAACCGCACCACAGATGGTTTTTCGGCAGTTGAAAAGCTTATCGTGCCAACGATTGAAACGGTACATAAATCAGGCGTGATTCGCTCATCGCTTTACGGCGCGACTGACGCCGCCAACATTCCAGACGCGGTTGCCACGCAACTCGCACGATTATTTTCGACCGATATTGATTTTCACGTTGACCTTCGCACGGGCGATCGCTTCTCAGTTATCTATGAAATGCTTTATCACAATGGTGAATACTTGCGCCCCGGTCGTGTGCTCTCAGCAGATTTCACCAACAAAGGCAAAAAGTTTGAAGCCTATTTATTTACCGATAGCCATGGTGAAGACGGCTATTACGCTGCTGATGGCGCGAATCGCGCCAAGTCATTTTTACGCTCCCCACTCGCGTTTTCGCGAGTCTCGTCTAATTTTGGCGGACGCATGCATCCTATTTTCAAAAATTGGCGTCAGCACACAGGCGTAGATTTTGCCGCCCCGCGCGGCACGCCGACATGGGCCACGGCGGATGGTACGGTCGAATTCGCCGGTGTCAAAGGCGGCTACGGCAATGTGATTGAGATTCGGCACTCCGGCGCGGTCACCACGCTTTATGCACACTTATCGGGATTTGCCGCAGGCGTGCGCAAAGGTGTTCGCGTCAACCAAGGACAAACCGTCGGCTACGTCGGCTCCACTGGCTTTGCAACCGGCCCGCATCTGCACTATGAATTCAAAATAAGCGGCCAACACCAAGACCCGATGCGCGTCGCCCTACCCAAAGCCGACCCACTCGCCGCAAAATACATCGCTAAATTTCAAGCGCAAGCAAGCGCACAGAGTGAGCAGTTGGCGCTATTGAAGTCCGCATCATTTGGACGTTTTGAGTAACGCTACGAATCATCGTGCAGCCTTTTACAAACATAGCCGTCGCAAAAATATTTGACGACTATCCGCCAATCACAAAACAAAAATTACTCGCACTGCGTGAACTCATATTTAGCACTGCCGCCTCTACATATGGCGTTGGCGAAATTGAAGAAACGCTCAAATGGGGCGAGCCTGCCTACGTTACTACGCAATCCAAAAGCGGAAGCACGATTCGAATTCATTCAAAAGCGTCAACACCGCATGAGTACGCGATGTATTTCAACTGTCGAACCACACTTATAGAGACATTCAAAACGCTATTTCCCAATGAATTTCGATATGAAGGTAATCGCGCGATTCTATTTGGCCTGACAGATGCTGTGCCTAAAGACGCGTTAGCGTTTTGTATTGCAGGTGCATTGACGTATCACCATACAAAGCCTTGAGCTACCAACAACCGTTCGCCCCAAGTCTTTGTTAAGTTCATCTTAAAAATCTACACGTATGAGCACGAAAATTAACTACAAAAATGAGCCGCTTGATCGTCTTCAAGTGATGCCAAATTTTCTTCCGTCGCCAGAAGAGTTGGCCCTCCGAGAGGAGGGTGTGAAAGGCACCATGGCACTCAGCAAAAAAGCATCGATTTTTTTCAAGTCGGGAGCGACTGAAAATCAAACCCAATACCCGCGCATGTTTCGTCGCTTAATTGATGCCCATGTCGACGCGCAGGCTTCGAGGAATCGCACAAGTGCGCACGACACGAAGCGGCGTACGGCTTGGTTTTTTGCCCAAAACTCTGCTCATAAGCGCGGACAGATGAAGCCTGCCCGCGCTACGCTAGCTAGACTATTGACAGCTATATTTGTTCACATCATTTTCATAGCGGCACTAGTGTTTTCCACACAATCCCATGCCGCATACAAGAGAATGCTAAAAACTAGCTCTTATGTCATTACTATTTCAGTACTTTGCGATGAGGGGGAAGTTGTTTGCGATAGAGTCGATTACCTCGCGATAAATCGTAAAAATGGTCGCTCCATCAAATTGCATGGCCGAGATATCACCAGCAATTGCTTAGTTGACTTGGGAGACGGTCCAGTCAAGACGCCTTGTAGTCATTTAGGCTACGAGTTCAAGAGTGATTCATTCAGCTACCAAGTATGGAATGATGGAACTTTGGAAGTTTGGCGGCAATCGGTGTCGAAGGTGAAGTCACCAAATCAACTGTTGTTGACAGAGAAAGGGGCTTGGAGTCATATTCAGGTTCGGCTAAACAAATCACTCAAGCCTTAATGCCATCTGTCTAAATCAGTACAGTCACCCCGCCCTCCCCAACGCCTGCTCAATATCCCAAACAATATCCTCAATCGTCTCCAGCCCAATCGAGAGCCGAATCATATCCGGCGGCACGCCCGCTTTGATTTGATCTTCTTCGCTCAATTGCCGATGCGTTGTTGAAGCCGGATGAATGACGAGTGATTTGGCGTCGCCGATATTGGCTAGATGCGAAATAAATTGCAGCGCTTCGATAAATTTCACGCCGGATTCGAATCCGCCTTTGATGCCAAATGACAGCAACGCACCTGCGCCTTTTGGCATGTAGCGTTTGACTAACGCGTGATATTTATTGCCTGGCAATCCAGGGTAATTTACCCAGGCGACTTGCGGATGGCTTTCTAAAAATTCGGCGACGCGCATGGTGTTGCTGCAGTGGCGCTCCATTCTGACGGGTAGCGTTTCTAAGCCTTGCATGAGTTGCCACGCGTTAAATGGTGAGAGGGTCGGGCCATAGACGCGCATGATTTCCATGCGCGCTTTCATGGTGTAGGCGAAGTCGCCGAAGGTCTCAAAAAATTTCACGCCGTGATAGCCAGCTGAAGGCTCAGTCATCTCTGGAAATTTTCCATTTGCCCATGGAAATTTGCCGCTCTCCACCACCACGCCTCCCATTGTGGTGCCGTGGCCGCCCATGAATTTGGTGGCGCTGTGAATGACGATATCCGCGCCGTGCTTAAGTGGCTGGCACAGGTAAGGTGAAGCGGCAGTGTTATCGACAATGAAGGGCACGCCCGCTTCACGCGCAATCTTGCCGATGGCCTCAAGATCAATCATGTTGATCGCAGGGTTGCCGAGCGTCTCTGAAAAAATCGCCTTGGTATTTGGCTTTAATGCGCGGCGAATATTTTTAGGATCATCGGGGTCAACGAGTGTGGCTTCAATGCCTAGCTTTTTGAAGTTGACCATGAACATCGTGTGCGTACCGCCGTAGAGTTTGGAGGACGACACGATGTGGTCCCCCGTCTCTAAAATATTCATGAGTGCCACCATCTCAGCCGCCTGCCCGCTCGCGGTGGCAACTGCCGCGCGGCCACCTTCGAGTGCAGCGCAGCGTTCTTCAAATGCGGCGGTAGTCGGGTTGGAGAGCCGCGTGTAAACATTGCCAAATGTTTGCAAATTAAATAATGAAGCAGCATGCTCCGCGCTATCAAACACATACGAAGTGGTTTGATAAATCGGCAAGGCGCGCGCGCCGGTGGCAGCATCGGGTATTTGCCCCGCGTGTAGCGCTAGTGTTTCAAAACCAAATTCACGATCAGCCATGTTGTTTCTTTCACTATCTCGATTGAAGTAATGAGCAAGATTTTATCGGCCTTAACTATGTTCGCCCAATCATATTTGTTGCGACTTAATGCGGGCAGCATATAAGTGTGCGGTGTTTCACAAAAATAATACAACCTATATTTGGCGGGCATTTTGAAGCATTTATGCGCCCACATAGCCGCCAATAGGCGAGTTTACACACCCCACATCTATCCATAGATTCTTAACGTAGAAAACACAGTACAACAAATTTTTCAGGGGAATAAAATGGGACTGCGAACTAAATTTAACTTGGTATTACTCATCGTCTTTGCGCTTGGGCTGACGGTCACGGGCTATGTCTCGTACAACTTGCTACAAAAAAATGCGCGCGATGAAGTGCTACGTAATGCGGGCTTGATTATGGAGGCCGCGCTCTCCATGCGCGAATACACGACCAAGCACGTGAGCCCTAATCTTGATTACCAGCCAGATTCATTTTTGCCACAGACCGTGCCCGCATTTGCGGCAACAGAAATGATGAACGAGTTACGCAAAAAATACACCGATTACAGCTATAAAGAAGCGGTGCTAAACCCAACAAATCCGCGTGATCGCGCCGTTGATTGGGAAGCAGACGTGATCAATGGCTTTCGTAACGATAGCAAAAAAACCACACTCTCCGGCATACGCCAAGGGGCAAATAATCAATCACTTTATCTCGCCTGGCCAATCAAGATTACGGAGGAAGGTTGCCTATCGTGTCACAACACGCCAGACAAAGCGCAGCCCGCAATGATCGCTCAATACGGCAGCAACAATGGTTTTGGCTGGAAGCTCAATGAAACCGTTGGCGCGCAAATTGTCTCGGTGCCGATGTCGCTACCAATTGAAAATGCTAACCGCGCGTTTGCGACATTTATGGCCTCACTGACTGGCGTATTTGTGGTGCTATTTATTATATTGAACGTAATGTTATCGATGCTCATCATTCGCCCAATTACTAAAATGTCAGAGGCGGCGAATGAAATATCGACAGGCAATATGGATATTGCTGAATTCAGCGATAAGGGCCACGATGAAATGGCGCTACTGGCCAAATCATTTAATCGGATGCGGCGCAGTTTGGCTAAAGCGATTGCGCTGCTTGATGACTAAAGAATAATCCTCAACATAATCGAGAAAAATAATGGGACAAACGATCCCCACCCTCCCTCAGGGTCATGTCTTAAACGAATACCGTATCGAAAAACTACTCGGCGCGGGTGGCTTTGGTTTGACCTACTTAGCCACTGATACCAATCTGAGTTTCAATGTCGCCATAAAAGAGTATTTACCGGCGGATGCGGCTGTACGCGATGAAGACAACAGCATTCGTCCGCGCACGGAAGACGATCGCATCACGTTTGATTGGGGGTTGGCGCGTTTTTTAGATGAGGCGCGCACGCTCGCTACATTTCGCCACCCAAATATCGTGCGCGTGATGCGGTTTTTTCAGGCAAATAACACTGCTTATATGGTGATGGAATTTGTGCGCGGCGCGCAATTATCAGACTGGATTAAAGCGCGGCGACCATTAACCGAGCAGACAATCTTGCACGTTGTTCGCCCCTTGGCGGAAGGCTTGGGCGTTATCCATCAAGCCGGATATCTACACCGCGACGTAAAGCCCGGCAATATCTATATGCGTGAAGATGGCACACCCGTGCTGCTTGATTTTGGTGCCGCGCGCGCCACACAATCGAGCGGTGATTTAACGGCGGTGGTGAGCCCCGGCTATGCGCCAGTAGAGCAATATTCTGAATCTTCCGCACAGGGCGCGTGGAGCGACTTGTACGCTTTGGGTGGTGTGATGTACTGGATGGTTACTGGCACAAAGCCAGTTGATGCAACTGCACGTATTAAAAATGACCCACAAAAACCTGCCACTGATATTGGTGACGCCATGCTTTACTCGCGGGCATTTTTATCCGCAATTGATTGGGCACTCAACCCTGATGATGCTAAGCGTCCGCAATCAAGTGACGCATTCTTATTAGCGCTCAGCGGTGTCGCCCCAACGCCTTCATTAACCATGCGTAGCGACGATGCCACACGCACACTGCCCGTCAACGAGATGACCGAGGCGCAACGCAACGCGACCTCAACAAAAAGGCTTAGCGATAGCAGCACGCCCATCATCCAATTTGACACAGCACAATTAAAATCAATTGAGATCGAACTCGCTAAACGCATCGGCCCATTAGCTTCCGTGTTGATTCGTAAAGCACAAAAAAAAACGCAAACCATTGAGGATTTAATTGCCGCTGTTGCACCAGAAATTGAGGACGATGATGAACGCGTAATCTTCACCAAACGCGCGAAAGCCACGACTGGCAATACCCAACCACCGACTTCACTAGCAAGCGACAAAACCCAAATAGGCGACACCCGATTAGCGCTGGCAAAATTCGATGAACACGTACTCGCTCGCGCCGAAAAGCGCCTCGCCCAACACATTGGCGCACTCGCAAAAATCGTCGTCAAAAAAGCCGCCATCCGCGCCCGCGATGTAGGCGAGCTTTATCTCATCATCGCAGACGAAATTGAAGATAAGGATGACCGAAAAGCATTCATTAAAAAAGCGATTAGTATTTCAACGCGGATGGATTAGTGCCGATACGAATTAGCAACTCGAATCAATTACGCAGCGGCTTGCCATTTTTCAACATATAGCCAATCCGATCTTCCGTCTTTGGCATTTTGGCGAGCGCGACAAAGTGTTTACGTTCTAAATCAATCATCCATTTTTCGTCAACCAATGATCCCGGCTCAACCATGCCGCCGCAGAGCACTTCGGCGATTCGGGACGAGACTTCGTAGTCATGATCAGAAATGAAGCCGCCTGCTTTCATGTTGATGAGCATCATCTTCATGGTTGCCACACCTGTGTTGCCTGCCACCGGAAATGGCGCAGCGGGCAGCGCAGGACGATAGCCTGCGGCGCTCATCGCGCGCGCCTCGATTAAGGCTACGTAAAGTAATTCATCCTTGTTAAAAATAATGCGATCTGAGGCGCGCAAATATCCCATTTCCTTCGCGTTTTCAGCGCTCTTAGAAACTTCGCCCATTGCCATGCGGGTAAATATCTTTTGTAATTGCGGCATCAAGTCAGCGCCATTTGCTTGCTGTGCTGCACGCAGTGCAAATTCTTTGCAGCCTGCACCTGCGGGCAATAAGCCGACGCCAGACTCAACCAGGCCGATGTAGGATTCACAAGTTGCCACCACTTTGTCTGAGTGCATCACAAACTCGCAACCGCCACCGAGTGCCATGCCATCCACTGCGGAGACTACGGGCAACATCGAATGTTTAATCCGCATCGAAGTGGCTTGAAATTTAGCCACCATGGATTCAAATTCGACATATTTTTTAGCTTGTAACGCCGCAAGCGCACCGGCTAAATTTGCGCCAACAGAGTAAGGCGCTTCGTGCCAAATCACGACGGCGCTGAATTCTTTTTCTGCATAATCAAGCGCCTGCAAAACACCGTCGAGCACCTCCTCGCCAAGCGAATGCATTTTTGATTTGAAGGAGAGAATGGCGATATCGGCGAAGGCATTGACCGTCCACAAGCGCACACCTTCTGTGTCGAGCACAGTCGTGCCCTTTTCTGCGGATTCGCCCAGCAGTAATTCTGGAAATAATTGGCGCTGATAAATAGCGAGAGTTGAGCGCGCAATCATCTTGTCTGTTGCCGCTGAGTAAGAGCCAGATGCGCCATGCACGCTGGTTCTGCCATCGGTCACCCACGCGGGTAGCGGCGCGCTCGCCATGGTTTTACCGGCGGCAATATCGTCACTTATCCATTGGGCAATTTGCGACCAACCGGCGGCTTGCCAGGTTTCAAACGGCCCCGCCTTCCAGCCAAATCCCCAGCGAATGGCAAAATCAATATCGCGTGCAGACGTGGCGATGTCGCCTAAATGTACGGCAATGTAGTGAAATACATCGCGATAAATTGCCCACAAAAATTGCGCCTGCGGATGCTCACTGTGACGCAAGGCGGCAAATTTTTCAGCGACGTTTTTGATTTTTAAAATCGCTGCTACTGGTTCAGCTACCTGCCCACTACCGGCAACATAATCTTGCTTGGCCAAGTCGAGCATCAAAATATCTTTGCCGCGTTTGGTGAAAAAACCTGCTTTGGTTTTTTGTCCCAAGACGCCTTTATCAATCATCGCTTGCAAGTAATTTGGCACGGCGTAGTAACGATGCCACGGGTCATCTGGCAAGGCGTTGTCCATCGTCTTAAAAGTATGGGCAAGTGTATCGAGCCCCACCACATCAGCGGTGCGATAGGTAGCGCTTTTAGCGCGCCCGATTGCCACGCCGGTTAACGCATCGACTTCATCAAAGGCAAGCTTAAAGGCTTGCGTATGATGCATGGTGGCAGCAATGGAAAACACACCGACACGATTTGCCACAAAATTTGGCGTGTCTTTAGCGCGCACGACGCCCTTGCCTAATGTGGAGGTTAAAAACGTTTCGAGTTCATCGAGAATGCTGGCTTCTGTTAAGGCCGTCGGAATCAACTCGACTAATTTCATATAGCGCGGCGGATTAAAAAAATGCACGCCACAAAAACGGTGCCGCAACGCTTCTGGAAATACGTGGCTCAATTCGGTAATTGATAAGCCCGATGTATTTGAGGCAAAAATCGCTTTCTCGCTGATGTAGGGTGCGACTTTTTCATAGAGCGATTTTTTCCAATCCATACGCTCCGATATCGCTTCAATAATGAGATCGCAATCGCGCAGCAATGGCAAATGCTCATCGTAATTCGCCGCCACAATTTGAGCGGCTTTTTGCTTCGACACGAACGGCTCAGGTGACATTTTCAGCATGCCGTCAATGGCTTTGGTCACGACGCCATTTTTAGCGCCCTCTTTTGCGGGCAGATCAAACAAAATGGTACGAACGTTAGCGTTCGTTAATAGCGCCGCAATCTGCGCGCCCATTACACCGGCCCCCAGCACTGCGACCTGTCGAATAGTGAAATTGCTCAAGCTAGACTCCTTAACTTTATGGGAATTGGTTTGCATTAGGTTAACGCAAATAAAATCAAAACTCGTTTATTGATGGGCTTTTTCAAGTATTTAGTGTTGAAAATACCCGTCAATGGTAGTGTTTGCACTTTTTTGCAACACTACCGAAGCGCGCGCGTAACAAAGCCCTGCATATCTTTCGCCATTTTTTTCAATGACGGCTGATGGGCGTACATCATGTGACCCGCTTCGTAGTAATAAGTGGCAATATTATCGGCTAGCGCAGGCGCTAGCATCAGGTGATTTACCGTGTAATCAGACGCGAAGTGTGGTGTGGCTAAATCAAAATAACCATTGCCTACATACACTTTCAAATGTGGATTTTTATTCATTGCGGCTCTTAATGTTTCACCGATATTGACATAGCGATTAGCGAAATCTTTCCAGCCCCAATTAAGGTAGAAACCCGCGAGCACACGGTAATCAAGGTCAGTTTCAAATTTTAAGGTGCGTCTGACGTAATCATTAAACGTGGTGGCGAATATGCCGCCAATCACGGCGTGCGCGGGGTCAAATTCAAATTGCTCACCTGCGCTATCACGATCCATCGCGGTGAAACGGCTATCGAGGCGTCCCACGGTTTTGCCATCCGCACGCAGTAGCTCTTTACAAAAGCGATGTATTTGCACGCGTAGCTTGGTGGATTTCACATATTCAACGCTAAGCCCAGTGTAGCGGGCGACTTTTTCGGCAACGCTGTTGAAGCTGCTTATTGGCAATTTATCACCTTGGAAAAGCGCGGCGGCGTATTCGGTCATGGCAAAATTTTCGACTTCGCGCAGTAACTGCGTGAGTGATAATTTTTGTAGATCTTTGGCTAATTTTTTGTGATGCCACGCTGTCGCCGCATAGGTCGGCAAATAAATCATGGGTGGCATATCGTTGCCGTGATCGAAGCGAATCGTTTGAAAATCAAGCGCGACCGAAATCAACAATAAGCCATTCAAATACATGCCGTATTTATCTTGTAATAAGCCCGCCAAACCACAGGCACGCGTGGTGCCATAACTTTCGCCAGCGATAAATTTTGGGCTTGCCCAGCGTTCATTACGCGATACATAAAGCCGAATAAAGGCACCGACACTTTCTAGATCACGTTGATATTCGTGAAATTCCTTGGTTTTTTCACCTTCAATCATGCGCGAGTAACCTGTGCCGATTGGGTCAATAAACACCAAATCCGTCTCAGCCAACAGCGAATACACATTTTCAATAAGCTGATACGGCGGCGCACCTGATTGGCCCTCTTCATCTAGCAACACGCGCTTAGGTCCCAGCACCCCTAAATGTAGCCAGACTGAGCTTGAGCCAGGCCCGCCGTTAAAACAAAACATAATTGGACGATTTGCGGGCGACTTAGCGGCAGAATTCGCGCCATCTAGCGTGTAGGCGGTAAAAAACATAGCGGATTTTGGTTTTTGCCCCAAATGCTCGCCGTCTTTATCCAACTCTTCATGCATCACCCACGTGCCACAAGTGGCGGTATAGGCTAAGTTTTTGCCACCAATTTTCGTTTTATGCTGGGTTTTGACGATATCGTCCGCATATTCACGCTTGGTTTCAACGGGTTTTGCACTGTTTTCCGGCGTGCTCCCGAGTTTTTTATCATTTTCCATAACGCTACTTTATCAGACCTAACCCATTGCTTTAGTGGACTATTTTGGGCATAATCTTGGGTTCCCAACAACACTTGTTCGCATAGAGGTTCTTACACTAGAACCCTTTACGGAAAGAAAGGTAAGTCCCATGAAAGCAGATATTCACCCAACCACCCGCGACGTCGTGTTTTTCGATTCGTCATGCGATTTTAAATTTCTGACCAAGACCACGGCAGAAGTTAAAGGCAAAGAAAAAATTACTTGGACCGACGGTAACGAATATCCCGTTATCCGTATCGAGGTGTCATCTGAATCGCACCCGTTTTACACCGGCAAGCACAAAGTCATGGACACCGCTGGTCGTATTGATAAATTTAAGCAGCGTTACGCACGTACTAGCGCAGGCAAGTAAACACTATCGTTACGAAGTAGGCGTCAAAAAAAGGCAACCGCGAGGTTGCCTTTTTAGTTTAGTGAATACGCATCGTGAGCGTACAATTTCATGATGAATCAAAGTTTAAGGAATGTAATGAATACGCGCTTACTAAAATATCTTGCCGTAATTATTGTTGTGTCGCTAGCAGGTTGCGCCTCCTCGCCCAACCCCGTCTCAGGCAGATCAGATCGTTTTGTGATGTCAGAGCAAGACGAAATCAGCTCTGGGCGCATGATTCATCAGCAAATATTGCAAGAGTACAAGCCGTACAACAACCCGCAGTTACAAAGCTACGTCAACGCGCTTGGCCAAAAACTCGCCGCGCAAAGTGAGCGACCAACTTTGCCTTGGACCTTCACTGTGGTGGATAGTCCCGAAATCAACGCGTTTGCGGTACAAGGCGGCTTTATTTATATGACGCGCGGTTTGATGGCTTATTTGGGTTCAGAAGCAGAATTAGCGGGTGTGTTGGGACATGAAATCGGCCACGTCACGGCACGACACGGTGCGCGTGCTGATCGTGATCAAAAAGTCGCAGGCGGCCTGCAACTACTTGGCATCTTAGCGGGCGCTTATTTAGGTGGTGAACAGGGCGCGCAACTCGGTGCACAAGTTGCAGGCGGCGGTGCGGCAACTGGCTTTTTATTGCCACGCAGCCGCGAACACGAGCTGCAAGCTGATAGTCTCGGCGCGAAGTATTTACAAAAAATAAATCACGATCCTGATGTATTGATCAACGTAATTCAAACCCTTAAAGCGCAAGAAGTTTTTGCCCAAGACGAGCTGCGTAGCCAAAATCGTCAGCCGAGCGAAACGCCAAACTGGCTACGCACACATCCGGCGAACGAAGACCGTTTGCGGGCAATGCGCCAAGTGGCCGATCAATACACCGGCAAATATCAAGACGCTGGCCGGCAACGCTATTTACAAATGATTAACGGCATGACCTTTGGCGATAGCCGCGAGCAAGGCGTGACACGCGGGCAAAATTTTTACCACGAGTCATTAGGTTTTGTGTTGCGTGCACCGCAAGGTTTTACGATTCAAAACGATACGTCAGAAATCACCGTCATTGCGGATAACATGCAAGCGGCAGTGGCAGTGCGGCTTTCGAGTAACTCGCGGGGCGACCATAATGCAGCCATTCGCACCATGCTAGCGCCCGACCAAGGCCGCACCGAATCGGTCAGCATTAACGGCTTGCGCGCGACTAACTTTATTGGCGCAAAGCAAAATAAACCGATTGATGCCACCGTAATTACGTTGGGCAATAACGATTATGTTTTTATGAAATTACAAAAGCCAGAAGCGCGCGGCAGCTACGATGCCGTATTACGTGATGCTGTGGCATCATTTCGCGCATTCACGCCAGCCGATGCCGCCAATGCCAAACCCTACAATGTGCGCACCGTGGCACTGCCGCGTAGTGCCACGCCTTTCGCTGAGTTAGCGCGCGATGTCGCGCGCGCCGCGCCGCAAATCAAAAATGCAGAAGGCAAAATTCGACTGCTTAACCAAGTCTATCCGCAAGGCAATATCGCGCCGGGTGCGCTCGTGAAAACAATTCAGTAAATGATCATAACGCTGTGAATACCCGCGCCGACGAACAGGAACCGAATTCCAGTTTTAATACGACCTTTAAGGCCATCAAACAGCCGCTAGTCTTTGATGGCACGGCTTCGCCGGTAAAGACGGCGCTGTTTGTCATTATCTGTATTGCATGGTTAGTGCCGGGTCTTGTCGGCCACGATCCGTGGAAGCCTGATGAAGCGATGGCGATGGGTGTGGTGCATTCGATGCTCAGTGGGCTGGACTGGTCAGCGTGGTTAGTGCCGCAAATTGCAGGCGTGGCACACACTGATTACCCGCCGCTTTACTATTGGGTATCGGCACTGAGTGCAAAAGCGTGGCAATGGCTACTCCCTACGCACGATGGCGCACGACTCGCCAGCGGATTTTTTATGCTCATCACATTTGTGTATTTGTATAAAGCCGCGAATAAATTATTTGACGCCAGAGCTGGACGTATCGCTGTCGCATTACTGATCGGCTCTCTTGGTTTACTCCTTCGTGCGCATGAGATGAATCCTGAGCTTGGCGCATTGGCAGGCATGGCGGTTGCACTTTATGGACTCACCCGCATTCGCTTTGAAGCCCGCAAAGGCGGCGTGACCGCTGGAACAGGTGCCATTATTATGGCGCTATCGGTTGGCCTGATGGCCGCCTTGGTGGTGCCTGCGATTGCATTGGTGATGTTGCTGACGTTAAACGATAAACAAAACCGCGCGTTCATCAATGGCATTGCTATTTGCACTGCGGTGCTGCTGCTAGGCGCATCAATTTATCCATTAGTTTTGTTTGCCAATGACTTACTCACCACGGCTATTTTTATTGATGCCGTACTCGGCGCACCTTTGCTCGACACGAATGCGCGCACGGCTATATCGCCTTGGTATTTCATCCCGCTACTCGCTTGGTATGCGCTGCCGACATTACCAATGGCGTTTTGGCTATGGCGGCGTGATCGCAAGGTGATTCGCGAACGCATCGAGCTGGCGTTACCGCTGGTTGCGTTTGTAATTTCATTGCTGTGGTTGTCTTTTTTTCGCGAAGCACGCGACGCGATGGCATTAACACTACTACTACCCTTAGCCCTTGCAGGCGCACATGCACTTGATAGGCTGCCGAAGGGCGTCGCCAGTGGTATTGACTGGTTTGGTCTGGTCTTTTTTGGTGTCGCTGCATTAGCGCTATGGCTTTACTGGACAGCTGCCGTTATCGGCGCGCCCGAAGCCGCCGCCCGCGCCGTAGAACGCGCCGCCCCTGGCTATAAATTTGTGGTCTTATGGCTACCGACTATCATCGCCGCCGCACTAACTATTGTCTGGCTCTATGCTGTCGCCAGAGCGCATCGCAATAACCGTCGCGCGATTGTGAATTGGGCAGCGGGCATCACGCTTCTATGGGTGCTACTTAATTTATTGGGCTTACCCGCAGTGGATCACGTCAGAAGCTATCGTGCTACCGTCAACGCTATCGCCACCGAAATCAATGGTCAACCTAGCTGCGTCATCGGCACCAACATCGGCGAGCCGCAACGCGCGATGTTTGATTATTTTGCAAATGTGCGCTTTGTGAAACCCAAAACCGTTGACGCCAATCAGTGTAATTGGATGCTTATGCAAGGCACCAAAACCAACGAGCCCGATATAGGCGCGCCGTGGCAACTCATTTGGGAAGGTGCCCGCCCAGCAGAGCGTTTGGAGCAATTTAGGCTGTATCGTAGATAAAATGAAAGTCGTTTCTGGCTGTGGCGTTTAGAGACAAAATTCTTTAAAACGCCCGCCAATAGGAGACTTTCATTAAAGGGCACTTCTCAAAACCACGTGTCTTCCCGGCGAAGGCCGGGATCCAATTTTGTAAGCTGCTGATGCGTAAAGAAAATTAGACCCCGGCCTTCGCCGGGGCGACAGTTTTTTGAGTTTTTTAGAAGTTCCCTAAAGGGAGCTTCTCATGACCTCAAGTTCCGTTCGCCCTGATCCTTCGACAAGCTCAGGACAGGGTACGCTGCACGTATCGAAGGGTTGTTCAAGCCCTATAAATCAAGCACTTAACAGTGTGTGCTTCGATACCTCAGCACGAACGGCTGGTTATTAG
>JANNWG010000011.1:0-38407 GCA_031414695.1 Burkholderiales bacterium
GTATTGCTGAATATTTAGTTGAAATTTAATGCTGTTTCGACGCTGTTAGTAGCCAGTTTTTAAAGTACATCCTATTTTCAACCCATTGATTTTAATAGAGAAAAAAGCTGTTTCTTGAGAGGTATCGAAGGGTTGTTCAAGCCCTATAAATCAAGCACTTAAGAGCGTGTGCTTCGATACCTCAGCACGAACGGCGGGTTATTATTGATCCAGCAATTAAATATGGTGAAAACACCTAACCAAAAGTACCGCGCACCTGCGCAGGCCCATGAGCACTAATTTAAAAAGTTTAGTTTTATAAAATTTTAAATGTCATCCCGAGCACAGCCGAGGGATATGCTGTTAGGTGTTAACGCCAAAAAGCATATCCCTCGGCTTCGCTCGGGATGACGACCGTCTGTTTTGTGACTTTAAGTTAGTGGTCGTGCACAGGCGTAAGAGCGGGCTGTTTATTCACTATATTTAATTGCCGAATCAATAGAAGTTGCCATTTAACAAGAGTCAATAGGGGCGGGCGTTATAGAGCATAAATGCTTGAAAACCTCCTTCCCTATTGCACTTTCAATGTCCCTACGACGCTGAATGTTTTGTCTGCGAACTTCATCACCACCGCTTCACCCATGGCAGGTGTGATGCCGGTAATCGCGCTGATATTAACTTGATGCGTGACCAGTACAAGTGCTTTGCCTTTTTTCATTCGCGCAGGGATGCCGCCTTTGACTTGCTCAGCTTGTAGGCTAGCGAATTGAGGTGACTCAAAATGTGAATTGAGTGCTGGCCAAGTATCAGTGCGGCCAAAGGCGAGCTTGGCGGTATCGACACAGCGACACCAAACAGACGTAAATACGCCGCCTACGCTAACGCCATTTGCCGTAAAGGCTTTACCCCATACGATTGCATGTTGGCGACCGAGTTCGCTGAGGTTGCGTTGTGTGGCGCAATCATTGAGTTTGTAGCCTGGCGGGTCGCCAATGCCCGGTACGGTTTCGGTGTGGCGAAGTAAGACAACGTGATCGCCTTTTTTGAGTGCCTGCCATATTGCGGCACTGGTCTCACTCGCCCCACGTGCTACCGCCGCGCTACTGCCACCACCAAGCGCGACCGCCGCAACAAAGGCTAGCAGTCGCGGCATCAAACACATTATTTTTTCAAAAACATCGATAACGCCGATGAAATCAAATCATTAGATTGCGGCACTTCGCCATTGGGTGTGGCTTGATTGATTAAGTCAGGCAATATTTTTGATAGCCCGCCTGCAATGTCATTTGTGGAGAGGCCAAATTGGCTAGCTAGCTCGCTTATTTTGCCGCTACCGAGTACGGATGAAATTTGATCAGCAGACACCGCTTGATTCTCGCCTGTGCCCACCCATGATGCAGCGATGTCGCCCAAGCCGCCTTGCTGAAATTTGCTAACAATATCGGCGAGCCCGCTTTGACCATCCGCACCTTGTTTGGTCAACATTTGCATCGCCATTTGTAGTAGTGGGTTGGATTGTCCGTCGCCATTTGCAGGCGCGCCGCCCATGTTATTCATCACACTGCCTAGTACGCTATCGAGTAATCCCATGATGTTTCCTTTTTTAAGTGTAGATATTATTTAACGCTAAAAATATAGCCCAATCGGCTGATTTCTGCTTTGGCCTCAGCCATTGCGGCGGGCACTTCAATGGTATCACCGGAGAGCGAAAATTCGATCAGGCGTCCGGTTGATGTGAATTGCGGTAGCGACGAAAGCCGTGCATTTGGATAACGTGCAACGAGACGATCCATCATGTCGATCAGGTTTGATTCGCCGGCGTCTTTAATGATGATGGTTTCCGTCGTGCTCACAGTGCGATGAAAAAAGTGGGCATATTTTGTATCGAGCACCCACGCCATCATCGGCCATGACATTTCCGGAAAGCCCGGTAAAAAATGATGCTGCCCGCAGGTGAATGCGGCGATTTGATTAAACGGATTGGGAATAATCGTAGCGCCAGCGGGAAATTCCGCCATGCGTCGTCGGTTAGCGGTTAATTCAAAATCAGGCTTTGCTTGCATCGCGGCAATCGCATCCGGATGTACTGCAATCGCCACACCCAAGGCCGCCGCCGCGCATTGTCGCGTATGGTCATCTGGCGTCGCACCAATACCGCCGAATGAAAATACGATGTCATCCGTAGCAAAAGACTCTCGCAACATTGCCGTGATGCGAATAGGGTCATCGCCCACGTAGCGTGCATAGCTGAGCGCCAAACCGCGCTCAGTTAGCAACGCAATGACTTTTGACAAATGCTTATCTTGGCGTTTGCCAGATAAAATTTCGTCGCCGATAATGAGGGCTGAGATGGTTGGCATCACGATTCAATAACATTAACGAATCGCGAGCAACTCAATCTCAAACACCAATGTCGAGCCAGCCGGTATCAAGCCGCCGCCGACATCGCGATTGCCATAGGCCAATGGCGCCGGAATGATCAGTGTGCGTTTACCGCCGATGGCCATGCCAGTCACACCTTGCTCCCAGCCTTGAATAACGCGGCCTTGGCCGATAGTGAATTCAAAGGGATCGTTACGATCAAGGGAGGAATCAAATTTTTTGCCTTTCGTGCCGGGCGTGCCAGCAGCACCTGCTACAAATAACCAGCCGGTGTAATGCACGCGCGTGGTGTTGCCGGATGCAGCAATTGCACCGGTGCCAACAGTCGTGTCGATTTTGATAAGTTCAGTGGTGGCGGATGGGTAAGGTGTTGTCATGGCGCAGCCTGTTAGTAAGGTGAATAAAAAAAATGTGGCGATAAAAGAAGTCGTGCGGAAATTTTTCAGCATATGCGTATTTTCCCTTGATTTGATGACGGGTAAGGCATGACATCGATAAAAAAAATATTTACTTTTTGTTGCGTTTATTTCCCTTTACTTTCCCTTAGCGAGGCCATCGCGTCTGGGATCTGCGCCACCTTGCCAACCTTCTGGCACGCGCAATATACCTTGCAGCCCGCCTGGGATGTCGGCAATCCGCACCTCATGCCCGAGTGCTTGTAGTGCGGTGGCTGTTTTTTCAGCAGGGGTATTTTTTTCTAAATCTGTCGGGCCATTGCGACTGCCGATATTGGGTAATGAAATCGCGGCTTGCATATCGAGCTTCCAGTCGATCACGCCAACAATAGACTTGGCCACTTGATTGATGATTGTCGAGCCAAGGGCGGAGCCAATAGACATTGTCAGCTCGCCATTTTTGCTAAATATCAACATCGGTGACATCGCGCTGCGCGGCCGTTTGCCCGGAAAAACGGCATTCGCCACGGCGTTTCCGTCGGCGTCGGCGGGCGCGAGCGAAAAGTCGGTTAATTGATTATTCAAAAAAAATCCATCAACAAAAATGAGGCTGCCAAATGACGCGTCAATTGAAGTCGTCATACTTACCGCGTTACCTGCGGCGTCCACAATCGAGATATGGCTGGTGCCGGTTTCACTCAACGTCGCATCACCTGCGAAGGCTGTTTTTACGTTCACTGGCGTGCCTGCTGGCGCGCGACCAAGTGTTTTATCAGTGCGAATCATTGCACTGCGTGCACGCAAATAATCGGCACTAATCAATGCGGCAACTGGCACATCGGCGAAGCGATCATCCGCCGCAAATTTTTCACGATCTGCATAGGCGAGTCGTCCCGCTTCAGAAAAAAGATGAATCGCCTCAGCGCTATTGGGCTTGAGTGCGCCCATGTCAAAGCGCTCTAAGACGCCGAGCATTTGCACAATCGCGACGCCGCCGCTAGAAGGCATCGACATACCGCAGACCCGATAAGTACGGTAAAGACCACACACTGGCTCGCTGATGCGGGTGCGATAGCCCGCGAGATCACCCTCACTCAGCACGCCAGGGCGCACATGTGCGCCAACAGCAGTGGCGATATTGCGCGCGGTCTCGCCAATATAAAACGCATCCGCGCCGCCCTTGGCAATGCGCTTGAGCAAATTAGCTAATGCTATATTTTTGATGATAGTGCCAGCGGCTTTTGGCGTATTGTCGGCATTAAAAAACATAGCCTTAGTAGCAGGATTGCTTTGCATCAGTACGCTATTTTGTGTGCCACTTGCCTGCTGCACAGTACGAGCAGAAAGCGGGTAGCCATTTTCTGCCAACCGAATGGCCGGCTGAAAAAGCGCTGCCCATTCAAGCTTGCCGTATGCCGCATGTGCGGCTTCAAGGGCGCGCAACACGCCCGGCACACCAACGGATTTACCGCTGCGAACGGCATCGGCGAAGCGAATAGGTTTACCGTCTTCACCCAAAAATAATTTTGGTGTCGAAAGCATGGGTGCGGTCTCACGACCATCGTAAGCGACAGTCGCTTTTTTAGCAGCGTCAAAGTGCAGCATAAACGCGCCACCACCAATGCCGGAAGATTGTGGCTCAACCAAATTGAGCACGAGCTGCACCGCAATGGTTGCGTCAATAGCGCTACCACCGCGCGCCAAAATCTCCAGACCAGCTTCCGTGGCAAGTGGATGCGCGGCAGCCACCATGTATTGCTTAGCGAAGGCGACTGATTTAGCCTTTACCCCTGAAGCTGGCTCGGGTAAATCACGAACGAGTTGCGCGTGTGTAGGGCTAACGCTAACGCTAACGCTGAGACAGAGGGTGGCAAGAAATATGAATCGGCATTGAAAAATAGATTTTTTTTGCATTATTTCCTCTAGCAGATGCACAGGTTAAACGTCTAGTATTGATGAGCATTATCGAGCAAAAGTGCTGCGGGTCGCGCGCCAGCGAAAGAGTTTCACCAAAAAGCTTTTGTGCATCAACGCACGCCTAACCAACTATCGCGTCGCTGTTTTGCGTCGTTTGGCTGATCGTTTAAGGTGAGTACTGAGGTCATTTTGGTTTCGACTTGCAGCGTTAATGTCCGCGTCATTAACTCATCGCGTCGAAACGCGACCACGCTTACTACTGCACCAACATCATACGTTTTGATGCGGCGCTCGATGTTGGCGGCATTGACGCGCAAATCATCAAAGGCAATGATAACGTCACCAGCTGATAGCCCAGCGACCATGGCGGCACCAGTATCAAAGACTTGCGCGCATTTGGCGTCACCGTTAGTGTCGCTACTAATTTTGACGCCGATGCTAGGTGTCGCGCGCGCTGCTTTTTTAGCGGTAGCAACTGGAGCACCAATTGGCCGCCAAGTCAGCGCGATGGCAACGCTATTGAAGGCGCTGACTAAATCAATATCGGCAGTGCCATAAACCGCATTGGCAAAGAAGTCTGCCAAATCATGCTGCGCGATTTCGTTTGCAATATTTTCAATTTCACCTTCGGGCACGCCGATATTTTTTTTGCCGTATCGGTTCCATAGCGCGCGCATTACGTCATCAAGTGATTTCGCATTGTTGGTTTTATCGCGAATCAATAAATCGAGCGCTAGTCCAACCATCGCGCCTTTTTGGTAGTAGCTAACGATGCTGTTTACCGCGTTTTCATCTTGCCGATAATATTTTGTCCACGCATCAAAGGAGGATTCGGCGACACTTTGTTTTAGGCGACCAGATTGTGCAAGTACGCGGCCAATATTTTCAGCCTCAATTTCTAAATACTCGATTGGCGTGATGAGACCCGCGCGCGTCAACATTAAGTCATCGTAATAATCCGTGATGCCCTCAAAAAACCATAGTTGTTTTGTGTATGCCTCATGCGTAAACGGATAGGGCGTGAATGCCGCAGGTAAGATGCGCTTCACATTCCAAGTATGAAAATATTCGTGGGACGCGAGTGAAAGTAGTTTGCGATAGCCCGCTGTGACTTGTTCATTGTTGGCATTTGGCAAATCATCACGACTAACTAAGAGCGAAGTCGATGCACGATGCTCAAGTCCGCCAAATCCATCACCAACTACCATGATGAGAAACCAATATTCACGCATCGGCGGTGTCGTCGTTTCGGGCTCAAACAAACGAATTTGCGCCTCGCAAATTTTTTGAAAATCATTTGCAAGCCGCGCCACATCAGTGCGATGTTTGCCAGTGAGCGCGATGTGATGCGTTACACCACAAGCGCTAAATGTCGTGTGCGTAAATGTGCCAAGCTCAACGGGATGATCGATTAGCTCGTCGTAATTAGCTGCTGTGTAAAAGCCAAAGTCCTTACCAGACGTGCCGATTGAGCTATTTTTGCTCGAAAGTGCGCTCCCTACTTGCCATTTGTCATATTGAGCACCAATTGGACGAACAATTTCCAGCTTGCAGACAGCATCGCGAAAGCCTTCGGCCAGCAGGAAAACGCTGGTGCCATTAAAAAATCCATGCAACTCATCCAAATGCGCGGCGCGTACCGATAAATCCCACGCATAGACTTCATAGGTAAGAGTGAGCGCGTCTTTTGCGGGAGCGCATTGCCAAGTGCATTTATCAATTTTTTCGCAACTGATTGGTCTGCCATCAGCCGTAGCAATTACACGCCCAACATTACGCGCAAACTCGCGAATCATGTAGCTACCGGGAATCCATGTCGGCAGCATGAATCGCTGGCCATTTGGCGAGGGTGCTGCTACCGTGACAGTGACTTCAAATAAGTGTGCAGCAGGATGCTTCGGGAAAATAGTGTAGTGAATCAACGCGGTTTATCCAATATGCGGGAAATGTTTTTTTATCAATAGCAGTAGTTTACGGTAGCATCCAGCAATCAGACTTGTCCAACTTAAATACATTTAAAAAGCCTTATGAATATTCGTTATTACATTGCTGTAATTTTCCTCATCATTGCCGCATTTTCCCCTGAGGTTGATGCTAAAACACTACGCTGGTCAAGCGCAGGCGACTTTCAAACCGCTGATCCGCATTCGCAAAATGCTGGGCTTAACAATGCAATCAACGGTCAAGTGTATGAAGGCTTAGTGGCGCGTGGCAAAAAATTAGAAATCGTGTCGCAATTAGCAACATCATGGCGGCAACCCACACCGACCTCGTGGGTATTTAATATTCGCAAAAATGTTAAATTTCATAATGGCAGCACGCTAGATGCCGACGATGTCGTGTTTTCCATTTTGCGTTTACAGCAACCAACATCAAACTTTCGTATTTACGCCAATGCGGTTGGCAAGCCGCGAAAAATAGATTCGCACACCGTTGAGTTGACCACTGATGTGCCAAATCCAGTCACGCTCGAAATGCTAGTAAATATGTTCATCATGGATCGTGAGTGGTCAATTGCGAACAAAGTTGAGCGCGTGCAAGACTTCACTGCGCGTGAAGAAACCTTTGCTGCCCGTAACACCAATGGCACCGGGCCATTCATGATGGTGACACGCGAGCCAGAGGTGAAGTCAACTTACAAAAAAAATAACGCATGGTGGGGCATTGCGGATAAAAGATTTGAAGGCAACGTGACCGAAATCGTCTATCAGCCGATTCGCTCTGATGCTACGCGTATGTCGGCGCTGCTATCAGGTGAGATTGATTTTGTGCTCGATCCAGCGGTACAAAATTTGGAACAATTCAAACGCAATAAGCAATTAAAAGTGATTGAGGCGATTGAAAATCGGGTAATTTTCTTCGGTATGGATCAAGGCCGAAAAGAGCTTTTATATTCTTCCATTAAAGGTAAAAACCCCCTCCAAGATAAACGCGTGCGCCAAGCCATGTATCAAGCCATTGATACCGATGCGATAAAACGCACCGTCATGCGCGGCTTGTCCACGCCAACTGGGCTGGTGCATCCCAATCCAACGGCAGCGAATCTGCCCGCGACGCTCACCAAACGGCTATCCTTAGATGTCAATGCCGCAAAAAAACTCATGACCGATGCAGGCTATGCGAGCGGTTTTGACATCACGCTTGATTGCCCAAATGGCCGATATCTAGCGGACGAAAAAATCTGCGTGGCAGTTGCCGGTATGCTCGCCAAAATCAACATCCGCGTGCGCGTCAACGCGATGCCCATCTCAACCTACTTTGCGAAAGTACAAAAACTCGACACCAGCTTTTATATGCTTGGCTGGGGCGGCTCCACCGTTGACCCCATCTTCACCCTGCAAACGGTCATGCATAGCCGTAACGATAAAGGCGACGGCGACTACAACTGGGGACAAGTGAGCGATCCAAAATTCGACGCGCTGGTGCAACAGCTAAAAGGTGAGCTCGATAGCAAAAAACGTCAAGCGCTCATCATCCAAGCCTTCACGATTCATAACGATAATATTTATCACCTGCCACTCCATTTGCAAGTTATTCCATGGGCAATGCGTGCGAATGTGAATGCGGTACATCGTGCAGATAATTGGTTGGAAGTGCCCTGGGTGGTGGTGAAGTGAAGATTGACGTTAAAGTTCTTTAACAGTATTAACTTCACACACTTGAAAAGTGGTGTCATTATTGATACCATTAGTTATGGCGGTTAATCAAAAAATACTCGATCACATGCGTAACGAGCCGGGTAACATCAGCTTTAGTGAGCTAAAGAAATTATGTGAGATGTGAGATGTATTTTGGTAAACCGCGCCAGTCTGGTTCGAGTCACGTCATTTTCAAGACATCTTAGTCAGGCGACCCACGTATCAATATTCAAGATAGCAAAGGCAAGGCTAAACCGTATCAGGTTAGACAAGTGTTGCAAGCAATTGATAAATTAAAGGATATTCGCAATGAGCTTTGATCACTATACCTACCGCGTTACATGGTCGTCTGAGGATAATGAGCATGTTGGTTTATGCGCTGAATTTCCATCGCTTTCATGGCTGGCACGTACGCCAGAAGCCGCCTTGAAAGGCATTCGTCAGACTGTGGCGGAAGTTGTTACTGACTTAGAAGCTAATGGCGAAATCAAACCGCTACCCTTAGCAGACAAGCAATACAGTGGCGAATTTCGCGTGCGTATTCCACCTATTGTGCATCGCGCATTAGCGATGCAGGCCGCCGAGCAGGGCGTGAGTTTGAACCGTCTGGCGAGTGCAAAGCTTGCCGCTTGAATATCACCAACCAAACGTCGTCTGCATCCAAGGCCAAACATTCGCCATAAACCATGTCGCACCACCGGCGACGAGCAGGTAGCGAAATAGTTTGCCGACCGCAAATAACGCCATGCATGCAAAAAAATTAAATCGCATCCAGCCTGCAGCAACGCACAAAGCGTCACCGAACAAAGGCACCCAACTGAACAATAATGTCCAGAGACCATATTTTTTGAGCCACGCAATGGCGCGGCCTTCGGCTTTGTTGGGGAGCAGTCTGCCCATCCAGTAGGAGGTGACACCGCCGCAAGTGTTGCCGATGGTAGCTACCGCGATGGCAGTCCAAATAATTTCAGGATACTTGGTGAGCAGGCCAATCAGCACCACCTCGGAGGAGCCTGGCAATATCGTGGCAGAGATGAAGGCTGAGGCAAATAAGCCCCAAAGGCCAGATTCGGGAGAAAATTCGAACATTTATTTTCTTTGCTAAATTGTTATTGATTTGCCGCCGCACGTGCAGGCTTAGGAGGATCACCAAAACCATAGGCGACACGGGAAGTTTTTTGTGTGAGGCCGACTTGTATCCAGCCGTGATTGATACCCACACGCGTGCCATCAGGTTGCGCCCAAATATAGAACACATTCTTCTTTGTTTCCTTATCTATCAGCGCCATTTTTAATATCGCGGTGCGGGTATTTTGGTAGGTGAGTTGCGCTAGCTCAAGGAGGTAAGGGCTGTCTGTGCCATCATCGTAGCGCACGGGAATTTTTTGGCCTTCATTGTGAATCATGATGTCAGAGCGAAACGAAAATTTCTTATCATTCACATCAGCCTTTGGCCCATCACGATGTAAATATACCCAGCCGGAGAAGTAGCGCACCTTGCGGTTTTTAACCGGCGTGTTGGTTTTAGAGCCGAAGACATAATTACCCGCTTCATCGCGCGCTTGGTCGTTGATCCAGATTTCAGACTCGGTTAATTTGAGGGTGTCAGTAATGATGATGCGTTTGTCGCCATAACGTTTGGAGACAAAACCGCAGGCGTTGGGCTTCATCGTGCCTTCGAATGATTTGGCTTTATCGTCATAGCGCCAATAGACTTCGCAGCCTGGCGTGGCGCGTAGTGTTGATACATCTAGCTCAGCAAACATTTCTGGTTTCTTATGTGCATCAAAGAATGCTTTGTCGTCAGGCAAATTAAAAATCTCTAGCTTCACGGCATTTTCTTTTTCATCGGCCGTCATGCGATAGATTCGTTGACGATATGATTTTGTTAAATCCCCATCTAGCGATTGCTGGATGTAATAAACATGCGCGCCTATTTTTGGCGCAGTCACTGGCGCGAAAACATGGTGAGTGTGTGTGATTTTTTCTATGACAGGCTTATCTTTGTTTTCCGCTTTTGCGTCTGCTGACTGTTGCCACACCTGCTCATTGTTATTCCACTCACCACCAAACCAACTAATGAAACGCTCAAAATCGGTCTTTAATTGCGGCGATTGCGCGTTGGCAAAAGTGGTGCTGAATAGTGCAGCAAGCAGCGTGAAAAAAACGATGATTTTTTTGTTAGACATGTCAGGCTCCTAAATTTGTCCGGACATTTTACGTCAATGCGGTAGGAGTCAAACGAGGGTTCAAGTACTAATTTGCAAAAACCCTCCGGCCAGCTCTCCCCTTTGAATAAGGGGAGCTAGTGGGGATTGCGTGGTGTTATGTAATACACGACGTTTGCAGCTTAATTCCTAGATTCGCAATTCATATCGCAATCCCACCCACCCTCCCTTTTTCAAAGGGAGGAGCTGATCTTAGGTTCGAGTGCCATTTTGCAAAAACCCACCAGCCAGTTCTCCCCTTAGAAAAAGGGGAACTAGTGGGGATTGCGTGGTGTTACGTAATACACGACGTTTGCAGCTTAATTCCTAGATTTGCAATTCACACCGCAATCCCTCCCACCCTCCCTTTTTCAAAGGGAGGAGCTGATCTTAGGTACGAGTGCCATTTTGCAAAAACCCACCAATCAGTTCTCCCCTTTGAAAAAGGGGAGCTAGTGGGGATTGCGTAACGTTAAGTTCTTCATGATGTTGGCTGCTTATGAGCCAAATTGGCGCTCAACAGCACAATCCCTCCCACCCTTTTCAAAGAGAGGCGCTGTGGAGGAATAAGGACTGCGCTATGCGTGCTATCACCGCCACAATTTGCGCACCCGTAAAAACGCCGCATACATCCAATTGAGCAGCATGGGCATTGGCGGTATTGACAGTAAGCGGCCTAGTAATCGAAAACGCGGCAAGGCGCGCCAGAGCGCTAAGAATGCAGGCGCACCATCGGCAATTCCTGCATTAGTCACGGCATGAAGCCGTGCTAGCGCGGCCTCACGCGTTACGCCTGCGGGCAGCGCATTTGCTTCGCAGCGCGTTACATCTACCCAAGCAATATCGTTAGCGCCCTCTTGGCGCTGATAAAAACCGATCTCGCGTATACAAACAGGGCAAGCGCCGTCGTAATACACGGCAGTGGCGGCGTTATTGTCCGTTACGGGACTTTTGATGGGTAATGATTTCATCGAGTTTAGTAATAATGATGTTCAGAGCGATAAGTTGTGCGTTATCAGGCGCAAGTGCTGCTAAGGGCTGACTGCGTTCTTTTAATTGATCTCGTTTAGTGAGTATTTGATTGCGAAATGTTTGGGCATCAATGATGCCCGTGAGTTCCATATTGGCTAAGCCATTGTGGCTAGTACCGGCGGTCTCAAATTTGAGCTTGCTCAAATTAAAGTGGCGCAATATTGGCCCTTCGATAAAGGTGACGTCTTGAATGTTTTCTAATGGTATCGTTTTTTCAACCGTGATTAAAATGCCTTTGCGAAAGCGAATCGCTTTATCGGTTAGCTCGCATTCGAGCTTGTCGAAGTAATGCCGTGCCCACCATTGGCCTGGGCCGATAAACCAAAGTAAAGCAAAAGGTAGCATGATGACAGTGGCAGCAAGCGTCAAGCCGATCGTCAAGACTAAGTAAGGACGAATCAGCGGATTAAACGCGGCGCGCAATGAGGTTGATGTGGCAGAAGTCTCAGACATTGGGATGGCCTTTTTTGCATAATAGTGTTGAGTGGGACAACTAAATTGGAGGCATCATCGTGGCAGAACTAAAAACAAAACTAAACGATGCAAGTGTTGAAACATTTCTAGCGAGTGTGGATGAAAGCCGTCGTCAGGATTGTGCAGCAGTGGTGGCGCTCATGCAGAAAATTACCAAATCCCCGCCAAAAATGTGGGGCTCTGCAATTATCGGCTTTGGCAGTTACACCTACCAATATGAAAGTGGGCGCGAGGGCGATTGGCCGCTCGTTGGTTTCTCACCGCGCAAACAAAATCTCACGCTATATATCATGGCGGGCTTTGCTGAGTACGAAGACCTCATGGCTGCGCTTGGTAAGCACAAAACAGGAAAATCATGTCTTTACATCAAGCAGCTGAATGATATTGATATGAAAATACTCGAAAAGCTCATCAAAGCCTCGGTTAAATATATGAAGGCAAAGTATCCAGCCTGAAAGGGTCTTGGGCAATTTATGCTTCAAAATGCCCGTCAATAGGCGTACTTGAATAAAAAACGCCCTCACATTCACATGTGAGGGCGTTTGTTTTTAGTACAAAAACAAGCGACTTAGAAATTCGCCTTAAACTGCGCGCCAATAAAACGTGGCTCGTTGATAAAGCCTGTCAAATTATTGAAGTCGATACCGCCGACCACACGAATCTGGTTGGTGATATTGCGACCATACACGGCCACTTCGTACTTACCATCTTGCCATTTGTAACCGACACGTAGCCCGCCTTCGGTGAGCGCTTTGCCGGTGTACTCACGCGCTTCGTACAAAAAGAAATTAATCTTCGAGCGATACGCCCAATCGGTGTAGATGAAGAATTCGCCGCCAGCGAGTGGCATCGAATATTTCAACGTCATGTTGGCAACGTACTTTGGCGCTTGTGGTAGTGGGTTGCCGTTAATGGACACAATGGCAGAACTAAATCCCGCCGCAGGCACCACAACACGGTTGGTAAATGTACAGCCTGAGCCGCAAACCTGTGTACGCAAATTACCGTCTTTGATTTCGGTGTCGTTAATGCTGCCGCTGACGGTTAACAATAAGTTGTCCGTCAAATAAGCTTCCATATCAAGCTCAAAGCCGCTGCCTTCTGTTTTCGCTGCATTGATTAAGCGATTAAAGTTAGCTGCACCACCGACGGCGGTTAACTGCTGATCTTTTACCGTATAGCTAAATACGTTGGCATTCAAGCGTGCGCGTTTATCGAAAAGGTCAGTTTTAATACCGGCTTCGTACGACGTCACTTTTTCAGAATTAGCCACTGAGAGTTGGTCACCAAACAGCAAGCGACCCTGAATCGACGGTGCACGGAAACCTTTTGCAACACGTGCGTAGAGGTTGGTTTCTTTGCTCATCTTGTAGGTGCCGGATACATCCCAGCTGGTGTCAGAGGCAGAAGTGTTGGTTTTCAAGCGACCAATAAAGGTTGGCGAAAAAGGCGGTGCAATCAAACGATTCGCGGTGAAATCTTTTTTGTCATTTGTATAACGTAAGCCAGTACGCACATTAAAAGCGTCCGTCACATCAAAGTTTACTGAGCCAAATAGCGCATAGGCTTTATTCGATTGATCTTGTGTGGCGAAACCATTGCGTGGATTGCCAGGCGCGAGGGAGTCGTAATTAACACTATCAATAGATAAATCTTCTTTGAAGTAATACGCACCGATTAACCACTTCAAGCCTTTTGCGGCATTGGATTCGAGACGGATCTCTTGGGTAAATTGTTTGTGCTTCGGTAAGCCATCAGCGGACTCAGCTGCAAATGGAATAACGCCTGGCCCACTCAAACCAGCTGGCAAAAATACCGCACCGAAACCACCATCAATATCGCCACGTGAGAATGACTTCACGGTTTCATAGCCAGTAATGGAATTAAGTGTGGTGTCGCCAAGATTCCATTTCACGCGAACGCTGCCGCCTGTATTTTTAACGTCTTGCGAATTCACGCCGTCGATGGCGACTTTTTCAGGGTCAAAGCCGGGCACGATTTCATTGCTACCGCGCTGAATCATGTTGGCGCGAAACACACGTGCCGAGCCATTCAAATCACGATGGTGAATGTTAAACAGTGCTTCAAAATCAGCGCTTGGCTTATAAAGTGCCTGTGCGCGAAATGCGTTATCACGATAGCCTTCTAAGTCTTGTGTCGGGCCGCGTGCATTGGTGTTTTTGACCCAATCTTCGCGTGACTGCGATTGCAGCGATAGGCGTACCGCAAATTCTTTGCTCATTGGTACGTTTAATGCACCCTCGAGATTAATGGTGTTGTACGTACCCGCACCAAGGTTCACATAGGCTTCGTTATTAAAGCGCGGCTTGGCAGATTCAAACTTAATCACGCCCGCAGGCGAATTACGGCCAAACATAGTTCCTTGTGGGCCACGCAAAACTTCGATGCGATCCAAGTCAAAAATCGGGAAGCCCTTCAAGATCGGATTTTCTTGTACTACATCGTCATAAATCAGCGAGACGGGTTGTGATGCATTGATATCGAAGTCACCATTGCCCAAACCACGAATGTAGAAACGCGGAAAAGCACGACCAAATGAAGACTCAATATTTAAGCTCGGCACGCGTGCGGCGAGCATACGAATATCTTGACCGCTAGAATTAATAATGTCAAATTTTTCAGCTTTAATCGCGGTGATGGATGACGGTACATCTTTAATGTTTTCACTTCTACGCTCGGCTGTGACTGTGATGGTCTCTAATTTGCCGACTTCCACTTTTTCTTTATCGGTTAATTTTTCTTGCGCGTGTGCGCTACTGATGGCGAGTCCGGCGATGAGCGCCGTTACGCATAGACTTAACCGCGTTGGCCGGGACGGCATTGTGACTAGCGCATATTGAGCATTAATTTTTCGCTGTGGCATATTAACTCCTGAAGTGATGGATTTTTTTGTATGACGTACGGTGGTGAAATTGATGCAGCAAATTTTACGTTGCTTCGCTTTTTTAGCCTCATAAAACACCACAAAAACAGGGTAAGTGTTGTATCTATGCTGCAATGCAATATTACAATTGCTCACCTAATTGATTGAGTGATGAAGCTAGTTCATTGAAATAAAAGGGAAAATATGAAAAACGTTAATCAACTTCAACTATTTTATGTCGGCAGACGCTTGCGTTTGGTCAATTTTTGTTTTTTGATGGGAATGTTGGGATTCACATTGAGTGCGAATGCAAAAACTCCAAGTGCGCCAGCTAAGCCTTATCAAACGTTTAGTCAAATAGTGGCCGCCGCCCCTGACAGCCAATGGCGCACGCCACTCTCTGAAAATATGCTCTATCTTGAGCTGGCCTCAGGCCGCGTGGTCATTGAGCTCGCGCCACAGATGGCACCAAATCATGTTGCTAACGTGCGCGCACTGATACGAGAGCGATATTTTGATGGGTTAGCCATTGTGCGTTCGCAAGACAACTACGTCGCGCAATGGGGCGAGCCAGTTGATGCACAAGCGAAGGAAATTAAGACGGCAAAAAAATCTATCGATGGCGAATACACCGTTAAGAATAAAAATATCGTATTTGACGCCATTAAAGACCGCGATGGTTACGCGCCCCAGGCAGGTTTTCACAACGGCTTTCCGGCGGGACGCGATCTAAAGTCAGGCGAGGCTTGGCTTGCACATTGCTACGGTGCGGTAGGTGTCGGGCGCGGCAATGAAAATAATTCTGGCAGTGGCGCTTCACTCTACGCCGTGACGGGTCACGCGCCACGACATTTAGACCGCAATATCACCGTTATCGGTCGCGTATTGCAAGGCATGCCACTGCTATCTGCGCTACCGCGTGGCAAAGGGCGCTTGGGATTTTATGAAAAACCTGCTGAGATGACGCCAATCATTAGCGTGCGACTGGCCTCAGAAGTTGCTGAAACCGAGCGCACCAATATCCAGGTGTTGCATTCAAATAGTGCATCGTTTGCCAATGCGCTGGAAGCATTACGCAATAGAGGTGGCGATTGGTTCAAGAGGCCAGCAGGCTATGTGGAGATTTGCAATGTCCCACTTGCAATACGGGTCGTGCCGTAGTCACTCAATCAAACTTACGGCGGGCTATCTTTTTTATGTGCCCGCCGCTGTCTGAATGCTGCCGTAACGGTTATTACGTTTGTTGCTAACCACGCACTACTGAACTTGCAGCTTTAGCGATATCGAGGCGCTGCTATTTTTAGGTTCACCACTACTCTTGATGGTTGGTCAATCAACGTCGCACCAAGATAAAAATTATTGTTCAAACGCGCGGCGGGCTATCTTTTTTTATGTGCCCGCCGCTGTCCGAATACTGCCGTAACGGTTATTACGTTTGCTGCATTTACAACTTTGCTACTGGTGTTGCCGATACAACTTAGAGGTGCAACTATTTTTATGTGTTGCTACTGCTACTGCTATTGCTACAAAAAAACTTTTAGCGCTAGAAACTGCAACTTAACGCAACTTAACGCAACTTAACGCAACGTGATGCTTAAGGCATCAATCTGTCCTGCACCTGCCACGCCGCGCACCAATACTGTGCGACCAACACTCAAATTTGCCGACGTGCCACCGCTATACGCAGCGCTCGCAACATTGATGCGTTCACCGCGCACACGAATGGTGTTGCCGCTTAATTCTGTGATGTTGCCGTCAACCACATATTCGATGCGCTCAGCACGGCCAATGACGCGTGCTGTCGTTGCCTGCACCACGCCGCCTATTTGTCGTCCGCGTACTTGCATACGCGTGCCTGGGGTGATGGTACTAGCGATACCGGTTGCGGCAAGCTCTACTTCGCTGTCACCTAAACGCACCCGTGTTGCCCCTAGTAATGCAGTGACAATGGAGTCCAGCGCAATAATTTCATCATCGGTTTTTTTCGCGGTGATATTAGTAATGACTTGTGAGGCGATGATCGAATCTATGCTCGGATCAACGAAACCCACCACCCGTATGCGTGAGCCTGCTGGTATTGCAGTGACGCCTGCAACGGCACTGGTTGCGCCATTGACGACGCCTAATTGCTGTGCGCCAGTGACATCGATGATATTGCCCACTAAGGTAATAAATCGGCTGTTGGTTGAGACGCCAAAACCGACATTACCGGTTAACTCCACATTGGAGTTGGTTTGGTCGTTGAGTAACGATAAACGCGTGGCCAATATGCGTGTGGCTAATGGGTTTGCGCCAATATTGGATGACAAATTATTGATGCCATAGATTTCTACTGTGTCGCCAATATTTAATCCGCGTAGTGCCGCAGCAGTGCTTACCCGCGCGCCGCCTAATTCGCCATTTGTGCCGTCAAAAATTGTATTTTGGTCAAAGCCGATAAATACGCCCTGTACGCTTATTGCCCGGTTGATGCTGTCAATGAACGCAATTCGTCCGCGCACCGCGTTTTGTGCGAGCGCGAATGATGCATCGCCAAACCCTGTTTCGTTAGTAATGATGCCTGTTATATCGGCTGTCATGCCAAGGCGTAGATCATTGGCCGTGCGGTTCGGCGTGGTATTAAGTAACGCCTGCGTGTTTGCTTCGCTAAGAGAGGTGCCTGAAACTTGAATCGGGCCCAAGCCTGTGATGGCACCGCTAGCGACCATTTTTTCAGGGGTGGATTTGCCGGTACCGTTAGAAGTTATTTTGCTTTCTTCCTCCACACAGCCAAATACGGTTGCCAGAAGAATAACTGCAAATAGTCTAATTAGATTAGTTGCTTGAGGTTTCATACACCACCTCCAGCAACATCCTCAGAGAAAAAATACATGCCTACGCGAACGCGTGTAGTTGCTACTGTTTTGGGTTCAGATGCAGTGGTTCCAACAGAGTCGTATTTCAATGCGCAAGCAAATAGATCTTCATAAACACCTTGCCACAATTGGTGCGTTCGCTCATGCAAAATTTTAGCGGCATCTGCTGACAGTTCATCGGCTGCGATATAACGTTCAAGAAAAAGTGGGCTGTCTGCCAAGATATTAGCCACTGCTGCAGTGCTATGGTCTTGCAGTGCTTCTGTCAATGGTAGCAGGCGATCCACAATTAAGTTGCGCGATAAAAATGCATCTGGCGTCAGCCGCACATGTTCACCAGTTTCGTCTTGCGCGGGAATAATTTCAATTACTCCTAAGCGCGATAGCTCGTGCAGCATTGAGCTTGGTCGATAGTCTGTAGTGGTAGCGCGAACTAAAGTGTCAAACGAAACATGATGCCCAGATGCGCGTCTTGGCAATAAACGTGGTTTACCATCGCTATCGAGATAAGCTGGATTGTTACGCCACATTGTGTGAATAGCGGATGCAAAAGAGGTAATGCTATCTGGTGATTGGCGCTGCTCATCGTCTCGGCAAAGCCGCCGAATTTCCTTACGATTGATACCAGTCAATAGCGATAGCCGCGTATCTGACGTGTCATTTTCAACAAAATGTTCGCGCGCCGTATCAACATAAACCCGCTTCAATAACTCACTCGCCATTTGATACGTCACGCCATGCGTGATCCACAGCCTAACCAGCGGCTTGAGAATCTTCGCCGCTGACTCCAACAACACGCTCGCCAGCGACTGATCGTTCGCAGCGGGGTCGTTAAGTGCGGTAATTTTGGCGCTTGCGTTTTGCATTTATCGGTGTAGAATTCGTGTTGTGGGTGCGGGAAAAAATCCCGCATTAAAGTTAATATAGCCAGAATTAGTTGCGTTGTAAAGGAGTTGAGATGAAAAATTCTATTTTCTTAAGAGCAGTACTTTTTAATATGACCGCTTGTTTCGCGCTGGCGATTATCTCTATGGTGATCGTGACTAAGGCGTTCGCACAAAGCGGCCCCACTGGTCCGACACCGCCGCCATTCACACCGCGTATTTCTGTCACGCCAGCGATAGCACCAGTTGGTGTAGAGCGTGTCATTACGGTATCTGGTGTGTGGCCAAATAGCTGTATTCCGCCTTCAATGACACCCATGCGTGATGCGGTAGCGTTTACACGCACACTGCCGCTGCGGCTAGAAACGTCAACGACTGCCGTGGCTTGTGCACAAGTAATTACGCCGTATGAATATAAAACGACACTCACCCCCACCAAATCTGGCGACTACCGTTTGGTTGTGTATGCGGTAGATGGCATCACTACCAATGAATTACTCATGGCGGTGCAGTCGCTTGATTCAACCCAGTCGTTGTATAACCTCACGGGCATGTGGTATGACCCTGCTACCAGCGGCTCAGGCGTGGTGTTTGTGCATAGTTACTCCACCACAGATTCGGTATTTGCCGCTTTGTTTATGTACGACCAAAAGGGTGATGCGCGCTGGTATTCGGCGCAAGAAGGCCGCTGGCTAAGCGAGACTGTTTGGAGTGGAATACTATTCGAAACTTCAGCTGCACCAAGTTCATGTGCTAATAATTTACCAGTTTGTCCGCTGCCATTTCGTAGCTTAGGGCGTATCGGTACTGCTCGCATAACGATGTCAGGGCGCTTTGACGCAAAACTGGAAGCGCTGGCAGTGGATGGTAAAGCGTTGTTTACGTCTACGCTAATCAAGGGATTGTAATCTCAAGAATTACGTTGTCAGCACCACTTTACCCACAACCCGCCTTGCCATTACGTCGTTGAGCGCATCAGCAGCGCGCGCCAGCGGGTAGGTTGCAGAGATAAGAGGGTTTAATTTTCCCGCCATCATCATGGCGATGAGTTCTTGCATATTGCTTACGCTGACACGAGGCTCGTTTTTGAGGAACGCACCCCAAAAAACGCCCATGATGGCGGAGCCTTTGAGTAGCGTTAAATTAAGCGGAATTTTCGGAATATCGCCAGCGGCAAATCCCACCACCAGATAGCGCCCCTTCCACGCCATTGCACGCAAAGCCGGCTCGCTATAGTCACCGCCAACGGGGTCATAGACAACGTCAACACCGCGCTTATTCGTGAACGCATTGATACGCTCACGTAAATTTTCAGTGGTGTAGTTGATGGACTCAGTTGCGCCATGTTGTTTGCAAATCGCGAGCTTCTCATCCGTGGATGCGGCTGCAATCACACGTGCTCCCATGGCCGCGCCAATTTCACACGCCGCTAATCCCACACCACCTGCCGCGCCAAGCACTAATAAAGTTTCATTAGGCTGAATCATGGCGCGATCTTTCAGTGCGTGATATGACGTGCCATACGCAAGCGTGAATGAAGCGGCGAGCGGAAATGGTGTGCCCGACGGCATCGCCATGACCTGAGACGCGGCACATTTTGCCTCCTCCGCATAACCGCCCCAGCCAGTGAATGCAATTACGGCGTCGCCAATTTTTACATTCGTTACGCCTTCGCCGATAAGTTTGACCAGGCCAGCAACTTCGCCGCCGGGTGAAAATGGCATATCAGGTTTGAATTGATATTTGCCTTGAATAATTAAGGTGTCCGGAAAATTCACGCCGCACGCTTTAACGCTGATCACCACTTCACCCACGCCCGGTATTAGCGAATCAATCTCTTCCAACACGAGTGTATTGGGCAGTCCATAGGCTTTGCAGAGCACAGCTTTCATTTTTTGTTTCCTTGGTGTTTGATGTGAAATAATAAAAGTCTAATAGGGGCGGGCTACTAAGAGCAATAACGTCTGTAAGAGCTCGCCAATGCTAGTGTTTGTTATATGGGAGCTTCTAATAACCCGCCGTTCGTGCTGAGGTATCGAAGCACACGCTCTTAAGTGCTTGATTTATAGGGCTTGAACAACCCTTCGATACCTCAGGGCGAACGGAATTTGAGGTTATTAGAAGTTCCCATATTAAATGGCACCTGCTTTTTTAAGCAACTCGCCAACACGCTCAGCCAATTTTTTATAACCTGCCGCATTGGGATGTACCAAATCACTTTTCAAACTATTGTCGGTCAAAATATCGCGCAGCATTTCAGTCTCAATGGGGATTGAAAATTCCTTCGCGATTGCAGTATAAAAATCGGGCACATTAATGCCGAAGCCAGGTTTTGGTGTCGCAATAATGACTACAGCGATATTTCTATCCTTCGCGAGTTTTACCATTGCACGCACATTTGCGGCGACATCGGCCTCTGTTTTTTTCTGTAAAAAATCATTGCCGCCATGGCAAAGCAACAGCAGCTTAGGTTGTACCTCGTCAAGTACCAGAGGCAAACGGCTGAGACCATCGCTGCTCACTTCACCGGGCACGCCATGCGCCACTACATTGCGATTGACGAGTGACTTCAAAATCGCTGGATATGATGATTCAGGCGACGCGCCAGTGCCAAACGTAAGTGAGTCACCAAAAGCCAATATGGTCGCATCGGCATTAAGCGGCGGCAATGTGGCTTTTTTACTGCAACTGCTCAGCGCAAGCGAAATCAGCGCATAGATGAATATAGAAAACAGGACGCGATTATTTTTCATATGCCAACTCAAAATGCGTCAGGTTGTTTCATCGGTTGCGCCAAATCAAAGGCGGGCAATGCCATTGCAGTATCGTAAATGCCCATGATGATGGGAAATTTATCCACCGCACAATGAAAGCGGTGGGCGTTGGTCACTTGCGGAATGAGACAAATATCGGCGAGCGAAGGTGTGTCGCCAACACAATATTTTGTTTGCACAGCACGAGCGGCTAATAGCGACTCGATGGCACTAAATCCATCGTGTATCCAGCCGCACACCCACTGTGTTTTGACTGTATCAGACACCTTTAAATCGTTGCTCAAATATCCCAAAATGCGTGAGTTATTCAGCGGGTGAATATCGCAGGCAACAATCTGCGCGATTTGGCGCGCCCGTGCACGCGCCTCTAATGACGCTGGCAGCAACGGTGGTTCGGGATGTTTTTCATCCAGATATTCAATGATGGCAAGCGACTGCGACAATTGAAAATCATCTTCCACTAAATACGGCACAAAGCCTTGCGGGTTGATTGCTTTATAAGCGGCCTCACGCTGTTCACCTTGGCCTAAATGAATCGAGCGACGTTCCGGCGTAAGCCCTTTGAGATTGAGCGCAATCCTGACGCGGTAGGCGGCAGAGGAACGAAAATAATCGTAAATAATCATGTGTAATGTTGGCTCTTTATAATATCGTGATGCAGTATAACGAACCCAACAATTTATTGAATCAGCCACTTCACCAACCTATCACGCGTGATCGACTTGCGCATTGGCTTACGGCCAGCCATGCGGTGGCCGCGAGTGGTGACAAACGATTTGCAGATGATGGCGAAACGTTGCGATTAGTCTCACATGAAGTCGCACTCAAGCCTGCAGCCGTATTGGTGCTATTTGTCAATCGCGGCGATGACAATTCACCGCACATCGTATTCACAAAACGTACCGCACACTTAACTGACCATGCGGGGCAAATTAGTTTCCCCGGTGGCAGAGTGGAGCCGCATGACGCTAATGCAGCCGCTACGGCCATACGCGAAGCGGTTGAAGAAACAGGGGCTAATGCCAACGCCATTACCGTCATCGGCGCGCTACCGCAATACACCACTGGCACTGGCTACATCATCACACCTGTGGTGGCGTGGGCAGGTGCCTCGCTAGCCTACACACCTGACGCTGCTGAAGTGGATGAAGTGTTTGAAGTGCCCGCTAATTTTTTATTAAATGCGAAGAACCACCGACAAGAGTCCGCCATGTACAAAGGCAGAATGCGCGATTATTACGCCATACCTTACGATAAACGCTATATTTGGGGCGCGACCGCAGGGATGCTGATTACGCTTACCCGCGTAGCAGCTCATGCCGAAGGTTGGGTGGATGTGGCACCACATTTAATGTTGGCCGACTCGGCCTGAGTTTTTGAATGTAATCAGACACATTGCAACCGTATTGGAACCGTATTGGAACCGTAGTTGAACCGTAGTTGAACTTAACGCAATACTGATTACCCAATACAGATAATGAAAAAACCTAACCTTATCCGCGCAGGCATCGCCGCGTTATTTGTACTAACACTCGCGGCCTGTGGTGTGGCTAACCTAGCCTATAACAACGCGCCAACGGTTGCTAACTATTACGTTGATGAATGGTTAGACCTCAACGCCGAGCAAAGCGCATGGCTCAAACCGCGCGTGACCAAGCTCATGGTGTGGCATCGCGCAAATGAATTGCCTACTTACCGCACGCTTTTAAATGAAGCCAGTCAACAGCTAGAAAAAAACACTAATCCAGAAGCAGAGATTGAGCGTTTTTACGCCTCTACTCGGCAAGCCGTTGACCGTTTAACTCTGCAAGCCATGCCCGATATGGTTGCATTTTTACAAACCATTGAAACGCAGCAAATTGCAAATCTTGAAAAGAAATTTGCAACCGAGAACGAAAAATTAGCGAAAGAAATCGAGCTCACCGATGAGAGGCGTCGCGCCAAGCGGCTTGAGCGCACCATTGAGCGTTATGAGGCTTGGATGGGGAAGCTATCGCCGCCGCAATTAGCCATTATCAACACGCGTATTGCTTCGCTACCCTTGACTGAAGCGTTGAGATTCGCAGATCGTCAACGCTGGCAAAAAGAGTTTGTTCAATTACTCAACGCTAAACCAAATGCAAATCAGCTTGAGTCCGAATTACGCACACTCTTAATCACGCCTGAAAAACGCCGTGCAAAAGATTACCAAATCACATGGCAGCGCCAACAAGATGAAATGATGAAACTCACCGCTGAATTAATCGCCATCGCCAACGCAAAACAAAAACAAGCGATGCAAAAAAAGTTATCGGGCTATGCGGAGGATTTGAGCGGGTTGTTAAAAGTTTGAGACTTGTTTCATGTTGAACGCGTTTGTAGATATCTACTGACAATACTTTACTGCACCCCTGACTCTAGCAACGTCAACGTCTCGGCTTGAGTATCAAGCCTCGCGCGAATGCCGACAGGAATCGTGAATTGATGGGCAATGTGGCCAAACGAATAGCCATACACTGATGGGATGCTAAGAGATGCAAAGTGATCGTTTAGTGCTTGATCAAGCGTGAGCGACGGTTCATCAGCTGTTGCATTTTCAGTGCTAGCGGTACTACGCGTAAACATGCCAAGCATCACGCCGGCTGCTGTGTGCATCGGCTGGCTTTGGTTGAGTTGGGTGAGCATGCGCTCGATACGATAAGGCGCTTCACGAACGTCTTCTAAAAATAAAATCGCGTCGCGAATATCTGCCGCATACGGCGTGCCGATGAGTGAGGCGAGTACCGATAAATTACCGCCGACCAAGCGACCCTCGGCCACACCCGCGCGTAATGTTTTTAATCTAAATTCAGGCGTATCGACGCCGCGCTTGGCGTTTTCATTCGACATATAAATCGTCATTTCTTGGCGCGGGTGCATGAGCACCGCAGCAAGTTGTGTGGCGGTATAGTCAGTAAAGTTTGCAGAGGCAACTGGTCCATGAAATGTCACCAATCCGGACAATCGTAATATCGCCAAATGCAGTGCGGTAATGTCAGAGTAACCCACCAAAATTTTTGGGTGACGGCGAATCAGATCATAGTCAATCAGCGGCAACATTTGCGCGGCACCCGAGCCGCCGCGCACTGCCCAAATGGCTTTGACTTCGCGGTCTAAAAACATGGCGTGCAGATCATCTACGCGCACTTGCGGCGTGCCAGCCGTATTGCCACGCGCTGACAAAATATTTTTGCTCACCTTCACGCGCATGCCAAAGGCTTCCAAATTTTTAACGCGGGCTTGAACAAAATTATCGTTAGTCGCCCCACTTGGTGCGATAAGGCCCACTAAGTCACCGCGCTTCAGTGCGGCAGGTTTAATGAGTGGGCGTTTTGGTGCGCCACGCTTTGCGGCAACGCCAAGGCTGGCGCTGGCAATGATGGAAGCGAGCAGCGATTGATTAAATTGGCGACGATTCATATGAACTATCTTCATAAATAAAAACGGGGCATCAGATAAATCTGATGCCCCGTGGATTTACAACAGTAACTAAGCGCTTACTTGAAACGATAGGCTAAGTTAAGCGTAAACGTACGACCGCGTGGGTTAGCTACACGTGCATCCCAAGCCGTACCAGGCGCAAAGTCAACGTTTGCAGCGGTGAAAGGTGGGTCGGTATTCAATAAGTTTTGAATGCCGCCAATCACAGTTAAGTCTTTAATACCGCTATAACTAGTTGATAAGTTATAGACGATATAGCGCTCAACATCGGGCTTAAAGTTTGGCGCAAATGCAACACCATCTGGCACGAAATCTTTGTAACCTGACGAATAATTTTGCGACAACGTATTCGCCCAATTGCCCTTAGTGTAGCTAACACGTGCAGTGTGCTTCCACTTCAGGTAAAGGTTACTAGCATCCCATGCGCCGCCTACAGCCTCAACATAATCGCGGTTCTTGAAAATGCGCGATTTGTAGCTATTCATGCGGGTGCCTTCAATGCTGGCGCGCCATGTCCCGCCGAGTGCTTTCCAGTTGGTCGAGACGCTGATGTCGGTACCTTTCAAAATATCGCCATCCGCGTTGACATAGCCGGCACGAATTGCTGTTAAGTTACCGTTAGCATCGCGGATAAAGCTGCTTGGGAACGTTTGGAAGTTGGCCAACACACCATTAGCACCGGTGACTTGCAACAAGAAAATACGCTGCGTGCGCTCAATCTTGTAAGTGTCAATGCTCAACGTTAACCAATCGGTCGGTGACAGCACTACGCCAAATGAGCTCTGCTTAGAAACTTCAGGCTTTAAGAACGCATTGCCGCCGCTAATCTGATCTACACGAATACCGCAAGCGGGGTTCGTTGCAACAAAGGTGGCGCACAAAATAGGGTCGTTAATATTTTGTGCCAGTGGAGAAGCACCGCCAATCGAGTAGAGCTGGAAAAAGCTAGGTGCGCGGAAGCCTTCGTTGTACGAGCCGCGGAAAAGCACCGACTTGAACGGATTGAAGCGAATCGAGTACTTAGGATTAGTGGTGTTACCAAAATCGCTATAACGGTCATTACGTATTGCTGCCGTAAACTCTAATGACTTTAAGATTGGAATAGAAATTTCAGCATAAGTAGCCTTAATGCTGCGTGTGGCTAAGTTAATCGCTGTATCAAACGGTGCGCCCAAGATAGCAACTGAAGTCGAATCATTGCGAAACTTAAATGACTCTTTTCTGATATCAAAACCAACCGCCGCCGCGACTGCACCAGCAGGTAAATTAAAAATTTCGCCTGAAATAGAGCCATCAAACTGTCTAAGCCCTGCTACGCCGCCAAATAATGATGTGCCGTTTGCGCGTGCAGAGTCAAGCGCCGCCAATGCTGCTGGTGTTTGCGTTTGTCCAGGTAAGAGCCAAGGATTTACGAGGCCAGAGCCCAGCGCGGTATTCAGCTCTAGGGTGCGGAAGTAACCGCCAGTTAATGTAGACCCGGCGCTATTACCCGCTTGCGAGTAACCCGCGCGATAATCATATTTACCAATCGTACCTTCCAGCGCAATCATGGCACGGAAGGCAGTAGAAACGTTAGTGCTTTCGCGCGGGCCGCAAGCAATACAACGCCAGCGGTAGGCAATCGGACGGTCGTTTCTAAACGTCGGAATAAACGGCAGTAAGCTTTGGTAGAAAGGGCCGCCAACTGGGTAGGCGCTACCGGCAGCAATGCTGGTGTTGATTTGCAGTTCTTCGAATTGGTTTGTTGCTTCTGTGCGCGAACCCACAAGCTCCATAATCGCTTGATGATTGTCAGAGAATTGCCAGGTGCCGCGTGCGACTAAGTTTTGTCGATCAGTAGGCTGAATCAATACACGTTGCTTACCGTAATCGTATGCACAACCGCGGGCTGAATTGTAAAACGCTGGGCCTAACACATCAGCACGATACTGAAATTGGTCGCCAATGATGTCGCAGCGGTTTTGAAAGCTCAGTAAATTAGCGCGGTTTAGCGCGATACTAGGAACGGGCAAGGTGTAGGTTCCAATGATTGGGGAGCCTGGTGGATTAACGCCAAAGCCAGTATTGAGCGCTGAGTTCTGTGTAGCAAATGGTCCGCCGCCAGTGTCAGGCGTCAAACCACGATCAGGCTGATTGCCGTTAATGAAATCGCGTTGTCTGCCGCGCAATTTTTCTTGCCGATCTACAGTGAAGCTGGCAATCACATTAAAACCATCTTTGGCCAAGTCACCAAAGCCGCCAACAATCGAGCCACGTGTAAATCCGCCGCCGCCTTCTTGTGTACGGCTTGCCTGGGCGCGTACTTCAACGCCACCGAAGTCCTTACGCATGATGAAGTTAATCACGCCGCCGATCGCATCGGTACCGTAGATAGCCGAAGCGCCATCTTTTAGTACCTCAACACGCTCTACTGCGGCTAATGGAATGGCATTCAAATCCACCGCATTGCCGCGCGCGCCGTGTGTAGAAACACGTCGGCCGTTGAGCAACACTAATGTACTCGCGGCACCCAAGCCGCGCAAATTAGCCGATGCAACGCTATTACTATTACGGGCTTCGTTGGCGTTTACGCTGAAGGCGACGTTTGAAGACATATTGTCAGCGCCAGTGCCGTTAGCGGACAAAAGAGAAACTAACTCTTCAGCGCTGGTAATACCGGCGCGATCAATTTCTTCTTTGGTAATAATTTGTAATGGTGTTGCACCTTCATCTGCCACCCGTTTAATACTTGAGCCAGTAACTTCGATTTTTTCTGGTTTTGCTGCAGGTGCTACGGCTGGTCTTGCCGGCGCAGCTGGTGCGGGCGCTTGTGCAAAAGCAGGTGCCGCGATGCAAAGTAGTGATATTACTTGTGCGAGTTTTTTCAGTTTCACTGGTCTCTCCTAATTAACAATCATGAAAATCATGCAGACATGCTGCTGCTGTGGTGCTTGCTATTTGTTATTTTTACAATCAACAATACCAATATACTACCAATCTAAATTCATGTAAGCCTTGTTACAAAAAAACAACAACGTATTTACGGTTGATTTGTTGATGCGGCTGTCATTTTATTTGCTTCTGGAGAACGTTATGTTGAACAAATTTGCTAGCTCAGCGGTGTGTTGCATCAGTTTATTGGTGCTGGCGTTGCCAGTGAATGCTACTGACGCTGCCACATCGCTACCAGCTGAAATCAAAACCATGTTGCGCGAAAGCAACTTGGATGAGGCTAGCGTTGGTGTGGTGGTACTGCGCGTGGCGGATAGCAAAGTTATCGTCTCACATAGAGCTGAATTGCCCATGCAGCCCGCCTCAACGATGAAAGTATTGACCGCTATTGTTGGCCTTGATCGCTTGGGTCCAGCTTATCGCAGCCGCACCGAATTAACCACGACGGGCGTTATTGATAATGGCGTATTGACTGGTGATGTGGTGTTGCGCGGGCTGGGCAATACCGATATTGAATGGCAAGATTTTGAGCGTATGTTGCTCACGCTGCGTCACAAGGGGATTACGACTATTCGCGGTAATTTATTGGTTGATCGCCATTTTTACCAGCCTGCGCGCCTAGATATTGGCGTGCCACCGTTTGATGAGTCAATCGAGTTTCGCTACAACGTTATCCCCGATTCGTTGATGCTTAATATGAATTTAGCGCAGTACGATATTGAGACCAACAATGAACGCTTTCTCATTCGGCTAACGCCCGAGCTTGCTAATGTGAGTGTGATTTCCAACATGACGTTAAGCGACAAGCCGTGTTCGCAATGGGAAGACGGCTGGAAAATCCCCACAACCGTAAAGTCTGACGCGGGAGAAATCCGCGTTTATCTTAACGGCAGCTTCCCTAAAAATTGTACTCACACGGTCAATATCAATGTGATTGACCGCGCAGACTATGTTGAAAGGCTATTTCGCACGACATGGCGCAAATTAGGCGGCTCGTTTACTGGCGAGGTGATTGAAGCAAAAATGCCTGAAAACGCCCAGCCAGTGGCGACTTTGCCAAAATTATTGGCGCAGCATCAAGCAAGACCATTGGCAGAAGTTACGCGCAACATTAATAAAGTTTCAGACAACACCATCACCCGCATGACGTTGCTAAACCTCGGCGCGCTCGATAGTGCTGGCGCGGGCACTACATTACAAAAAGGCGAAGCTGAAGTACGTGCTTGGCTAAAGCAGCGCAATATTGACGACACCGGATTAGTCATTGAAAACGGCTCAGGATTATCACGGCTGGAGCGTATTAGTGCTTCACAATTAGCCGGTGTGCTGCAAGCCGCGCACCGCAGCAAATGGGCGCCAGAATTTATGTCGAGCTTACCCATTATCGGCGTTGATGGCTCAATGCGAAGTCGCCTCAAAGGTAGCCCCGCCGCAGAAGTGGGGCGTATCAAAACAGGTAGCTTGCGTGATGTTGTCTCCCTTGCAGGCTACGTACCTGACGCGAGCGGGCAGCTACATGTGGTGGCGGCAATGATTAACGATCCTAAAGCTATCAGTGCAGGCGGCCGCGCGATTTTGGATCGGTTGCTAGATTGGGTGGCCAAGTCAAAAACATTGGTGAAATGAGTTTATGAATATTTGAATCTAGAAATGGCATGACGTGAAATATTGCTGTCAACTAGGGCAACTAGACTGCTGTTGCTCGCCTAAGCGCATGACTTCACGAAGGTGATGATGAGCTTGTGCGCGATGCCATACATTCAACGGCAGTCTGGATTGGGCGCTCATGTACATCACCATTTTTTATTCGTATCGTACGCTGTCGCTAGGCGCTCCTGACGCACGCAGCGCAAAATCATTGGCTTCAATTGTCCTATATTGGCTTATCGCGATAACGCTAATCGGCTGTGGTGAAGAACAGCGACAGCTCACCACAGCTGATCGAATGCGTGGTGTGCAGATTCGGCAAGAGACCGTTCCTGATTTCCACTTGCAGCGTAAATCCGTTGACTACATGTCGGATTTGCGCGATCTGCAAGACAAGCGAGATGGCAAGTCAGCACCAAATTCGGAAGTAAATCCAAATAAAAGCGCGCCTTCAGCGGCAAATGTTGCGATTGCTGCACAAGTGCCGACAACACCAAGTGGTAATGCCGTAACGCGGCAAGCAGTGGAGTCGTCACCGTCAATAATCAACGCGTCAGCCGCACCAGCAGCAACGGCGGCAGCGATTCCGCCTAGCCCAACACCATCAAGCGCTTACGCTAATAAAGAGAGTGCTACACCACCGCCCGCGAACTCGAATCGAGACCAAGCAAAATCAGCGACGGCAAATCCAACACAAGTTGCAGATGCCAATGTGATTAACGTTTTGTCGAGCGCACGGCCAAATTTTCCACGCGAAGCAACGCAGCGTGGCATTCAGCGCGGAACAGTACGTGCGCGTGCGACTATCAATGCGGCTGGCGAAGTTACCGATGTCACCATCTTGTCGGCCAGCCCCGTTGGTATCTTTAATCGTGAAGTCATCAATGCGTTGCAGCGCTGGAAATTTAATACAGGCACAAATAACCGCGCGTTTGAAACGGATATTACGTTTCAGCCATAGATAGTTGTGTGTGAAAAGTATTGTGCTCAGTGTACCTTTTACAACGTTAATAGTGGTTGTATGCAATCCCTCCCAACCTCCCCCTTCGACAAGCTCAGGACAGGCTTTTTCAAAGGGAGGAGTTGGCTACCTAGCAGTTCATTTCTGCTAGCTATATTTACGTAACGAATCTGCTCCTCCCTTTGAAAAAGGGAGGTTGGGAGGGATTGCGATGTGCAACCACTAGCCAAATTAGAAGACATACAAGCAAAATTTCGCGCAACGATCACCACGCATGATTGACGCACCGAGAAGCAACAATCTGCTGTCATCACCTTGTCATGATGAACGTCAAGCATCATTGTTTTAATCATGGTTAATGGCAATGCGTACTTTTTTTTCTACCTTTATCTTGTCCGTTATTTTATTGGCATCAAACGCCTTTGCGTCAACGGGAAATGCGCTCGCTGGTCAGCAATTGTATTTAGCGCTGTGTGAGACTTGCCACGGTGCCACACCGGATCGCCGTGCCAAGCTCGCGGCCAATGACCCTGATTTTTTGCGTTTAACGGTTTTTACGTCTAGCGGCATGGGTTTTTTACAGTCAATTTTGACGACAGTAGGCTACGAAAATATTGCCGCGTATTTGGGTAATACCGCGCTTAACGAAAATCTTGTAACAGTGGCGCTGAGTGGCAATGGCGATGGCAGCGTTACCTCGATCCCGAATGGGATTGCTTGCGGTGGAACCTGCCAGTGGACTTATCCAATCGGCGCTGCTGTGACACTGCGCGCTGAAGCTAAGCAAGGCTCACGTTTTGTTGGCTGGTCTGGCGCATGTGCGAGCGCTGGGCGTGATGATTGCAGACTGACTGTAAATGCGGCTGCGACGACAATTGCCAATTTTGTCCGTCATACCGCAGAAAACGATCTTAGCGGTCTATGGTGGGGTGGCGCTGCTGAAAATGGCTGGGGCATGTCTATCACGCACCGTGCGGAATCGGGACAGAAGTTTGTCGCTCTCTACATTTACGACCGTAACAGCGAGCCGACTTGGTATGTGATGCCAGGTGGCGCATGGTCTGAAAACTTTACGACGTACACGGGGCAACTCTTTCAGCCGCGTGGTCCAAGACTAGATCAATACGATCGTGATGCATTAGTGGTGGGCGCGGCAAAGGGTGAGATGACAATACGTGCTGTCTCAGCTAACGCCATCTCGTTGCAATATCGTATCGAGGGCAGCAGCGGCGCTAAACAATTACAACGTCAATCTCTGAATGCCGATAGTGCCGTCTCGACAACTAATATTGGTGATTTATGGTGGACAGGCTTGATAGAAAACGGTTGGGGCTTAAGTATTGCCCAGCAGTCGAATGCGTTGTTTGCGGTTTGGTATAGCTACGATCAATCGGGCAATCCCACTTGGTATGTGATGCCGGGCGGCGAATGGCGCAGTAGCTCAACTGGCAGAAACTTTGTTGGCGCGCTTTTTAAGACCGTTGGCTCACCTTGGATTGGCGCGACTTATGATCCGCTGCGATTACAAAGTAGTCAGGTTGGCACACTTCAGCTTGGCGTTGATCTGGCAGTGCGCCCTTCGACGATTAACATGCAGTATCAATTCACAAGTGGCGTGTTTTCAGGCGTTAGTCAAGCTAAGTCATTGGTAAGACAACCGTTTTAATCACTTTGTAGTTGGTAAGTAAAAACGGCGCTCAATTGAGCGCCGTTTTTATTTTGTTGCAATTGCAGTATCAGTTATTACGTCCCAATCACACCACCATCAATTTTAGTAATGACGATGGTCGCGCTACGTGGACGTGAATTTCCGCCATCAGGCCAGTTACTACCAAACGTTCTGGTGGTGAAGTTTGGTGTTGTATCTTCACCGGGATGCTGGATATTCACAAATATCGCTCTGCCATCTGGTGATTCAGCGATACCTGTGATTTCACATTCTTTAGGGCCAACTAAGAAGCGGCGGAGTCTGGTTTCGCCCAGCTGTGCACCAACATAGGTGGTGACTGTCTTTGTGTTGACACCGTCGGTGTTAGTGACCTGCACCGTTGTGCCGTCACGCACGCTGCCAGGAATAGCAACAAGCATCATGCAATTGGTCACGTCAGTGTAGGCACCGTCGTCAGTTTGAATCCACAGCAAACCGTTTGCACCAAACCACAAACCGTCTGGGGAAGACATATCATTTGCTGCTGTTAGACCCGACAAATTTACGGTGCGTGGATCGGAGCCTGCACGTGAACCGAATAAGAAAATATCCCACGCAAATGTGGTTGCTGCGGCATTGCCTGCAACTTCTGCCCAGCGGATGATGTGACCATTCGGGTTGCCACGTTGCACAGTACCAGTAGTACGTGGATCGTTATATGAACGTGGGTTGGCGGCATCTGTTGCAGCCACGGTACGTAGCGTGCCGTTATTGTTGGTGAGCGTCATATAAACGCTGCCGTTAAATGGATCAACTGCACCCCACTCAGGGCGATCCATCTTAGTGGCACCAACAACATCGCAGGCGATACGCGCGTTGATGACCACATCGGCTTGGTTTGCAAACGGATACACCGTGTTGGTCGCGGTTAGTGCGCCTGTGCCGAAGCGTAACTCGAGCCATTCACCAGTGGCATCCGCGTTAAATTTAGCGGCGTATAACTTGCCTGAATCTAAATATTTGTCGCCTGCAGTTGCGCCACGGTTAGCATCAGCGGGATCCCAATTAGCATCAGACACAAATTTGTAGATGTATTCATTACGTGCATCATCGCCCATGTACCACACTAGCGGCTGGCCTGCTGTGACCTTACCAAGCCATGCGCCCTCATGTGCAAAGCGACCCAGTGCGGTGCGTTTTTTAGGAGTAGAGGTTGGGCTAAATGGATCAATCTCGACTACCCAGCCGTAGGTATTGGCGACGTTACGGAAGTCATCGCTGCCGTCGGCAGAAGCGCCAATTTTCATTGTGTTCCAACGCGAGAACGTGGTGTCATTGGCGTCTGTTGTGATAACAGTCGACCAACCTTCACGGCCATTACCTGCCACACCATTGCGCGCAAATGAGGTTAGTTCTTTAGCACTTCTGTTGGCGTTATCGGTGGCGGTTACGCGGCGGAAATAGCCTGCGTAGTTTTCTTCACAGGTTAAATAAGTGCCCCATGGCGTGTGACCGTGCGCGCAGTTATTCACTGTGCCGCGTGTACGTGAACCATCGGGCGAAAATCTGGTGATCATGAACGGTGTGCGCGCTGCAGGACCTGTGATTAGCATTTCGGTGTTCGTGGTGATGCGGCGGTTAAATGTTGAGTTGCGCACATACGTCCACGTGTTGCCAGTTTTGACGACTTCAATAATGCTGGCACCGTGCGCATTTAATTCTTTAATAACTTCATCTGCGACTGTGCGCACACCACCCACATTGGTCACGCCATTAGCATGTAAAAATGCGGGCGTAATCGCTTCATGGTTCATACACAATAAACCACGCGTGATGCTGTTAGGATCATAGGTGCCTGTGGCAGACATGCCGAAAAAATGTATGGCATCATGGTGGTCACCTGAACGCGTCGCAAATGACGCACCAGTCTCAGTGCCGTCGTTACGATAGTCTGGTGTAGCCGCATTCATTGGGTCGCCTAAGCGAAATAATACTGATGCTTGGTATCCAGCAGGAACCGAGACCGTATCGGCCAGTGACTTTGGCACAGCCGCAAAGCCTAATGCAGTCGCTTTAGGTGGGGCTACCGATGGCGGTGCTACTGGTGGCGCTGGCGTCGGCGCAGGAGAATCATTGCTATCGCTGCAACCCGTTAAACTCATAAACGAGAGGGCTGCAGCGCCTGCGCCGGAGGCCATCAAACGACGACGATTTGGGTTGGCAAGTGCGGCATTGACGACATCGTCAATGTGGGTATTTGTGGACAAATTGGTGATGATATCTTCTTCGCTTTTATCGTATGACATGGTATTGCGTCCTTATAGGCTGACTGAGGGTGGCTGGTTCTGACTGGCTGAAAAAATATTTAATTTAGAAAGTTTTTGTGACGAGACCGTGACGCTTATATTTCAATTTTTATATCTGTTGGTTTGGCTAATAGGAATTGCCAAACTCGTTATTTGGCGGCTTGTTTGGGGCAATAGGTGCTGAACGCAGCCGTCTAGCGTGCACTTTGTAATATGGAGAACTACTGAATTAATTTGCCCGAGCGGCGTAAGAAAGCCAGCTCAACAAATTTAGAACCCCGATCATCCGCATTGGTAAATATCAATGTGATACCGCCGACATCAAAGCGTCGCTCGCCGCTGAGGGCAGCTAAGATGGCAGGGCGTGTCTCGGCTTTTGCTTTAGTGATGGCGCTCACAAAGCTTTTAGCGGCGATAAAACCTTCGAGTGTCACGTGCGACGGCGGCTCATCGCGATACTTCGCCATCAACTGCAAATGCTCCACTTGTACTTTTGATAACGGCAAATCGGGGTGTGGTACGACTTGGGTAATCATCGTGCTAGCGGCAAATTCAGGCTTAGCGAACTCCATCAGCGTGCGATGATTGACCATGGAAAACGCGACAATATTGGTGCCCTTATCAAGCACGCGAAAATTCTTGACGAATTCTGCGGATGTAATCGTGTCCGTCGCCAAGATAATGACTTGCGGATTCATTTTGAGTACGCGGGCTGCAATTTCGCGCATGCCTTTGTAATCAGCGGGAATGTTGACGCGAGTGGGCGCGCGTAAATTTTTGAGTACGACTTCCTCCGCAATTTGCGAGGATAAGCGATCGCCGGCTGGTGAAGCCGTGCTGATAATTAAGAAATTGTTATTTCCCAATAAATTAAAATGATTAATTAAGTAGCGCGCTTCCGCGCGGTAGGTCGGGCGAACATAAAAAATCGTGTCTGGTGCAGCAGAAACCACGTCGCCGCTGAGTGGTGCATAAAGCGCAATGCGCGCGCGCCGAAAGACTTGATCCGTCGATACCGCGGCGACACTCTCGTCACCCACGAAGCCGAACAGCGCATCTACCTTATCGCCCTCAATCAGTTCACGAGTTGCCTGAACGGCTTTTGCGGCAATACCTTCATCATCTTTTACGACAAGTGTGATGCGATCACTGGCTTTAACTTGGCTATTGTGGTGATCAAAAAAAGCTCTAGCGCCCGCCATATAGTCACGAGCAATGTCAGCATTGATAGACGATTGATCCATCACGACACCGATTTTTATTTCGTTAGCGGTGGCGTAATTATTGAAGGCAAACGCGAAGAGTGCGTAAGCCGCGTGTCTTAAGATGCGTAATGTCATTTGCGATGGCCGATTTGAAATTAATTTCAAATGATTGTCGCAATTTAATAAGTCTTCGCGATGACAGTTTTTGTATAAAAAGCTGACGCGGATGTGCGGCGTTACGCCATTTTTTTCTTAAGCCTCTCAATGGCTGACGCGTAAACAGCATACTTATCTCGTCGACCAATTGATATGACTAGCACGACCAGATGTTGGTCAATAACCTGATAGACCAATCTATAGCCTTGTGATCGTAATTTTATTTTGTAGCAACTTGCTAATTCGCCGTGTAGTGCATTGCCCACAGCGTGCGGCGCGTCGAGCCGTTTTTTTAGTATTTTTCGTAGTGGCTCTTTAATTGCGCCGTCTAATTTTTGCCATTCGACGAGTGCTGATTGTTCAAAAGCAAGTTGATATCGCGTGCTAGACACTGTCAATATCAACCAACGTGTAATTACCTGCCGCCGCACTTGCGATACGCGCCTTTAGGATAGGCAGTAGTTGTGCATCCTCCACTTCATCGAGTAGCGCTTCAAACAATAAGGGATCAACCATGTAAAAAGCAGCTTTGTTATGACTTAAGACGGCGACAGGCTGTGATTTCGCATCCCGCAAAATTTTGGCAGGATTCTTCTTGAAATCGCTCATGCTAATTGTTAGGTCTGTATGTAGCGTTTGCATTTTTTATCCAATCTAAAAGCAGCACAAATTATAGCGCTTAATTTGGCGCTAAATACTGCTTTTAATGCAAAACAAACGCGCGTATTTGGCGAATGGTGAGTTGATTAGGTTTATTTCCAGACAGCTAGTGAATCCTTATAGCAAATACTTACGCCGCTCTATAAAAATGGAGTCGCCTTTGGTTTTCTTCGCTTGACGTTTAGCCTCGGCGAGTGCGTGTGACACGTCCTGCGCTGAGTCAAATCCCTCTGCCTCGATGTGCACGACACCAATGGATAACGAAGGGATAGGCAAACTCTGTGATTTGCCTTTACGATTTTTAGATTGGTAATTTCCGCGCGCTAAATCCTCTTCTTTGAGTAACGACTGCCGCACCTGTTTGAAAGCATCGATGATTGACGTTAATCTTGTTTGCCAATCAGTCGATTGCAGGTGCAAGATGAAATCATCCCCACCGACATGGCCAACAAAGTCGCGCGTGGCATCGGTGTGCGTGAGCAGTGCATGCGATACGGCACGAATCATGTCGTCGCCTTTTCGGTAGCCGTACAAATCATTGTATGGCTTAAAAAAGTCAATGTCGCAGTACGCGGCAACAAATGGATTTTTAGCCGCTAGTAGTTGATCAACATGCTCATCAATTGGCACATTGCCAGGAAGTAAGGTGAGCGGGTTAGAATAGCGCGCGTTGTTGATTTGCATCTCGGTTAATTCACGCACCAAAGATTGCCCGCTGCCCATACCGAGGTAACGATTATTCTCCGTGATGATAAAACCAGACGCTAAATGACGACGATCTACCTCGCTGATTAGTTCACTAACTTCGGCAATTGGCATGGTTGCCTCCACCACCAGCGGGTCGTTATCCATAAACAAGGCACAGGGTCGTTTGTCGTATAGCTCGTGGCGAAATGGTCGGGCGAATTCTTGTATGAAGCGCGCGCGTCTGACAAGTCCGACAGGGATAGAATCGACCACTACTGGGATAGAAGCAAGATTGGCATCCGCATTAAACATCATCATGATTTGATCATTTGGTGTGATGGGTGAAACGGACTCTGCAGCGGTCACGAGCTTACCGATTTGGACACGATTGATGTACTTAGGCTGTACGGTATTTGTGACTGCAACCAAGCGTGCGCCCATGGTGATGATAGTGGCTTCTGTGAGTCTTGCTGCGGGGTGCGTGCTAGGGCGTGCAAAGAAATACCCTTGTGCATATTCAATACCGATATCACGCACTACCAGTAAGTCTGCTTCGGTTTCGATGCCTTCCGCAATGATGGCAGTGCCAGTGGATTCACTGATACGGTGTATCGCCCGAACAAATTGCAGCTTAAAACTATCTTGATGTATGCCTTGAATGAAAAGCTTATCAATCTTCACATAATCAGGTTTTAGCTCAAGCCACAAGCGCAAACTGGCGTAGCCTTCACCTAAGTCATCAAGCGCAATTTGAAATCCCATTGCGCGCAACAACCCGATGCTACGCTTTATTAAGTGCACATCATTAAATGGTTGTGACTCAGTAATCTCCACCACGATTTGATTAGGTCGCAAATTAACGTGATCTAAAAAAGTGCTGATCATCTCGCCTGATGTTTCGATATCAGACAGACTGGCGGGCAAGATATTGACGAATAATTTGCCAGGCAGTTTCAAGGCGCCAAATGCAGCAGTGACAGTGCGACGACACTGTCTATCCAGCTTGGCGCTGGTTTTATTTGCATAGGCATCAGCAAACAACTGGGCAGGTGATTCGGTTTTGCTACCCATAGGGCCGCGGATTAAACCCTCAAAGCCCGCAATGCTGCCAGAGCGTATGGATACGATTGGCTGAAATACGGCATGTAAGGTGCTATCAGGCAAGTCAACTCACACAATTTACAAAGTACATTATCGGCGGGGCGATAGGGGGAGATATTATCCGCTAATGCCCCCCAAAAAATAAATTAAAAAAATTTAAAAAATAAAACAAGCGACCAGTTAATTTTTATTGCGTTTTTTTAAGCATTGGGTTTAAAAATATTT
>JANNWG010000012.1:0-26336 GCA_031414695.1 Burkholderiales bacterium
AAAATGATGTAGCGGGCGGTTATCGAGCGTGACATTGCCAGTTACCCATGGGTCGTCTTGGGGTATCTTGTCGGCTTCAGCAATACTGTCGTCTTCGCGTACCGCGCCGCGGGCTAGCCAGCCGGGGAGGGAGAGGGGTTCGATAGCGTATCTGCCAATACGTGGATTTAAAATATTTTCCTCATAATCTGATGGCGAGAAACCTGGACTATCGGCAAATCGCGCGGGTGCTTCCACACCGCTAACGTCGTAGTATTTCTTACCAAAAATATCTTTTGGGTCGCGAACGATAAAACCTAAGCGTTTGATTAAATCAGGGGATGATGCCAAACGTGATCGCTCGTATGCATTTTGTGTTAGCACAGCGTGCGTAGAGACTTCATATGCGCTGCTATTAACGGACAATAAGAGCGTCGATAGCATTGCAAGATGCAGTGCATTTAAATTCTTCACTTAACACGCTCCAGCGCTTCAGCTTCAAGTTTCGCTATCGACTCTTGATTGCGCTGAAATAAATAAGACTCTTCGCGATTTGCGAGATTGACTTTCGTTTTTGCGAGTTCAAAAAAGTATTTGCGTCGATCAAGCTGTCTAATTTTACTTTCCATGTCATAGCAATCTGTCCCATTACTGGCAATGATAAAAAAGCGAAATTCTTCCTCGCGTGTTCGAGTAACTGGATGGAGGATAATTTCGTCTCTTTGTTGCCCCTGTTTTTGCTCAAATCCCGCCATGAAAGGGTACGTAAATAGCGCATGTTTAGTTCTTTCTGGAAAATAAATTCTTCCTTTCGCATCACTTTTAACTGAATACGAGATACGACAATATTGCCTACCCTCAACAAGACCGCCCCATGTGACATACCTATACTCCACTAAAACCCAAGCACCTGTTATCGGTACACGCGGATTCTGACTGATGTCATAAACGGTTACCTCGCTTAGCTTGCCCGTTTCATCGTTATCTCTTGGTAGCTCTGTTGACATACAGCCAGTAAGGCTAAGCAACATTACGGTTGATGCGAGTAAGCCAGCAAGATATTTAGTTACTTGCATAAAATTTATATTCATGATGTTTCCTTAATTTGCCAATTCATTTCACGCGCATCTACGATTGTGAAGTGATTGCGTCTTGATGTGTTGGGCGAATTTAGGCCACCTGCAAAGTCGTTCACACCTAGCGCCCAGTCAGGCGATTTCTGTGTGAATAGTGAGGAGAACAATACCGTGAGTGGGCGGTTGTTATACGGATCAAAGAAATGATGTAGTGGTCGGTTATCGAGCGTGACATTGCCCGTTATCCATGGGTCGTCTTGGGGTATCTTGTCGGCTTCAGCAATATTGTCGTCTTCGCGTACTGCGCCGCGGGCTAGCCAGCCGGGGAGGGAGAGGGGTTCAATGGCAAAACGCCCTGTACCGTCATTTGGCCTTAAGATATTAAATTCATAGTTTGTGGGTGCGAAATTAGGACTACCAGCAAATCGTTCTGGAGCTTCCACGCCATTCATATCGTAGTATTTTTTGCCGAAAACATCATTGGGATTACTGATGATGAAGCCAAGACGTTTTACTAGATTAGGTGATGCCGCGAACATTGAACGCTCAAAAGCTTTCTGTGTAATGACTGCGTGCGTTGAAACTTCGTAGCCTTCACTTGGCATGGTTGCAATGAGCATGAAGACAGCAACTAAAGCAGAATAGGTTAATTTTTTATTTAACATTTAGAGCCTCTGTTTCTTCAATTGCTTGTGTTATCCACCATAGGCGACGCATTTCTTCTGCGTCATTTGTATCCACAAGCGCTTTGGCTTTAAGATAAAAATATCGTTGTCTCTCAAGCCCGCGTAACTGATTTTCCTTCTCCCAGCATCTCGTGCGAGCTGCGGCTGCACCCATATGCAGGAACTCCTCTTTTCGAGTTAGATTCATGGGCTGCAAACTCACCTCATAAGGAGGCTTAATCCGCGCTGTCTTATATCCGAAGCCAGGCTTGTATGCGTTAATCTTGACCGTGTGATTTGTCCGCTCTGGAAACTGTACCTTTCCCATCGCATCAGTCTTAAGCGAATACGAGGCACGGCAATTGTCTTTAGCTTCTACAATGCCACTTCCAGAAACGTACCAATACTCCACCACCACCCATGCATCTGCTAACGGTATACGCGGCGTTTGGCTAACGTCATAGACTGTCGCTTCTGTTAGCTTGCCCGTTTCGTCGTTGTCTCGCGGATAGTCGGTCGAGCCACAGCTCGTTAGGCTTAGCATCATCACCAGTGATATAAATAAACCTGTCATGCGCTTAGTGACATTCAAATCGTTTGTGTTCATTACATCCCCTCAATTCGCCAAATACCATCTTCGCCAAAAAACATAATCACTGAAAAATTATTTGTGCCGTTCATGTCTGTTCTTGATATCACTAATTCCGCTGTTTCTGGCGATACCGTTACCCTAGAAATCACGCCTAGTTGATTCGCTGCTGCAACAAGATCACCTTCTAAGGCAGTAAATACATCATCATATTTTTGCTGCGCATGCCCAAAGAACAAATTCAGCGCCAATGTTTTGTTACTGGCTTTGAGCCTGTCAATTAAATCGCTATACACCCCACGCACAATGCGAATCTTCTCCAACGGATTCTCCACCTTCACCTGCTTCACGGTCGTGTAGATAAGACCTCCCATCATGTCCAGCACTGTCACACTGACTTGATAGAGCCCCGTCTCAGGATATAAGCAGTTAATCGTCGTCTCACTATTGGTCACAGGCCTCGGTGTTGCAGGTGAGCCGCTTGAACATGAGATGGATAAGGTCGTGCCTACGAGTGGTGAGACCCCGTTGAGAATGCTTACGGTAATCGGTGCTTGGTAATTGGTATTCAGGCTGGGCGCAAATATGCCGCCCTCGCCTACTGTGGCGGTGTATATCGCCGGGATCGGTATCGGCGGTAGTGGCGGCACTTGTACTGGCGGCTGCACGGGTGGTGGCGGTGGGGCGAGCCTTGTGATGGTGAGGGTTTGTGTGGTCGTATTTGCGTCTTGTGTGGTTAAGGTAATGGTGATCGTGTTGCTACCGATGAGGGGAAGCGGGACGTTGTTGATGAAGAATTGCCCTGCCTCGGTGAGCGTGGCTAACTGCCCATTGATGGTGATGGCACTATTGGGTGGGGCTTGGTAGCTGCCGTAAATGGCAGTGGTGTCGTCTGTGACTGCTGTGCCGTTGAGGCCTGCTGCTGGGGTGATGTTAAGACCTGCTGGCGTACCGACGGTAATAGCAAGTGGTGGCGTAGTTGCGGTCGCACCCGTACTATCGGTCGCTTTTGCTATCACCGTGTAGCTACCCACTGGCACGTTTAGCCAACGGCTGGTGTGGGGCAACGTGGTGAGGGTCGCAATACTGGTCTCTTGGCTGGTTAGCGTATTGGTGGCAATGAATTCGACGCTGACGATGGTGGGCACGGCGGTAATGGTGGGTGTGGCGTTGGCAGTGGCCGTGGCAAATAAATCAATGCCAGCAGGGGCTAGGTAGAAGTTACTCAGCGTGGTGAGGCTGACGCTTGGTTTGGCGCGCACCGTGATGTTGATGGGGGCGCTGGTAGCGGTTTGATTCAAACTATCGGTCACCTTGGCCGTTAGGCTGTGGCTACCGGGGGTGGGGGTCGCCCAATTTAGGTCGCCGGTGAAGCTTGTGTTGCCCGTGAGGGTAAAGGTGTATAGCAGCGGGGCAGAAGCGGTAGTACCGTCAAATATCTCCAACTTGGTGAGCGTGGTGGTAGCACCCATCGGCACGGCGGCTGTGGCGGTGATGGTGACAGGGGTGTTGGTATTGAGTATGGCGTTGTTGGCCGGGGCGGTGATGCTGACGGTTGGGGCGCTGCTGTTAGGGGTGACAGTGAGTGCATTACTGGCGGGGCTGATGCCGACGCTGTTGGTGGCGGTGACGGTGCAGGAGTAACTGACACCTGATGACATGCCAGTTACGTTAACGCTGGTAGGTGCTGCGGCAGGTGACGCTGGCACAGCAATTGTGCCGGTACGATTAGTTTGACCAGCGGCAGTACAGATAGCGTTAATGCTGGTGATAGCGCTGCCGCCATTGCTACTTGGCATGGTGAAGCTGAGTGCAGCGCCGCCTGCTAGGGCTGTGGCGGTGGTGAGGATTGGCGCAGTCGCCACAGTAGGCGCTATTGGGGTGACACCGAACGCATTGCTTGCAGCACTGGCGCCAATCGCATTAGTGGCCGTCATGGTGCAGTTGTAAAGAATATTTGCGGTTAAGTTTGCGACTGTGATTGTGGTGGGATTAGGGTCTTGGCTAGTGATGGTTAGTAAGGCTGTTTGGGGTGGATTCGCGATGGGATTGGTGCTGGTGCTGCATGTGACTGCGTAGCTCGTAATAGCGCTGCCGCCGTTATTGGCGGGTGGGCTAAAAATGAGTGTTGCACTATTTACGAGCGCAGTTGCAGCCGAAATGACAGGCGCACTGGGGACGACGATCACGACAGGTGGTGCCGCACCTGATTGCGTGATCACAATAACTTTACGCTGCGGGTAGGTAAAATCAATTCCTGTTTGGCCGTAATAATTACCGCCCCAGCAAAGTGTGCCGCCATGAATGACGGCGCATGTGTGCGCCACGCCAGCACTGATGCCACTAACGCCACTACCTGCTGGAATCACGCTAACGGGGACGTTGCTACGCGCAGTAGTGCCATTGCCAAGTTGACCGTCAGTGTTGTCGCCCCAGCACTGCACGCCACCCGCGATAACAGCGCAAGTGTGCAGCTGTCCCGCTGCAACGTGCGTCGCACCACTAGCTGCCACAATAACTGTAACTGGTGTGTTACTAGATGTAGTACCAATGATACCGAGCTGCCCATTGCTATTGAAGCCCCAGCACTGCACACCACCTGCTACAACTGCACAGGCATGGTCGCTGCCTGTGGCTACTGTTGTCGCATTGGCGGCCACGGCGGTCACTGGGGTGTTACTTTGTGTATTCGTGCCGTTGCCTAATTTGCCAAAATTATTACTCCCCCAGCACTTAACGCTACCGCTGATGACTGCACAACTAAAGTTGCTGCCCGCTGCTATAGCAGTCACGCCAGCCGTTGCTGTTGAGACTACTACCGGGCTATTACTGCTAGCGAAACTAGCGTTACCTAACTGCCCGCTACTATTGTTACCCCAGCATTGCGCCCCACCTGCGATGATCGCGCATGTGTGATCTCGACCATTGGCGACTAGTGTAGCGCCGCTTACAGTGTTGACAGGTAGAGGCGCAAAGCTTTGTGCATTATTGCCATTACCGAGTTGGCCATTATTATTATTACCCCAACACTGGATGCCGCCATTTACGACGGCACAAGTGTGCTCGTTGCCACTAGAGATACTTGTCGCATTACTACCTGCGGCTATCGCAGTGAGTGGTGCCAAGCTAGTGAAGTTTGATCCGTAACCAAGCTGGCCCTTATCGTTTAGCCCCCAACACTGCACGCCACCGCCTGCAACTGTGCATGTAGTGCTAGCACCCGCACCTACCCCGCTCACACCAGATGCGGTACTCAAACTAGTACTAGGTACGATATTGCGTGAAGGGGTAACATCGCCAAGTTGAGCGCCATTACTACCCCAACAGGTCACGATATTGTTAGCTGCGCTGCCTACTGCGGCACAATTGTGAACATTGCCCACGGCAATTGATACCGCGTTACCACCCGCACCAATGCCGATGCCTGCGATTAGTGGGTACGACGGACTTTCAAAAAATCCATTGCGGTTTCTGTTATCGGTATAGCCAATGCCTAATTGACCAACGCTATTATTTCCCCAACACAACACACTGCCTGCGACAGCAACGCAAGTATGTGCAGTACCAGCCCCGACGGCAACCACACCACTATTAGCAGCAAAGCGATTATTAAAAATAGTGACTTGACCTTCTATGTTGACGCCAGATTGGTATATGCCCCAACAACGCGCGCCACCATTGACCACTACACAACTAAAGCCGCTAATGCTGGTTGAAATAGCCGTCACGCCGCTGCCATCTGGGATTGCAACAATTGGAATATTGCTTGCATTAGGCGCCAGCACCCCCAGCGCATAAAGATCGTTAGACCCCCAGCACCTAACGCCACCATTAACCACCGCACAGCTATTGCGCTCGCCAGCAGATACTGCGGTAGCACCACTATTCGCGGCGATTGTCGTCACTGGTGTAGCGGAGCTTGTGGCATTGCCACTATTGCCGTTACCTAATTGCGCGTAAGAATTATTGCCCCAGCACTGCACGCCGCCCGCAACCACTGCACAGGCGTGGGTCAGCCCAACTGCTACGTCTGTCACGCTACTCCCGGCGGTGATGATGCTAGTGGGTGTTGCACTTGCAATGCTGCCCCAGCACATCACACCACCCGCCACCACAGCACAGGTGTTATTAGCTTTGGCAGATACGACACTCGCCCCGCTAGCGGCTGCAATTGCTGCTACTGGTATAGCGCTGGTGATAGTAGTGCCATTGCCTAGCTGGCCGTTAGCGTTACTCCCCCAGCAGGTAACACCGCCATCTTTAATCGCGCAACTGTGACTACCACCAGCGCTCAAGCTTGAGATATTGGTGAGCGGCGCATTTAGCTGTATCTGTGCGGGCAGCATTACAGTGCCGCTCGCATTGGTCGCGGTGACAACGAATGGAAATGTCCCAACGGCACCAGCAGATGGCGTGCCGCTGAGCGAAATTGTGCCACTACCGTTATGGCTAGCGGTCATGCCAGATGGTAGCCCCGACACACTTGCACTCATCACTGCATATGACGCCGACACTACAATCTTGCCCGAGTATGGCAAGCCCACTATGGCCGGTGGTAACGCAGACGTTACAATACGCGGTGCACTAATAGCTTCAGTCGGTATCTCTAGCAACACGGTAGCGCTGACTGTAGGTGCGGCGGTGTAGCTGACATTAGCGACTTGATTTGCAGTCAGTGTGCAGTTGCCCGCAGCCAGCATGGTGGCTATATTGCCACTTACACTGCACGTGAGCGGTGTTGATGATGCGTAACTAATGACAACACCGGAGTTACTGCCGTTTGCTGTGAGCGTAAATGTGCCGCCTTGGGTGAATGCGATTGGTGTAGCTGGCGTGAAGCCAGATATTACTTGCGTGGCTTTGGTGATAGTCAGTGTTGCGGTGGCACTTGCAGCGTTGTAGTTAGCATTGCCCGCTTGGGTTGCAGTGAGCTGACATTCACCTGCGATAAGGATATCGATGTAGGAATCGCTTCCAACACTTGGCACATGGGTGCATACCGTGGGCGTGTTAGACACAATAATGACTGGCAAAGTTAGGTCACTATTAAATCGACTCAGTACAACTGACCTTGTTTGTGATGCTGCATACACTACGGTCGTTACCCCACCAAAACTAAGAAATAGCGATTGATTGGCTTTGTTTATCGTCACACTAAATATTGCTTGCGCGGCAGGTGCGTTATTAATGTCACCCGCTTGATCGGCTGCAATGACGCAACTACCTGCCGTGATAATGGCCGCTGTGTTGCCGTTTATAGTGCAAACTAAAGGCGTTGTAGAGGTAAACAACACGGGGTTTTGTGAAGCCCCGCCTTGCGCGCTCAAATTAAATGTGCCATTCAAACTATAAAAAATATTGAAACCAGACGCAGCTGAAAATTGTGTAATGGTTTGTGTTGCTTGCGCCACCATAAAACTACGTGAAACTGAGGGCGCAGCAAGGTAAAAAATATCGCCCGCTTGTTCTGCAATCACACTACATATGCCCACACTAATTAGCGTAAGTGATGTGCCTGCAACACTGCACACAGTGGGCGTTAATGAAGCAAATGAGACCGCAAGGTTGGATGAGGATGCAGCGCTTAGCGGGCTAGGCTCAATGGTGAATGGCCTTGGTGCGATATCTTCTGGTAACGGCCAAAACGAAATTGATTGTGCGACCTTTTGGATCACGACTGTTGCCGTGATTTGTGGCGCGCTGCTATAGCTGGTATTGCCCGCTTGGTTCGCTGTCAGCGTACAGTCACCAGCCGCTAATACTGTCACCATATTGCCATCACTGATAGTGCAAACTAAAGGTGTTGTTGAGCCAAATACCACTGGGTTGCCTGATGCGCCACCATTAGCGCTCAAGTAAAAAACACCGCCTTGCGGATAACTAATTGGCGTTGGCGGCGTAAAACCTGTGATGACTTGCGTGCCTATTGAAATATTAAACGAACGATTTACTTGTGGTGCCGGCCCATAGTTACCATCACCAAGCTGACTTGCGGTTATCGTACAGATCCCCAGCGCCACAAAATTTGCAAAATTATCTGCGACGGTACATACCGCATTAGTCGTAGATGCAAACGTAACAGGCAGAGAGGATGTTGAGCTCGCATTGAGGTAAACCGAACTATCGCCCAAATTTTGATTTGGCAGCGGCGGAAAGTTAATCGTTTGGCTAATACCAACCATGCCTGCCAAACCAATCGGCGGTATCGGTGAAAACTGATAGTCAGTTGTGCCATTGCCGACCTGACCATAATTATTACTACCCCAGCAACGCACGCCGCCGCCTGTAATCATGACGCAAGTATGGCCATTGCCTAAACCGACTTCTATCACGCCATTTATGAAGGTATCGTTATTGACGGGCACATTACTGCCGACTAAGCTTCCCCAACATTTCAGCTGACCCGTTGTTGTGATACCGCAAGAGGTGTAGTAACCATTCGCGATTGCTGATATGCCACTAGAAAGCCCGACAACGTCAGTGGGTATAAGCTTATTGACGTTATCTCCAGCGCCAACTTGACCATAAATATTCTCCCCCCAACACTTAACGCCGCCTGCACTGGTTAACGCACATGAATGGTAGTAGCCGCTCTCTACACCCACGAGGCCAGGGACGAAGTTAGCAACAGTGATCGGCGTAGGTTGAGAAGTGGTAGTGCCATCGGCCAGTTGCCCCTGATAGTTAGCCCCCCAGCATTTCAGCTGACCATCAGCCGTTACCGCGCAAGTGTGTGTGCCACCTGCACGAATATCCACTACACCACTACCAAGCCCCACCACATCGACAGGTGTGGCTTGGTTGAGGCCTGTGCCATCGCCTAGTTGCCCATTAGAATTGTCGCCCCAGCACTTCACGCCACCCACTGTGGTGATAACACAGGTATGCCCACTCCCAGCTGTTATCGCCATCACGCCGCTTTGCAGACCGATCACATCCACTGGAGAATTTTGCTGGTTGTTGGTCGCGTCACCCAATTGACCGTAGTAATTATTACCCCAGCATTTCGCGCCACCACTTGTTGTGACCGCGCAGCTATGCGCTACGCCCGCTGATACTGCTGCAATGCCAGACGTGAGTCCAACTACATCAACAGGCGTACTGCGGTCAATAATTGAGTTATCGCCTAGCTGCCCTAGTTCATTCCAGCCCCAACACTTCAAACCATTTGTATTATCAATGGCGCACGTGTGCGACTGGCCAAGCGCTAATGGCGCACTGTAAACAGCACTAATACCATTCACGACATTAAATGATTGTGTCGTTTGTGGTGCCGCATTGTAGTTACCGTTACCCACTTGGTTTGCAGCAATAGTACAAACGCCCAAGCTGACAATGGTGACTGTATTGCTCGCAACAGTGCAAACGGCAGTTGTAGTTGTACTAAAGCTAACAGCTAAGGCTGATGTTGCAGTCGCGCTAATTATAAAAGGCATACTCGTCAATAGCTTACTCGGCAGTGTGCTAAACGCGATAGTTTGGTCGGCTTTAGTGACTGTCACAGCCAAGCTAACTTGTGGTGCCGCGCTGTAGGTGACATTACCCGCTTGATTGGCGGTTAGCGTACATGTCCCAGCGGAAATGATTGAAACAATGTTAGTGGCGACTGTACAAACTGCCGCAGTAGTAGAAGCAAAAACAATTGCGATGCTCGATGCGCCGCCATTTGCGCTCAGCGTAAAAGTGCCTCCATTGCTGTATTGCACCGACGTGTCAGGTGAAAAGTCAGGCAAAAAATTGGTAATCGTTTGTGCAATGAGCGCGGCAGGAGCCACCGCGAACGATTGTGATACGGTCGTGGCAGCGTTGTAATTTGCATTACCGCCTTGATTGGCCGCAATCGTACATGTGCCCGCACTTACCAGGCTGACTGTCGTACCAGAGACGGTACAAATTGATGCGGTGGATGATGAAAATGAAACGGCAAGAGCTGAGCTTGCACTTGCCGATACTGCAAATGCTGGTGCACCTAGCGTCTTTGCTGCAAGGGAGGCAAACGAAATCGTCTGGTTAGCTTTTGCAATTGTGAATGATTGCGAGACTTGCGTGGCGGCATTGTAATTTGCATTGCCTGCTTGGTTAGCAGCGATAGTGCATGTGCCAGCCGCAACTAATGTTACCGTGCTGCCTGCTACTGTGCATTTCGTTGTTGTGGTGGAAGTAAAAATTACCGCAAGTGTTGACGTAGCTGTCGCACTGACTGCAAAAGCGGCATTACCAACTGTTTTATTAGCTAACGCACCGAACGAGATGGTTTGGCTGGCTTTCGTAATAACGACGCTTGCACTCACTTGTGATGCGGCGCTGTACGTGGCATTGCCGGCTTGATTAGCGGTCAGCGTGCAAGTGCCTACTGAAACAAGTGAAACGGTGCTTGCCGTTACGGTACAAACAGTGGGCGTAGTTGACGCAAAAATAACTGCGTTGCCAGATGCGCCACCTGTCGCACTCAATAGAAACGTGCCCCCAGCGCTATATAGCAGTGGTGTGGCTGGCGAAAAATTAGTAATTGTTTGTGCAATAAGGGCAGCGGAGGTCACCGTGAATGATTGCGTCACTTGCGGTGCCGCATTGTAATTTGCATTGCCCGCTTGGTTAGCGGCGATAGTGCACGTGCCAGTAGCGACCAGCGTCACCGTACTTCCTGCAACAGTACATTTTGATGTTGTGGTGGATGTGAAACTAACGGCGAGTGCTGACGTTGCTGATGCGCTAACCGAAAATGCGGCGCTACCAATTACCTTATTAGCAAGTGCAGCGAAGGTGATTGTTTGTGCGCCCTTGCTGATCGTAAATGTCTGTGTGACTTGCGTTGCCGCGTTGTAATTAGTGTTGCCCGCTTGATTGGCGGCAATGGTGCATGTGCCTATGCCCACGATGGTAACTGTGCTGCCAGCAACTGTGCATCTTGCGGTAGTAGTAGATGTAAACGTAACCGCAAGTGCGGATGATGCTGTGGCGCTAACAGTAAATGGCGCAATACCGTAAGTCTTACCACTTAATGCAGCAAATGTGATGGTCTGCGCGCCTTTGCTAATAGTAAATGTTTGTGTGACTTGCGTCGCCGCGTTGAAATTAGTATTACCTGCTTGATTGGCCGCGATGGTACATGTGCCTATGCCCACGATAGTGACCGTGCTTCCAGCAACCGTACATCTTGCAGTTGTGGTTGATGTAAACGTAACCGCTAATGTGGATGATGCTGTGGCACTAATAGCAAATGGCGTAGCGCCATAATTTTTAGCCGCGAGTGCGCCAAAGGTGATGGTCTGACTACCTTTATTAACAACAACATTTCTAGATACTTGAGGCGCGGCACTAAACGTGGCGTTACCCGTTTGGTTGGCGCGCAGTGTGCATGTACCTACCGAAAGCACAGTAGCAGTTGCACCAGCGACCGTGCATATGCTTGTTGTCGCGGATGAAAAAACCACCGCATTGCCAGAGCCGCCTCCTGTCGCCGTCAGTGCAATCGTTTTGCCTACGCTAAATGTGGTCGGCGTGACAGGCGCAAAGTTGGTAATCGTCTGTGGTGTCTGTGCGTTAGCATGACCAGCGAGCCCTATAAGACTAGCCAATATCATTAACGCCGCAAATTGAGACAGGCAGATTAGTTGCTTATAGAGATTGGAATTTTTCACGTAACACCTATTAATTTTTTTATTGAATGGTCTTGCGATGCATTTTTTAGCGCAATGATTTCATGCACCAACAAACGTGACTTGCCTTTAAGTGAATAAGGCGCATCAAACACGACGTGGAATAAGGCAGGTATTGCTATTGAAGCACTGGGCGCGTGCAGTAAGGAATATGAAAGCAAGCCAAGTTGGCTAGTGTGACGGGGTCACGAAGAGTTGGTTGAAGTATTGTTGCAACATATAGGCGCGGCATATTAACCTTTTGTGAATAAACATCCAGCGCGCATAAATATTTTATATTGAACTGAGTATGAGACTACTAAACTAAAAATATGCTGTCAACGTTTATTGTTAATAATTCGATTTCGGTTGATAAACCAAATTTCAATTTTCATGATGCGACATATTTGATTGTGATTGACAGCTTGCTGTTACAAAATGTCATGCTCAATTCGTTGGCTTCATACATTCGTGATTGGCATTTGCATACGCTGCGGCGCGCATGGCAAGCCCTACGTTGAACACACGAATGCTAACGGACACTTCAGAGCAATAATTGCCCAAAGCACCCGCTAATAGGCGAGTTTGTAATTTATTTATCGCGCCTCAGCGCGCACGCACGCGGCAATCGTTTCCGCAAGTGTCGTCACAACAGCGCGATCATCGCCTTCCACCATGACGCGAATCAAAGGTTCTGTGCCCGATGCACGCAATAGCACTCTGCCCTTTCCCGCTAACGTTACTTCGGCGGATTTAACACTCGCGCTAACCGTTTCTGATTTGGCGAAATCGAATTTGGATTGAGTTCTGATATTAATTAACACTTGTGGCGCCATGACTAAATCACGCGTGAAGTCCGTCAGTGTTACCCGGCTTGCTGCCAGTGCGGCTAATACTTGCAATGCAGAAATCATGCCGTCGCCGGTAGAGTGTTTATCCAAACAAAGTATGTGACCTGAATTTTCACCGCCATAGAGCCAACCATGTTCGTTTAAGACTTCCAGCACATAACGGTCCCCAACCTTGGCACGTAAAAATGGGATTTGCATGGCGAGCATGCGCTGCTCAAACGCGAAATTAGTCATGAGCGTGCCAACGACACCGCCTTTTAACGCATTCGTGGCGTGAAGATGCTTGATGACTACGTAAAGCAGCTGATCTCCATCATAACGAACACCTTCGGCGTCACACATCATCAGCCGATCTGCGTCGCCATCCAGCGCAATACCTAAGTCCGCACCGACTTCGCGCACCTTGGCGCACATAGCATCTGTGTGCGTAGCGCCGACCTCTTTGTTGATATTAAAACCGTCGGGCTCGTCTCCTATCGAAATAACTTCTGCACCTAGCTCGCGAAATAATCGTGGCGCCATATCGTAGGCGGCACCATGCGCGCAATCGACAACAACTTTCATTCCGCGCAGATTTAAGTTGGCGGGAAATGTACTTTTGCAAAATTCAATGTAGCGACCCGCCGCGTCTTCTAGACGTCGCGCTTTGCCAAGTGCATTTGAAGGCTTGCAGATTAGAGGCGCATCAAGTGCAGCCTCAATGGCGTGTTCAACGGCATCGTCTAATTTCATGCCGTCTGCGGAAAAAAACTTAATGCCGTTATCTTCGTACGGATTATGCGATGCTGAAATCATGACACCAGCAGAGAGTCGCAACGCACGTGTCAAATACGCTACCCCTGGCGTTGGCATCGGGCCCACCATGAAAACATCGCAGCCTGCGGCAGCGAAGCCTGCTTCAAGCGCGCTTTCGAGCATATAGCCAGAGACGCGCGTATCTTTGCCGATTAACACAGCAGGTTTGGATTTATCGGTTTGTTGGGCGAGTACATTGCCCGCCGCATAGCCGAGCCGCAATACAAAGTCAGGCGTAATAGGAGCGTCACCTACGCGGCCGCGAATGCCGTCTGTGCCGAAGTATTTTCTAGTCATTTTTTACTCAGTTTACGTTTTGTGAGGCCACGAGAAACTACAAGGCACCACTTTGTTTCATATCAAGATAGCGATTAACCAATGCCATCGGCATTTTTTCCGGTACGACATCGAGTAGCTTAACGCCGCGCGCGCGCATTCTGGCTAAGGTTGCTTCGCGCGCTGTGGCATATTGGGTAGCAGCGGCGAATTCTATCAGCGCATCGTCGCTAGCGGCGCGCTGATTTGCATAACGTTGATTAAATAGCGTCGCATCCGCGCTTGCTTCAATGGCAGCTTCTTTCAAATTTGCAAATAACACCAAATGCCGACGCTGTAATTGTGCCATCGCCGTATGCAAGCCATCTTCGTCTTCGTCGCGCACATTTGAAATTACAATAATTAGCGCACGTTTATTCAAGCACTTGCCAAGGTTAAGCGCGGCTTGGTAATAATCAGGCGTTTTTAAAGTGGGCTCTAGCGGATATAGCGCGTTTAAAAATCGACTAACCGTAGCTTGCGATTTTTTCGGTGCAAGATACTGATCATCCGTCGCGCCAAAAGTCATCAAACCCGCCGCATCTCCTTGTCGAATCGCCACATAGGTCAGTAGCAAAATCGCATTTAAGGTGTGATCAAAATGCGATAACACATCATCCTTCGCATTCATGCGGCGGCTACAATCGAGCAAAAATAATACTTGCTGGTCGCGTTCATCTTGATATTCGCGCGCAATCAATTTAACGTGCCGTGCGGTCGCTTTCCAGTCAATGGCGCGCGGCGAATCACCCTCTCGGTAATCGCGCAACTGATGAAAATCCATGCCTTCACCACGTCGTTGCCGTTTGAGTAGGCCAATTTGCGATAGTCGATTATCCACCGCCAATAGCGCATACCGTGTTACCGCCGCATAGTTTGGAAATGAACGAATCACAGATGGCGCACCCGCAGTAAATGGTAACAACCACAAACCAAGTGCAGAACGTATACGTAAATGAGCGCGCCCAAACATTAGATCGCCGCGCGCCAATGGGGTAAACGTATATTGATACTGCCCAAAACGTCCTGCCGGAATCGTGCTGACAATCGGCAGGCCAATCGCCGTGCCTCGGTCTGAATGACCATCATACAAGTGCAAGGTGGCCGCAAGCGTGGTGTGATTGGTGACTTTCAAATAGATCTCATGCGCAACACCAACGGGGATGGTTAAGGCCGCGCGACGCTCAACCATAAAGCTTTTTTTATCTCCTTTATCTTTAATGCGAAGATAGGTGACAAGCCAATCTGCAACTAGTAAAACGGCAATCACAGCACCAGCTATTTGCCAAATGGGTGCGACCATTGGTATTGCCAAAATTGAAGCGACAACCGCGCCTGCCAGCCAAGCTGCCAATAGCCACAATAGCGCGCGGGTTGGCACTGGAATCTTCATTTTTGATCGCAACGTAAAAACATAACAAACCTCTTCAAACACAAAACGCTCAACGCCGCACTCACAACGCTAAACACTTAACGCTAAACACCAAACGCCCAACATCAAACTCGGGGCGCATCAACTTGGCTGAATAATTCCGTCAACACATGATCAACATCACGACCTTCAATTTCCATTTCAGGCGAAGCACGTACACGATGCCGCATGACGGCGATTGAAACATCTTTAACATCGTCAGGCGTAATAAAACCGCGTTGATTGATGATGGCATTTGCACGTGCGGCGCGTATGAGCGAGATAGCACCGCGTGGCCCAGCCCCAGCGGCCAGCAACGGGAATTCACGTGTGGCACGCGTGAGGCGCACCGCATAGTCGAGCACTTTATCTTCCACCGTCACGGCAGCCGCAATGCGCTGTAATGCCAGCACATTTTCAGGTTTCATCAATGTAGCGACACGTGCCACATCCAATTTATCCGCCACCGACATTGATGTGACCGATTGCACCATACGTGCTTCATCACTGACACTTGGATAATCAATTTTTATTTTCAACAAAAAACGATCAAGCTGCGCCTCTGGTAGCGGATATGTGCCCTCTTGCTCAATCGGGTTTTGCGTTGCCATCACCATAAATGGCGCGGCCAATGGATAGACTTGGCCTTCAATGGTCACCTGTGTTTCTTGCATCACTTCTAGCAACGCCGCTTGTGTTTTTGCTGGGGCACGATTGATTTCGTCCGCTAATAATAGATGCGTAAATATTGGCCCGCGACGGGTACGAAATTCGCCTGTTTTCGCGTCGAATAGTGTATGCCCGGTAATATCAGATGGCATTAAATCTGGCGTGAATTGAATACGCGAAAAGTCACCATCAAATGCTTTTGCCAACGCTTTGACTAGCAAGGTTTTGCCCAAGCCCGGCACGCCCTCAATCAGGATATGCCCTGCTGCGACTAAGCCGATGAGCGCCTGCTCAATTACCATGTCTTGGCCGATCACTGCAGCGCTGATTTCACTTTTAATGCGCGCTAGTAGTGCGCAGGCCTCCGCAATTTGTTCGTTCGGTATTTGCGATGGTGTTGCTGCGTTTAATTCAGAATTGCTGATGATGTCGTTCATGATTTATTCCGTATAGAGGGTTTTACTTGTTACTGAAAATAGTTACCGCTTAGAAACTAGCTCGAATAATGGTATCAATTGCCTAAGCACCATCATCGCTTCATGGCGAGATGCAACGGGAACTAACAGTAGACGTGCTAACTGATTTTCATCAATTTGCAAATGACGCGACGCGTATTGCACAAAGGCGGTCTCACTCATATTCATTGTGCGAGGATGACGGCGTTTGTAGTGATGAATAAATCGACCTCGCACCGGATCCACCAGTGCTTGCCACTGATTTTGCTTAGCTAAAAAAGCGCCCGCAGCAACCATATGCTCCATCAAGCTTCGTCGTGTTGCCGCCTCAGGCAACGCCATTGGCCCCATGCGTGGCATTACTCGCCACAACCAAAAAAGCAATAGCGTAAACCCGCTGATGGCGACCATCCATGCATTCGACATCATCCACCTCCAAAAGCCATCGCTCTGTCGATTGAGCGCAACGAGAATGCGCGGCTTAATGCTGTTGGAGTTCGATACTAAATGCCAAATCAGCTCGGCATGATCGTTGTTTTCTAAATTATTGTATGTCAACAAATCAAGGTTAGAAAATACCGTGACTCTACCTAGCCCATCCGTAAACTCGACCATACGCCCGCCTTCACGATCCGTCACGAGTTGCCGTTTATCTTCAGTTTTCGCGATTGGCAGTTGACGCAACAGCACATTTTGATAAGGCTCAAATCGCGCAGTAAACGGCGTGCCATCAGCGAGCGTGATTTTTACAGCACGCGGCTTAGGTGGCCTTGACGCGTTAAGCCCTCTTGGCATAGCTGGGGGAGCAGCTTCAGTGCTCGTTGGAAAGTTTTTGTTCGCATTTTCATCTGTACGGGATTCAGGCGCATCCTCACTGTTCTCATTTTCTTCCATTGCCTTACGGCTGACTTCAACAAATTTTCCTTTGCGCCAAACCAAATGTTTACGTTCGATGGCATAGTGCGCCAACACAGGGTCATCTAGCGCGGGTTGTTCCGCCTCAACAATCAAATGCCCCCCGGCGCGCACCCAATCATTCATTTTTTTCACGCGCGCAGGGGTCATTTCAGCAAGCCTACGATCGCCTAGGATTAATACTGTTGGCCGCGCTGAGTCTGACGATAATCCTAACTCTAACTCTCTTGATTTATTCGTTAAAACAAGCGTTGCACCACTTGCTGTGAGGAATTGTTGTAGGCCCAAATAGGGATTAGTAACCGCCTCACCCTTAGCGCCTACCAAAATTTCTTCTTCAACAATTTCGAACCAGTTAAATGCCGCATAAATCGCAAAACCCAACATAAGCGCACCGACCGAAATCATGATCCACGCATTGCTAGATAAGCGTTTTGGCGAAGGCTTGATTGATAGCTGCGCGCTCATGCTGGCACACTGATGGGATTATCAGCCACAGCGGTTTTTTGGCGCAGCTGAAATTGTGCTGACCAATGATCAATTAGCGTTTGTATGGCTGAAGTGGATAGCGCAGTGTGTTGATTGTCAGAACCTGCATAGGCCACTTGCTGCCACGCACGCACGAGTGACGCAAAATAGTCAGCTTTTGTCTGAGCATAATGACACGCGACATTCCTCACGCAAACACCTTCCGTATCGCCGCGCGATATCTCAACCTTACCGTCGTCAATCAAAAAAATTAGCGCGCCACGATAGAGCAGCGACAAAGCAGCGCGTCGATCACCGCGTGCTAACAACACGCTTGCGCTGGCAGCAACATCATCCGGTAATGACTCTGCGCGCACATCCAACCCAAAGAGCGTTTCAGCGCGATCTGACTTGGGCAATTTCCATAAGCGCCACTGATTTTTTTCGAGCTGCCTCACTAAGAGTACGACCAAAGCAATTACCAATACGCCACCCAGCACCCAAGCAACAATACGTAATAGTTGGCCGATAAAAATAGCAAATTTTTCTAGCCACGGGTATTTTTTAGGCGGCACTGGCTTTTCATTTGCCTCTGGGCCAATGTAGTTAATCGACCAGGTTTTGCGCGTTTCACCAAATTGTGGATCGTCCAATATCATCTTGGCGCGCGCTCGTGCGCCGGTATTGGGCGTTACTATTACGGTGGGTGTTTTCGTTGCAATCGCCTCGTCTACGACTTGGGCATCGGCAGTCGGCGCAACAATCGCTATCATGCTGAGCAGTATCGAGACCGCGCAAATACTCGCGGCGCTTTTCGTCGTCTTCCTAAATGCAGAGACTGCCTTCTCCTCACTCCATTGCACGCGACGCGCTTCAGTAATAGCCGCTTCCGCTAAGCGAGCATTCATCCTCTTAAATGCCAGCTCGATATCCCAGCCTTCAAGTACGGTACGCGTATTCAGGTAGAGCGCAAATCCTGCGGCGACATAAAAAGGCTCCAGTGCGATAACAGTCAACATGGAAACGGCATTCGACAAATATTGCGTCTCTACGGTTGGCGCTTGCACGAGCCATTTCATCGGGTCAAATGCATCGCTCGCGCCTGGCATCAATAAATCGATAAATACATATGCCGACAGCGCGATTAAAAATTCAAAATGCATCGAAATAATGGTGAGCCAGCTAGCCGCACCTCTCGCTTCGCGTCCCAACACTGCTCGACGCTGGCGTGCAGGCTTGCCAAATTGTCGCTCGAGCTGCGTGACTGGCAAACTAAATGAACGCGCCAAATCAAATCGCCGAATGGTGAGCGCTTTGAAAAGGCCGTTGTTAAACCAAAGCCTTGGTAAAGCGCGCCATGTATCACTAATAGTGGGCGCTGCACCGAAGGCTGCACCTGACAGCACATGCAAAATAACGCGATCAAAGGCGGGCTTTAACCACCACAGAATGAAAAGTGCGACGACTGGTTTAGCAAAGCATATAAGATTGATGATGAGTCCAACCGCGACATAAACGCTCATCCAGATTGGAAACACATCGCGCCGCCACACCATCACCATGCTATAACCAAGGTCAATCGACTCATAGGGCGTTCTCACGCGCAAATTAACGGCAATGTCCTCAAGATGCATTTGACGCGCCTTTATTTTTTTGACGATAGGTGCGACCCGCAAAGACAAAATAGGTGAGCATCAAAAACCACAGCAATATGCCCACCGCATATTTGAGCTCAACTGGCGGTAGACGCGAAGCTGACCAAAATCCTTCAATGAAGGCGGCGATAAATATCATCGTGGCAGCGCCATAAAGTATGCCAACAGCATCTGGGGTACTTGCTTTTAAGGATTCAAGTCGTGTTTTGCGACCGGGTGCTATCAACGCATAACCCAGTTGCAAACCGGCCGCACCACATAGAACGATGCCACCTAGCTCAAGCGCGCTATGCCCCGCCACAAATCCCCAAAAAGTCTCGCTATAACCTAATTGGGTAAGGTGACCAGCCACCACACCGATGTTGACACCATTGAATATCATAAAAAATATTGCGCCAACGCCAAACAATAAGCCTCCCGCAAAACACTGAAAACCAATACGGACATTGTTCCAAACATACATGCCCCACATTTGTACGTCGCTACTAGCATCGCGACCAGCGCCTAATTTACGATTAGCCGGGTCATACATTTGCTGCGCGTTTGCCAAATCATTAGCGGACAGAAAAATGTAAGCAATATCGGGCACAAACTGTATCGCCGACGCTAAGACTATCAGCGGTCCGAAAAGACAAAGTGAAGCCACTAATACCGAGCGCCAGTGCGTGCGGACAAGTTGCGGATAAGTTTGGCGTATAAAAAACAACACACCGCCACCACGATTGTGACTAGCTCCATACAATAATTGATGCCCCGCTAGGACTAATCGCTCTAAGCGTGCAATCAATTCGCTGCCATATTGTCTATCACGCGCCAGCGCCAGGTGACGCGCTAGCTGACGATAGCGTTGCGGCAATTCACTTGTCGGGAAGCCGGGCTTTACTGTAGTTGCATTTGCGCCCGCGTCAATGCTTAACCATTGATCAAACTCGGACCACTGATCTTGATAACGTTTCTCGAACAGTTCTTGCTGCATTAACCGACTATCTTAATGTGATTGTCACTAATGTTGCTCGCAACACCCTCACTGCGCTTACCGGTAATTTTTCGCGCTAAAGTTAACAGTCGCGCAACAGCAGCAGCGCCCTCTTTACCGCTCAGCAATTGGGGCAAGTGTGCCGCTAGCTCGGCAGCGCGAGCATCCGACCAACGAGCGCGCCGCTCGGCAAAATTCGTAATTGCGCGCTGCTCATTTAGCAATAACGATGCAGGTTGTGTGAAACCACGCCATTCGTCCATCGCAAGATTGTCAACTTCCCCGGCTTGAGTTTGATTCGCCGAGAAAAGCGGCTTGGATCGTCTCGCAACGTACACCACTACCGTTCCAGCGGCTAAGTCACCTAATCGTTTGAAATCTCGATTTAGCAAGCACGCAATCAAGCCAAAGCCATAACAAAATGGCAAAAAATCAACCGCACGCAATGTATTACGCGTAACAGACGCGCGCCAGCCAATTGGTGTACCGTCGTCATGCAAAACGCATAGATGACAAGCACGTTTACCGGGTGTTGCGCCCTTCCAATAAACTTCAAACAGCACTGGATAAGCCCATTCGAGTAGAAACAACATGACCAAAAATAAGCCCATGCCGAAACGCCCAAATGCTGCGAGCGCAGTGCCAAGTACAATGTAAAAAACAAACCGTATCAGCGCATCAATAATCCAAGCACGAGCACGTGCCACTACGCCTGCAATGTTGAGCGTGAGTTCAACGCCCTCAGGGGTGGCGATAACGCGCGGCGTGTCAAGCATAACGTGACTTTTAACAGCGTTTAGCTGCCGTCATCAGCCAGAAAAATGTCGCGGTAGGCTGCATAGGTTGACGTAACTAAAAGCGGAAACACCACGAGAAGACCAAGTCCAAGCGGAATCGAGCCCACCAAAAACAACACTAAGAAAATAATACCGTAGGGAATAAATGGGAGGAAATTTTTAAGGCACGCAAAAAAGCTACTGCTCAATGCATTTAATGGACTTACGCCGTTGAGAGCAACCAATGCTGGTGCAAACCAAAACGCCATCGCGATAGGAATGGATACGGCCAACACTATTAAGCCGATTAAGACGAGGCCAATACCCGCTCCCGCAATTAACCCAATAATAGCGCTGCTGTCGCCACTCATGAATGCACCTGCCACACCAGATGCGCCCAAGATAACTGCAACCAAAATGCCCGCCAACACCACCAGCAGCGTCCACGACACCATGTAGAGTAAACCAAGAATAAATAGATTCATTTTGTGCGGCGACTGAAAGCCAGAAAACGTATCTGCAACCTCTAGTGGTCGTCCGCCATGTTGTGCATGAGCACCTATCATCAACCCCGCCCCCAATAGCGCAAAGAGTGACATCGAAATAATTGAGCCAATAAAAGGAATGAGTGACAACACAAAATAGATAGCGAAAACAATGACGGAGTTCACAATCCAAATCAACGGTGCTTGGGTAAAAATATTCCAGCCACGTGCAATCCAACTAACACCTTGCCCAATGCTTGTCGAACGCCCTTCTAACGTAAAGTTGCTATTGTCATCTGCTTGCGGTGCGCTGAGCACATCTACGGTCGGCGCAGCATAAGGATTTTGAGGTGTATTAGGTTCCATTGTTGTTTCCCCGTTGTTAATTTGATGAAATTCAATATACATCATGCGCTGAGCGCTTGAACTAATTTCAATGCATCGGAAGTTTCACGAACATCATGAACGCGCAATATCTTAGCCCCTGCGTTAGCGGCATGAATTGCGGCGACGATACTCGGCACAAGCCTATCATCGACTTCACGATTTAACAGCGCCTTGAATATTGATTTTCGCGAAACACCAATTAAAGTCGGATACCCTAACGCCGCTAATGTTGGTATGCCTCTCAATAACGCAAGATTATGGGCAAGCGATTTGCCAAACCCCAGCCCTGGGTCAAGAACAATGTGCGCTTGGTTGATGCCAGCCTTAATACAATTCTGTGCTCGTGACAGCAAAAAATGCGTGACATCCGTCATGACATCGTTATATTGCGGCGCATTTTGCATGACATCGGGCGTCTTTTGCATATGCATGAGGCAGACATAAACATTCGCCTCTGCACAAATTTCGATAGCGCCCTCAGCACGTAGTGCATTCACATCATTAACCATGGCGACGCCTGCAGCAATGGCGGCTCGCATTACCTCGGGTTTTTGCGTGTCGATAGAAAGTGGGGTCGCAGGATGAGTTTGGCGTAGCGACTCGATCACGGGCATTACGCGATTAAGCTCGTCCGCCAAACTCACCGCTAATGCGCCCGGACGCGTAGATTCACCGCCAATATCAAGAATATCCGCGCCCTCGTCAATTAACGCAATGGCGTGATGAATCGCCGTATCAGATGACAAATATTTGCCGCCGTCTGAAAAGGAGTCTGGCGTGATGTTGACAATGCCCATGATGGCGGGGCGATCATTATTGAGTATTGCATTCAGCATATAAATAAAAGGGGTTACAAATAAAAACGGGCGACCCATTGAGTCGCCCGCATTTTTATTTCAAATTGAAGAGAACTACTCAGCGCCCTCAGTGGCAGGGGGTTGTTTTACGTCCTTGACTTCTGCAGCAGGTGCTATGGGGTTAGCAACAGCCGCAGTTGCGCCACCGCTACTGTCGTCATCGCGCTTTGATTTGAAACGTAGTGTTGATGCCTTTGGTGCGCGCATTTCACGACCTTCCATGATGTCTTTAATCTGCTCAGCATCAATGGTTTCATGCTCAAGCAAGGCAGCCGTCATGGCTTCAATTTTGTCGCGATGCTGTTCAATCAAGGCACGCGCAATTTTGTATTGCTCATCAATAATACGGCGTATTTCAGCGTCCACCTTACGCATGGTTTCTTCAGATACTGCCGTTTGCCGCGCCATTGAGCGACCTAAAAACACTTCGCCTTCGTTCTCAGCGTAAACCATTGTGCCAAGTGAATCCGACATGCCATAACGTGTCACCATGTCGCGAGCAAGCTGGGTAGCACGTTCAAAGTCATTCGATGCACCAGTCGTCATTTGATTCATGAAGATTTCTTCAGCAATGCGGCCACCAAATAAAATTGCGATGCGATTCAGTAAGTATTCACGGTCATACGAGTAACGATCTTCAACTGGTAATTGGATTGTTACACCCAATGCACGACCACGCGGAATGATGGTGACTTTATGTACCGGATCACTCTTCGGCAATACATAACCCAAGATAGCGTGTCCTGACTCGTGATAGGCCGTGTTTTTACGCTCTTCCTCGGGCATCACCACGGAGCGACGTTCCGCACCCATAATGATTTTATCTTTAGCGCGCTCAAAGTCTTCCATATCGACCAAACGTTTGGCGGCACGTGCAGCGAAAAGTGCCGCTTCGTTTACCAAATTAGCCAAATCAGCACCCGACATGCCAGGTGTGCCGCGCGCAATGACTTCGGCGATAACGTCCGGTGCAATCGGCACTTTACGCATGTGTACATTCAGAATTTGTTCACGACCACGAATGTCAGGCAATGACACCACCACTTGACGATCAAAACGGCCAGGACGTAGCAATGCTGGGTCAAGCACATCAGGACGATTCGTTGCGGCAATCACAATCACGCCAACGGTACCTTCAAAGCCATCCATTTCAACCAATAATTGGTTTAACGTTTGCTCGCGCTCATCGTTGCCGCCGCCCATACCCGCGCCGCGCTGACGACCGACCGCGTCGATCTCATCAATAAAGATAATGCAAGGGGAATTTTTCTTAGCCTGCTCGAACATATCGCGTACGCGCGCAGCACCAACACCGACAAACATCTCAACGAAGTCAGAACCAGAAATTGAGAAGAAAGGAACCTTCGCCTCGCCCGCAATCGCGCGCGCAAGTAACGTTTTACCCGTACCAGGGGAGCCCACCATCAATATGCCTCGCGGAATGCGCCCGCCGAGTTTTTGAAATTTGGTTGGATCGCGTAAGAAATCCACCAGTTCGCCGACCTCTTCTTTGGCTTCATCGACACCTGCAACATCGGCGAAGGTCACAGGGTTGGTATTTTCATCGAGCATCCGCGCGCGTGATTTACCGAAAGAAAACGCACCGCCCTTACCACCACCCTGCATTTGGCGCATGAAATAGAGCCAAACACCAATGAGCAATAGCATCGGGAACCATGAGATAAAGATTTGGGTGAGGAAAGACTGCTCCTCCGGCGGGCGGCCTTCTACTTTCACGCCTGCTTTGAGTAGGTCATCAACCGTATAAATATTGTTTGGCAAAAACACGGTGTACTCTTTATTGTCGCCACGCATCGTGACTTTGGCCGTGCGAGCGCTTTCTTCTTTAAAGCGCTCAATATTGCCAGCCTTAGCCTCGTTAATCATGGTCGAATAATCCATCGGATTACCTTTGGCGTTACGACCCGACAGCTGCATAAACACCATCATCAGCACAATGCCGATAACTAGCCATACACCGATACCTTTAATCCAATTATTGTTCACTTGTGTGACCTTTAACGATTGCGTTGAATAACTATTGTTGAGACTACATATTAAACCGTTTAGCGCGTATTTTGGACAACGTGTTACGTGCTGATGGGCTGCGGATTTTTTAGTCCGCGGCCTAATAAATAAACTTCACGACTTTCATCGCGCGACGCATCAGGTTTTTTTGCACCGACTTTTTGAAAATTAGCCCGCATCAACTTTACAAACGGCTCGAAACCATCCCCTTGAAATACCTTGACCAGAAAACAGCCGTTTGGTTTCAAAAATTTCACTGCAAAATCCATCGCCAGCTCACCAAGCGCGTATAGCCTTGCTTGATCAGTAATAACGACACCAGTTAAGTTTGGGGCCATATCCGAAATCACAAGATCAACTTGTTTATTTTCGATTGCATCAATCACCGCCTGTAGGCCAGCATCGTGAGAAAAATCTTCTTCAATAAAGTGTACGCGCTGAATCGCCTCCATCGGCAGCATATCAATCGCAATGACTTTGCCTTTTGCACCAACACGCTTGATGGCCATCTGCGACCAGCTGCCGGGAGCGGAGCCTAAGTCCACCACGGTATCGCCTAGCTTCATGAGCTTTTCGGCGTCATCAATTTCTTCGAGCTTGTAATACGAGCGTGAGCGAAAACCCGCCTCATTCGCTTTTTTAACGTAGTGGTCGGAAAGATGGCGTTTTAACCAATCGCGGCTGTTTTTAGGTCTGGCGTGGGACATATAGAGATGTGTGAGTAATTAAGGTATTAGCCAAAAAAAGTCTAGATTGAGACAGCGCTATACTTCGGGCTATGAAAATTCAATTATCCCCTATTGCGCGCCAAGCGCTCAAAGCCCAAGCCCATACTCTCTCACCATTGGTTGCCGTTGCCGATAATGGCTTAAGCCCAAGTGTAATGCGCGAGATTGACCGTACCCTTGATGCGCACGAGCTGATCAAAATTCGCGTAAACACCGATGATCGCGTGCAGCGCGCCGAATGGCTCGACAAAATTTGCGATTCGCTCAGCGCCGCACCGGTCCAACTTATCGGTAAGACAGTCGTAATTTGGCGTGAAAACCCAGAAAAAGCCAGATTACGCGCCAAAGCACTCCTCCCTGCACCAGTACCAAAAGAAAAACGCCTAACCAAGCACCAAGAAGAAATGCGCGCTAGCGGGCAGATGAAAGCGCCCGTTAAACGGCGGCCACGGTAATTAGGAACTTCTCATAAAATCAAAATTCCGTTCGCCCTGAGCGAGTTAATCACCCCATAGGGTGAAAGGCGACCTTGAGAAACTGAATGCTGAATTCCACGTATTGCTGAATATTTAGTTGAAATTTAATGCTGTTTCGACGCTGTTAGTAGCCAGTTTTTAA
>JANNWG010000013.1:0-22997 GCA_031414695.1 Burkholderiales bacterium
GCACTATTGAGCGGGGCTACCGTCGAAGTTTCAATCCTCGCCCACGCGTGAGCGTGGGCGCAACTATTAAGTGCTGAGTCCACGGGCGTATTTAGTGGGGTTTCAATCCTCGCCCACGCGTGAGCGTGGGCGCAACCATGATGCGTTAATCCTCTTGGGGTTGCTCAAGATGTTTCAATCCTCGCCCACGCGTGAGCGTGGGCGCAACATTAAGTGCTGAGTCCACGGGCGTATTTAGTAGAGTTTCAATCCTCGCCCACGCGTGAGCGTGGGCGCAACAGCGTGCGCCGATATATAAAGCAAGAGTAATAAGTGTTTCAATCCTCGCCCACGCGTGAGCGTGGGCGCAACGGAATTAGTTTGGCACCGGCGTAGCGGCAAGGATGTTTCAATCCTCGCCCACGCGTGAGCGTGGGCGCAACGCAGTGGTGACGCAAATAATGCGGGGTATTAGATGTTTCAATCCTCGCCCACGCGTGAGCGTGGGCGCAACGCATTGGCGGTCAAGGCGACACGGGCTGATGCTGAGTTTCAATCCTCGCCCACGCGTGAGCGTGGGCGCAACGTCAACTGCCTGACTAATAGCACATCTATCCTGCTGTTTCAATCCTCGCCCACGCGTGAGCGTGGGCGCAACACCCTATCCATGTAAGGCAAGTTGGTAAACGATTTGTTTCAATCCTCGCCCACGCGTGAGCGTGGGCGCAACATCAGGTACCCGGCTACCCTGAGGCAAACCAGATGTTTCAATCCTCGCCCACGCGTGAGCGTGGGCGCAACGAGCACGAGAACGAAGCAAAAAGCGACCCCCGTCAAGTTTCAATCCTCGCCCACGCGTGAGCGTGGGCGCAACCTAGGCCATGAATCCACAGCATCACAAAGACTAGAAGTTTCAATCCTCGCCCACGCGTGAGCGTGGGCGCAACAATGTTGGACAAGCGCACTAGGTTTCAAACGGTAGTTTCAATCCTCGCCCACGCGTGAGCGTGGGCGCAACTTCATTGCTGCAACGCTATGATACCTAAGGATTTTTCGCGCAAGTTGCGCGAACCCATCAATACTGACCTTAGAATTTGCATTGATTGATATGCGTTTTTAGATAATGCTTTTGTTTTCATATGCTTACGTGATGCGCGAAAGTATGCGACTAGCTTGAGAGCTTGTTGTTCGCGCACGGCAGAGAGTGAATCAAATAACAAGTGGGCCGCCAAAGTCGATTGAACGGTATGTCCCATATTGTTTGACGCGATTCTCGACTGGCTCGGTGAGGCGATATAGTCTGAGACAATCTTCGTTTAGGTCAATCTCAGCTAGAAGACGGCGTTCAAGTTCTTCATACTGCATTTGGTTTACTTGGCATTCAAAAACGGAGTTCTGCACGCGCTGGCCTGTACTTTCACAGACTTTTGCAACGCGCCGCAACCTGCGAGTGCCTGCTTTTGTTAGTGTAGAGACATCATAGGCGACTAAGATCAACATAATGCGATCCCAAAAATTAGAGAACGATTAGCGAATAAGAAAAGGTACATAGCCATCCATCTCGCCGCGAATTGTACGAGCAATAAAACGTGCTTGTAGTAGTGGCACTAAGCCTAAAGGCATTTTCTGCTCAACCAAAGGATGTGTTATTTCTTCTTGCTTACGATCCTGAAATGCTACTACCAGCGTGCGACGTGCATCATCGGCTAATTGCACAGAGCCACCTTCGCGAAAGGTAAAGTCGCTAGCAACAATCTGACCTCGATTGACCAGTGAGAGCGCTAACCGATCGGCAATAAAGGCACGAAATTCTTCTACTAAATCTAGCGCTAACGCCGCACGGCCTGGGCGTACTGCATGTAGAAACCCTAACTGTGGATCAAGCCCCACGCTTTCAATCGCAGATCGACAGTCGTTAGTCAGCATAGCGTATAAAAATGAGAGTAAGGCATTCATACGATCACGCGGCGGGCGTTTACTGCGACCATCCATTTGAAAATGCTCGCGTGCCTCTTTTTTCACCAACAAATTAAGTGCACCAAAATAACCGCGTGCGGCTTCGCCTTCTACCCCGCGCATCGTATCTAGGTCATTCGCATTAGCCAACGCACGTAATGAAGCGTTGAGATTATCACCGACACGTTTGAGTGTTTCTTGCTCGGCAATGTCAGTACTTTCCCGCGCACCGCGCAGCAATATTTGACGGCTATTTTTAAGCTTACCTGCGATGAAACTCCGCGCCAGTGCTAGTGTTTGAGCCGATTCACCAATGGCCTTATGCTGTGCTTGCCGTAATAGCACATTGCCAGAGATAGGACCCTCCAGCCTTGCCTTAAAGCGACCATTGCCATCGAGTAAGATCAGCGATTTGCCCTCATCAGCCAGCCGATGCATGAGTGCGGGCGAAACCATAATATTGCCAAAGCATACGACGCTGCCCAAATGATGTAGGGGCACCGCTAATTTTTTCTCGCGCTCGACGTCAATCCGCAAGGTATCGTTCTCCAAGTGTGCGTAGGCTTGGGGAGTGGTGATGTATAGCGTGTTGAGGATTTGTCGCATTTGAAGATTACATATCAGGTTGTAGCAATAGGCGATAGGCGTCGTTTCGTGCAATATGATTATCGACTGCCGCAGGCTGACAAATTTCTTTTAACGAACATTGTTCACAGCGTTTATCGTTCGCAGGCTTTGGCAACTTGCCAGCGCGAATAATTTCGCGGATAGCTGCAATGGTATCAACAACGGTCGTGCGCAATGCGTCGTTAATCATCACTTCACGCCGTCGTCTAGATGAGAAATGATAAATCGCACCTTTTAACACTGGCTTACCAGTCATCTCTTCTAAACACATCGCCTGCGCGGCAAGTTGTAAATCGTCATGCGCTTTTACCCGTTTGGCACCATGCTTGTACTCCACAGGGTAGGGCACACCATCGCGATCAAATTCAACCACATCACATTTGCCGATTAAGCCGTATACCTCACTCCACACGGGTAAGGCGCGCTCGACTTGAATGCCGTGGCGCTGCTCTATGCTGGGTTCGTCAACGCGCTCGTGTACTGCATCACCACGTTTGGTGTGGACGTTATGATCGAATGCTTGCTCGATGTGAATCAAGGCGTACTGTCGAGGGCAGTAGCTGTAATGCTCAAGGGCTGAAAGCATGATGGGCTCGGAAGGTTCCATCACAATAGGTGTCGCTTTGAACAGACGTAACAAATAATGAATTTGAGAATGTACATATCAGCGCCGCGCGATGCCTACGCGTTCATGTCTTCTGTGATGGCGAATAACCAAGACCCGAATCAGATCATCATGTACAACGCGAAACAATACTGAATAGGGGAATCGGTGCACTAGACAACGACGTATGCCCGCTTTGATCACAACAAACTGCACCGGATTCGCGAGAATTTTATCAATAGCTGCATAAACTTCAGCGCGAAGCTCTTCACCTAAACCGGTGCGTTGCTTATCGTAGTAAAGAGCCGCACTATTTAGGTCTGATACTGTATGCGGATGAAACTCAATCCTCATTTTTAGCGCTGCGAGTTTGCAGCAAAAACGCATCGTAATCGATCAATGATTGATTATTGCGCCCTATTGCCGCATCACGCTCAATCGCAATCTCAATACCCTCGGCGTCAATGCTAGTGTTCGCGGCCACGTCGTTATTTTTAGCCAAGCTATCCCACGCTAATGTCGCAAGAAACTCTCTCTCAAGTGGTGGCAACGCTAAGATTACTTTCTCTAGTTCGACAACTGTATTCATAGCAAACTTACCTCATGGTTAGAAAAAGATGTTGTTCACTTCTACAATAGCAAATGAAGTCAGACCAACATAAATAAAATGTGAAAATCGCTTACTGGCGGTCTACTTGAAGCATTTTTGGCTCAAATAGCACGCCAATAAACGGGATTGATAAAATATTTCGACTTAAGCAATGATTGTCTAGGAAGATTTGTCGTCATCAAAGTGACACCGTACAGCATCGCGTAAATTTGCATGAAGTCCTTCCATATCATCAGCTTCGGTAAAGATATCAGAGCCCAATGGCATAGCAACAGGCCTTAGCGACAAATCCGCCTTCTGGAGACGGCTCAACTAAAAACAAATTTTTACTCATATCAAACTTTTCGGGTGAGGGTAACGCCTGCTGTTGCTTGCACAGATGATTCGATATTCATAGCAACGTCATCAAACTTTACCGTAAAGCTATCGAAGCTGCGTGCTACTGATGATTCATCATTTTGTTTGATAGTAAGCCTATCAAATAGAGCGTGGGCGTGAGCATTACCTAGCTTGCTATCGTGTTTGAAAACGTACAGCCCTCTAGTTGACATTTCACCACGGGCAGCAGAACGATCGTGCTCTAACATTGCGCCTAAGGATTCAAAAAAAAGCGCTAAGTCTTCATCTGAAAAGCCAGTTTGATCTGCCAAATGCGCCGATATAAAACCATGAGCGCGATATAAGCCATAGGGAATAGTGTGCTTACGACCCATTGTTCGATTGTCACCACCTTGCTTTTCTGCCTCAGCTTCGGTCGCAACTGCCATACGTGTGATGGAGTGTTCAAGCGCAATAATTGGTGTGACTGATCTCGCGAATGTCAGTTGAACTGGGCCACGTACTTGCCCGCAATTCACACCTGTGGACATGACGGCCCCAAATGTACGAACGTCAAAAAAATTCCGGCACATCCATGCTTTAGCTTCATCAACTTTGTCACCGCCTTTGCGCTTTTTATCGTCACCTTTCAACAAGTCTTCAGCACCAATACCAATATATGCACGCTCGTGTTGCTTATTCAAAATCGCTTTTTCTTTGACATAGATTTCGTAAGGCGGCCGCTCCTCTTTTACCAAGCCAACATAGTTGCGTACTTTGCGTTTGATACATACGTCGGTTACTAGCCCATGACCAGTTTCAGCGTCTATGCGCGGTAAATTACCTGCATCAGGGTCGCCATTAGGGTTGCCATCTTTTACATCAAACAATAAAACGAAGTCGTAACGGTGATTGAGTCCCATGATAATTTCCCTTATTCGGTAGTTTGAGTTGGTGTTGCAGGATCAGATTTTTTATAAAAAGATTGACGCTGGTGGTAATAGCCAATAGCAAATCGACCTTGATCTACAAGTGGCATATGTGCTGGAAAGTCATTGATGCCATCTACTATTTCTGCAATCAATTTTTCTAAGTTAAAGGCTTCGCCTTTATTTTCCAGCTTGGCAATATGGTGATTTTTTAACTTCAAAAGATTAGAAAAAACGGCAACTGGTGTGCTGGCAGCAGCACCGTAGCAACGGTCACGAATAGTTGCATTGAGTCCAGGGTTGGCGCGTTCTTGCGCACGTTCGAGAACAGCAAACAATCTTCCCAAACGATAGCCATGATTAGTATTAGTAAGGTCAAGCGACACAGTGAGCTCCTTGTCATATGGTGTAAGTGCGGGTTGAAGTTGAAAACGTTGTTGTCTATTCAAGATGGCTTTAATCAGTGCGGCGCGTGGATAGTTGATTTCATGCTCCGTGCGAATACGCCGAATGACGGCTTGTAGGAGCGTAGTGGGGTAGGGCAGCCCAGTTAAAATCGCGCGAGCAAAATCGCCAGAAAGATTGGGTGGAATGTTGTCTGCTTTACCTAACGAGGCTACGCAAACGAGCAGGCGAAAAATTGAGAGGTGAGGCTTATCAAATGCCGCTCGCTCAATATCAAGATCGTCAAAATGCTGCTTGATATTAATTGCCATTTCAGCCACTGTACCGGTATGAAAGAAACGCACAGCAATTCTTGCTGCGTTCGGTGCTAATCCCAAGACATAGAAACGGTTACTGCTGTTGTGTTCTGCATAAACCCCATTGTTGATTGCGGCGTAAAGGTTGGCTACCGCTTGCGAGCCTTCGTCGGGGTTATCTTTACCGGACTCGCCAAACAAGGCAACTAGCTCTTCTTCGAGCGTACTTTTGTCACGCGACCAAAATACGGTAGAAGCATCGCCAACCTGAATGCGTTGGCGTGAGTCACGCCCTAGCAAATGATTGAGCGCGGTTGTGTAGGCAAAAGTTGCCTCTTGTCCAACGGGTGCGTTATGGCCTTGCGCCTTACCAAATGAATTAAACGCATCAAGATTAAAGGAGACAATATTGGCACCAGATGACTGTGCACCCCACACACCCTTGATTGAGGTATGTAACCGCTCAATCGTATCCTCTTTGCCATTGACTAGACAAAATCCTGCTGCTGCTGTTGTGTCAGTATCTGAGCTACCGTTACTACCGATAGCTGACTGAATTAAAGGCCGCTCCGCAATGAGGTGCGACTCACCTACCAAACAAAATGAAATCACAGGGTTAATTTCATTTAACTCGGCAAATTGAGATGGGAATTTTTGCTCAACTTGCGTAAGGCTATTTGGGTTATCAAGAAAAGCTTTTAATGCAACAAAGCCATCGTCTTTTTTCGCTGTTGTTGAAATTGATTCGATTCGATCAATAAAAGCCACACGTTGTAGCGCCGCCCGTTCGGGATTATTTTTACGGTCTAGCCCAAATACATACTCCGCAGTTTCCCAAAGCAGATTGGCAGCAACACCAGATGTTTTTTTGACCGCCTGTGGCACAAGGAATCTACGTGCAATTAATTTTTTGCCTTGCAATTCTCGTGTGTCAATTATTTGAACCACGCTCCCATCGAGGGCAAGTTCCAACACAAATGGAATTTCTTTCCATTCAAATCCGGCTGGCGCTAATGCGCTATCAGGGTCTGTTGCTTTACGATTGTAGTATTCAACTAGCGCTTGGAGAATCATCCTCTAACCTCGTCGCTTTCCCAAGCGGGTACATGAATGACGCCGTGATTCATCTGTACCTTAAAAAAACGTGGCGTTGGATCACTTGTCTTGCTGAAATCCATGTCGTACAACATCCAACCTAAGTCACGCGATTCTGCGATAGCTGGTTTGGCCGCACTTACCACTTTTACATCTTCAATAAGATGGAATGCACATGCAAACTCTCGTGTTCCCAAGTAGGGCTGATTGATACATTGTCCAGTGCGTGCGCGGCGCTCGAACATATCCATAAATTTTGGTACGGTGTTGTTCTCACCTGCGTTAGGTAGTAATTCAAGTGTTGCATGTATTCGATAGCTTACATCACGTAAAAATAATCCTGCACGCTGTTGTCGTTCGTCTTCTATATAGAGCCCGACATGCCCTTTACCTGATCGCATTGCAGTTTCTGCGTTTCGTGTTGACGCAACCGCACCAACCTCGTTGCGGCGCACAGATACCCAACTGATCGGTTTAAGTACTTCGATCTTGTTAATACGCCATCGAATCGCGGGCTTCCATAAAATCGCTTCAAAAATGGAGCGCGCTGCTGAGGGGGTAATGATGTCGTAACTAACACGCTCGACTTTCATTTCAGGGCGAGTGAAGCACGCGTAGTCACCAGAGACTTCAAGAGTGTAGTTTTTTGACATAGTAATTTGAATTAATTGAAGCTATTAAATGACTAAATTATCAACGGGCAGCAACTTGTCATCAGGAGTTACCAAACCATTATCTCCATAAAGTGCAGCAGAACTAATTGCAAAGTAGCTACCTAGATAAGTTGGCACAACATCACCATTTGCTAGCATCTTGTCAAAGTTGCGTACTGAAATACTGACCGAATAACGTTGTAACTTACGTAATAACCAGCGCTCAGGCCCTTTACTCGCCAAAATGCCAAGCCAATCTTCACTTTCGCGAAAGCGAACATAGACTGATCGTTGCGCTTCGTCATCAATAAGTTTGAACGCCGCAGCCGCACTACGAAATGCACAGCCAAGATTTTGCTTATCAACGGTTAAGAGTGCCTGTATCTCTTTGGCTTTATCGGGGTTGATATCGGCGAAATAAAGCTGAAAGTATTTTGTAAACGCGCTTGGAGACAGTGATGAAGACAAACCAGTAGCAAGTACGCTTTTTGTTGCTTGCGCGGCTTTTCTCAGCATGCCAATGGGCGCAGGTTTTGGTGGAATAAACACTTTGACCAAACCACTTGCAAATTTGCCTTCCCGATTGCATCGCCCAGCGGCTTGTGCGATTGAGTCAAGCCCTGCAAACGCGCGATAGACCACTGGAAAATCAATATCGACGCCTGCTTCGACGAGTTGTGTGCTGATGACTCGCAGTGGCTCATCTGCTTGCAGTCGGACTTTAATGTTCGCGATCACTTCTGAGCGATGCTGGCCGCACATTAGTGCCGTTAGGCAAATCGTGCCTTTCGGCATGAGTGCATGCAAGTCAAGACAGTCGCGACGTGAATTTACGATGCAAAGTACACTAGGATGATTAACCAATTCGTCTGCGATGTTCTGCCAAGTATTGGGCATCTCTGTATCAGTGGGAAGAATGTATTTAACACGTTCAAGTTGTGTAAACAGTTCCGTTGGCTCACTGATAATTTCTTTTACGTTGCAAAGTGCAGTTCCTGACTTAATTACCATTGGGCTAGTCAGTGCAGGTTGTGTCGCGGTAGAAAGTAAAAAAGTGACCCCGTAATGAGTTGCCAATAAATTTAGTGTGTCGAGGATGGGTGGGCGCAATTCAGCGGGAATCAACTGCGCTTCATCTAGTACGACGATGCTATCGACAATATTGTGTAACTTGCGGCAGCGGCTAGTGCGTGCTGCGAACAGCGACTCAAAAAACTGTACATTAGTGGTGACGATAATTGGTGCGTCCCAATTTTCACAAGCCAGTCGGCTTTTATGATTTTCATTTGCTGATTCATCAGCGTTACTGTGATGCTCAATTACGTTGTCGCCAAAGATGCTGCGGAAAATATTAGCAGTCTGCTCAATGATGCTGGTGAACGGGATGACGTAAATAATGCGACGTTTGCCATGGCGAATTGCATGTTCTAGTGCAAAGGCCATGCTAGATAACGTCTTGCCACCTCCAGTGGGCACTGTTAGCGTATGAATCCCAGGCGGATCACTTGCAGCAGCAATACACTCGGCAAGAATTTTTGCGCGAATCTCGTTTACTTTGGATATTGGCGCAGCAGACGCTTTAGCCATCATATGTTCGTCAAACGCCAGCTTTAATTCTTGCAGCGTCGGATAAGCACTACGCACGTTCGCCTTGCCTTCATCCATAAAACGTTCAGTATCAAGAAAGTCAGCATCTACAAGGCATGAAAAGAGCATCCTCACCCAAAGTGAAAATCCGTCAATTCCGCCGGGTATGCTGGAAGTAGGAAGTTCACAATTGAGTATTTTTTCTGGCGGATGCGAGGTCAGCGCATCAGTTAATAATTCAACTTTATTCAATCGATGTGATAACGCACTTGCACCGCCGTCTGCTGAGTTCCAATCTGGTAGGCCAGCATGATGGCCTGCAATTAAGTAGCCAAGAATATGACCACGTATGCCAAGCTTATTTTTTGCATGAAGAGCACCTGCAGTGGAATGATCAACGCGTCCGGGTGCATTTTCGATATGTGCATTTATATCGTAGCCGCTGACCGTTTTGATGTAACGCTGAAACGACAATCGGTACTTGCCGATGTCATGCCAATATCCCGCAACACGTGCCCAATCCTCTGCAGAAAATAGATGTGCAAAGTCTGCTGCTAAATCGCCGACTTTTTTTAAGTGATCTTCAAGCGCATGCTCAACCCAAGTGCCATCCGGGAGTTGCTTGACGTGTGCGATAAATGTTTGTGGCTCAATCATGCCGATGACACCTCCAATGAAATATCAATCCGCACCCGCTGCCAAGGATCATCACTGTCAGACAACTGTGTAATACACCCCGTCACCTGTTCACCTCGATCCATCAACTCAGCAACAACACTATTTTCGCGGCGTGGCACATAGCCGATTTTCTCGCCATTCCATTCAACACGGATCGCGTTTCCATCGTAAGTATTTTCTGCCTCGCGAACTAAAGTGAGTGGCTGGCGCACTCGGAGGTGCGACCACAATGCATTGCCCGCATGAAATTGGAAACCGGCAAGGGCAGAAGATTGCAAGAACACGCTACTTGACGTGTTTGCAATTGAAGATATCTCTTTCGTTGCCGCAAGCGAATCATTTGCTGTTACTGCTGACGGCCAAGGCATACCAAACGCCGCCGCAAGTAACCCAATTGATCCCAAGAATTCACGCCGTCTCATATTCATCTCCTTATCAATGCCAACATCATAGTGATTCGTGATCTCATTTCACGACACCACCAAACCCCTTATCTGGTGCGGAGTTTGGGGCATTGACATATTTGACGAGGGTGTCTTGCAGCATTTTTTGAGTTGCTGCACGTAGTGAATCTGGGCTGACAATTTCTACATCTGCGCCGTTCCTGAGTATTTCCATGAGTAGCTCACGTTCATGTGAATATGGGATGTCGAGTTGATAGCGGCCATCAGTCAGAAATGCGCCAACTTGATCGGGATGCCATTGTTCTTCGCTAATCCATTGCGCCCGATGTTGGCTAAAAATTAGCCGTGCCTTACCGATAGGTTTGCCCGCATATATTCCCCAGCTACCGGCGGAGTGTTCTTCTAATTTGGCTTCAGTAATTTCACGTGCAGCGAGGCGGCTGACGCGTGCGTTGCGAATGCGCTCTAACGCATAGCTTTTAAGCATTTTGCTATCGTGGCACCACGCATAGAGATACCAGTTATCGCGGTAGTGTATAAGCCGTTGTGGCGAGACTTTGCGTGATTTGTCTTCGTCTGTTGTTCGTGCGTGATAGTCAAATTGGAGTTGTTTGCGCTCTACCAGTGCACGCGAGACTTCTGTAAAACATGTGCCAGTTCCGCGGCCAGCAACGCGGTTTATCTTTACGCGCTTGGTCAGTTGGCCTGCGCCCATTTTTTCAGTGGCGAGTAGTTTGCCTAGCTTATCTCGTAGTGGTTTAAGACTTTGATTGATTAGTCCCAGTTCTGCATTGACCAGTAAATCATGTGCGGTGATTAGTCCAAATATTTCATCTTGGGTGAACCAAAGCCCGGGTAGTTCATAGGCCACAGTTTTATCGTACTTGTAGGCTTTTAGTTCGTTGTCGTATTCGACCACCGCACCGTGAATTTTTAGTTCTTCAATAATTCGTTTTGCGGTAGCTTTGCTACAGCTTAGTCGGTCTTCTAAAATTTCGCGTTTAATAGGGTAACTTGAGCTTGCGAAAATTTGTCTCGCGCGATGCAGCTTATCAATGTTGTTCATCAACTACTTTCGAATAAAGTCAGTCGTTAAATTAAGTGCCGCCTCTGTTGCGAGCCAGCGATTGATCTCGCCAAGGCGTTCACTAGTCTTCCGGGGTGAGAGCCGTTGCTACAATAAGTTAAATTGAAAAATTTGACGTACCCGTCCGATGGAGAAATCCATCGGGTTTTTCTTTTCCCGAGCTTAACAATGCGCCGTCTATGCGGCAAGGCCATGCTGAATAAAGCTGTTCGGTGCGTTCGGTGTCAACTTTGCTGGCGGTGTAGTGTAAAGATACCTTGAGTGTTCGTTATCGCGCAAGTGTCATGTTGAAAATAAAAGTGCAATAACCATGGGCATCTTCAAGAATTACTTGCGTAAGCTTGCCGTCAATAGGTTGTTTTGCAAATTGAATCTTCCGCCCAAATTGGGCTGATGCTATCTATATGGATTGATGATTGTCAGCTTGTTATCAATCAATTGGCCATGCTGTAAATCTTCGGTGTAGAGCTTGTCGCAATTGGCAAGTATTGCGGATGCCGCGATCAAACTATCGTACCAAGAAAAACCGTATTTCTCTGCGATATCAAGCGCAAGGTTTACGCACGTAGATGTGATTGTCTCAACATTACATAATGATTCAAGCGCGATCAGCAATTTCCTAACGTCCGTGATTGGCATTGCCAGCTTTTTCAAGGCAACATTTGCTGCCTCAGAAAGCACTTGCGTTGAGATTGTAGGTTGATCTACAAAAAGCGTTGCCGCACGCTCCGTCTTTTCGGATTGCGAGCCCAATGCATAAATGACAATATTCGTGTCTATAAAAATCTTAGCGGGCATTCGCCTCATCCCGGTTAAATTTGAACCCGCTTGTATTGACTTCAAAGCTACGGAAGAGAGCGGCTATTTCTGCTGCTGTTTTAGGCGCTGCTGTTTGTCCCTTGTTGCCTTGCCTTGCCTTCAAAAACTCGATGAAATCAAGTACCTCTGCCTGCTTCTCAAGGGGTAATGAATCAGCGCCCTGCGCGATCATTTTGGTGTATTCCATAAATTGTTTCCTTTGCTAGTGCGTCAATACTACTTAATCAACACTGATGCCGCAATGTTTTGACTGATTGTGGAGTTAAAGTTGAGTATTTTTCAGATAAGGTATTTCTAATAACCTCTAAACCGTTCGTGCTGAGCTCCGCCTGTACTTAGCTTGTCGAAGTATCGAACCACCCGCACGTTTAATTAAATCAATCACTCACAAGCGATACCCTTCGACAGGCTCAGGGCAAACGGGGATTTTCAGAAGTGCCCGATAATCAATTTGCAATAACAATGGATGTTCCCAAGCATTTTGTGCCCAAACTAGCCGCGAATAGACGAGTTTTAAGTTTTATTCGCATTAGCTACATAAGCCATTACATCGCCACACTGCGCCCACCATCCACCGCCAAAATCTGCCCCGTAATATACGGCGCATCGAGCATTAAAAATTTGACGGTTTTGGCGATGTCTTCGCCGCTACCAATCCGTTTGAGCGGTATTTGGTTGATGATGCGTGCGCGTTCTGCTTCAGGGTAGGCCGCTGTTTCTTCGGGCCATTGTATTGCGCCGGGCGATACGCCATTGACGCGAATATCAGGGGCGAGATCGAGAGCTAATGCGCGGGTGAGTCCGGCGAGTCCTGATTTGGCGGCGTTATAGACAACAAACTCAGCGAGTGGACGATCCACATGTATATCAACGATATTGACGATGCTGCCATGTGTTTCACGCAGATACGGTGCGGCGGCTTGCGATAAAAATAGCGGAGCTTTTAGGTTCGAGCCCATTAAATCAAGCCAGTCGTCTTCATTGATTTTGCCGACCGGTGTGGCGTAAAAAGACGAGGCGTTGTTGACCAAACCATCGAGTCGGCCAAAGCAGGAATGGGCTTGATTGACCAAGCCTTTAAGGGCGTTGTCGGCTAACAAATCACCTTGCACTACCGCGGCAGATTTAGCGCGTGTGGCGTTAAATGCATCAGCGAGTGTGTCGGCATCTTTGCGAGATCGGTTGCAATGGATAACAATATTGCATCCAGCCGCGTGCATGGTGTGGGCGATCACGGCACCGACGCGTTTGGCGGCGCCAGTGATGAATATTGTTTTTGGTGTGTGGAGGAGGTTGGCTGACATAATTTGTATTTTAACCGACGTCATCAGCCAGACAAATGAAAAGCCCAAATACCTCTGCCGCCCACAACATGCTCATGCCTACGCCCGATGCCGATGCGCTTGCCCATAGCGCTGCCTGTGCAGCGATGCTGCGTGAGGAAATCAAAGGTGCAGGCGGCTGGATTTCGTTTGCGACATTTATGGATTTAGCGCTCTATGCGCCTGCCTTGGGCTACTACGCAGCGGGCGCGCGTAAGTTTGGTGCGGCGGGCGATTTTGTAACCGCACCAGAAATTTCGCCACTGTTTGGTCAAGCCATCGCGCACAGCATTTGTGACACCATTCTTCATACCGCAGGTGATGTGCTGGAGTTAGGCCCCGGCTCCGGCCAGCTAGCGTTTGATATGCTCAATACGCTTGATAAACAAAATACATTGCCGATGAATTACTATCTACTCGAAGTTTCTGCCGACCTACGCACGCGGCAGCGCGAGAAATTATCAAGCCTGCCCGCCACCTTATTTCAACGCTGCGTTTGGCTTGATGCGTTGCCGACTGATTTTGTCGGCGCCATTGTGGCTAATGAAGTTCTAGATGTCGTGCCAACGCATTTGGTCAAGTATGAAAATGGTGTGGCCTTGGCGCGGGGCGTGGCGCTAGAAGGCGACAAATTTGTCTATCAAGATAGAGTCGCATTACCATCGGATGTAGCTTCGATGGTGGAGGCCGTTAACCGAGACGTTTTTGCTAACACGCCGCCTGATCATTATTTAACTGAATTTCAACCACAAGCTGTCGCACTCACCACCTCTTTGTGCCACGCCTTAAAAACGGGCGTGATATTGCTGATTGACTACGGCTTCCGGCGTCAAGAGTATTACCATCCCTCGCGCGTCACGGGCACACTCATGTGCCACTATCGCCACTTTGCCCACACGGATCCATTTTTATATCTTGGTTTGCAAGACATTACTTCGCATGTCGATTTCACCGCCATTGCGGAAGCAGGCATTGCCGTTGATTGCGAATTACTCGGCTACTCCACGCAGGCTAATTTTTTATTGAGCGCGGGCATTGCGGACGCCATCGCCCAGCACGACCCAAGTGACACCGCACGCTACTTGACACTTACCAATCAAGCGCAACGGCTACTTTCCCCCGCCGAGATGGGCGAGTTTTTCAAGGTGATCGGTTTTGCCAAGGGTGGACAAACTATTAATGCGCTCACGAATGCGCGGCAACTGCCGCTGTAGATGAAGATGACACAACACAAGTGAGTTCATGTAGATAGCAAGACGTAGCAAAATGGCATAAAAATGCCGCTAAAAAAATAAATGCAAAAACTAGTTGACAAAGGAAATAACGCGGGCGTAAATTCGAATGAGTCGGAATAAAAGTAATAACGCTTAATCAAACTACCATCAGCAACGCCACCGCAGATTTGAATGGAATTAAGATGAATGATGAACACGCAAATACTGCTGAAGTTGCCGCAGAGTCATTCGACTCATTATTTACACCCCCCCCCCCCCCCCCCGCACGAAGAAAATTTAGCGCCTGACGGTCTCCCCGTCACCCTCCCGAATGGCTTCACGCGGCGTCAAATAGCCGCTGCCATCTCTCCCCGCATACAAGAATTAATATTGCTGCCCACCGAAAAATGCAATTTTCGGTGTACGTATTGCTATGAAGATTTTGAGCTGGGCAAGATGAGCGAAGAGACGCAGCGGGCAATTGAGTTGTTTATTGATAAGCGTATGGATGGGTTAGAGCTACTGAAATTTTCATGGTTTGGTGGTGAGCCACTTGTCGCAAAAGATGTGGTGCTTAGGCTCTCTCGTTACGCTAAACAAAAGTGTGACGAACACGGCGTGAAATTTCAAGGTGGCCTGACCACAAATGCCTATGTGCTTGACCAAGCGCTGGCACATGAACTCATTTCGTTAAATCAAGACTTCTTTCAAATCACACTAGATGGTTGGAAAGAAGCGCATGACGTGTTGCGTAAACGAGCGGACGGTCGCGGCACGTTTGACGTTATTTGGAATAATTTGTTAGGGCTCAAAGCGCTAGACCTCAAGTTTGAAGTCTGTGTGCGCGTTCATGTGCGTCGCGACAATATTGAGAATCTGCAAGTCTTGATGAGCGAATTTGCGCTGGCCTTTCAGGGCGACAGGCGTTTTTATTTGGATTTTCAGCATTTGCGGGATATGGGTGGCGAAGGTGGTAAGACGATTGAAAATCCGGTGTCTTTTCTTGAGCTAAGAGATATTGAAGCACCGCTAAGAGCGAGATATCATCAAGCGCTAGTGGCGCAACGCGAAAAAAATTTAGTCATGGCTCCGCCAAAAAATATATTAAAGACACTATTTGATGCCCCTGTGCTTGTTAAAGCAGAAAACAGTGGCGAATCAGCTGGTAGTCAACGTGCAAGTGAGCAAGTTGTCGGTGAACCATATATTTGCTATGCAGGCAAGGCAAACTCACTACTGATTCGCTCAGATGGGAGGATAGGCAAATGTACGGTGGCATTGGATGATGACCGAAACGCGCTAGGTCATCTAAATTATGACGGCACGATCACGATCAACAATTCAATGTTGTCTGCATGGTTAAGAGGGTTAGAGCGACTGGACGTTACAGACACTGGGTGCCCTATCAGCAAAATGCAGAAGGCAAGCAATCGCTTGGAAGCTAATTTGAAGGGCATAAGCATAAAACTAATTTAGTATAAATTTAGGAGGTGATATGAGTAAATACTTTGATCTATCAGCAATTCATCTAAACAAAGATGGGCGAGCAATTCTGGATGAAAAATCAATAGCATTAATCGAGTCTGTTGAAACAAATGTAACCAAGGCAGGAGGTATGAACTATGGCTACGACTGCGATTTCGACCCTACTACCAATTTTGATTGTAATGGGCCAGGTACAAATAGACCAAGTTGTTCAAATGGTGCAAATTGTGGTGGTTCACAAAACCAGCTCTCATGTGAAAATGATATTGGTTGTGGACAAACAGCCAATCAGAATTCATGCGCTAACCCAGCAAACTGCATAGAAAGCACTAACAGGAGTTGCACAAATCAATTCACTTCTGGTTGTTCTGGTAGTACCAATTCGGGTGGGCCGACGGTACCTTGCGGTTAGCGCAATTTAAAAAATATTGTCAGCATATGAAAAAGAAAATAGTTTTATTGGTTTTCACATTAGGATTAGCTGTGGTTGTTTTTTTTCTGATTGATCTAAATTTTGATCAGCAAATCAACTCGACATCGCAAACGCAAAGCATTGGTGATAATACTTCTGTTGATGTCAAGATTATTGTGCCGAACAAACAGATAAGCGATGGTGCAGTTACAAACAATAGAAATCTGGCGTTTAAAGAGATTGCATTGCCGCCGCAGAACACAGGTCTTGCTGATCATCTTTACGCATTAAAAATCGCAGCAGAAAAAGGTAGTACTGGCGCTGCATGCAGGCTAGGCTTTGAGTTAGATAGATGCCTCATGGAGAGTGGGCTAAAGGCAGCAATTTCCTCGCTAAATGAAAAAAGTAGCCTTATAGATGCTAGTAATCCTAGGAAAGAACGTCTAGAGACCATGCTTGGCAACCTAAAGTCAGACTACGAAGTAGTACAGAAAGTGTGTAAAGGCATTTCCTCAACTGAATTTAATTCTGGTTGGAAATACGCGTTGCAAGCCAGTAATGATGGACATCTACCGAGCATGATCAGATATGTGAGGCAAATATCTGCTGGACTTGATTTAAATAATATGCTGGCCACCCCTGAGGGTTGGGTTGAATATAAAGAACGCGCCCCCATTTTCTTACAGCAAGCCATTGATAGAGGCAGCGCTGAAGCATACGAGTATGCGGGCTTTATGCACTTGCGTCGAAATGAAGAGTGGAGATTAGTGCCCTACGATATTGTGAAAGGGCTGTCTTATTATTACGCGCTTAATGAAGTTGCTGCACTAAATTATAAGGACGCACTACACAGAAATATCAGTCATTTCATTGCCGACAGAAAATTTACGAACGATCAAATTGATGCGGCAAAATCATTGTCCATACCGCTTGCGAAGTCATTGCGCGAGAAAAATACTGCTCCTATAGATTTCAGCAAAGGAACCCAACTTAGCGGTGATGCGAGCTACTGCGGCCAGAATTGACGCCTAGGTAATGTCTGCGACAAGCTCTGCTGCCGACTGCGGCTATACCTGCATTTCTACACTGCTTGGCTTTTATAAAGTTCCGTCCCCCGTCCACACTATCAAAGCCTTCATCGGCTCCACAGAGCGCGGCTTATCGATTAGCCAACTGCAAACGGCATTCCAAAAAGTTGGTGCAAGATCCAGCCCCATCGCTTTCGACCGCAGCCAACCATCCGCTTACCCATGCCCAGGCGTCATCCTGCTCAATCGTGGGCACTACGTCGCATTGACTAAACGTCGCGGCGATAAATTCAGAGTATTCGACCCTGCAATTGGCTGGCAATCGCTACACTACAAGCATTTTGAATTAGACCCTATCGCACTTGGGATTGAAGTTACCGCCGTGCCAAAACGGGTTCTGCACGCTGAGCAGACATCCACTCCTTTTTTTATCATTGCTCGACGTCAAGTGTTTACGCGCCTAGGGGCACAAGTTTTATTGTTAAGCTTGCTCGCTCAAGCAATGATGTTAGCGCTTCCATTATTGACGCAACAATCTGTAGATGCAGTTGTGCCGAAGCAGGCGTTATCTGGCTTATCCATGATTGCAATCGCGTTTGTGCTGATTTCCGTTATTGGTCAGTTGTCATCCGTTATTGCCTCAATTGGCAACCGCATGATAGCCAAGCGCATGGGCTTGACTTTCGCAGGCGATATTTTTGATCGTCTTGCCAATAAAGGCGTGGACTGGTTTCAAGCGCGTCCACTTGGTTATGCCTTTACGCAATATCAAGCTTTGACATCGGTGCAGCAATTTTATGGGGACATAATTCATCGTTTGCTTTCTACAATCTTGATGGGTGCAGTGGGCATTGCGGCGATGTTCTACATTTCACCTTGGCTGATTGTGCCGGGCTTGGTCGGCATGGTGTTGTCGAGTGCATTAGATTTAGCATTTCGCGCAGCCTTGCAGTCGCAAAGCGCTAAAACGATCCAAGTGCAAACGCAGCAGCACATATATTTTTATGACGTGATGAGTCAGTTGCCGATGCTAATGCGGTTAGGCAGTCTTTGGCGCGGACGGGCACAATTACGTAGGCGGGTGCGTACACTTGCGGACGTGCAGTTGGCGGGTACTAGGCTAAATGCCACTCGCTCGTCTTTACGCAGTCTGCTGTCCACGACTGAGCAACTTGTGTTTGTGTGTCTCGCCGGTTATTTCGTCAAAACGGAAAACTATTCGCTTGGCGTCTTCGTCGCCGCAGGTTTGTATAAAGATCAGTTTGCCAATGCGCTGAGTAGCCTGTTTCAGTTGTGGCAGCAGCATGCGTTACTATTACCTCAACGTGATCAACTTGCCGAGTTGATGGCCGAGACGCCGCTTAAAAAAACAGAAGCGCGCGAAATTGTTGGCGGTGATTTAACGCTTAATAACGTGAGTTTTCGCTATGGCACGCTCGATACTTGGGTGCTCAATGCTATATCGCTACATATTAAAGCTGGCGAATGCATCGTCATTAAAGGCCCATCAGGTGCAGGCAAAACCACGCTCATTAAATTGATTTGTGGGGCAACTACACCTAGTGGCGGTGAGGTGCTAATCGAAGGTTTGTCTGTTGTATCTGGAATTAAAAAATTAGGTGCTGTACTACAAACGGATCGCCTCATCACTGACACAATTCGTGAAAATATATTGCTCTTTCGCGGTGATGTGAATGATGACGATATATATGCTGCGCTGAAAATTGTTGGGCTAGAAGATTTTGTGCGTGGCTTACCAATGCAGTTCAATACTGGCGTAGGAGAAGGCATGACTGGTTTATCTGGTGGACAGCGGCAGCGCATATTGCTGGCACGTGCACTGATTGGTCAGCCGAAATTGTTGGTGTTTGATGAGGCGACATCAAGTTTAGATGTTGAAGGCGAGGCGGAGATACTACGAAACCTGCGCGAGCTAGGCGTGACGTTAATCTTGTGTTCGCATCGGCCAGAAGTGTGGAAATTTGCAGATAAGATTATCGATATTCGCGATGGGCAGGCATTTGAGGTAGCGCGACATCATTAGTGTTTAACCCACCCCCACCATAGCCCTACCCGTGAAGGGGAGAGGACTCTTGCTGCACGTCTTGCGCTAGCAGATGTTATTGCAGCAACTACTTGAGGTAGAGACAATTGCGCAGTCTGTGCAGCCTATGTGGCTCAAAATAGGTAGACGTCTGGCGAAGCTTATTAACGTGCGCAGATGAGACCTTCATCTAAATAAGTTGCCTCTGAGTTACACTTTAGGCTGTGTAGTTATTAACCCTAAGCACTTGGAGAAAAAATGGGACTCATGATCGGCGTACCAACAGAAATATTCGCAGGCGAGAAGCGTGTTGCCACCGTGCCAGAGGCCGTTGAAAAGTTAATCAAACTCGGCTTTCGTGTGCAGGTGCAGTCAGGTGCAGGGTTGCCTTCTAATTTTGATGATGCCAGCTATCAAGCGGTGGGGGCGACGATAGTTGATGCGGCGCCTACGCTGTGGCATAGCAGCGATATGGTGTTCAAAGTACGCGCACCGAATATGGATGAAGTCGGCCTGATGCGCGAAGGCACAACGCTGGTGAGCTTTATCTGGCCCGCGCAAAATTCTGATTTGATGCAAGCGTTCGCCGCTAAGAAAGTCACCGTACTCGCGATGGATTGCCTGCCGCGTATGCTCTCCCGCGCGCAGAAAATGGATGCGTTGACTTCCATGGCAGGCATTACTGGCTATCGCGCGGTGATTGAAGCGGCGAATGTGTTCGGGCGCTTCTTTAATGGTCAGATTACTGCAGCAGGCAAAGTGCCGCCTGCGAAGATATTTATCGCAGGCGCAGGTGTGGCAGGTTTGGCCGCTATTGGCACAGCGTCCAGCATGGGGGCGATTGTACGAGCGAACGACACTAGAGCCGAAGTTGCCGACCAAGTGCAATCGCTCGGTGGCGAATTTGTCAACGTCGATTATGTTGAGGAAGGCGGCGGCGGTGGCGGCGGTGGCTACGCCAAAGTGATGAGCGAAGGCTTCCAGCAAGCGCAGCGCGAAATGTATGCACAGCAGGCGCGCGAGGTCGATATCATTATTACCACTGCGCTCATTCCGGGAAAGCCTGCGCCGAAGCTCATTACCGCTGACATGGTGCGGTCAATGAAGGCAGGCAGCGTGATTGTCGATATGGCAGCCGAGCAGGGCGGTAATTGCGAGCTGACTGAGCCCGGCAGTGCGGTGGTTAAGCATGGTGTCACAATCGTGGGTTACACCGATTTGGCGAGCCGCCTTGCCAAGCAATCATCAACTCTTTATGCCACTAACCTTTTTCGCTTGAGCGAGGAGCTATGCAAGACAAAGGACGGTGTTATTAACGTCAATATGGAAGACGATGCAATTCGCGGGTTGACTGTCATTAAGGACGGCGCACTTAGCTGGCCTGCACCCGCGCCAAAACTGCCTGCTGCCAAAGCACCTGCTGCTAAACCAGCGGCAGCAGTCGCGGTGGCTAAAAAAGGTCACGGTCACGGTGCGCCATCTGAGCCAATGTCCGCTGGCAAGCTCACCGTGATGTTTGCGATTGCGGCGGTGTTATTTTTCTTGGTTGGCTCATTCGCCCCTGCGGCATTCCTAGGGCACTTCACGGTATTTGTTTTGGCATGTTTTATTGGCTACATGGTGGTGTGGAATGTCACCCCATCATTGCACACGCCACTCATGAGCGTGACTAACGCGATTAGCTCGATTATCGTCATCGGTGCGCTGGTGCAGATAGCACCGCCCGTGGTGATGGGTTCATCAAGACCAGATGAGTTGATTCGCTGGTTAGCGGTCGCAGGCATTGTGCTGACCGCAATCAACATGTTTGGCGGCTTCGCCGTGACCCAGCGCATGCTGGCGATGTTTCGTAAATAAGGGCTAACGATAATGACAATAAGCTTAGTAACAGTCGCCTACATCGGCGCGATTATTTTATTTATTTTAAGTTTGAGCGGATTATCAAACCCTGAAACGGCCAGACGCGGCAATTTGTTTGGCATGCTCGGTATGGGCATCGCGGTTGTCGCCACCATCTTAGGCCCACGCGTCACATCGGCAGGCATCCCGTGGATTATCGGTGCGATGGTGGCAGGTGGTGCGATTGGTTTGTACGCTGCCCGTACTGTGCAAATGACGCAAATGCCTGAGCTTGTCGCCATCATGCACAGCATGGTTGGTCTGGCCGCGATGGCAGTCGGCTTTGTCAGCTACATTGATACTTCTGTTGTTTATACGGGTGTGGATAAAACCATTCATGTGGTGGAAATCTACATCGGCATCTTGATTGGTGCGGTGACTTTTTCAGGCTCGGTGATTGCGTTTTGCAAACTATCAGGTCGTATCGGCGGTAAGCCTTTGCTTCTGCCGGGGCGGCATTTTTTGAATCTCATTGGTTTGATTGTCGTCATTTGGTTTGGCCGTGAATTTATCAATGCGGATACTGTGCAACAAGGCATGACGCCTCTCATCATCATGACGGTCGTCTCGCTACTATTTGGCATCCATATGGTCATGGCGATTGGCGGTGCGGATATGCCGGTGGTGGTGTCGATGCTCAATAGTTACTCCGGCTGGGCAGCGGCGGCCACGGGTTTTATGCTCTCCAACGATTTGCTGATTGTCATCGGCGCATTGGTCGGCTCCAGTGGCGCGATACTTTCCTTCATCATGTGTAAAGCGATGAATCGTAATTTCATCAGCGTAATTGCCGGTGGCTTTGGTGGCGGTGCGCCCGCACCTAAAGCATCCGGTGAGGCTGCAGCACCACAAGGCGAAGTGGTACCGGTGAGCGCAATTGAGACCGCTGAATTATTACGTGACGCCAAAAACGTCATTATCGTGCCTGGCTATGGCATGGCCGTCGCGCAAGCGCAGCACACCGTATTTGAAATCACTAAGTTACTGCGCGAGAAGAAAATCAATGTCCGCTTTGGCATTCACCCAGTGGCCGGACGTATGCCGGGCCACATGAATGTGCTGCTTGCTGAAGCAAAAGTGCCATACGATATCGTAATGGAAATGGATGAAATCAATGATGACTTTGCCAACACCGATGTGGTGATGGTGATCGGTGCGAATGATATTGTTAACCCCGCCGCACTTGATGACCCCACCAGCCCGATTGCCGGTATGCCAGTGCTAGAAGTGTGGCGCGCTAAATCTACCATCGTCATGAAGCGCTCAATGGCCTCAGGCTATGCGGGCGTAGATAATCCACTTTTCTATAAAGAAAATAATCGGATGTTGTTTGGGGATGCGAAAAAAATGTTGGATGAAGTGTTGGGGGCGTTGCGAACTTAATTTGGGAGGTTCTCATAACCTCAAATTCCGTTCGCCCTGAGCGAGTTAATCACCCCATAGGGTGAAAGGCGACCTTGAGAAACTGAATGCTGAATTCCACGTATTGCTGAATATTTAGTTGAAATTTAATGCTGTTTCGACGCTGTTAGTAGCCAGTTTTTAA
>JANNWG010000014.1:0-190169 GCA_031414695.1 Burkholderiales bacterium
CGTTGCGTAGTATTCATAGGTGGGCGCAGATGTTTGTTTTGACACTCGCATCATGCCAGCAATGGTTGCGCCCACCTCTCTTTTTTATGCACCCTGCGTAAATAAATGTTCACATCCTTAGGGTTTTGCAAGAGGCTCTAATAATAGTATCCGCTTAATTTTCAGAATACATCGAATAAGCCTCCTAGATTCTCAATAAAGTTGCACTGGTCTTCAATCGAGTTTTCAGCATCCCAATTGCTGATAGAGAAAAGTGGATTATCTAAGTTCAACAGCACATATATCAACGAGGATACGCAAGACGAATTGGTCTCTTGCGACCCCTTTCGATAATTAAGCGAGCGGCCAGTTTTGGAAGTAACTATTTCTATAAAAATTCCCGTTCGGGTCATTTTCTTATGAATTTGGCCTTCAGCGCCAATTAATTCCCGATCAGGAAATTTATGTTGCTTTTTGAGGGTCAGATTGTGATAATTTCCCGAACAGGAAATTTTCATGGCCATCCCTATTGATACCCCTCACGCAATAGGCCAAGCCGCGCGGACCGCGCGGAAGCGGCTTGGTCTGACACAGCCACAGCTTGCTCTTGCGGCTGGCGTCGGCGTGCGCTTCATTGTTGATATGGAGTCAGGCAAACCTACCATTCGGCTCGAAAACGTACTTCGTGTTCTGCACGCGCTTGGTGCCAAGCTAAATGTAGACGGCCTGCCGTTAGACGATAGAGAACCTTAGCATGAGCAAACAACTAGAAGTCTGGTTGTTGCAGCAGCATGTTGGCACGCTGACACAGGTTGAGGGAAGGTTGCGCTTCTCGTATGCATCTGACTGGCTAGAAAAGACTGAGGCTAAAGATGGCATTGCTAACGACAAAATCCCACTATCGCAATCACTCCCCGAAAGAGTTGAGCCATTCGATGATCGCGCTGCGCGCCCTTACTTTGCCGGGCTGCTGCCCGAAGGCAACAAACGAAACCTGATCGCACACGCACTGCACGTTTCTGGCAAGAACGATTTCGGCCTGCTCGATGGGATTGGTGGCGAGTGCGCGGGTGCGGTGACATTATTGGCGCCAGGTCGGCAACCAGAAACGCCAGATTCACCAAATGAAGTCCGTTGGCTAGATGGCGAGCAGCTTATGCACCTGCTCGATGAAATGCCGATGCGACCGATGCTTGCTGGCGAAGATGGAATTCGGCTTTCGCTTGCCGGTGCGCAGGACAAATTACCCGTTGTTGCGGAAAGCAACCGGATCGGTGTGCCGCTAAAAGGCATGCCAAGCTCACACATCATAAAGCCGCCAATTTCAGGTGTCGACGGTAGCGTTTTTAATGAAGGGTTCTGCATGCGTTTGGCTGCAGACCTCAAACTGGACGTCGCGAAAGCGACCATCCATCACATCGGTGATCGGCACTTTCTGCTTGTTGAACGTTATGATCGGCAGATCATCAAGCAAAGCAACACCGCGCATAAACAAATTCAACGGTTGCATCAGGAGGACTTTTGCCAAGCGCTTGGCGTAGTTCCTGAAGCGAAGTATCAAAACGAAGGGGGCCCTGATCTTGCACAAGCCTTTGATCTAATACGCCGCGCCACAAGGCCGAGCGCGCCAAATACCTTGAGGCTGCTCGACTTCGTGATTTTCAACGCCTTGATTGGCAATCATGATGCGCACGCGAAAAACTTTTCGCTGCTTTACACGCCAAAGGGCATCGTGCTGACCCCGCTATACGATGCACTCTCTACAGCGGTATACCCGGCGCTGAGCGATAAGATGGCCATGAAGATTGGGAGCAAGTACAAATTTGTTGATCTACAGGCAAGACACTGGGAGCAGTTCGCAACTGCGGCTGCACTATCGCCTGCACAGGTCAAAAAGCGCGTTGTGGAAATTGCCAAACGCCTGCCGACGTTAGCCCACTCACTTCGGGTGACGATGGATGGGGAAGGCAGCGGCCACGCCATTATTGGGAGCATTGTTGCGCTGATCGACCAGCGTTGCGCACTCACCATTCGCCGCTTCACTAGCGTGAGTACTGTCAATACTGACGACAAAGCGTCTACAGAAAATAATAAACAAGTTCAACCTTAAGTCCTAGGCTCTCTGGGCCTGCAGACCTTTCATTGCGGTCACCACTGCACACGTTAACCTGCTCGGTTTGTTGGGGAAGAGCTAAGCGCTGGACGTTATCCCTGCATAAACACGGGCGCGTTACCACCATCGCAGGTCAAGCCTGACCACAAAGTCAGCGGCCAGCGCGACAAGCTGATTGATAACATTCGCAAAGATGGCTTCGCTTACACCATGGAAGCTGTGGACTACAATACAACTTAACGACGCGTATGTGTCACAAACAAAAAAACCGGCTGGTCAATCTTATTTACTGTCCGTAACAGCCATCTCTTGGCGTCCGTTTTTTCCAACCCCCTCCAGTCAAAGCAAAAACGTAGGCAAAGCCGATGTTTTCTTGTGTCCCGTAAAGGGATTGAGCTGACGTGAAAATCAACGAAACCAGCTGATTCAATGGCTTAAAAGAATTATAGGCTCGTGATTTTCCCTAACTCAAATCAAGCCGAGTATTAAATAGTGAGAATAATCTTAACTATTCTGAGAACCTATAAATCTTAAACGTCCAAATTCTGCACAATTAACGCATTGGTCTCAATAAACGCGCGGCGCGGTTCGACATCATCACCCATCAGTGTCGTGAAAATTTCATCCGCACCAATCGCGTCTTCAATTTGCACGCGATTCAAAATACGTACTTTTGGATCCATCGTGGTTTCCCAGAGCTGCTCGGGATTCATCTCGCCTAGACCTTTATAACGCTGAATTGCCATGCTGTCTTTAGCTTGGGTAATGAGCCAATCTAGTGCTTCGCCAAACGATTTCACTGCTAGTGTTTTTTCGCCGCGTTTAATTTCTGCGCCATCACGAATGAGGCCATTTAAGAGTTGTGCGGTATTAACAATCTGCTCGTAGTCGCCTGTTTCAATAAAGGTAATGTCAAGAATCGTGTCACGCTTATTGCCGTGCAGGGTTTTTGTGCAGCGTAGACGATAACCGTCGTGCGCTTCGTCTTGTTCAACTTTAATCGTAAGTGACTTACCGATAGCGTCGGTTAGCCATACTGCGGCTTTTGAAGCTGTCTCGGCATTGCTTAAATCCATGCGCGGGCAATTGAGTAGGCCACGCATGACTTCTGGATCAAAGCTGCGCGAAAGCCGCTCGATGATGGCGTCTGTTATTAAAAAGTCATCCGCAAGCTTGACTAGCGCGTCACCTTGAATCAACGCGCCTCCACCGCCTGGATTGAGCGATGAATCAGTCATGGCTTTACGCAACTGCAATTGTTTTAAGCCATGGTCATCTTTAACGTAGCGCTCTTCTTTGCCGCTTTTCACTTTGTAAAGCGGCGGCTGGGCGATGTAGATGTAGCCATTTTCAACCAGCTGCGGCATTTGCCGATAAAAGAACGTAAGCAACAAGGTACGAATATGCGCGCCATCCACGTCAGCATCGGTCATGATGATAATGCGGTGATAGCGCAGCTTGTCGTGATTAAAATCGTCCCTACCAATACCAGCACCAAGCGCTGTAATGAGGGTAGCGATTTGTTCTGAGCCGATCACTTTATCAATACGCGCTTTTTCAACATTTAATACCTTGCCGCGTAGTGGCAAGATAGCCTGAAATTTACGGTCACGGCCTTGTTTGGCGGAGCCGCCTGCGGAGTCGCCCTCAACGATATAAATTTCACAAAGTGCGGGGTCTTTTTCTTGGCAGTCCGCAAGTTTACCGGGCAGACCAATACCATCCATCACGCCTTTACGACGCGTAAACTCACGCGCTTTACGTGCGGCGTCACGCGCACGCGCGGCATCGACAATTTTTGAGCAAATGATTTTGGCGTCCGCTGGGTTTTCTAATAAAAACTCAGCGAGCTTTGCGCCAACAACCTCTGACACGACGGGCTGTACTTCGGAAGACACTAGCTTGTCTTTGGTTTGCGAAGAAAATTTTGGCTCAGGTACTTTTACCGATAGCACGCAAGTTAAACCTTCACGCATATCGTCGCCAGCTGTTTCTACTTTGGCTTTTTTCGCAAACTCGTGCTCCTCAATGTACTTATTGAGGATGCGCGTCATCGCTGTGCGCAACCCGGTTAAATGGGTGCCGCCGTCACGCTGCGGAATATTATTCGTAAAACATTGCACTGACTCACCGTACGAGTCATTCCACTGCATCGAGACTTCAATGGTCATGCCGTCTTTTTCACCGACTGCATAAAACACCTTTGGATGCAGCACGGTTTTAGTACGGTTCATATATTCAACGAACCCTTTTACACCACCGGAATATGCAAAGTTTTCGCTTTTATTGTGGCGCTGGTCGATTAACTCAATCTTCACGCCATTATTTAAAAAAGATAACTCGCGCAAACGCTTCGCTAAAATTTCATAATGGAATTCAACGTGTGTAAAGGTTTCTTTTGCCGCTAAGAAATGGACTTCGGTTCCTCGCTTGTCCGTATTGCCAACGACGGCAAGCGGCGATACACGATCCCCATGACGGAACTCCATTTCGTGTAGTTTGCCATCGCGACGAATTCTTAACTTTAGCCATTCGGACAAAGCGTTAACCACCGACACGCCTACACCATGCAGGCCGCCAGAAACCTTATATGAATTAGCATCAAATTTGCCGCCTGCGTGCAACTCGGTCATTACGATTTCAGCGGCAGAGCGCTTGAACTCATCGTCCTCTTTAATACCGGTGGGTATTCCACGACCGTTATCTGAAACAGATATCGAGTTGTCGGTATGAATGATGATTTTAATGTCATCACAATGACCTGCTAACGCTTCATCAATGGCGTTATCAACGACTTCAAATACCATGTGATGTAAGCCGCTTCCATCTGATGTATCGCCGATGTACATGCCTGGGCGTTTACGAACGGCCTCTAAGCCTTTTAAAATTTTGATGGAATCAGAATCGTATAGTGCGGGGTCAGACTTTTTTGGCGGAACCATTTGCTTCCTAAATCGTTTGTTCGGTGAAATTGGTTTTTGTTACGTTGCTTCTTTTTTACATTGCTTCTTTTATAGCCGTTAAATTCGCATTGGCATCACGACATATTTAAAATCTTCTGAGCCAGGTTGGGTAATGAGGGCGCTAGACATATTGGCGTCTCCTAACGACAGTTGTATTGTTTCTGTCGATAGATGGCTGAGCGCGTCAAGCAAGTAAGCAATATTGAATGCAATATCGATAGCATCACGATCATAGCTAATAGCAATATTTTCTTCGGCTTCTTCTTGTTCATTATTCGAACAAATAATTGCCAGTGCGTCTTTCGTAAACACTAATCTAACACCACGAATTTTATCGTTAGAAAGAATTGAAGCGCGTTGCAATGCGCTTTGAAATTCTATGCGATTTAACTGCACATGATTGGTGTAGCCAACCGGAATTACTTTGGTGTAATCAGGAAACTTACCTTCAACAATTTTTGAAACAATCTCAATGCCTGCAAAAGTAAATCTGACCTGATTCGCATGTAAAGCCATGTGAATTGGATCATCACTTTCATCAAGCAATTTGATTAATTCAAGCACCGTTTTACGCGGTAGTATTGCTTCAATTTTTGCGATTGGTTCTGCTAATTTATAAGACGCCATTGATAGACGATGGCCGTCTGTTGCAACAACGCGCAACGTTTCGCCATCACACGAAATCAATACGCCGTTCAAGTAATAACGAATGTCTTGCACGGCCATAGCAAATTGCACAAGACCGAGTACGCGTTTGAAATCGCGTTGCGGCAAGGCAACTTCAATCGCATCATCCTTTGATTCAGAGATTTTTGGGAAGTCAGTTGCGGCTAATGTTTGTAATGCAAAACGGCTTTTGCCCGCTTTTACCGTTAACCGTGATTCTTTTGTCTCAAGCGCTGTGTCTGCATCTGGTGGCAATGCGCGCAAAATATCTTGCAATTTTTTTGCGCCTACCGTGAGGCTACCCACTTTGTGCGGCGTTTCTAGTTTTGCCGTAGCGCGAATTTGGACTTCTAAATCGGTCGCCAGAAAGTGCATGGCATGTTCTTCGACTTCAATCAAGACGTTAGACAAAATTGGCAATGTATGACGTCGTTCGACGATGCCGGTAACAAATTGAAGTGGCCCTAAGAGGGCGCTGTTCTTAGCTTTTATAGTAAACATATTACAAACCTAGTAGTAGTAATAGGAGCAACGAGAATTTAGGTATTACTGGATAAAACAGTTTTTAATCAATAGCTTATATAACATTTAAATCTTTGGAAAAAGCGCATTAAGCGCTTTGATGAGATGTGGATAAATAAAGCGGTTACAAAATTAACAAAAACTATCCACAAACCATCCCACATTACTTCACGACTTATTCAATCTTTTTATTCAACACTAAGACCCAACAAAGACAACAAGTTTTCAGCACTAACCACGCAAAATTTGCATTAATACTGTGTGATCTCGCGCCACCATATGATCAGCTTCAATTAGTTGTTGTACTTTACGACAAGCATGCAAAACTGTTGTGTGATCACGACCGCCAAACGCTTCACCTATTTCAGGTAGCGACATTGGTGTTAATTCTTTGGCTAAGGCCATCGCTATTTGTCTTGGCCTTGCTAAAGAGCGCACACGCTTCTTCGAATACATTTCAGAGACTTTAATCTTATAGTAATCAGCAACCGTTTTTTGTATGTTATCGATTGATATTTGTCTATTCAACACGGCTAACAAGTCTTTTAATGCCTCTTTAGCCGTTTGAATTGATACTACTTGATTATTAAATCTTGCATACGCTAATACACGCTTTAAACCGCCTTCGAGTTCACGAACATTTGAACGAATATGTTTTGCAATAAAAAAAGCAACATCTTCGTCGATGTGTCCACCATCAGACTCAGCTTTTTTCATCAGAATAGCAACGCGCATTTCCAGCTCTGGTGGATCAACGGAGACAGTGAGTCCCCAACCGAAACGTGAAATAAGCCTGTCATCAATACCGGCGATTTCTTTAGGGAATCGATCAGAAGTGATAACAACTTGTTTGCCCGCCTCAATTAAGGCATTAAAGGCGTAAAAAAACTCTTCTTGCGTGCGTGATTTATTGCCAAAAAACTGAATATCATCAATAAGCAATAAATCAAGCGTGTGATAAGAGCGTTTAAACGCATCAAATGCTTTATGTTGGTATGCGCGCACCACATCAGTGACAAATTGTTCTGCGTGGATATAGCGAATATTGGCACGCGGATTAATTTCAAGTAAATGATTGCCGATCGCTTGTACTAAATGGGTTTTACCAAGGCCAGTTGAACCATAAACAAAAAGAGGGTTGTAAGCTTGACCAGGATTTTGCGCGACTTGCTGAGCAGCAGCGCGAGCAAGTTGGTTGGCCTTACCACCAACAAAGCTAGTAAACGTAAAACTACTATTAAGGCGGTGTGAGGGTGATTGGATTGCGTTGCTTGCGCCATTACCAATATTGCCACTATTGTTAGTTTTGATAATTGAGTGCGTATTTTCAGCAACGGCGTGTTGACTGGGCGCATTATCAAAATCGGCGTTAGTTTCGCCATCCTCCATTGCTAGCTCAATCATTATCGAGCGTGCAAAGTGTTTTTCAGCGGCTAATTCGATGCGCGACAATATTCGGTCTTTTACCCACTGCAAAACGAATCGATTCGGCGCAATAAGAACAAAGCTATCGCCTTCTTGTTCAAAACGTAATGGCTTTACCCACGTATTAAACTGGTGCGGTGATAGCTCCTGCTTAAAGTCATCAACCGAGGATTGCCAGAAAGGATGCATGAAATGTGTGGGGCATTGCCGAAAAGAGTGAGAGAACTATCCAGGAAATGGCGAATTTTGCACAAATCAGGCGAAGTAAATATTTTACGCGTAATCGCTAGCAAAAGCGACTTATCCACAGGGCAAAATATGAAATAAACAGAGAAAAATACCAAGTTTAATTTTATACCGCCCAATCAATTGACTTATTGAGATGACACCTAAAACAGTGAAATCCTTGACGAAAGCCTAATAAAAACAAGATAATACGCAGTTCTGCACGTTCATCTTGGACATGTCAGCAAATTACCAATATGCGGCGAAGACAGTCTTGATGACGTACCGCAAAAAACGCATTTTCTTTAACCTTGTCTTATCAGTCGAAATAGAGTGACATCATGAAACGTACCTATCAACCATCCGTCGCAAAACGTAAAAAAACCCACGGCTTTCGTGTTCGCATGCAAACCGTTGGCGGCCGCAAAGTTATCAACGCGCGTCGCGCCAAAGGCCGCGCCCGTTTAGCTGTTTAACTTATCCGTCACAACGGATTTTTTAAAGCGATGCGACTCACCTCTCCAGAGGTGAAAGTTCTACTTTTGCGCGGCCAACGCCAAAGCGTGGGCGCGCAGCGCATTACTTTTATGGCGCGAACGTTGCCACAAGAGGTGATTTCAGGCGATCAAAATACGGCTAAATTAGCCATTGCTGTGCCTAAACGATTATTAAAGCGCGCGATTGACCGTAATAGAGCAAAACGTGTATTACGAGAATCGTTTCGCTTACATGAGCTTAGAGCCGCGCCGCTAAATAGTTTAATCACGCTAACGGCATCGCCTAAGTCAAGTCAGCTAACGCGACGCCGTTTGATGGCTTCTTTTCGGGTAGCGGCAATAGCGCTGTTAAATAAAGTGGCTGCGGCGAATTCCTTGAAAGTGCGAGTTTAATGTCACCCCTCGCCAAGATTTTCTTGTTTATTGTGCGCGCATACCAATATGTGTTGAGCCCTTATTTTGGTACGCAATGTCGTTTTACGCCATCCTGTTCTAACTATGCTGTTGATGCACTAAAAAAACATGGTGCGATAAAAGGCGGGTATTTGACAACACGTCGATTACTTCGTTGTCACCCATGGCATATCGGCGGTTACGACCCAACTCCTTAATTAGCACTACCTTTTAACCTTAACTTTTAAACGTGCCCATGGATACCCAACGCATAATTGCGCTGATTTTTTTTTCATTTTCTGGACTTTTGTTATGGGAGGCTTGGCAAAAACAAAATAAGCCGCCTATCTTGCCGCCAACCCCAGTAGTAAGCCGGGCACAAGTTAATGACGCCACCATTAACCCCCCAACGGCTAGCGCTGTTCCGGGCGGTGTGGCGTCGTTACCAACGCCTAATACCGCGCTAACAGCGCCGGGTGAAAAGCCGGCTGTCAATGCTGCGGGCGCACCTGCAGCGTCTACCCAACAAGTTGTGGCAAAAAGCGATACGCTCGATATCACTTTTGATGCGACTGGCGGTGATATTCGCCAGGTGGTGCTGCGTAAGCATATGGCGCGTGGCGACACCAGCAAGCCTTTTGTGCTAATGCAGGAAAAAGTGGGTCATTACTTCATTGCACAAACGGGCTTATTGGGGGCGGGGCTACCGAATCACACTAGCCGCTGGACATCCACAAGCGCAAACGTTGATATCGGTAGTAACGATAAAATGGACGTTGTGTTTACCAATGCCGATACGCCTGGCATTACCGTTAATAAGGTTTACACATTGACGCGCGGTAGCTATGTTGTTGATGTGCGATTTGACATTAAAAACACCACCAACGCGCCGATTCAACCCAAAGCCTATTTCCAGTTCTTACGTGATGCAAACCCACCAGAGGGCGAGAGCACAGGCAGCAACCCCTTTACCGGCATTGCTACATTTACGGGCCCAGCGGTTTATACCGAACTCAAAAAATTTCAAAAAATAGCTTTTTCGGATATTGAAAAAAACAAAGCAGACCATGTAAAAGAAGCAAGCGACGGTTGGCTGGCCATGGTGCAACATTATTTTGTTTCTGCTTGGTTACCGCAAGGCACAGCAGGACGGGAGTTTTTTACGAAGCGGGTGACAGACCAATTATTTTCTGCCGGCGTTATTGCGCCTGTGCCCACAGCAGTAACAAATGGCAGCGCGTCTATTTCAATGCCGCTTTACTTGGGCCCGCAGGAGCAAGACAAATTAAACAAGTTGGCGCCTGGCTTAGGCTTAGTTGTTGACTACGGCTGGCTGACATTCTTAGCGTATCCGATGTTTATGGTGCTGTTATTCATCAATAATGTTGTCGGCAATTGGGGCTGGACAATTATTATTTTCACCATTTTGCTAAAAATAGTGTTCTTCCCGTTGAATCAAAAGTCCGGCAAATCCATGGCGCACATGAAGACGCTCATGCCAAAAATGGAAGCACTTAAAACGCGTTTCGGTGACGATAAGATGAAGCTCAATCAGGCTATGATGGAGCTTTATAAGACAGAAAAGGTTAATCCGCTTGGTGGTTGTTTGCCGATATTGATTCAGATGCCGTTTTTTATTGCGCTGTATTGGGTGCTTATTGCGGCGGTTGAGTTACGCGATGCGCCTTGGATTGGCTGGATTACCGACCTATCAACACCAGATCCAATGTACATCTTGCCTGTGGTGATGGGTATTTCGATGATTGTGCAGACGCGCTTAAATCCGCAGCCGACTGATCCTATTCAGGCGAAAGTCATGATGATTTTGCCGTTTGTATTTTCGATTATGTTTTTCTTTTTCCCGTCTGGTTTGGTGCTGTATTGGACGATGCAAAATATCTTAGGTATCGCGCAGCAGTGGTATATCAATAAGTCGTTTAGCGCGAAGCCCGTAAAGGTATCAACGCCGAAGCGCTAGTAGATGGTAAGCACGACAAACAGCCGCCAGCGCTAACGTGTTGGCGGCTTTTTTATTGGAAAAAAGTTAAAGTATGTTTCACGTGAAACAATCAATATGAACCCCCAACAAACAAAACGCGACACCATTGCCGCTATTGCCACACCGTCAGGTCGTGGCGGTGTGGGGGTGGTGCGAATATCGGGCGGTGGGTTGGCATCGCTTGCGATTGCCTTGACAGGCAAAAACCTAACCCCACGTTTAGCAACGCTCGCAACGTTTCGAGACGCAGGCGGCGAGGTGATTGATCAAGGTTTAGCGCTTTATTTCCCCGCGCCACACTCCTACACAGGCGAAGATGTGATTGAGCTACAGGGACACGGCGGCGTTGCGGTAATGCAGGCTTTGCTGAAGCGCTGTATTGCATTAGGCTGCCGTATTGCCCGTCCGGGAGAGTTTACCGAACGCGCCTACTTGAATGAGAAGATTGATTTGGCGGAAGCTGAGGCGGTAGCTGACTTAATTGACGCCGCTACTGAAACGGCAGCGAAATCCGCAGCACGATCATTATCAGGCGAATTTTCAGTCAACGTGAATGCACTTGTTACTAAGTTGATTGAGCTCAGAATGCATGTTGAGGCATGTATAGATTTTCCAGAGGAGGAGATTGATCCTGCCGACCGCGCCGCACAAAATACCAAACTAGCCGAAATACGGGCAAGTTGGGATGCTTTAGCCCGAAACGCCAAGCAGGGTGCGGTGCTTCGCGATGGGCTAACAGTCGTGCTCATTGGCCGCCCCAATGTTGGTAAATCCAGTTTATTGAACCGTTTAGCGAATGAAGAGCTGGCTATTGTCACGCCGATTGCGGGCACCACGCGTGACCAAGTGCGCGCCACCATTCATTTGGATGGTGTGCCAATCCATTTGATTGACACCGCAGGGTTGCGTGAAACAGATGACGCCGTCGAAAAAATTGGTATTGAACGCACATGGGAGGCGATCAAAAATGCGGGTGCAGCATTGCTGATTTCAGAGTCTGGCGAAGCAATCACACCCACCGAAGCTGCCGTGTTTGCCAAAATCACCGCGAAGCTACCAGTCAACTTACCCACGGCGTCGGTGTACAACAAAATCGATTTATTTTCTCGCCCTGTAAACGCTAAACAAGACGCCAACACACTATTTGTTTCGGCAATCACAGGTGATGGCATGGCGGCGCTACGTGATTGGTTGCTCGCCATCGCAGGCTGGCAGCCAACGGGTGAGGGCGTTTTTATGGCGCGCGAACGGCATTTAACGGCGCTTAATCTGGCGCATGTGCATTTAGATGTTGCAGCCCAACATCAAACTCAATACGATTTATTCGCCGAAGAGCTGCGCTTAGCGCAAATGGCGCTATCGTCAATTACGGGGGAATTCACGCCGGATGATTTGTTGGGGGAAATATTTGGGAAGTTTTGTATTGGGAAATAGCGGTTGGTTGAGATGGGCTGTGCCGAACGCAATCCCTCCTGCCCGCTCCCCTAGACAAACTCAGGACAGGCTTTTTTAAAGGAGGAGCCGTTCACAGCAGCGTTTATGAGTACTACACCGTTTAAAAGATGAAATCAGCGTGACCTTTATCAAGCATACACAATTGGTTCCTCCCTTAAAAAAAGGGAGGCTAGGAGGGATTGCGTCCCACAAAGCGCCTAATATCCAATTAACGCGCCCAACCCAATCACCGCGCAAAAAAGGTTCCACGTGAAACATCTCCTCTCATTATTAGCGCTATTTAGCTTCGGTATCAGTGCCGCCCAAGCCAAAACCGGCCCTGAAAAAGTCCAATTCCCCAGCCTAGAGGAGTCCAGCCCAACGATGCTCACCGGCTATCTCTACAAGCCAGTCAAACCAGCCGACAACAAACCCGCAATCGTTTTGGCGCATGGCTGCAGCGGTATGATCGACAACAAAGGCGAAATCCGCGCTGGCATTGCCCATTGGGCGGAACGGTTCAGTGATAAAGGCTACGTCGTCCTCGCGGTCGATAGCTTCAATCCGCGCGGCCATAAAGAAGTCTGCACCCAAACAGAGCGCCCCATTTTAGAAAGCCGCGAACGCCCGCGCGATGCATATGGCGCGCTCGCGTACCTGCAAAAACAGTCCTTTATCGCCAAAGACAAGGTAGTACTGATGGGCTTTTCGCACGGCGCAACCGGTACGCTTTACGCCATCAATACCCGCGAAGCTATCTGGAAAACCGCCGATAAAGCCGGGTTACGCTTCGCCGCCGCCATGTCGTTTTACCCTGGCTGCACGGCCGCCAACCGCAATCGCGCCACGCCAGGCGTACCTTATGGTATTTTCATCGGCGAAGCAGACGACTGGACCCCAGCCGCACCTTGTGTAGAACTGATCGAGCGCGCCAAAGCCGCCGGTTTAAACGTTCACATTTACCAATATCATGGCGCCTATCACGGCTTTGACGTGCCCGGCACAACTGTGCGGGTGCGAAATGATGTGCGTAACCGCCGCAACCCGGACCTTGCAAAAGGTGTTCATGTCGGCGGCAACGATGAGGCGCGCAAGGCGGCGGAAAAGGATGTGGCGGAGTTTTTGGAACGAAATATAATCAAAGCATCGTTCACTCAGCAGGATTAACTTTTTATACAGGAATAGTGATATGCCAATCAAAAATGGTCTTTCAAAGGGTCTAAGAAATGCAACCCAAGGAGAAATCAAACGTGGTGTTACGGTGGCGGGTGGGATAGGTAGCGTTACTACTGTCTCTGACTGGTATAAAAACGGGCATTTTGCTACAGAGGAGCAAGCTTTGGGCGCATTTAAGTTGGCGCACCAGCAGGCTCTAGACGGTATGGGGCAAAGTCATCAAGAGTGGATGGGTATGACGAGCGGTGAGTTTGAGGCTTGGATGAGGAATGACGAGTTGCCAAAACGTAAAAGACCAATGTAGCTGTTGCCAGAATGAAAACCAAATACGACCTTTTAACGCTCAAAAGCCGCAAAAACTCCTATTTGGCAAAGCTGGAAAAACCCGTCAACATGGGACATGAAGATATGGCATTTGAAAAAATCCAGTATTCAAAGTTGAATGCCAAGCAAAAAGAAAATTACAACTTTCAAAAAGTATCAGCAATATTGGCAGACTATGGCTTTGTCACTATCCGCCTCAGTGATGACTGGGAGGGTGCAGATTTCCTCGCATACCACATTGATGGTTTGCAGCAGCTAAAAGTACAACTTAAGGGAAGATTTGAAATAAACAAAAAATACAAAGACAAACACGTCTGGATCTGTTTCCCTTATGACCAAAGCTTTTATATATATCCGCATGACGAAGCACTAAATTGGGCGGTAAAGCACATGAAGCTTGGCCAAACGACAAAGAAAGGTAAGTTTGCTACAGGAGTTTGGAATGTCCCTAAACCAACTGAGAAAATACTGTCATTCCTTACAAAGTTTGGTCGTCTATTGAAACAATAGTAAAATGCTCCGTAACCCAAGTATCCACGAGCACTTCCAGCCATTTATTGCCCAAACCCCAAGCCTAGATTGCACTTTCATAGTTGCATTATGGCAAAGCACCACAGCATACAGAAACTGCTTGATGCAATATGAAAGCCACCCTAAAATACCTACCAAGTAAAACTTTTCTGGTGGTCAATCATGAGTGCAGTGCTGATATCTACAAAAGGGCAAATCGTGTTGCCTAAAGCGGTTCGCACCGCCTTGGGGCTCAAGCCTGGTATGCGGGTAGAAGTGAAGGTCGAAGGCAAGAAGGCACTCATTACGCCGGCACCCGAAAAAAAGACGGTCAGCCTCAAGCAGATTCAAACGCTGCTCAAATATGATGGCCCCGTCGTCGGCGTCAGCGACATGCGTATTACTGACTATCAGGGTTAACGATGCGCGCCATTGATACCAATGTGCTGGTGCGCGCATTGGTGCAAGATGATGCGGCGCAATCCAGCCGCGCTGAACGCTTTTTGAGCGAACATAAAACATACATTCCCGTGACAGTAATGCTTGAGCTTGAGTGGGTGCTGCGGTCTCGTTATGCCTTCAAATCAAAAATTGTTGCCGAGGCCATCATCGGTATTGCTGCGCTGCCAAATGTGGTGTTGGGGGAGCGTGTCGCCGTGCTCGCAGCTGCTGAAAAGTCAGCCAAAGGCTGGGATTTTGCTGACGCACTTCATCATGCATTAAGTGTTGGCTGCGATGACTTTGTCACGCTCGATACCGATTTGGTGAAGCGTGCAAGCGCAACCGTAGGCACGACGCAAAAAATATTGCCGATGATCGTTAAGCTGTAGTGGAATTGCGCAATTCGTAGGCTAAGCAACGAGTCGCAACCGATAGCCTTTTCTCACCCCTTCCCGTAAAATTATAATTCCTTTGAAATCGCTGGAAAACGCAAAAAAATCATGCACTTCCCCACTAAATTTGATGTCATCGTAATCGGCGGCGGCCACGCTGGCACGGAGGCGGCGCTCGCGTCTGCGCGCGCCGGGGCTAAGACGTGTTTGCTCACGCATGCGATTGAGACCTTGGGGCAGATGTCGTGTAATCCGTCGATTGGTGGGATTGGTAAGGGGCATTTGGTTAAGGAGATTGATGCGCTCGGTGGCGTGATGGCGATGGCTACTGATGAAGCGGGCATTCAATTTCGCACCTTGAACGCCAGTAAAGGCCCGGCGGTTCGCGCCACGCGCGCACAGGCAGATCGTGTTTTGTATCGCGCCGCCATTCGCCAACGCCTTGAAAATCAGCCGAATTTATGGCTTTTTCAGCAAGCGGTGGATGATTTATTGCTTGACGACAATAATGGAAGCCCAATCGTGACGGGCGCTGTCACGCAAGCGGGCATTCGCTTCATGGCTAAAACGGTAGTGTTGACCGCTGGGACTTTTTTAGCGGGCAAGATTCACATTGGGCTTGAAAATCATTCAGCGGGTCGCGCGGGTGATCCGCCTGCGATCACCTTGGCCGCGCGTTTGCGTGAATTGAAATTACCGGTTGGGCGGCTTAAAACCGGTACGCCACCGCGCCTTGATGGCCGCACGATTGATTTCACGAAACTCACCGAGCAAGCGGGCGACAACCCAACGCCGGTTTTTTCCTATCTCGGCAACCGTGCCATGCATCCGCGCCAAATCTCTTGCTGGATGACGCACACCAATGCCGCCACGCATGATGCGATTCGCGCGGGGCTCGATCGCTCGCCGATGTTCACCGGCGTGATTGAGGGCATCGGTCCGCGTTATTGCCCGTCGATTGAAGACAAGATTCACCGCTTCGCGGATAAAGCCAGTCATCAGATTTTTCTGGAGCCCGAAGGCTTAACCACCAACGAATACTATCCAAACGGCATATCGACGTCGCTACCATTTGATGTGCAAATAAAGCTCGTGCAATCGATGGTGGGGTTAGAGAACGCGCACATCCTGCGCCCCGGTTATGCAATCGAATACGATTACTTCGACCCTCGCGGCTTGAAGGCCACGCTGGAAACCAAAGCGATTCAAGGTTTATTTTTCGCCGGCCAAATCAACGGCACAACAGGCTACGAAGAAGCTGCCGCGCAAGGCTTACTTGCGGGTGTGAACGCTGCGCTTCAGGCGCAAGGCAAAGACGGCTGGTGCCCGCGCCGCGATGAAGCCTACATCGGCGTGTTGGTTGATGATCTCATTACGCGCGGCGTCACCGAGCCCTATCGCATGTTCACCAGCCGCGCCGAATATCGTTTGCAATTACGTGAAGACAATGCCGATGCACGCTTAACCGAAATCGGTCGCACATTAGGTTTGGTCGATGACGTGCGTTGGGCAGCGTTCGAGACAAAGCGTGAAGCTGTCGCGCGTGAAACGGAGCGATTGAAATTGACTTGGGTGCAGCCAGGTCGTGTCTCAAGTGAAGCGATGACCGCCGCCATCGGCCAAGATATAGAACGCGACTATTCACTCTTTGATTTGCTGCGTCGGCCTAATGTGCGCCATGAAGATTTAATCAAATTGCCGCTGGATATTGAATTGACCGAGGTTGCAAAGGTTGATCTCGCGGTGGCCGAGCAAGTCGAAATTGCTGCGAAGTATCAAGGCTACATCGTCCGCCAGCAAGAAGAGGTTGAAAAAAATCGTGAGCAAGAAGTCCTCTCGCTACCAAGTGATATTGATTACACCAACGTGCGCGGGCTGTCTAAAGAAGTGCAGTTGAAATTAAATATGCACAAGCCCGAAACCATCGGTCAAGCCTCGCGTATTCAAGGCATGACACCTGCCGCCATTTCACTTTTGTTGGTGTATTTGAAGCGCGGCTTTCGTGGCGGCGAAATGCAGCAAGCAAAATCAGCAGATGAGCAAGTCGCGTGAATGCAATGTTGAAATCCGCACCCGATTTAGCGCAAGTATTGGCTGAAGGTATTACCGCACTCGGCTTAACGATTAAAGCCGCGCAGCAAGAAACATTGCTCGCCTACGTGGCGCTACTTAATAAGTGGAACAAGGTTTATAACCTCACCGCGATCCGCGATCCACGCGACATGATCGGGCTGCATATTTTAGATAGCTTGGCATTGCTGCCGCATTTAAATAGCACGGGAAAAATATTGGATGTCGGCTCTGGTGGCGGGCTTCCGGGCATTTGTGTCGCAATCGCCTCACCAGTGCTAGAGGTTACCATGCTAGACTCATTACAAAAGAAAACCACCTTTGTACGCCAAGCTATCGGTGAATTAGGCTTAACTAATGCAAATGTGGTGTGTGAGCGCGTGGAAGCGTATTCACCTGAAATGAAATTCGATATCGTCACCTCACGCGCCTTTGCTGAATTAGCCGATTTCGTCAATGGCGCCAAACACCTCGTCGCACCAAACGGCAAAATGATCGCCATGAAAGGCGTTTATCCGCACGATGAAATCGCGCGTGTGCCAAAGACGCATCGCGTCACTAACGTCATTGAGCTCCATGTCCCTCAAATCGAAGGCGCACGGCATTTGGTTGTTATGGAAGCGATTGATTCATAGTTTGTTGCGGGTTTTGATGCGAATATTGATGCTATACTGCATCAATATTGAAGCAACTCTCACAACTTGAGGACAAACATGAGAACCACCGTGACCATCGAAGATGATTTGTATGAAAAAGCGCTTGCCGTCGCTGACCCAGGCATGGATCGCGCAGATTTATTTCGCGAAGCCGTTCGCACATTTGTGCGCGTGCAAGCGGCAAAGCGGTTAGCAGCACTTGGAGGGGCAATGCCAACAATGAAAGATATTCCGCGCCAACGCGCAGCCTAAATTTTAAAAGGCAATTGTCATCATGGCAGTCTTAATCGATACCTCTATTTGGGTTAAACATTTTCGTCAGCATGACGATGCGCTAGTGGGGTTGATTCAAACTGATATGGCAATGACGCACCCGATGGTCGTGGCCGAATTAGCGTGCGGCACGCCGCCTGAGCCGCGCCAGCAAACACTGTCAGATTTAGCGTTACTGCAACAAGCGAATATGGCCACACTTGCCGAAGTAGTCACATTTATTGAGCGTGAAAAATTGTATGGACTAGGCTGCGGGCTTGTCGATATGGTGTTGTTAGCGTCAACCTTAATCACGCCTGGCGCCAAACTATGGACGAGTGATAAACGACTTGCTGCATTATCTGAACGGCTCAATGTAGGCTACCAAATCAATGTGCATTGAAAAAATAAAATGAAGCCCTTAACACCATGAAAACCTACGCCGTCGCAAATCAAAAAGGAGGAGTCGGTAAAACCTCCATCGCGGTAAACCTATCCGCCACGCTTGCCCACTATGGCCAGAGCGTGTTGTTGATAGACCTCGACCCGCAAGGCAATGCCACCACCGGTAGTGGCGTGGATAAAAATGGTTTTGAAAATACCTTATACGGCGTATTGCTTGGCGAATATTCAGCAACAGATGCGCGTGTAAAAACCGAAGCGGGTTACGACGTATTGATTGCCAACCGTGAACTGGCCGGCGCTGAAATCGAAATGGTCAATATTGAACGACGCGAATTTCGCCTAAAAGAAGCGCTCGCCTCCATCGCTGCCGACTACGACTTCGCGGTCATCGATTGCCCACCCGCGCTCAATATGCTTACCGTCAATGCGCTTACTGCTGCGGATGCGGTCATCATCCCAATGCAGTGTGAATACTATGCGTTAGAAGGCTTGAGTGATTTAGTTGGCACGCTGAAAAAAGTCAAAGCTAACTTGAACCCAAAAATTGAAATCGAAGCACTAGTTCGCACCATGTACGACCCGCGATCTTCACTTACCATCCAAGTCTCAGATGAAATTAAAAGCCACTTCGGCAACAAAGTTTTTGATACCGTGATTCCTAGAAATATCCGCATCGCCGAAGCGCCATCATTTGGCAAGCCCGTTATCTTGCACGACCCATCCAGCAAAGGCGCATTAGCGCATTTTGCGTTTGCAAAAGAGTTATTAGGACGGCACGGGATTGAGGCGAAGGTGGCGGTGTAGCAAAATGTTGAGCAAAAACCGAATAGCACTATAATGTGTATAAATATTATTAGGAATACACACGATGCGAACTAATATTGTGATCGACGACAAACTGATGCGCGATGCGCTCAGGGCAACTGGGCTTAAAACAAAACGTGAGGCGGTAGAGCTTGGGTTACACACGCTGCTGCGATTACGCCAACAATCGCAAATTAAGCAATTACGCGGCAAGCTAGATTGGCAAGGCGATTTAGAGGCAATGAGACGCGACAAATGATATTGGTAGATTCAAGTGTTTGGATCGACTACTTTCGCGGCACCATCACAGCCGAAGCTGATAAGCTGGATATGATATTGGGTGTAGAACCCATTGCCATTGGCGATCTGATTTTGACCGAAGTATTGCAAGGTTTTGACAGCGACCGCGCATTTAACCAAGCCAAAAAGTTACTGACTTCGCTAACGATTGTAGAGTTGGGCGGCAAAGATATTGCAATCCAAGCGGCGAAAAATTTTAGGACATTGCGCGCAAAAGGCATCACCGTGCGTAAGACCATTGATACCGTCATTGCCACCCGTTGTATCCAAAGTGGATACATACTTTTGTTTAGCGACAGAGATTTTGACCCCTTTGTGCAATACCTAGGGTTACGCACACTCATACTTGAATCATCATTTTAGATAATCACCACCAATCATGAATAAACCCAAGGGCTTAGGCCGCGGACTTGATGCGTTACTCGGCGGCAACAAATCTGCGCCAACCAATGACGGCGAATTACGTCAACTTGCCATTAACAATCTCACGCCGGGCAAATACCAACCACGCACGCGTATGGATCAAGCCGCGTTGCAAGAATTAGCCGACTCGATCAAAGCGCGCGGCATTGTGCAACCGATATTGGTTCGCGAAATATCGAACAATAAATTTGAAATCATCGCCGGTGAACGCCGTTGGCGCGCTGCACAGATTGCAGGCTTGGCAGAAGTACCGGTATTGGTACGCGACATCGCCGATGCCGATGCACTCGGCATCGGCTTAATTGAAAACATCCAACGCGAAGACTTAAACGCGATGGAAGAGGCCGCCGGTATTTATCGCCTGATTGAAGAATTTAGCCTTACCCATGACGAAGCCGCCAAAGCCGTTAGCCGTTCACGCTCAGCCGTCACTAACTTATTGCGTTTGCTGGAGTTAGCCAAGCCCGTGCAAGACATGGTGATGGAGCAAAAACTCGACATGGGTCATGCACGTGCGTTGCTATCACTCGGTAAAGCCAAACAAGTTGAGTTAGCCCACCAAATCGTGCATAAAAATTTAAGCGTGCGTGATGCCGAGCGTCTCGCAAAAAACGCCGACGTCAAACCAAAAGTAAAAAAGACTACGCTTTCTAATGACGCCGATGTGCGCCGTTTAGAAACAGACTTATCCGACAAACTCGGCACCGCTGTTACGATCAAAGCGGACAAAAAAAATAACGGTACCGTGACCATTGCCTTCATGGGGTTTGAACATTTGGATGGTATCTTGGAGCGTACAAAGCTCAAGTGAAAAGCGATATCCGCTCAGAATGCAGAGGATATTTCACATCGGTGGATGGTCTTGGTTTAACCGAGATTTTCCATTAGGGTTTGGGATGATGGTGGGGCTATTTTTGAGTGGATTTTCTGTTGACTGACGACCGAATAGCTGGCTATTCGAGAGGAAGAAACAGGAAATACGCCAAAAATAGTCCACCAGCACCCAAACAGTCCCAAAGGGACGCCTAATGGAAAATCTCGGTTTAACCGTTACGACTCGTCGCAAAACGTTTAGCGAGCTCAGAGATTACATCAATTTGTTGATCAAAAAGGCGGCAATTCACACACAATGACAAATGGTGCGCCAAACTTTTTTCGTCATCGTCGATAAGCCGCAGATCGCGACGCTTACTTAATAAGCGCGCTGCCTCTTTACACGACAAGTCACGCTGCTTTTTCGTTTCCAAACCAGTTGTGCTCCAGACATTCTCGCAGCGACAATCGCGCCCGATGTAGTATTACCCAACAATTAGACGGCGTAATTGCCTCATCCTTACAAATTTCTTCTGTGTCCGTGCCAAGTACCTCGCGTTGAAAGAAAACACGCGAGGTGGCGGGCGGTAGTTTGTCCATACATTTTTCCAGCGTTGCAAAAAACGCCTTTTGTTCATGTACAGCCTCGGGCACGGCCCATGGTGTAAAGGTCTCGTGCCAGTGCCCAGTCTCATCGAACAATTGATCAAACCATTCGTCGCCTTCTAATTCGCTTTGCGCGGGCGCTTCTTGGAAACGGCTACGTTCGGTAATGACGCGACGCTGGAAATCGATAATTTTGAACTTGAGAATCGAGGTCATCCAAGTGCGTAGACTTGAATCTCCAGAGAAACCGGCGACGCCAGTCAGGGCCGAAACCAATGCCTCTTGAACAACCTCCTCGGCATCAGATTCATCTCGTAGTTTTGCCAATGCAAACCGCATGAGGTAGCCACGCTCTGCCTCAATTTCTAAAAACAAGTTAGATTTTTCACTAAATACGGTCATAAATGGGCTGGAAGAATAAGGTGTAGATGATCATTTAGTAACGCAGATGGAGTAGGCAGTACGTACAAAACTAGTGCTTATGATTGTAACGCGAGCCAGCATGTTGAGCAGACTCTTTCTCGTGCTTAGCGGCTAATTGGCTATGACTAATGACCTTAAAGTAAATAACTGCTTCGGTAATGTAAAAAATTACCATGAGTAATGATTTGAATAAGGCTATCAAGTGGGGATATTTGTAAAAAACTAAAAAATAAGTGTAATGATTTTGATTGCTTTCCGACCAAGTGTTTGTATCAGTGCTTCCAAGGTGCCTTTTATTGACGCCGCTAACTGACCTCAACCACTTTATCAACCCTACGGAGTTAACATGAAAAAACTTAGTTTAATTTTGCGTCAAACACTTACCGCCGCTATTTTAGGCGTCAGCGCAATCGCAACCACTGCTCACGCCGACATTCTGCCAGGTGATTTAAATCGCTACATCACTAAATGTGACGTAAATAAAGATGGCATGATATCTCGCGGCGAATTTATCGAGATGATCACTGAAAAAATTGGCAAGATGGGCGCTAAAGACGGCATGGTCGATAGTAAAAAAGCGATGGCGTTTTTGTTAGAACTCACCAAAGGCGATGGCAATCCAGTTCCAAGCCAAATGATGTCCAAGGCGGACGTCGTGAAAATGATTGGCGAGATGTTTGATAAAGCCGATAACAAAAAAGCCGGTATGCTTAACAAAAAGCAATTTGAGAATTTCCTTAATGAACTAAAGAAGTCGGCTGGATAATCAAGCTTAAAGATAGGTGATGTTTATGTCCGGTAATTGGTACAGACATCACCTTTAAATGAGGGTGAATTTTAGTAAGAAGTTAGCTTGAAGCCATCCAACGCGAAGACCTAAACGCGATAGAAGCGTCGCTGTGATTCAGCGCAAAATTGATGAATTCAATTTAACGTACGACGAAGTCGCCAAAGCTGTAAGCCGCTCACGCGCCGCCGTCACCAATCTATTGCGGCAACTAGCACTTTCCAAACCTGTTTAAGACATGGTGATGGAGGCCAAGCTTGATATGGGTCATGCCCGCGCGTTGCTCTCATTAGGCAAAGCCAAACAAGTTGAGTTAGCAAATCAGATTGTGCATAAAAATTTGAGCGTACGTGAAGTAGAACGCTTAGCTAAAAATGCCGACTGCAAACCAAAAGTAAAATACCACGTCATCAAATGATGCTGATGTGCGCCGTATTTATCACGTTCATGAGCTTTGAGCATTTAGATAGCATCTTAAGGCGCACCAAACTCAATAAGCAGCAGTGTGTTTGACGGCATTTGTGCCCAAACCGCTTGTCAATAGGCGAGTTTATGTATTGGTAGCGCCTATATTTTCGGCAATTAAGGATGACAAATTTGGTAACGCGCGCTACGGGTGAGACTGCATGTTTTGTAGGCTCGCTTGCCTCCTGCTAACGCCGGTGCGGCATCAGCCAATGCGAGTGCGTTGCCGTTGCAATGAAAATTTATCTCGCCACTCGTCAGCAAATTTTGTTCATTGGCGTCACAGATTGACCACACATCTTAATTTGCATCTGACTGAAATCAGCATCGGTCAGACTCGCTGCGATTACTCTTTTTCTTCAAAGGCAACGATATGCATTTTTCTAATTTACGCATGATGGTGTTGGTTTTGTTTCTTGTGTTTTTTATAACGGTGGCAAACGCGGCGAATGCTGGGCTGCGTTTTGTCGAGCTTGTAACCGACAACGCAGCGCAGCAAACCACCCACGTCGCACTTTTTTATCCCACACAAACTGAAACAGCAACGATTGCGATGGGACCGTTTTCACCAACAGTTGCTGTTAATGCGCCAGCAGACAAATCATTTAAAGGCTTGATTGTGTTGAGCCACGGCCTAGGCGGTACTGAGCTTGGCCATGTGACATTGGCACAAGCCTTAGCCCGGGCAGGTTACTTAGTCGCGGCATTGCGCCATCCGCGCGACAACTATCGTGATCGTTCGCTGCTTAATGAAAGCGGTATCGGTTATTTCATCGAGCGTCCGAAGCAGGTCACAAAAGTCATTGATGCGCTATTGCGTGAGAACGAATGGAGCGCACGTATTGCCCAAGACAGTAAAGGCTATCGCATCGGCGCACTTGGTCATTCGGCGGGCGGCTATACTGTGCTAGCCCTCGCAGGTGGCATGCCTGATCAGACGCAACTACTGTCGCATTGTGAAAAAAATCGCGTGGACGACCCCATTTTTTGTGGCGTTCGGCGGCAACAACCAGTTGACGCCAATGCGACGAGCAACGCGCTGGCGCCCATGCTGCGTGACAAGAGAATACGTGCCGTTGCCGCGATGGCACCAACGGGTGCCATGTTTAGTCTCGCCTCGCTTGAAGATGTTCGGCTGCCTGTCGCACTTTTTATCGCGGGCGGAGATCGTTTTTTAGTGCCACGCTTTCATGCTGAGCGTATCGCTAAATATGTTCGATCAATTGATGTCAGCCGCGATCCAGACGCGCTACATTTTGCGTTCATGGATAAACCGAGTATGCCGATTCCAACCGAGGACGGTGACATCGGTGCCGACCCTAGTGGCTTTGATCGCGCACGCTTTTTAGCAAAAATCAGTGGCGAGCTGGTTTTGTTTTTTGACAAATCGTTAGCGAAATAGGATCTTCAAACTAGCCTATTGGTGAGCGTTTTCAGCAATAAATGTTTGAAAGTGACCGCCAATAGGCGACTTTGCGTAATTTGTCAAAACTATTTATTAAAACTACTTATCAAACAACGCTTGTATCGCCTTCTCATCAAACCGATATTCCTGATTACACATATCGTCTTTGACAATTACTTCGCCATATTCAGCGATGGTGGCATCTAGCTCTTCACGACCAAGTGAGCGCAGTACATCGCGCACTTTTTCTTCATCACGCACGCAGGCAGAGTGAACGGTCGTTGGTGAAAATAATCGTACATCCTCGTTCGCGAATAGTTGCTGCAACAACACATCCACTGGCGTACTAATTAATTCAGCATCGGTTACAGACGAAGCCAGCATTTCAACGCGCGCCCAACCGTCGGCATCGCGCGCATCGGCATTAGGTAGTTTTTGCAGCATCAATGCACCAGCGCCTTCTGGTGTGGCGGCCAGCCAGAGGTGCGTGGGCAATTGTTCAGATTGATCAAAATAATGTTCAAAACATTCCGCCACGTTCAAGCCCGAAATCGGCACGATAGATTGATATTGCTGACCTGAGTCGCTGTTGGTAACTGTCATGGCGAGCGTGCCTTGACCAACCCAATCAGAAAATCCGCTGCTTTCGTCCTCTGTGCTGTCAGTTGCTGAGGACGCCATGCCGCGAAGTCCTAACGTGTGCGTGCAATCGAGCACCGCTAAGCGTGCGGCACGTTTGGTTGATGTCAGGTTTTGTGATGCGCCTTGAATTTGTAACGTAATGCGCCCAGCATGTTTTAAGCCAGTGCCGACCATGACGGCAACCGTCGCGAGTTCACCAAAATACCGTGTGACGTCTGGTGGATAGTGACGACCCTGCATGATGTCGCGCCAGACGTCATCCAAGCGTACGACTTGACCGCGAATATCGAGGTTATCTAAGGTGAAACGACGCGAAAAGCTGGTGTTAATGTTGTTCATGTGAGGAGTCTAGCAAAGCAATTCGGCAAAACAAAATTTTATGCCGCAATTTTCGCCTTCACGCCAACACCGCTCGTACGCGTGCTTGCGGTAGCGTCACGGTAAAAATCGAGCCATGCTGTTCCGTGCCTTGCTCACTTGTTATATCAAGCCTGCCATCGTGGCGCATGAGCACGTGTTTGACAATCGCCAAGCCTAATCCCGTGCCACCTGCGGCACGTGAACGCCCACGATCAACACGATAAAAGCGTTCCGTTAAGCGTGGTAAATGTTCGGCGGGGATGCCGTCACCATTGTCACGCACTGCAAACGACAACTCTCCCGTTCGGCTGTGAATTTTTGATGAAATATGAATCGCGCCGCCCTCAGGCGTGTAGCGCACCGCATTTGAGACCAAGTTAGAAATAGCGCTCGATAATTCGTCACGATTGCCCGTTACCCAAGCAGGCGTTAAATCCGTCGTGATCTGATGCTTGCCGTTAGACAAAATAGTGGCGTCGGCTACGGAGGCATTGATGAGGCCTGTAAATTCAGTCTCGATTTCGGCTAATTTATTATGTGCGTCCTCAAGACGTGAGAGCGCGAGCAAATCATCCACCAAGCGCTGCATACGTTCAGTTTGGGCGCGCATGTGGTTAAGTGAGCGTTTGATAAGCTCGGGTTTGCTCTCACTTGCAGTGCTGACTTTTTCGATAGTTTCTAAAAACCCTGCCATTACCGTTAGTGGTGTGCGGAGCTCATGCGAAACATTCGCCACAAAATCACTTCGCATCCGCTCTAGCCGATTACGCTCAGAAATATCGCGCGATAGTAAAAGCGATTGTTCCTCTCCGAAGGCAACTAATTGCACCGTGTAAGTGGCGGCATCGCCTTGACTGCCGAGCGTTAAGGTTAGCGGTTCATTAAAATTACGCGCCGCCAAATAGGCGTTAAATTCAGGATAGCGGATGAAGTACGTGATGGTCTGCATTCGATCATTGGCTAACGATATGCGCCAATGTTTTTCAGCCATCGGGTTACACCAAACAATATTGTTGTCAATATCGAGCATGACCGCGCCATCAGGCAACGCATTTGCGGCTTCTTGAAAGCGATCTAGCGAATCGTTGAGCGTCGCCTCACGCGTTTTCGCATCACGAATTAGCCGATACAAATGTGTGAGCACTTCACCCCAAGCGCCAATACCATCGGGCACGAGCGCTGCCGTTTGCGTGCCGGAAAGCCACATGTAAAGTTGGGTTAGCATCCACGCGTGATAGGCAAATGCAATGAATGCAATCAGCCCTGCTAGGGCAAAACCGACGGCAGCGCTATGCGCGATTGCGCCAATACCACCAATAAATATCGCCAACAGCAATACCCGAATGATGGCAACGATAAATAATGATTTAGCGTTTGAAACGTCGAGTGGCGGCGGGAGTGATGACATGCGCTAATGTTACGCGAAGTGCGGTTATTGCTGACTCATTCGTCCTTTGCAAACCGATAGCCACTGCCACGCACCGTATGCACAAATACGTCATGACCTGAAGGCGAGATTGCGGAACGCAGTCGGCGAATATGCACATCTACTGTGCGCTCCTCAATAAACACATGGTCGCCCCAGACAAAATCAAGTAACTGCGTGCGGGAATAAACGCGCTCTAAATGCGTCATGAAAAAATGCAAAATACGAAACTCAGTCGGCCCCATGGTCAACGTTTGGCCATTGCCTGTTACTTTATGGGAAGCGGGGTCGAGCTTTAAGCCGTGATATTCAATGGTATCTTCGGTTAATTCTGGTGCGCGACGGCGAAGCACGGCCTTAATACGCGCCTCTAATTCTTTGAGTGAAAACGGCTTGACCATATAGTCATCCGCACCCGTTTCTAAGCCGCGCAATTTATCTTCTTCTTCACCACGTGCGGTGAGCAAAATAATTGGTAGCGATTTGGTGCGCGAATCTGCCCGTAGTTTTCGCGTTAATTCCACGCCGCTCATGCCGGGCAGCATCCAATCTAGCAGCGCTAAATCAGGCAGCTCGTGCTGCACCATTTTGATTGCCTCCTCAGCACTTGACTTCACCAGCACGCGATAACCACCCATTTCCAAATTAATTTGGATTAAATCTTGGATGGCAGGTTCGTCTTCGACTACGAGGATAGTTGGATTCATGACGACATGATATTTCAGCTTTGTGAAACTTATATGACAGTGACTGCTGATAGGTGAGCAGGTATTATGTGTGGCTATGACTGCACAAGCCCCCCACCCAACTGAAATAACGCTGCACCAAGCTTCTCGCGATCTTGAAATCGCCTTTGATGACGGCAATCGTTTTCGTCTAAGCTGCGAATTTTTACGTGTACATTCGCCCTCCGCTGAGGTGCGCGGCCATGGGCCAGGCCAAGAAATCTTGCAAGTCGGCAAACGTCAAGTTGCTATTACGGCGATTGAGCCGGTCGGCACATATGCGATTAAGTTGGTTTTTTCAGATGGCCACGATACCGGTTTGTACGCATGGGATTATTTGCATGACTTGGGTGTCAATCAGAATAATTATTGGCAAACTTATTTTGTGAGGCTGGAGCAGGCTGGGGCTTCACGAAATTAGGACAGAGCATTACGATGACTAAAGAGATACAGCATTTTTTTGACAGCTACCGTGAATCCTTTAATCGCCTTGATGGACGTGCAGTATCGGCGCATTATCAAGTTCCATCGTTGATTTCGAGTAGCGCAAGCGAGGGATTATTTGTTGATGTCGTTGCGCTAGTTGCCAATAACGATGCGCTCTGCAATCTGTATCGGGATAACGGATTTGTTAGTGCTGACTACGTTGAAAACTTGTGCCTCAAACAGGGAGAAGATTTTTATTTGGCCGATTTGCAATGGACAATTAAGTGGGCCGATAAAGCCGCGCAACAATTTAATACGACTTACCAACTTGTGCGGCGTGGCGATGTAAATACAAATATGCGGGCATGGAAAATTGAACACGTCACAGCTTATAGTGAACAACGTTTTTGGAAAGAGTCGCAATCATGACCAATACCCATTTTGGCTTTCAACAAGTCGATGAAACCATTAAAGCCAGCAAAGTCCGCGAGGTATTTCGCTCGGTGGCACCTAGTTACGACATCATGAATGATTTGATGTCGGGCGGGCTGCATCGTGTGTGGAAAAAATTCACTGTTGATTTAGTCAATGTGCAGCCAGGCGAAAAAGTGCTCGATGTGGCTTCTGGTACGGCTGACTTAGCCGCAGCCTTCGCAAAGCGTGCAGGTGCGGCGAATGTGTGGCAGACGGATATAAATGAAGCGATGTTAAAAGTTGGTCGCGATCGTCTGAGTAACGACGGTCTCGCCTCGCCCAACGCATTAGCGGATGGCGAAAAATTACCCTTTGCAGATGCATCATTTGATGTGGTTTCGGTTGCCTTCGGCCTACGCAATATGACGCATAAAGATGTTGCTCTCGCCGAAATGACACGCGTGTTAAAGCCCGGTGGCAGGTTGTTTGTACTCGAATTTTCAAAAGTCCACCCTAAGCTTGAAAAAGCCTACGATGCTTACTCGTTTGGCCTGTTGCCAAAAATTGGAAAATTTGTCGCCAAAGATGCCGCCAGCTATCAGTATTTGGCCGAATCCATCCGTATGCACCCGAACCAAGAAACGCTCAAGGCCATGATGGAAACAGCAGGCTTGGGTAATGTGGAGTATTGGAATTTGACAGCGGGCGTGGTGGCGTTGCATCGTGGGATTAAGTAAGTGGTTTTAACCACACAATAACTAAGGCCTTTGACAATATTTATGTGCGATTCGGTGGAATTCTTTTAGTTATTTATAGTCATAGTCACCTACTTGCTAATTTCAATTTTTAACTAACCTATCAGGGTGCATCATGAAATCACTCATTGCCTCACTCACAATTACCATCTTTGCGCTAGCTAGCCTCGGCATCATGACGGATGCGGAAGCCAAAAAGCGTTTCGGCGGCGGTAAATCATCAGGCATGCAAAAGGAATCCGTCAAGCGCGACCCTACTCCACCGCCTACCAATGCTGCGCCAGCCGCTGCATCTGGCCAAGCCGTCGCTCCCGCAGCAGCAGGCGCTACGGCAGCTGCTGCGGCTAAGCCGGGCATGGGCCGATTTTTAGGCCCGCTCGCGGGCTTAGCAGCCGGTGGATTACTCGCCGCTATGTTTATGGGTGGCGCGTTTGATGGCATCAAGTTTTTCGATATTTTGCTCATGATCGGTCTGGCCGCAGCGGCTTTTTTCTTAGTTCGCATGTTTATGCGTAAAAAAATGGCGGCTGCAAATCCATTGGGTAATGAGCCAAACACCATGCAATACCAAGGTGCCGGTGGCGCATACAACCCGACAGCCCCCGCCCCCGCTGAAGCGCCACGTGCCGCATATGTTCCTGCCCAACCAACATCAGGCCGCACCGCCACACCTGAAATCGGTAGCCGGTTGATGACCGCCAATGCCACGCCAGAAATCATTAATGAAGTTACCGCAAATCCGCGCATACCTGCTGATTTTGATGTGGCACCATTCGAGCGCCACTCCAAGGCGGCATTTATTCGCTTGCAAGCGGCCAATGACACAAAAGACATTGACGACATTCGTGATTTCACCACGCCAGAAATGTTTGGCGAAATTGCATTGCAGTTTCAAGAACGCGGCACAGTCACACAAAAAACCGAAGTTGTCTCCGTTGATGCGCGCGTCATCGAAGTGGTAATTGAAAATCAAAAAGCCGTTGCAAGCGTTCGCTACACTGGTGTGATTCGTGAAGACGGTGAAAACGCCGAAGGCTTCGATGAAGTCTGGCACGTCATTAAAGATTTGTCAGATGCAAACGCTGCTTGGAAGCTTGCAGGCATTCAACAGATTCAATAGCCGCAGTATTAAAATAACTAAACCCTAGTACTGACGAGCGTTTCAAAGCAAATATGTGCTGAAATGCTCGCCAATACTAGGGTTTTGTATTTTGTAAGTGCTGAACATTGTAATCGTCTGTTGCAGCTTTATTTGAACCTTTATTTGAACATGAGGCAAAACCTTCTACAAACATGCTAACCACCGTACCCAATATCGCCGCCGCAAAACTAATCAATCGTGTACTGAGCGATTACTCACTTGCTGGTGAACGCCTTGCTGTGCATGCTGGCGCTAGGATTAATATCACGCTAGGGCTGTTATCCATCGCCATTCGTATTAACCAACATGGTGGTGTTGAGCCGGTTGGTGAGGGCGCTTCAGATAATGCGACGGTAATTTTTCACATTCCGTTATCCGCCGTGCCACGGTTAATTAAAAAAAACGAATCCGCCTATCGTGAAATTGCCTTCACGGGCGATAGTGAACTAGCGCAGCTGCTTTCCAACATCGCGCGAAATGTGGAGTGGGATGTGGGTGAGGATTTGAGTCGGTTGTTAGGTGGCGGCACTGTTGCAGATATTGTTTCGCAACGGCTTACCGGCGGCGTGAAATCGCTCTCAGCGCTTAGCAGTGAAATGGGTCAGCGATTCACAGAAAACATGGCGGAATACTTGGTACACGAGCGGCACGCGTTCGTCACAGCCGATGCACTTGAAACGCTAACATGCGATAACGAAACGCTACGCGACGATGTGGCGAGGCTTGAGGCTAGGGTTGCGCGGTTGCACAACCTAACACCTGCCGTATAAGTGCACTAACTCGTTTTATCCATCCGCCGATATTGCACCGCCTCCGCAATATGTCCCGCTTCTACGGCATCTTTGCCCGCTAAGTCGGCAATCGTGCGAGCAACTTTTAACACGCGATGATAAGCGCGCGCGGATAATCCCATTTTTTGAATGGCGGCTTTGAGTAGCGCTTCACCTGCGGCGTCAGGTGCGCACAGGGTGTCGATATGTTTAACGTCCAATTTCGCGTTGGGTTTTTGTTGACGTTTGAGTTGACGTTGAAATGCCGCTTCAACACGTTCACGAATAACGTCGGACGACTCACCGTGCGGTGACTTTACAAGTGAGAGCTGCGGCACCGCGGGCACTTCAATTTGCAAATCAATACGGTCAAGCAGTGGCCCAGAGATCTTGCCGCGATAGCGTGCAATTTGGTCCGGCGAGCACCGACATTTGTTGGTGTAGTGACCGAGAAAGCCGCATGGGCATGGATTCATTGCCGCCACTAACTGAAACTCTGCCGGAAAATCCGCTTGTCGCGCGGCGCGCGAAATAGTGATGCGGCCAGACTCTAACGGCTCGCGCAAGACCTCCAATACATTACGATCAAACTCAGGTAATTCGTCTAAAAATAATACGCCATGATGCGAAAGCGAAATTTCGCCAGGGCGCGGGTTTGAGCCGCCACCAACAAGCGCCACGCCGGAGGCCGTATGGTGCGGGTTTCTAAATGGACGCTGTTTCCAACGCGCTAATTTGAAACCACCCGTGAGACTTTGCACTGCTGCTGCTTCAAGCGCTTCGTTTTCAGTCATCGCCGGTAAGATACCCGGGAAGCGTTGCGCTAACATGGTTTTGCCTGTGCCCGGTGGTCCCATCATCAAAATACTATGCCCACCTGCAGCGGCGACTTCCAATGCACGCTTCGCGCCAGCCTGGCCTTTTACATCCGCAAAATCTTCGTAAGTGTTTTGGGTTTGTAACTCTTGTGCGGGCACATACGGCGGTATTAGTTCACGCCCCGCCAGATGCGCGCAAACCTGTAATAAATTGTCTGCTGCCAGTACCGTTGCGTTCGTTACTAGCGAGGCCTCAACGGCAGATGCTTTTGGCAAAATAAACGCACGGCCATCACGATGTGCTTTTAAGGCCATCGCCAATGCACCACGGATTGGCCGTAAGTCACCGGTGAGCGCTAATTCACCTGCAAATTCATATTGCTTTAATTTGTCCCCCGGTATTTGCCCAGTCGCCACCAAGATACCAATGGCAATCGGCAAATCAAATCGTCCGCTATCTTTCGGTAGCTCGGCTGGCGCGAGATTTACCGTGATGCGCCGCGCAGGAAATTCAAAACGTGCATTCAGCAGTGCCGCACGTACGCGGTCTTTGCTTTCTTTAACTTCTAATTCAGGCAAACCGACGATGGTAAATGCCGGGAGGCCGTTGGCTAAGTGGACTTCTACCGTGACTTCCGGCGCCTCCATGCCCGTTAGCGCACGGCTAATTAGTACGGCGAGCGACATTATTTACTTTGCTCGAGTTGGCTAATTTTTAATTCCAGTGCCGCAAGTTTCGCGCGCGTTTTATCGAGTAGCGTGCGCTGCGCGTCAAATTCTTGACGTGTCACCAAGCCCTCTTTAGCCAGTTGCGAAATGAAATGTTGACGTGCGTTTTTTTCAATCTCACCCGCAGGTGAAGCGGCAATTGCTTCACCTACACGTTTGGCGAGAGAAGCAAGTTTGTCAAACTGTGGATTGGGGGTATTTGTATTAGTCATAGGTTATTTTAGCGCGCTGACGATTTTTACTTCAGAACGTTTTTCACGCAAACAAATCAGTAGATGAAGCAAGATTTAACACAAAGATGACATGGAATAGCGATAAAATCGGGCACTTTGTTGGTGCGCCAACAATGAGTAGTGCGCGTTTTTAGTGCGGCAATCGCATCAAAACCGCAACAGTTGTCGCAAAAGTGCCCGAATTCATGCTTTTTTGCACAACCGCAATGATGGCACGCAACGTGCTAACTACCCTTAGCCTCTTCACAAACGATCGAAGGATATATGATGAAATTAAAACAATTGACACTCGCTGTACTCATGGCATCAGGCGTAACAGCAGCCTATGCACAAACGCCAGCAGGTGTAACACCTGAGCATACATTTGCACCAAAAGTATCGCTATACAGTGAATACGAGTATCGCGGTATTTCACAAACATCAGAAAAACCAGCGTTGCAATTAAACCTTGACTATACAAACGCATCAGGTCTTTACGCAGGTTTGTTTTTGACAAATGTTAAATGGCTAAAAGACGGCGCCAAAGCAGGTGGCTTTAATACCAATGCCAAACTTGAGCTAGATTTGTTTGTTGGCTACAAATTTGAAGTGGTCAAAGACGTAACCATGGATATTGGTTATTTACGTTATGAATATCCTTCTAGCAAGGCGTTCAACCCAAAACCAAACACGGATGAAGTGTATGTTGGTTTAATCGCAGGCCCGTTTAGCGCGAAATACTCCCACGCGACCAGCACGCTATTTGGTTTTGCGGGCAGCAAAGGTTCAACATTCACCGAATTAAATTGGGCACAAGAAGTGTTCCCAAAATTCACGATGAATGCACAGCTTGCACGCCAAACTGTGAAGAAGAACAACGACTTTAGCTATACCGTTTATAAAATCGGTGGCACCTATGATTTAGGTGAAGGCTGGGCAGCAGGTGGTTATTTCAAAGACACCAATGCGAAGAAAAACAGCTACACCGTGCTGGGTAAAGACTGGAGCAAAGGTCGCTTAGTCGCATTCGTTTCAAAATCATTCTAGTTTTACGTTCGCCCTGAAAAGGGGCAATCCGTCGTGATTGCCCCTTTTTTTATTTTTTTACGATTTTTTACTCACGGGAGCACACCATGAAACTGGTCACGGCAGTCATCAAGCCATTTAAGCTCGATGAAGTCCGCGAAGCTTTATCCGCCATTGGCGTACAAGGCATCACGGTCACAGAAGTTAAGGGATTTGGACGACAAAAAGGCCACACCGAGTTATATCGCGGTGCGGAATACGTTGTTGATTTTCTGCCCAAAGTGAAAATTGAAGCCGCCATCAAAGACGAGATGCTTGATCAAGTCATGGAGGCTATCGAAAAATCCGCCAACACCGGCAAAATCGGCGACGGCAAAATTTTTGTTTTCGATCTACAACAAGTGGTTCGTATTCGCACCGGGGAAACCGGCGCGGATGCGTTGTAACGGGAGCTGATAATGAAAAAATTAAAATTAAGTGCACTAATCACAGGCCTTGCGCTACTCGCCAGCGTCGCATTTTCAGGCGTGACATTCGCGCAAGATAAAGTCGCACCTGTTACTCCAGCGGTGACTGCTGCTCCAGATGCAGCGGCTGCCTCTGTAGTAGCTGCACCAGTTGCCGCTGCTGCAACACCAGCCGCTGCACCAGCACCAGCGCCTAACAAAGGCGATGTTTCATGGATGCTAGTTTGTACCGCGATGGTGTTACTCATGAGCGTGCCTGCCTTAGCGCTTTTTTACGGCGGCTTAGTCAGATCAAAAAACATGTTGTCGGTACTGATGCAGGTGTTTGTCACCTTCTCACTCGTCACCGTGCTGTGGGTAATCTACGGCTACAGCTTTGCCTTTACTGAGGGCAATGCCTTTATCGGCGGCACTGATCGATTATTTTTAAACGGCATTGCCAATGTTGCCAAAGGCGAATTTGCGATGGCGGCCACGTTTAGCAAAGGTGTGGTCATTCATGAAATGCTCTTCGCCGCATTCCAAGCCACTTTCGCCGCGATAACGTGTTGCTTGATTTTGGGCTCTGTTGCTGAGCGTATGAAATTCAGCGCGGTATTACTTTTTGTCGTGCTTTGGTTCACGTTTAGCTACTTACCTATCGCCCACATGGTGTGGTTCTGGATGGGGCCTGATGCGTACACTGATCCTAAATTAGTCGAAGGCTTAAACGCGAAAGCAGGCTATCTCTGGCAAATGGGCGCGCTTGATTTTGCGGGCGGCACTGTTGTACATATCAATGCAGGTGTGGCAGGTTTAGTCGCGGCCTACATGTTGGGTAAGCGTATCGGTTACGGCAAGGAAGCGATGACGCCGCACAGCCTCACCATGACCATGATCGGCGCATCACTATTGTGGTTTGGCTGGTTTGGTTTTAACGCGGGCTCGGCATTAGAAGCGGGCAACTCCGCCGTGTTGGCTTTCATGAATACCTTCTTAGCCACAGCTTGTGCCGTGCTTGCATGGACATTTGCCGAGTGGATGCTAAAAGGTAAGCCATCCATGTTAGGTGCCGCATCTGGTGCGGTGGCAGGCTTGGTTGCCATCACGCCAGCAGCCGGTAATGTCGGCATACCTGGTGCATTCGCGATCGGCACTCTCGCAGGCTTTGTTTGTTTATGGGGTGTAACTGGTCTGAAGCGCATGCTCAAGGCCGATGATTCTTTGGATGTTTTTGGTGTGCACGCCGTCGGCGGTATTTTGGGCGCGTTACTCACAGGCGTATTTGTTTCACCAGCACTAGGCGGCCCAGGCTTCGTGACCGATTGGGTCACTGCCGCTACTGGCTTTACCTCCATCGGCGAACAAGTCTGGATACAAGCTAAAGCGGTCGGTATCGCGGTGGTGTGGTCAGGGGTTGTGACCGCAGTCGCACTCTTCATCGTGAAAATGGTGGTTGGCTTACGTGTCTCAGAAGATGATGAGCGTGAAGGTTTAGATATTACTTCGCACGGCGAGACGGCTTATAACAAGTGATTGCAGTGATGTACTAGCAACAAACTGGACGTTTTGCATTACAAACAAGGGCGCTTAACTAAACTTTGGTTAAGCGCCTTTTGTTTTTGTGATCATCTTATTGGTAAGTTGATACTGTGCAAATTAAAATTGAAAGTTCAATAAATACGGGCGTCTTGGGGCAAAAGGGTTTGGAAGTAGCCGTCGTTGCTTGTGTTAGACAGATTTAATCACTAGTGTCCCAACGTTTTGAGGCTGATATGGTGTAACCATATGATTCATATGCAGATATCACAATTATTGGTTGTTACGCATGTCCATTTCTTGTTTGCGTTCATCTATAAATAAGAACTTTCGATAGTCATGGGCGGCAATGCATTTGTGTAACTTTGAGGCAATTGTTCCAAACGTTGGGACACTAGTGAGATTTAATGTTAGCCCGTGCCCATAGAATTATCGAGTTTTTTTGTTAATTGCAGCGCTATATAGGCGGTGCTAGACTGAATTTTGTTGCCGTTAGCAAACGAAAAGTGAAATCCATACCATTGCTGGAAAACGTGAATCTGTTAGTGGTAATTTTTTGCGTGGTTAAATGATGAAACTTATTGATACAAGCGGTTTTTTAGATTTTTCACCGGAATGTTAGAGCGCAACGCGGAGTGGTATGCGGATGTGGTGCTCCCTAAATTGAGATATGCCTCATATGCCCTATAGGAGAAGTTCACCATGACAAAAGAGCCGTCACTTTGGCTTAAGTTTTCTGGCAAAGAGCTTGATATACGCTCTGTGCCAATTTACGAACTTGGCGACACTCTCGTTGCAATTCAACGCATCATCCACAAAACATACTTATTCGAAAATGATCGGCTCAAAAAGAACGCACACCTCACGCAAGACGAGCGTCAACGTTTGTCACTCCAAATTTCCGAGCGCCGAAAATCCTCTGACCTTTACGCACTTATCCCCTTTGCTGCCGACCCTGTGTTGCAGGAGTACCTATGTACACTGCTGAAAGTCGGTTTGGGTACGCTTGCAAAGTATGCACTTCAAAGTGTGTTGTCTGATGCAACCCAGAAGAAACAAGGCACAACATCTATTCAAGCACGCGATGTTAAAGGCTCAGTATTGATCGGCGCTATCTACGCGGAAACCGTACAAATCACAAATCACATCCACAACATCGGTGGCATTGAGAGCATCGAGCTGATCCCCTCATCAAATTTAAATGTGCCACCTGTAAAAATAACGGCTGAAACACAGAAATACGTTCGTGAAATCGTAAACGAAAGCTATCGTGGCGCGCCTGAAGAAATAGTTGGCTATGTCACGAAGTTGCATCCCAATAGACAATTGGCCGACATCAAACTCGCTCCGTCTCGGTACGTGAAGGTCGGCCTTAACGAAGAGGCATTCCGCTTCGTTCGATACAATACTGAGCCTGAGCAACAACTTCGATTCAAAGGGTATCCGATTGTAAGGCTCGGCAAAGATATGGCCACCTTTCAAGAGTTTGAGGCCGAATCGGTGGAAGTTGATGAGGTATAACCCGTCAGTCGAGAGGGACTGCGCAAAAGCGCAGCCCCTCACTTTTACGTTACCAACGGAGTCTAGCTAAGTAGCACATGATGCTCTCAACAAAACATGTTCTAGCCTCTTTGCTTTGAGCAAACTTCAGGTCACGTCTTGGCTGCTGCAAAATAAATCCTAGATTAGCGCGTTTACCGCTACAAGCTACAGATCAAAGACGTCACTGTTAAGTTTACGAAACACTAGTATCCACGAACGTTTACATCCATTATTGCCTTAAACTTCCCGACCCTATTGGCATCTCGTTTTTGTGTGATGGCTAACAATAATTGAAACCATCACCAACATCAGCAGTCAATCACTTAACAAAAAATGCATAACAATTATTTTTCAAGCAAAAACACTTAAAAACACCTCCAAATTCTTCTGCTTATAAAAAACCGCACGCCCTTCGCTAAGCAAAAACAAAGGCCTAATTTTTTTACGGCTTTTGTCATTGTGGATGCCCGTGTAAAATGTGATTATGAATCAACGCGACCCTTCCCTTACTCTGCCATCCTCGCTCCCTCCCTCCACCATTAATGCTGACATTGCCGATGTGCAAGGTCGCGCCGATGAACGTCATATCGCTATTGATCGTGTCGGCATACGCGGCATTCGTCATCCACTAATGGTGAAATCTGCCGATGGCAGCGCACAACATACGGTGGCGACATTTTCGATGACGGTGAAATTGCGTGAGGACGTAAAAGGCACGCACATGTCACGCTTTATCGAGCTGCTTGAGCTAGAGCGTGCAAGCGCAATTGCGCTCGACACCCTTGAGCTGGAAGCTTTACTCAAGCGCATGGTCGCCAAATTAGGCGTAGATGAAGGCCATGTTGCGGTGAGCTTTCCTTACTTCATCGAAAAAACAGCACCTGTTTCGCACGTGAAATCATTGCTCGATTATGAAGTGACGTTCGCGGGTGAAATTAAAAATGGCGTGGCTAAAGTCAGCACCAAAGTACTAGCGCCAGTCACGAGCTTGTGTCCCTGCTCAAAAGAAATCTCCGCTTACGGTGCGCACAATCAGCGCTCACACATTACGATCACCGCCGAGACAGTTGGCAGCATCACCGTGGACGCGATTATTCGTTTGGCTGAAGATGAAGCCTCCAGCGAGCTATACGGCATCTTAAAACGCGTGGATGAAAAGTACGTCACCGAGCGCGCCTACGACAACCCTAAATTTGTCGAAGACCTTGTACGCGACATCGCCGCCGCATTAAACCGCGAACCGCGCATTACTGCCTACACGGTAGAAGCAGAAAATTTTGAGTCGATTCACAATCATTCGGCGTATGCAGTGATACAGCGGACGAAATAACTCGCTGTTAAAAAGTAAAACACCTGCATTGACGGGTATTTTGACGGCATTAGGGCTGAAAATGCCGGCCGATATTAGGGTTCTATATTTCATATCACTAGTGTCCCAACGTTTGGAACAATTGCCTCAAAGCTACACAAATACATTGCCGCCCATTGCTATCGAAAGTTCTTATTGATAGGTGAACGCAAACAAGAAACCGACATCGTTAACAACACGAAATCGCACTATCTTCATATGAATCATATGGTTAGAGCGTGTCAGCTACAAAATGTTGGGACACTAGTGATTTCATATCACTAGTGTCCCAACGTTTTGAACAATTCACCCTGCATTGGCGTCAAGCATGGCTCTATTGGTGCTAGAGCTTGCTTGAGCAAGTCTGGGATGGGTGTTATTTCGAACAGATTCAGGTTTAGTACACGCAGGATTTCATGCAAAGAGTGATCGAGATGTAATTGCTTTTTGACGATGGCGATCAACACATAGGTAGAAATCGCCACCCAGATTTGTGTTTTAACGGCGTTCTCGCTCGTACCGAAGAACGACTTGATATGCAAATGCTGTTTTATCCACTTGAAGAACAACTCCACCTGCCAGCGCTGCTTGTACAGCGCACAAATTGTCAGCGCGGGCAGCGATAGGTTGTTGGTTAGAAACTCAAATGTCTTGCCAGAATCTTCGTCGAAATAGATTACGCGTCGCAGGATGTCTGGGTAACGTTTGGACGAGTTCACATCCGTCAAACGCACTTGTTGATCGCCGCGCAAGCCAGTAAGCCTGTTGACCCCTCTCTTGCGTACGACCTCGCACTGCAAGTTGTCCTTGGCGCGCGTCACAAAGAAGGCGCGTGCGGTGCTCAAGCGATACAGTCTGGCAAAGTCAACATACGCTTTGTCCATGACGTAATAGGCGCCCGCCTCGATCAACCCTCGCGTGACGAGTTCGTCGAGCACGCGGACATCGTGCATCTTGCCATCGCTGATGTGAATGAAGCTGGGAATCGATCCGCGCAGATCGATCAACGTGTGTAGCTTGATGGCCGCCTTGGTGCGGCGAAACGGTGCCCAGGCAAATAACGACAGACAAAGATCGATGGTGGTTGAGTCCAGAGCATAGACTGTAGCACCCATGAGCGATTTTAATTCCTTGCTGCGCGAATCGTGGGCGTAGAGCGGACGAGCGATGCCAATCAGGTGTTGCGCCAACTCGGCAAACACGACCCACGGTCGCGTACTGTTGGCATTGGCCAAGGTGTTGCGCGCGATCGTCTTGCAACGAAAGCCCAAGCGATATAGGTGCCTTGCTTGTGCGCGTAGATTTACTTCGATGTCCCGCAAGGAATCGCGTCCGGTCAACTGTGCAAAGGCGAGCGCGAGAAATTGGTCGAGGCAGGTGAACGCATGAACTTTGTGCTCGGCGCGGTGACGTTTCACCATTCGCAAAAACGCCATATGCGGCAGATGCTGCATGATTTGTGCAAAGACAAGTTGGCCTGTTCGCATGACAATCCTTCTGTGCTGAAAACCCAGAAGGATGAACTAAATCGTACGAAAAATCGACATCGTTAACAACACGAAATCGCACTATCTTCATATGAATCATATGGTTAGAGCGTGTCAGCTACAAAACGTTGGGACACTAGTGATTTCATATTCAAGAAGACACTTAACTACAGTCTAGCTCGTCACCCTAGCAGGCGCTTAGACATTGAGACATTGGTAGATTTATTCATAGATACTTTTTGGTAAGTGTCTGTAAATAAAGAGTTAATGTTAAAAACACGGGTAGATAACTCATTGATATTGAGACAAATAGTCAAAATCATTTAGATGCTTTGGCCGTTAGTTGATTACCACCTGTTCGATGTTTCAAGACATTTACTAAAGGTATTTTTCAATTAACTGATTGGAAAATTTACCGTTTGGATCTACCTTTGACTTTATTGCCTTCAGTGTCGCTGCTTCGGGATAAGCCTGCCAAAATTGTTCGCGCGTTGCGTGCAATTGGTAAGGAAGGTAGTAGCGGCCATTCAGTGATAGTGCTAGCGCTATCAATTTACGTGTCCACGCGGCTACCGCAGATATAGCTTTTTGATTTGTGCGTTGCTTGTAGTACAAAACAAACGAAAAAACCTCAGTTTTTGCCCAAGGCATCAAACTAATATCGTCCTGTGGAGAATGTCGGATTGAGACATTGAGCAATTCAGCGCCACTGCTACGGTTGAGGGCAGCCAGCTCAGATGCAAATTTTTGTGCAGTTTCAACTGGTAAAAAATATTCTTGTAACGCATAGGTAGAAATTTTGCGAGTACGTGGCTCAAGTGAGGCGACATCCAGACTTGCTTCATGGTTGCGCCACTTCACAGTACGCGATACTTTTAGCAAAGAAGGTGTGACAGAGCTTCGCACGCTGGAAATACCGGGCACTTCAGTGAGTAACCATATCGCATCGCGCTTAACGCTATATTGCTGGTCTCTGGGTGTAAGCTTGGTGTTGTCTGTAGCGGGCTCATCCGTTTTTTTCCAGGTTACTGATACAGCGTTGCTAAATTGTGGTGGCAGTAAGTCTACGTTGTGCATGATGGCATTGGGGTCGCGCTTGATGTCTTTCAAAAAGTAGCTGAAATACTCAGCAATAGGCAATTGCTTTACATGACGCTCCATGCGGCTGTTGTCAACGAGCTCTAACTCAACTTCAGCGATGACAGCGCAAGCGGCATAGCCGCCAATTGCCGCGCGAAATAATCCGGTATCGTCATTCGCCGTTACCTCGCGGATTGTGCCATCTGCCAATACAAGAGACAACGCGCGCACCGAGTTGGCTACAGAGCCTGCGCCCACATAGCGTCCATGACAATTTACCGAGACAGATCCGCCAACGGTGAAATTTGAATAACTCTGCATTATTTTGACTGCGAGACCAAAGGGATCTATCAATTCTTGCAGATCGCGCCACGTCATACCAGCCTGCACCCTAACTATTTTTTGTGCATGCCGAAACCACACCACTCGCGCGAGTTGTCGCATATCGATATGTAGACCACCATTGATGGCGATCTGGCCCCCCATGCTGTAGCGGCCTCCACCAATCGCAATTTTGCCCGGCCAACTACGCACATGCGATACCAATTCTTCAATTGTCTTTGGCGTGGCAACTAAGGCAACATCAACACTATATAACTGCGTAATATTCTCCACACGCAACGTTGACGAAGCAGCCAAACGAGGCAAAGACAACGCGCCTACCGCGAGCAAGGCATTTTGTAAGATAGTTCTTCGGCTTCTGTTGAACACGATTTGGCTGCCTTAGTTGGCTACAAACCCAGCCTCATGCGCCATCTGATCCGCGTGATAGCTAGATCGCACCATCGGACCAGACGCCGCATGGACGAATCCCATCTTCATCGCTTCAACTTCAAACATCTTAAATTCATCCGGCGTGACGTAGCGAAGTACCGGTAGATGATGTGCGGAGGGTTGCAGATATTGGCCGATGGTGAGCATGTCAACATTGTGTTCGCGCATATCGCGCATGGTGTCCAATATCTCTTCGTTAGTTTCGCCTAATCCCACCATCAAGCCGCTTTTGGTGGGCGTGTTGGGGTGTTCGGCTTTGAAATCTTTTAAGAGTTTGAGTGAGTGCGCATAGTCAGAGCCGGGGCGCGCTTGTTTGTATAGGCGCGGGATGGTTTCTAGATTGTGGTTCATCACATCTGGTGGCGCTTCGCGCAATATGCCGAGGGCGCGATCAAGTCGGCCACGAAAATCTGGCGTCAAAATTTCAATTTGGGTGGTGGGTGAAAGCGCGCGCGTTTGGCGAATGCATTCTACAAAATGCGCGGCACCGCCATCGCGTAAATCATCGCGATCAACACTGGTGATCACCACATACTTTAATTTTAATTTGGCGATGGTCTCGGCCAAATGGCGCGGCTCATCGGTATCGAGCGGCAACGGACGACCGTGGCCGACATCGCAAAACGGGCAGCGCCGTGTGCATAAATCACCCATGATCATGAAGGTGGCTGTGCCTTTCCCGAAACATTCGCCGATGTTGGGGCAGGAGGCTTCTTCGCACACGGTGTGGAGTTTGGCGTCACGCAAAATTTCTTTTATCTCATAAAAGCGCGAAGCGCTAGAGGCCGAACCCGCTTTGACGCGAATCCAATCAGGCTTTTTAAGGCGAGGTGCGTCGATGACCTTGATTGGGATGCGGGCCGTTTTGAGGCTCGCTTTTTCTTTTACGCCAAGCTTGGGGTCAATTTTGATCAGAGCTTCAGTCATACAAATTTCTCTTTAAGTGAGTCACCAGTTTTTCGGCGATAACCGACATTTTATCTGTGACACCACAATCGCGCATTTGTGTCACTTGTAAGCCTTCATATCCGCATGGGTTAATGGCGGCGAATGGGGTAAGCACCATGTCGATATTCAATGCCAGCCCATGATAAGTCGCATGGTTCGCCACACGTAAGCCAACGGCAGCAATTTTGGCATCATCGACATACACGCCCGGCATCGCATCCCGCCTCGTGCTGACAATTAAATATTCTCCCAGTAAATCAATCACCGATTGCTCAATTCGATTCACAAGACTTTTAACGCCATATTTCTTTTGCCGCATATTGAGCAGCAAATACACCACAAGTTGCCCCGGCCCGTGATAAGTCACTTGCCCACCGCGATCAATTTTTATAACCGGAATATCGCCCGCATCCAGAATGTGTTCAGGTTTGCCCGCGAGGCCGAGTGTGAAAGTGGGCAGATGTTCGAGTAGCCAGATTTCGTCTGGTGTATCCACGGTCATCGCGCGGTTATGCGCACGCATGGCGGCATACGCTGGCTCGTAATCGACGACACCAAGGCGCTTAATGAGCATCGACGAATTGACCAAACCAGTTATAACGCCATCAAGACGTTTGGGTTCGCCGTTAACTCTTGATAAATCGTATCAAGCTGTGCTTTAGAGGTGGCGTTAATGGTGGCGGTGACTGAAATAAAATTACCGTTTTTGGAGGAACGCATTTCGAGTTTATTCGCGTCAAAATCGGGTGCGTGTTTTTGTACAATGGCTAATACGTTTTGTGCAAAATCAACATTCGCGGTGTCAGTCTCGCTGGCCTTCATCCTACCCATGGCTTTGATGGGGAATGGAGTTGGGAAGACTAATAAGGTTTCAGCCTCAGTGGGGCTATTTGGTTTGGTGGTGTCGTTGTTCATTGTTTTACGTAAGGTGAGTTGATTGTCATCGAAATCCCCTCTAGCTCCCCTTTGGGAAAGGGGAGAACTGGTTCAGTTTGCTGCGGATGATGTTGTTGATGTTATTAACAACGCAGGCGGCAAATCTCGTTTGTAGTCTTGAAATAATTGCAGCATCTGCTTGAATTTTTCGCCTGGCACACCAGCGTTAGCGCCATGCCCGACGCTCTTGCCGTCGAGCTTCACAATCGGCACAACTTCTTTGGTGGAAGACAATATCCAAATTTCGTCGGCAGTCTTTACCTCACGACGCAAAACACGGCGCACCTCGATTGCCATGTCGGCTTTTTTCGCCAATTCCATCATTAGCACGTAGGTAATGCCGCCCAATAATAAATTGTCAATCGGCGGGCAAAGTATCACGCCGTTTTTGACTATCGCGATATTAGACGCGGTTGATTCGGTGAGATAGCCGTCACGAAACATGACGGCCTCGTCGCCACCATCAAGTTGTGACTCGTGTTTGAGCAGCACTGCACCAAGTAATGCGGTTGATTTAATTTGACAGCGCAGCCAACGATTATCATCAATCGAAACAGCTGAAATACCGTTTGCGTAAATTTCAGGCTTCGGTGTGGGTAGTGGATTTGCCATTAAAAAAACCGTCGGCGTTATGCCCGCTGCTGGTGAGGGTGGCGGGAAATCACGCTTCGCCACACCACGGGTGACCTGGATATAAATCGCTAAATTACCGCCGCCGTTTTGTTGAATCAAGTCACTAATAATGGCTTCCCATTCAGCGATCGAATAAGGATTAGTCATGTAAAGCGCATCCATTGATTGCTGAAGGCGCAGCAAATGCTCACGGCCCCGTAAGCCGCGCCCGTCGTAATACGGAATCACCTCATACACACCATCGCCAAAAATAAAGCCGCGATCTAACGGCGAGATTTTTGCGTCTTCAATCGGCATGGTAACGCCGTTAAGAAAAACAATCGGCAGACATAAATTTTGCGACATGTTAAACCCTAACTGTTAAGCGTTTATTTGGTAAACATTAAGCGAATTGCATCCCAACCACGGCCTAAAAAGCCCGCGACTTTCACCTCTTCGAGAGCAACCACGGGAATTTCTGAGAGGACTTTATCACCCTGCATAAGTTTCATGATGCCAGCTTTTTGTCCGACTTGCAGCGGCGCTAGGAGCGGTTGCGTGGTAGTCAGTGTGGCTTTGAGCCCGCTGAATTTATCTTTTGGTAGCGAGAGCCAAATATCTTTATCAAAGCCTAATTTCACCGTGTTTTGTGTGCCCTTAAAAATAGCAGGCGTGGCGATAGGCATATTTTTTACGTACAGCTTTTGCGCATCAAACATCAGAAAACCATAGTTCAATAATTTTTGACTTTCTTGCGTGCGCGCGGCGTCAGATGCGGTGCCCAGCACCACTGAAATCAAACGGCGTTCATTGCCAACCGCACCACGCTTTGCTGTGGCGATTAAGCAGTAGCCTGCTGCATCAGTGTGTCCGGTCTTGAATCCATCCACTGTGGGGTCGAGAAACAAGAGTCGATTACGATTCGGCTGTTTGATTTTGTTATGAATAAACTCACGTTCACGGTAGTAGCTAAATTCAGTCGGAAAATCACGAATGACTGCCTGCGCTAACAGCAATAAATCTTCAGCGGTCGAATAATGCGCAACATTCGGTAGCCCAGTCGCGTTCAGAAAATTAGTATTTTTCATGCCGAGTTTTTTAGCTTGCACCACCATCATCTGCGCGAAAGCTTCTTCCGTGCCACCGATTGCTTCTGCCAACGCGATAGATGCATCGTTACCGCTCGAAATAATCATACCGCGAATGAGCGACTCGACCGTTGGCGTTTGCTTCGGGTCGATAAACATGCGCGAGCCCTCTGCCTTCCACGCACGCTCTGACACGGGCACAGTTTGATTTAGGGTGAGTTTTTTATTCTTCAGCGCATCAAAAACCAAGTAAGCGGTCATTAATTTTGTCAGTGAAGCAGGTTCAAACCGCTCACTTGTCGCCTGCCCTGCCAACAACTGCCCGCTGGTGGCATCAAATAATAAATAGGCGCGCGCGGCAATTGGCGGTGGAGCGATTTCGCTTTGTATTGTGGGTAATTGTGCTTGTAGTGTGGCCGATGTGAGGCTGATAAAAAATAATAAGGTCGTGCGAAAAATAAGATTCATTGAATATAAATTAAGGTGAAATAACAGCAGAAAAATCATGTGATTGTTTGACGCGCGCTTGAATGGCTTCGGCTTCAACACGTGTGGCATAAGGCCCGAGTCGCACGCGCCATAAGCTGTCTTTCAAAACAACATTAAGTGGTTCGCGGTTCCAATCTAGCTCACGCGCCATACGCGCCAAGAAAATTTTCGCATTTTCCTCGCTACTAAAGGCACCAAGCTGAATAAATAATTGTGCGCCATCGGTTGCGATGGGCGAGAGCGCAATAACGCTCGCGGGTGTGCTGATTTGCGTAGGCGCTCTTGGGGTGTCCCCCGCAAATACGCGCTCCACCAACACAGGCGCACTACCGCGATTCACAATATCAAGCCGATGCGCCGCCGCATACGATAAATCAATCACACGTCCCTCGTGAAAAGGTCCGCGATCATTTAATCGCACCACGACTGATTTATTGTTCGCTGGATTGGTCACCCGCACATAAGTGGGCAGCGGCAAAGTAGGATGTGCGCCCGTCATCGCATACATATCGTATATCTCGCCGATGGAAGTCATATTGCCGTGAAATTTGCGGCCATACCATGAGGCAATGCCCGTCTGGCGAAACGCATCATTGTTAAGCGTAGGCGCATAGCTACGACCAAACACGGTGTAAGGCTTATTCGCGCCAGAATGGAATTTTTCAGCACGCGGAATAGCATCAGGAATGCGATCAATGTTGGCAGGTTTATTAGCACCTGGGCCATCGTCTTGATAGTAGCCGCCGGGTTTGGTGGGTGTTGGCTTAGGTTTAGCTGAATGTGCGGATTCTTTAGGTGTAGTGCTGCATCCGACAAGTAGCGCGAGAGGTATTAGTACGAACAAAAAAAGTGAGCAACGCATTGCTGATATCCATATTGGTATAGCCGTATTTTTGCATGGGAATATAGCTAAGACCAATGGCAAGTAAAGCGTTATTTGTCTATGCTATGTCTTTCATGGATTTATGTTTGTAAATAGTTCGCCATCCCAAGACCTGCTACACCACAAAGTACAACTAGTTGTCTATGAAATAGTTGTATGTCAAAATGCAACCATTATGGTTTTTTAGAGGTAGTAGCCATGCCAACATCATTGACGTTGAAAAATATTCCAGATGCTGTTTACGAGCGATTAAAAGTTGTGGCTGAGGTGCATCGACGCAGTTTGAATAGTGAAGCCATTGTTTGCCTAGAGTCGGTGCTGTTGCCTACGAAAACACCACCTAGTGAGCGTTTGGCAAGAGCGCGTGAATTGCGTGCATCTCTACCCCAGAAAAGTTTTAGCGCCAAGGACATTGACGGGGCGAAACGGCTGGACCGCACATGATCGTAGTTGACTCAAACGTCATCGCCTATTTGTATCTACCTTGTGAGTTTTCTGCTGAGGCAGAAGCGTTACTAGCGCAAGATGCAGAGTGGGTAGCACCGGTGCTATGGCGCAGCGAGTTTCGCAATATTCTTGCCGGATACATCCGCCGCAAGACACTCACATTGGTGCAAGCGAGCCGTTTGCAAGCTGAAGCAGAGGCATTGTTATTCGGCTTGGAGTTTGAAGTTGAATCCAGTGCCGTTCTTGATTTGGTGAATAAAAGCGATTGTTCAGCTTATGATTGCGAATTTATAGCGTTGGCAGAGCGCCTTGACGTTAAGCTAGTTACCAATGACAAGAAATTGCTTCGCGCTTTTCCCAAGCGCGCTGTGGCGTTGACTGCTGGTTAGTATTGTCGCTAAACGGTGTTAATTTGTTCGTATTTAGTCTGGTTGATACGTTGCATTGACATGCAAAACCTTTAACTGATCGACCTGCCAAATCTGTAGGCCTGTTACTACAAGTGCGCGCAGTGTTTCAAGTTCTGGTGCGTCTTGAATCTTCGAACCAAACAGAAATTGTCGCTTTCGCGAAGTGAGATAGATTTGGAACGAGCCAGCAGCCTCATCATTTGTGTAAACATCAACGGCAAAATTAATACCTGAGCGCTTGAACCAAGCAAACCAACCCCAGTCCTCTTGGTTCGTCTGATAGTCATCATAGCGTTCCTGTAGGCAAGGATGGAGTTGCGTCAGCACAATATCGCCGCCAATACAGCAGTCATTAATGTTTTGCTCACGGTTGATTATCGTGAGTGGTTTGGAAAAGTTGATGATATAGGGCATAAATAGCTAACGTATTTCACTTTGAATTACCGCAATATAACTGTTATCTTGATATGCAATCTTTCAAGCGACAGCAAGTGTGAGTAGGCATCATTAACGCTCACAGCTTGAGCCAATGTATTCTGAGACTAGCCGCGCCAACTTGAGTGCTAGAATCTTTAAAGCTATTAAACAGTTTCTTCAACGCTAGAAATGAAGTGCCACGTCATGTCGCCACACTTGTAAAGCCGTATTTATATTGCCGACTTGCAAACAGAGTAATAGTGGTTCTTCCCCTCGTCCTCAGCTTCACCAACGAGCGCCATGCCATGAGATGTCACCAACTTGCGATACGCATCTGATCCAAGTGAGATAGATTTTTGTCCCGTAAGCGTGTCTTGCCATTCACAGATTTGTTTTGGTGCCGAGAATAGAAACTGTCCGCTCGGCCTCAACGCCAATGCAACTTTATGAATCAGCGCCGCCTGAATATCCGGCTTCAACAGGAACATCAGCCCACAAGCCAATATGCCGTCGAATCTCTGCTCGAAGAACTGCGAGTTTTCAATTGCACTGCACTCCGCTGAGGCGCTTGGGAAGCGTGTACGAAACGTTGCAATCATAGTCGGCGAGGCGTCGATGCCATAAACGTTAAACCCATCGTCGATGAGTGCTTTGGCAATAGGAACACCGTGCCCGCAACCAATATCCAGAATGTCGCCGCCACGCGGTATCGATTTAGCCCAGTCGCGCACAGTGGTAACGCCGATATTCGATTTGCTGCGGATTGTGATGAAGTCTTCAGCGGCAGATTCGTAGCCGTTTGTTTGGTCTGTTGGGGTGGTGTTTGTCATCAGTGCAGGATGAATACCTTAGCGAGAGTTAATCTCGCTACGTATGCCTATTGATTTGATGCGCCGCAGTGTTATTACTTGAGTGCATTAACGAATTCTTCAGCGGATACGCCTGCCTGCTTCAGTACACCTGATGGCGTGCCGACTTTCAATTCACGATGATTGGGAACAACACATCCTTGCGATGCGCGACGTAGAACTATATGACTGCCGCGTTGGCGCAAAACAATAAATCCGAGGCGCTCAAGGGCGCGCACAGTGTCGGCACCAGAAGCAACCGGCAGACTAGGCATGCGCGGCGATGTGAAAAGTCGTGAGCAGCGAGCGCCCCGTTGTTGTTAACGGAAATTCTTCAAGATAAAGTGCGGTGGCTTCGAGCAAGTTCGCAAGCGCTTCTTCAACTGACTCGCCTTGCGTTGTTGTGCCTGTTTCAGGGTTTAGGGCTATAAAGCCGCCCTCAGCAGCTGGTGTGAGTACTGCAGAAAGTTCCATGATTCCTCCTTCATTTGCAACAAGTATAGCGTCATCTATTTTTCGTTGGCCTACATCTGCCGAAACCGTCCCGTAAACGCCGCAGATACTGGCACTAGCGCATTACATCCGCGCAGCTTCACTTGCATCCGTCCAACTTCATCACGCATTACCCGCTCAATGGCGGCGACGCGAATGACGGATGCGCGATGCACTTGCCAAAATTCATCTGGATCGAGTTCGTTGAGTAGGTCTTTCATCGATGTGCGGATGTAGCGTTCTTTGTCTGCTGTGATAACCGCAGTGTATTTGTCGCGTGATTGAAAAAACAAGACTTCCGTTGCGGCGATCACGTCTATCTCGTTGCCTTGCCCGCAGTTGAGCCAGCGTAGATATTTGCGTTCACTGACAGTGATTTGTTTTAGGGCTTCTACCAGTTTCGTATCGATTGGCGGCTTCTCGTTTCCTGCCAGTTGGGTTTGCAAACGCGCGATGGTTTCCGCAAGGCGTACGGTTTTGACGGGTTTTAAGATGTAGTCCACCGCGCGCGCGTCGAATGCTTCGATGGCGTGGTCGTCATAGGCGGTAACAAAAACAATGCGTGGTGCGGCGTCACTTTCAGCGACTTGGCGGGCGACTTGCAGTCCAGTCAAGCCCGGCATACGAATATCGAGAAAGGCAATGTCCGGTTCGTGCTCGGCGATGAGACCAAGCGCTTCACCGCCGCTATGGCCGAGAGCTATCACGTTTAGTGTCGGCCAGCTTGCTTTGAGCATGTCGCGTAGTGCTTCGGCTAGACGTGGTTCATCGTCAATGATGATGGCTGTTGTCATCGCGCATTCTCCGTCATCGCAATTGGTAAATTAAGTTCGGCAATCACGCCGCTGGGTGTGTTGGCACTTAGTGTGAATGATGCTTGCCCACCGTAGGCGGCTTGCAGTCGCTCACGAATATTGGCTAAGCCGATGCCGCTGCCACCTGTGCTTTTTGTTGAGGCATTGAAGCCGACACCATCATCGGCAACACGCAATAGTAGTCGCTGTGTTTCACCACCGCCAACAAGTGCTGCGCTGACATGAATGTTGCATGGTGTCGTAGTTGACTCCACGCCATGTTGAATCGCATTTTCTAATAATGTTTGCAGCATGAGCGGCGGAATTTTAATAGCTTGGCAGGCATTATCAAATCGGACATGGCTTGAAAGTCGGCTCCCCATGCGGCGTTTGGCGATTTCTAGGTACGCCTCGGCGAGTGACATTTCGACTTGTACGGTGCTCCAGTCATGCCGCAGCGCCTCTAGGCTTGCACGTAGAAAGTCTGATAAATCATCGGCCATTTGTTCGGCCATGCGCGGCTCGGTGGCGATCATCGACTTCAAATGTGCGATGGTATTAAAAATAAAATGCGGCTCTATTTGTGACTTTAAGGCGTGCAGGCGAATTTCGGCCAGTCGTTTGGCTTGTTCGCTATGTTCAATACGGATGGCGAGATTTTTCTGCGCGTCATAGGCACGTGAATCCAATAAATGCAGAAAAATAATCGTCACAAAAAATACCAATATGGCCGTATCAGCCGGATAGCCCACTATCTTTGCCCAGCCAAATGTCCAGCCCACCGCAGCAAACATCATGCCCACCCAGACGCCATTACTAAATTGCCACACCACCGGATTAGGTCTCATGACGCGCAGCCGATTCGTCCGTTGTAATGCCACGATACAAATCACCGTATAGGCCAGTGCGACTGTCATACCGAGTTGGCCAGCTTTTAGCGGCAGCAACAACGCAAACAACATAAACAATGCTGAACCCGCAAAGCCGCCGTAGACAAACATTGGCGTATCGCGAATGCCGCGCAGCCAAAAACGTTGCAGGTCAGCGCGTTTCTTAATCACATCAACAGCAGGTCGCCAATTGGCCGTAAATTCGGACCATTGCGGCAGATCGAGCCGCTGACGCTCTTGACAATAATGGTCTTCGACAATCACCAGCGCAAGCCATCCTGCTAAGCCTGCGGCGGTCCAAATCGCAAACTGTGCTGCTGGCGTTAATGCGAGTAATTTTTCGGCAGGCGCGGCGAAAAACGAAGCGAAGGCAAGAAACGCCAAGGTCATCACAATGCCGATAGTCAAGCCGAGCTTCAACGCCCGAAATGACCAATATCCGCGACTCGCGCCAAATAAAGGCGGCGGCGTGTCAGGCTTAAAACGCAAAAATTGGCGGTACCAAAATGGTGCGACGGTCGCCTCAGCAATATCGTAGTGCGCTAGTACAGTGATTGCGGTTTGAATGTTGGCGGGCAGTGTCATGGTGGATTGACCTCAATGAAGATAATGCCCGAATTGTGTTTGAAACGCCTTGATGGTGGAGTGTGTTGCGATAAGTGCGGCAAATTTGCGGATGGAATCGTTTGGATAACGATGAATTTTGTACTACACCCCAACCGCCTCCAATTTCTCACTCACCGACATCCACTCCCATTCGCAATCCTCAATCGCGGTTTTGACCTCACCTTGACGTTTTAGCATCTCTTGTAGCTGCGGTTTTTTATCGTCCGTGTAGGCGGATTCATCGCTTAACCACGTCTCAATATTGCCGCGTTCGGTGGTGAGTGCTTTTAGTTTGGCGTCTAACTCAGCTAACTTTTTCTCTAACGGCTTACGGGCGTTGGCAAGCTGCTGGCGCGCGTTGGCGTCTTGTTTCTTTTGATCTTTGCGGTCATTTGAAGATGCGACTATTGGCGGGCTGCTTGGAGCAATATTGACTGAAACTGCCCGTGGTTCTTGCACTTTGGTTGTTTTATCAACGACAGTCTTAGTCACATGCGCGTTGTTGCGTTTTGATGCGTACTCTTTTGCCCACTGTTTGTAGTCGTCCAAATCGCCATCGAATTCTTTCACTTCGCCTTCGGCCACCAGCCACAGTGTATCGGCAGTTGCTTTAAGCAAATGCCTGTCATGCGCGACTACCACGAGTGTGCCTTCAAAATCTTGCAGTGCTTCGGCTAGCGCCTCGCGCATGTCGATATCGAGGTGATTGGTTGGCTCATCTAGTAGTAGCAAATTTGGTTTTTGCCATACGATGAGCGCTAATGCTAAACGCGCCTTCTCGCCGCCAGAAAACGGCCCAATCGGCTCATCACAACGAGCACCGCGAAAATCAAAGCCACCTAAGAAATTACGAAATTCTTGCTCACGGGTGGTGGGATCTTGGCGTCTAAAATGCAAAAGCGCAGACTCATCTGTGCGTAGCTGCTCGATTTGATGCTGCGCGAAGTAGCCGATTTTTAAGCCTTGCCCTTCAAAACGCCCGCCTTTTTTCTGCGCCAAGGTACCCGCAAGTGTTTTTACCAGCGTGGATTTACCCGCGCCGTTGGGACCGAGCAAGCCAATTTTGTCGCCATAAAAAAGACGCAGCTCGACATGCGGCAAGATGTCGCGAGCCTCATAACCAAGTGTGGCCTCTTTCAAATGCAATAGTTGGCGCGGCGCGGCGGCAGGTTTACGAAATTGAAATTCAAATGGCGAATCGACGTGAGCCGCCGCGATAATTTCCATCCGCTCCAAAGTTTTGATGCGACTCTGCGCTTGCTTGGCCTTGGTGGCTTTCGCTTTGAAGCGATCAATAAAACTATGCAAGTGTGCAACTTGCCGCTGCTGCTTCACATGCTGCGCTTGCTGGTTGGCTAGTTGCATCGCGCGGGTGCGCTCGAAGGTGGAATAGTTGCCCGTATATTCGTTGAGCTTTTGATTTTCAACGTGAACAATTTTATTCACCACGGCATCAAGAAAATCGCGGTCGTGAGTAATCAGAAATAACGTGCCGCGGTATTGATCGAGCCAATCTTCGAGCCACATTACCGCGTCTAAATCGAGGTGATTGGTCGGCTCATCGAGCAACAACAAATCCGAACGACACATCAACGCCTGCGCCAAATTTAGGCGCATCCGCCAGCCACCAGAAAAAGTGCTGACCGCGCGTGTTTGCGCTTCTTCATCAAAGCCTAAACCCGACAACAGTGCACCAGCACGCGAACGCGACACATAGCCGCCGATTTCTTCAAACTTGGTATAAAGATTTGATAGATCGTGGGCTAATTTTTCATGCTCCGCTTCATCATGCCACTCGACTGCTTCGGCCTTGGCAAGCTCGGCTTCCACCACGCGCAATTCACGATCGCCATCAAGCGCGTAATCGAGCGCAGATAACGCACTTTGTGGCGTGTGTTGTGCCACGTGCGCGATGACCCATGTTGGCGGCATGGATAACTCGCCCGCGTCCTGATGCATCTCGCCACGCATGAGCGCAAAAAGTGTTGATTTGCCAATGCCATTCGCGCCTACCAGCCCGACTTTATGACCGGGGAAAAGGGTGAGATTGGCGTTGTCAAAAAGCCGCTTGGTGCCGCGGGCTACGGTTAAATTTGAGAGTCTGATAATAGATATTTTTTGGGGGACCCGCCGATGGACGCCGATAAACGCCGATAAAGTCAAAAGCCAATCAAAAACAACTCAACAGCAAATTTTTTGTTTTGATTTGTCGGCGTTTATCGGCGTCCATCGGCGGTTTCAATTGTTTTAGCGTCGTGTTTTAATGTTGTGCTTAGGCGTCCTTTATAGCGCGTAATCATAATCAATCGACAACGGCGCATGGTCTGAAAACCACACATCTTTGTAGATGCGGGCATATTCGGCGGTCGCGGCAATGGCGGGCGTGCAAATGTGATAGTCGATGCGCCAGCCGACGTTGTTTTCGCGCGCATTGCCGCGGTTTGACCACCAGGTGTATTGATCTGGCAGCGGGATGAGACGGCGGAAGGTATCAACATAGCCGACTTCATCAAATAATTGCGTGAGCCACGCACGCTCTTCTGGTAAAAAGCCAGAATTCTTTTTGTTGCCGCGCCAATTTTTTAAGTCCACTTCTTTATGCGCGATATTCCAATCGCCGACAATCACATAGTCGCGCCCCGTTTTCATTAGCGCTTGTAAAAATGGCATAAAAACCGCCATAAAGCGAAATTTTTTCGCCTGCGATTCTTCAGAAGCCGCGCCTGACGGTACGTAAAGTGATACCACCGATAAATTGCCAAATTGCGCTTCGATATAGCGACCTTCGGCGTCAATCCAATCAACACCAGTGCCCACAATCACCTTATCTGGCGCGCGTTTTGAGAGGATAGCTACACCAGCATAGCCTTTTTTTTCAGCCGGATGATACGTGGCGTGCATTTTCCACTTGCGAAACTCTTCCGGCACGTCAGTCTCCAGCGCCTTTATTTCTTGGAGGCACACCACGTCTGGCTTTTGACGTTTAAGCCACGTGACAATGCCTTTGGTGGTGGCAGAGCGAATACCGTTAACGTTAACTGAGATGACGCGCATGAAACAAAGCCCTAAAATAACCGCAAGCTGACAATTATGCGGGATTTGCCCGCCACACTCGATGACAACACCTGATTTCCGCGCCGAATTCGTCGAATTCGCCATCCGCCAGAACGCATTACGTTTTGGCGAATTTCAAACTAAAGCTGGCAGAAACTCGCCTTATTTTTTTAATTCGGGCTTATTTAACGATGGCGCGTCAATGGCCGCGTTGTCTGGGTTTTATGCGAAAGCGGCGCTGGCATCACAAGTAAAATTCGACATGATTTTTGGCCCTGCCTACAAGGGCATCACGCTAGCGGCGGGTATGGCGATAAAACTTGCCGAAGCGGGGCACAATGTGCCGTTTGCATTCAATCGTAAAGAGGCCAAAGACCACGGCGAGGGCGGCTTGATCGTCGGCGCACCGTTGGCCGGGCGCGTCTTGATTGTGGACGACGTAATATCGGCGGGCACGTCGGTGCGGGAGTCAATTGACATGATTACTGCCGCTGGTGCGACCCCGGCTGGTGTCGTGATTTCGCTTGATCGGCAAGAGCGTAGCGGGAATGCAACCGAAATTGGCACGTTTTCTGCATCAGAGGAAGTCAGCCGCGCACATGGTATTCCCGTTATTGCGGTGGCGACATTAACTGACTTACTCACATATCTCTCAACAAACCCCGACGAAACCGATAAACTGATGAAAATAGCAGCATATCGACAACAGTACGGCGCGACTCTTACCTAAAACAATCATGATCCTGAATCGGCATTTCCTTTTTTCGTGCTTAGCGTTCACCTCGCTTGGACTTTTAAATACGCCTGCGGCATTAGCCCAATCAACGCTATTTAAGTGCACGGATGATAAAGGCATCACACACTACGGCGAGACTATGCCTGCCGCCTGCGCCAAAAAAGACATCACTGAGATGAGCAAGCAAGGCCGCACCGTTAGAAAGTTAGACGCACCGTTGACACCAGAGCAGCTTAAAACGCGCGCAGATGAGGCGCAAAAAAAAGCCGTTGAAGACCAAAAGATAGCCGATCAACGTCAAAAGGATTTGGCACTATTGGGTACATACGGCTCCGAGCGAGAGCTTGATGTGCTGCGAGATAAAGATTTAGCCCAGATCGAGCAGAGACGTAAATTTTTAGAAAGCCGTATTGGTGAAGCCGATGCAAAAGTCACAAAGGCGACCAACCAAATGGAGTTTTATATTGCGGGCCAAAGTAAAAATGCTAAACCTACTATTGGCAAAGACGGCAAGCCAACAATACGCGAAGTGCCACCGCAAATTCAAGCTGACTTTGATCGCGCGAAAATTGATCGCGGTAATCTTGATCTAGAGATCGCTCGACTGGATCTCGATAAAAAAGAAACGTCATCCAAATATGAAGTCGAAAAAGATCGTCTGCGCCGTCTTAAAAATGGCATGCGCCCCGGTACTATCCTAAATAATAAAGGCGATGTGTTGATTGAAGCGCCGATGCCTAAACGCGTGATGGCGCCGCAAACACGCTAATTTCAGATCGCTAATGTGCTTAGACTCACACCAATCCGTAAAATATTGCGAACAGTGCGAAATAGCAGATCAGCAACGCAACATCTCTAGTTTGTATGCAAGTTCACCAGCTACGATATTCACATCGGGGTAACGCCAACCCACCATTCGTTACGACGATTCCAAGGCGCAGTGAATGGGTCATCGTAAAATGCCAGCATTGGTGCACCTACCGTTTTCAGTTTGCGGGCGGCGATAAATGCGTCTAATGCTTCGCGGTGCTTGGCTAAATTGGCTTTCGACGAAAAGCCGCTAAAACGGATGGCGACGCGCCGCTCTGGTGCACTTACGCGAAAACGCACTTGTGCGTTGTTTGGTTTGGGTAACGTGTCTAGCGTGTATTGGCTCGGCATCATGAAGGCAACGGTCCAGCGTTGAGATGTTTTTTCATTTTGCGATTCAGCGCCTACTTGTGCGCCAACAACAGGCACCAGTGTGACTGGCGAGGTCATCGCAATTTTTTCGCTTTTATTGGTGGCTGGCGCGGCATCCGTCTGCGTCACAGGCGAGGTCATCGCGATGCTGGTGCGTGAAGTATTGCCACCAAAAATATAGCCTGCTAGAAGCCGAAAGCCGGCATTAACTGCGCCACTACGATCGCCTTCAACATCGACCTCAGCCATGAGCATCGGCTGGTATTCGCGAATCTCAATTGCATCAAGCTGCTCTATCACTTTGTACTTTGGCTGTTCGTATTTATCGCTGGGCAGTTTGTCCGTCTGTGTAGTGGTGTTGGTAGCCGGTGTTTGTGCTTGCAGTCCCGATGCTGTAATCAGCGCGAGCGTAAGGGCGATACAGATGAGGGTTAGCTTCATTTCTTGTCTCGATTCTGGTTAGATGCATTGCTTTGACTAGAGATAAATAGCCTTGATTGTGATGACTTCAGGCAATTTATGATTGAATTAAATAACGGGCATAGTCGATAACATATTGTTTTATATAAACAATATATAAAAAATCTAATATCAATGTTATATTTGAACTACAGAGTATTTTTTGTGACCAATGAGTTCATTTAACCATTGTTTGTTGTTTTTTCAAAACTAAACAGCCAAACGGTCAGATTTCAGATTTTCTGTCAATAAACGTTACAACCTCCAACCTCCAACTCCCAACTTCAAATGAAACATAACCATGCCAATTCTTTTCAATAGAGCATTTTCTTTCGCGTTGTTTATGGCGGGCATCACGTCGAGTGTGGGTGCGAATGCACAATCCGAGCCAAATGGTGAAACAACTAATCGCCCGCTGTGGGAAGCGGGAGTAGCAGGAATTGGCATCGGTAGTCCCGCTTATCCGGGTGCGGCAGATCGTGTCAGTCGCGGGTTTGTTGTGCCTTGGTTTATCTACCGAGGCCAAATATTTCGTGCTGATGGCGACACAGTTGGTGCGCGAATATTAAAAAACGAAACCGTTGAATTTGACATCGGCTTTGCCGCCGCGCTAGGTGCGTCAAGCGAAGATGTAAAAGTACGCGAAGGCATGCCAAATCTTGGCTTTCAGTTTGAATTCGGTCCCCGTGTCATAGTCACTTTGGCGCGCCCAACGCCTGACTCAGTTGTTCGACTAGATGTTCCGCTACGAGGCGTCTTTGAATTCGATAATGGTATCAAGCAGCGAGGCTTCTCTTTTGAGCCGCGGCTGTCATATGATGATAGAAACATCGGCGGCGGCTGGGGCCTAAGCACTAGTGCTAGCGTGGTCGTGGGGGACAAGAAGTACAACGACTTCTTATACGGCGTACCTACCGCATTTGCTAACCGTACACGCCAAGCCTACGCCGCAAAATCCGGCATCATTACCACTCGCGTGCAACTCGCGCTGTCACGTCCTATAACAAAAGATGTTCGCGTTTTTGCCTACACACGTTATGACGTTGCTGGCATGGGCGCCAACCGTGATAGCCCGTTACATGTCAAAAATGGCGGCGTCTCATATGGCTTGGGTGCAACTTGGACACTAGGACGCTCCACGCGCACTGCGCCGGATTAATGGTCAAAACGGTTGCAAGTTGAATTGATTAAGCACAGTCGATTAAATGCGCTCAAATGATCAATACCGTAGCCAAGCCCAGCAGCAAACCCATGCTGACGATGTCAGTAGAAGTCGTCAAAAATATGCTCGACGCGGTAGCTGGGTCAGCGCCAAAACGCTTGAGGGTTAGCGGCACAATCGATCCTGAAATACCGCTAACTGTGCACGCTCCAACCATGGCTAAAAATGTCACCAGTGAGAGCATCAACGCGTGTGGCGAATCTTGCGCGCGGGATGTGAACCACATCGCTAAGGCAGTCACAACACCAATCGGTGCGCCATTCATCGCGCCGAGCAATCCTTCTTTAAATACTAATCGTTTACTATCACCAGGGTTAATTTCGCCCAGCGTAATGCCGCGCAGCGTAACGGCCATTGCTTGACAACCAGTATTGCCCGATTGCCCGGCAAGTACAGGTAAAAATGCAGCAAGAATAACGAGCTGATCAATTGTGCCTTGAAACATCGCGACCACACCACCGGCTAGAAATGCGGTGAGCAAGTTAAGCTGCAACCACGGATGTCGGAATTTAAAACTCTTTAACAATGGTGTCGTAAGGCGTTCTTCTTTATCAACGCCAACCATGCTACCTGCCTGCGCCGTAATTTCAAATGCCTCAGATTCAAAAATGGTTTGCCCACGCACCAAGCCCAACAATTTGCCGTCCAGATCACACACTGGGTAAACCGGATAGTGACGATTCAAAGTTAAGCGCATGGCATCTGAAATTTTGCTATTGGGAGACAAATGAAATACATCGCGCAACATGATGTCCTGAAGCGATTGTTGCTTATCCGCAAAGAGCAAATCACGCATGGTGACAATGCCCAGTAACGTTCCCGCTGAATCAACCACATAGCCGTAAGTGATGAAAGCCGATTTAATCAATGCGCGCAATTGTTCAATGGCTTCACTAACGAGCGTAGTTGGGGCAAGAATGCCGTATGCATACTCCATCAGCCGCCCAACTTCACCTTGATCATAAGTTTGATTCTGCGACCATTGCGCCATCATTTCTGCTGGTGCAACTGCCATGATGGCGTGGTGTTGACCGGCAGGTAATGCCGACAATATATCCTGCGCAAACGCGGGGTTTAGCAGCGTCAATAAGTCGTACGCGCTGGCAGGCTCAACAATACTCAGAATTTTTGCCGCCTCAGACGCGGGACGCGCACGAAGCATTTCAATTTGCTGAAGCTTTGAGGTCATCAGCCTCTCCTTTTTATATATTTCTCAAACAGCTGTTTGTCTGACCATGCGCCTCTCCTTACACTACAGGTGAGGGGTTGGTGCATTCTACCTAGCCAACATAAGGCGTGAGATTTTCTTCATAGCAGAGAGAATGTTGGACGCGAATGGCACTGACCACTTTGATCGCTCCTTTGATTAACCTCGTTGCGTGATCGTAATCAGGCACTAAGGGGCACTGCTGCCTGACTATTTTGCCAACGCCATGAAATACCGTTGCGCTGCGAATTTGCCAATATCAACACCAGCTTTACGCCCTCGCAACATTCACCATGGCATGATGATCGTGCTGTCGCGGGTCTTCGCATTTTTCGGCATGGCCGCGCCATTGGATCAACGCGTTATCGATGACGCCAGCAGCAGCCGTGGGAGACGCAAGTGCTGCCGCGATGGCAGCACAAGAAATGAACAAACGCGCGGTTGTACTCATGAAAAAACTTTTCCTTAAAAGATAAAAGATAAAGTCAAAAATCAACGTTGAAACTCAGATAGCGCTATGCCAAACAATACTTCAGGCCACACTTCATTTACCAATCAAGAATGACTACCCAAACTATTGCCAATTGAAAAATATGTTTTATATCATTGACTTTTAGAATGCGAAACTGCCTGAAGACGCCCTAAATACAAGCATCTCCAAAGCATCTTAGAGAGGGCAAAGTGCTTTTTGCGTGCCCACATCATCACTGCACAAAAGCTCAGAGGACAAAAATTCAGGCCATACTGACTAATCGGAAAATGGACATCCAACCTATCAGCGAAAGGTAAATATATTTATCTCTGAGGTCGAAATGAGGTTCGACACCATTTGCTTCGGCTGATTGATGTAATGCAGCTGGCCGAGAGTGAGGACGAAGGAGGTCGTTAAGCAGGCGTGCCGCGGTTGCGCTATTTGCGATGTGAGTAAGGCAAATATGCTGTTTACGCAATACTGGCTAGGCGCTTAATTTATCCCGCAAAATCGTATTCACTTGTGCGGGATTAGCCTTGCCAGCGGAGGCCTTCATCACATGGCCGACTAGCGATTGCAGCGCTCTGTCTTTGCCGGCTTTGAATTCGGCGACGGATTTTTCGTTGTTGGCGATAACGGTATCGACGATTTTTTCGATCTCGTCTGTGTCTGACATTTGCAAGAAGACGTTCATCCGGTCACAACGCATCGCGCAGCGCCTCAGCCGCATATAGCCGAATGCCGCGCTCACGTTTAACGATCCTGAGCATGCCGCGATAGTGCATGCTGTCCAGTAGGTACGTAGATACGTTTGACGAGCCGCCCCAAGCATTAGCAGCACGTCCATGTGAAAAGTGGGCCTCCACATCGCGCGGATGCAAATGTGGATGGGTACTAACAAATTCTAGTATCGCCGCCATCTGCTGTTGGGTCGCTTTGTTTAACATCGTGCGTGGCACACGTGGGTGCATCAGGCGCTGAATGGCACACGGCATAAAACCATAGTTGATGAAAAAATCCTCTTCAATATCGAGCTTGGTATAACGCGCCTCTAGCATACCTGCTACATAGTTTTTCACCCGATGCCGCAGGATTAAATCTTGCGCTCGCGCTGGTGCTCTGATGGGATCTGCCTACACAAAACCCATGTGCACAATGGCGCGTGATAGCGTGGTGGGCGTCACGAGTGAATTGGCGACAGCAAGACGAGGAAGGTGGCTTAGGTTGATCGGAGTGGCGATCATTTTAGGAAGAATGCGCTTGGATGGTGGCTTTTTTAAAGTAAATCAAATAGCGTCTCTCCAATTTGCACAATTAGTGGGCTATCTTCGCCCAGAACTTATCGAAATTAACTGGCAATTCTTTAAGAGGCAAAGCTCTCTCAAAATACTTAGAGTCTCTCGACTTGAACTCGATGAATCCAACTTGCATTTCAACTGAAAATTCCCCAAGCGCTTCATCGAGAAAAAGAAAGCCGATCTGACCAAAAATGTTTTTCTCTTCTTCGTTATAGCCATCAAAGAAGAGCAATATGGCAACTTTCGTTTCGTCGCGGGCAAGTAAATAGTGCACATCCTCGACGAGGATAGACTTGTCTTCGAATTCAATGTTATTCAGTGGGGTTCTGCGAGGGCAAAATTTGATCCATGACCAACGCTCAAGCGTCGGAGCATTTTTGTAGAGCGCCTCAACAAATGGAAATGCAGACTTGATACCGCCTGCGCTAAGCACGAATTCCCTCTTCCCGTCTACGACTGGCCCGAACTCGAAGGTGAGGTTAGGGTTAACTTTATGCATCTCAGCTCCTAATTCATCGAAGATGAGCTCTTGATCAGATTCAAAAGAAAACAGGCGGGTTTCATTGGCAGAAAACCAATTCCAGAAATTAGTTTCGCACGATGCTTGAGACTTTGCGCCAAACAAACCGAATATCATTTGGGCTCCTTCTTCAATTGTTGAAATAGTGATGCCTAACTCAATCAGGGCATCACTGTTTAAATGGGGTCAAAGCAAAGATATAGATCATAAATGTGGTCAGACGCTGACATAGCTAAGCGTCCAACCTCTCCCGCAATATCAAATTCACCTGCGCCGGATTCGCCTTGCCAAGGGACGCCTTCATCACCTGACCAATCAGTGATTGTAGGGCGCGCTCTTTGCCTGATTTGAATTCTGCAACTGACTTTTCATTCGCCGCTAATACCGCATCGACGATTTTTTCAATTTCACCAGTGTCTGATACTTGTTTTAGGCCGCGTTTTTCGATGATGGCATCCGCCTCGCCCCCCTCTTCGCCCGCCCACATATAGCCAAAGACTTCTCTGGCGAGTTTTGAAGATAGTCTACTGTCGGCGATTCTCAGCAATAATTGGCTGAAAGTGCCCGCCGATATTGGACTTTCACTTATGTTTAAGTCATGCCGGTTGAGTGCGGCAGCGAGTTCACCATTGATCCAATTCGCGGCTAATTTCGCATCAACGCCCGCTGCGACAACATGTGTGAAGTAATTTGCCAGCGTGCGGTTGGCTGTTAGCAATTGTGCGTCGTAAGCGCTCAAGCCAAAGTGTGATTGAAAGCGCGCTTGCATAGACTGCATCAGTTCAGGCATCGTCGATTTGACAGCAACAATCTCGTCATCACTAATCGCCAACGGCAACAAATCTGGACACGGGAAATAGCGGTAATCCATCGCGTCTTCTTTGCTACGCATCGCGCGGGTTTCACCCTTATCCGCATCATACAAACGCGTTTGCTGAATCACTTTGCCGCCGTCTTCAATCACCTCAATTTGGCGGCGTACTTCGTAGTTAATGGCGCGTTCCATGAAGCGAAATGAATTCAAATTTTTGATTTCGCAGCGCGTGCCGAGCGCGTCACCAAGGCGACGTACCGAGACGTTCGCGTCACACCTAAACGAGCCTTCTTGCATATTGCCGTCGCAAATACCGATCCACGTCACAATGCCGTGCAGCGCTTTGGCGTAGGCGACGGCCTCGGCGGCGGATCGCATATCAGGTTCAGTCACGACTTCGAGCAACGGCGTGCCCGCACGGTTTAAGTCGATGCCGGAGACGCCCGGCGTGTCTAAGCCTTCGTGAAATGATTTGCCTGCGTCTTCTTCTAAGTGGGCGCGGGTGAGTGTGATGACTTTGACCACGCCGTCAACCTGAATGGCAACGCTGCCACCTGTTACCACGGGCAAATCCATTTGCGAGAGTTGATAGCCTTTGGGCAGGTCAGGATAGAAATAATTCTTACGGGCAAATACCGAGCGGCGCGCGATGTTTTTGCTATCGCCTGCGTTCACCGCCAGTCCAAATTTAATCGCGCATTCGACCGCTTTGGCATTCATCACGGGTAACGTGCCCGGCAGTGCACAATCAACGTATGAGGCTTGACTATTAGGGGCGGCACCAAATGTGGTGGAGGCGCTTGAGAATATTTTTGACGCCGTTTGCAACTGCACATGCGTCTCGATACCGATGACGATTTCCCAGGTCATTGCTGCTCTCCTATATGCGCTATCTTTGTCGCTAAGAGAAGGACGGTACGCCGTTTATGTGTTCGATTTAGAATTATTTTCATACTGTTAATAAGTTAGTAACAGCCGATCTTGTACCTCGTGCGCCTCTAGGCTCAATCCATCCATTTGAAAACGTTTGAGCATTGAACGACCAACCAAGACATACTCTTCGCGGGCAAATAGGCCATCAGGGATAGGCAATTCACAAAGCTTTTTGCCCGAAAATTTAGTGCCATCAATTGATAAAGCGACAAACACGCCACGCGACTTACAAACAGCTATGGTGTCAAATAGTCGAGGTAGCGAGAAAGCCTGTGCGCCGTAAAGAATGCTTTGACTATCTGCATAGGGTGGATCGCAGTAAATAAGGTCACCACGTCGTGCTCGACGCATGGAATCAGCAAAATCCAAATGTTCAAATATGACGCCTTGTGTTCGCGCGTGCCAGATATCAACACGGCTCGCAAAGCTATCTGGAGAGATGGGGTCGTGTACACCTACTGGTGTGCTCATATAGCCATCTGCTTTACGAAACCTTACAACACCGCCGTAGCATGCACGACACAGAAACAATAAATCTGCACCATTGGGCTCTGCGTTGTATCGCGCTAAAACCTGTGTGTAAGCCTCTTTTTTCCCATGTGCGGCAATCAAGGCATGACGTTCAGAATATTGTGTTTTTAGCGCGGTTTTATCGCGGTGTAGCGTTTGCCAAATTTCAATTAACGGTAGGAAGGTGTCGCTGGCTTGCGCCTTTTTTGGCGCTAGTACACCCAGCACGCCTCCACTACCCAAAAAAGGCTCAAAGTAGGTGTTATAGGTGACAGGAAAATGTTGAATGATGCTGTCGGCTTGTGACTGCTTATTTCCGACCCATTTCAGCAATTGCTTCCTGAATGGCCCCATCCCACGACCAAATGGCAGTGGCATCTCATCAGTGGTGAATAGTGTCGATTGTTTGGGGGCAAGTGCGATTTGCATAGGGCAAGCTTAACAACATTTAGGTCATTTTAACATTCTAATTTTGAATATTCCAATATCGAATTTACAGTAACTGAATGAAAAAACGGCAACTTACAAAATTACTCAAGCAAGTTCGCCTTGATGCGGGCATGACGCAGGCTGAGGTCGCAGATAGAATCAGCCAAACGCAATCATATGTCTCGAAATATGAGAATGGTGAGCAACGCCTCGACATCATTGAATTAGAAGCTGTGTGCAAGGCGGTCAATGTCTCTCTCGTTAGTTTTGTGGAGAAATATCTTGAGAGCTGATAATCGTTTTCTACGCCAATCAGGTGAATTTTGGGCAAACGTGCGAACGATAAGCCAAGAGGTTGGCTACACCGAGCGCGGTAGAAAGTCGATTAAAGTGCCGACCCTTACGGCAATTAAATCAAGCTATCAAAAGCTTGGACTCAGCGTAGCCCATATTGCAGATGCAAAAGATAAGTTAACGCCCCTTGGCAAAAAGCTGATCAACTATTTTGAATATCGTGCTGCGATGCTAAACGTCGTAGTCGAGCCTCTACTCATGAATAAAAATCAGGCAGAACGCGAGTTTTCCCGCTTGCATAAAAAACTGAAGCCACAGTGCCCTTTACCGTTGAATAAACAAAAAGCAGAGAAGAAAAATTACGCATTTTTGACAGGGATCGTAAATATGCTCATCGAAGCCAATATTGGCGGACAACCTTGCGATTACGACCCGCGCAGATTAACGACGATCACCCATGATGCGCTGCCAATACGTACGCTTGCTAGACGCGTTGACGGTGCGTTTCCATCTACGGTTAATCCGTCCGTTATTTGGGAAATTAAAGAGTATTACTACACAACGACATTTGGTAGCCGTGTTGCCGATGGTGTTTATGAAACACTTCTTGACGGCATGGAGCTACAAGAGATCGAAACTACAACAGGACGTAAAGTACAGCATATTTTGTTTGTCGATGATCACTACACTTGGTGGGAATGTGGTCGATCATATCTTTGTCGCATCATCGACATGCTGCATATGGGCTATGTAGATGAAGTCATTTTCGGTAAAGAGGTGATAACGCGTCTTCCCGAAATTGCTAAAACCTGGCGCAAAAAAAAGCAATAACTACCCTTACTTACTATTGAGCCAATCAGTCAACTGCTGAAACCGATGCGCTTCGCTAAGCATGCGGGCTTCATCAAAATAATTGCCGATAATTTGTAGGCCAATTGGTAAATTATTTTTATCTAATCCGCACGGCACTGACATGCCGGGCAAGCCCGCGAGAGACACGCCGAGTGTAAAAATATCTTCTAAATACATCGCGGTTGGGTCTGTTGATTTTTCGCCGATCTTCCATGCGGTAGTGGGCGCGACTGGTCCCATGATGAGGTCGCATTGCTGAAATGCCGCCTGAAAATCCTGCGCAATCAAACGCCTCACACGTTGCGCTTGCAAGTAGTAAGCGTCAAAGTAGCCGTGCGACAACACATACGCGCCAGTTAGAATGCGGCGTTTAACCTCATGTCCAAAGCCTTCGCTGCGGCTATTCGAAATCATTGAATTCAAATCCGTGTATTCCGCCGCGCGATGCCCGTAGCGCACACCATCAAAGCGGCTCAAGTTAGATGATGCTTCCGCAGGGGCGATCACGTAATAAGCGGGAATCGATAACGCGGTACGTGGCAGCGAAATATCAACCAACGTTGCCCCACCCTTTTTGAATGTGTCGATTGCCGCATTTACCGCGCAGGCAACCTCATTATTTAATCCATCCGCAAAGAACTCCATCGGCACGCCGATGCGTAAATGTGCAAACTCGCCATTTGGCGGGCGTTTTGAAGAAATATTGTCTGAAAACGCTCGTAGAATGGACGCTTTCGCTTTTTCGCTGTTTAATGAAGTTGAATCACGTTCATCAAAGCCCGCCATTGCGTCAAGCAATAGCGCGCAATCATGCGCGGTATGCGCCATCGGGCCAGCTTGGTCAAGGGACGAGGCAAACGCCACCATGCCATAGCGCGAGACACGACCGTAAGTTGGTTTAATCGCCGTAATGCCGCACATGGCGGCGGGTTGGCGGAGCGAGCCGCCGGTGTCAGTCCCCGTTGTGGCGGGTACGATACCAGCGGCTACTGCGGCGGCGGAGCCACCGGAGGAGCCGCCGGGTATGCGGGAAACATCATATGGGTTTTTAACCGCGCCAAAGGCGGAGTTTTCATTTGAGGAACCCATCGCGAATTCATCGCAATTGAGTTTGCCGAGTGATACGGCACCCGCTAGCTTAAGTTTTTCTACCACGGTGGCGTCAAATGGGGAGACGTAATTGGCGAGCATTTTTGAGCCAGCGGTAGTGCGCCAGCCGCGCGTGACAAAAATGTCTTTATGCGCAATCGGAATGCCTAAGAGTGCGGAAGTCTCGCCTGCGGCAATGCGAGCGTCAGCGGCTTTGGCTTCGGCTAATGTTAGGTCAGCATCTACATGCAAAAACACGTTTAAGTCGGCGCTTGCGTTGGCTTTTGCTAATCCATCTTTGGCTAATTCTGTGGCCGAAACTTGTTTTGTACGAACGCGCTCGGCCAGTTGGACGATCGTAAGAAAAGCATTACTCATTCGATCACACGCGGCACGAGAAACAAGCCATTTTCCGTCTCAGACGCATTGGCTAGGCTGCCCACAATGTCAGTCGCCATGGCGACATCGGCACGGCAAGTCAGCGTCAATTCCTCAATGGTGGCGAGCGGGTGTGCGAGTGGGGCAACACCCTTGGTGTCCACGGCTTGTAGCGTGTCAATTAAGCCAAAAATAGCCGACATATCGTCGCCCATTTGCGACAAAGAGTCGGGTGGCAGGTTGAGGCAGGCGAGTTTGGCGAGTTGGGTTATTGCGGCGGGATCAAACGACATAGCGAGACATCTTGTAAAGAATAGGGGTTTAGAGTGAGTTTTGGCGGCAAAATGCAATCATTTTCATAGTGTGCTGAGTTATCATAGCGTATTCAGTTTCGTAAATGCGTTCAGCACGTATTTTTAGCCGCATTTTTCGAACAACTTCACCACGCATTAAGCCCCGTACACCGAAAGGTAACATGTTTTTTTCAAAGTATTTTTCATCTGATTTAGCCATTGATTTAGGCACTGCGAACACCCTCATTTATTTGCGCGGCAAGGGCATCGTACTTGACGAACCATCCGTCGTCGCGATTCGCCAAGAGGCAGGTCCGAACAGCAAAAAAACCATTCAGGCCGTTGGCCTCGCCGCCAAAATGATGCTTGGCCGCACACCGGGCAATATCACCGCCATTCGCCCGATGAAAGACGGTGTGATTGCAGACTTTCACACCACCGAGCACATGCTCAAATTTTTTATCAAAAAAGTCCACGACGCACAGTGGTACCGGCCTAGCCCGCGCATTGTGATTTGTGTGCCGTGCGGCTCTACCCAAGTTGAGCGTCGTGCGATTAAAGAATCCGCCGTCGCTGCTGGTGCATCACAAGTATTTTTAATTGAAGAGCCAATGGCTGCGGCTATTGGTGCTGGGTTGCCAATTGCCGAGCCGACTGGTTCGATGGTGGTCGATATTGGTGGCGGTACTACGGAAGTGGGCGTTATCTCACTCGGCGGCATTGTTTATGCGGCCAGTGTACGTGTCGGTGGCGATAAATTTGATGAGTCAATCATCAACTACATTCGTCGCAATTACGGTATGTTGATTGGTGAAGCGACTGCCGAGATGATTAAGAAAAATATCGGTTCCGCATTCCCGGGCAGTGAAGTGCGCGAAATGGAAGTCAAAGGCCGCAACTTAGCTGAAGGTATTCCGCGCTCATTCACCATTTCGTCTAATGAAATTTTAGAGGCGCTCACTGAGCCATTAAATTCCATCGTCTCAGCGGTCAAATCCGCACTTGAGCAAACCCCACCAGAGTTGGGTGCAGACATCGCCGAAAAAGGCATGGTGCTCACCGGTGGTGGCGCTTTATTGCGCGATCTTGATCGTTTATTGGTTGAGGAAACTGGACTTCCCGTCATCGTTGCCGATGATCCGCTCACCTGCGTAGTGCGTGGCTCAGGCCGTGCCATTGAAGAGATGGATAAGCTTGCCTCTGTGTTTACCACCGAGCTATAGATTTTTCAGCGCATATGCTGTTCGTTTTACCACCGTTCGCCCTGAGGTATCGAAGGGCTTGTACCAATAAAGCCCTTCGATACCTCAGGGCGAACGGTGAAATTTAGACTAACTGAGCAACATTGCCTCAAGTTCACATTTGCCAATTTAAGATTAAGGTTTAGCAGTCATGGCGACGTATCAAGAAAATTTTTTCACGCGCGGCCCGTCGCCACTGGCACGCGTGACATTTTTCTCGCTCTTAGCCATTGCCGTCATGATTGCCGATCATCGTTTTCAGGCGCTAGATGTGGTGCGTTTTGGCGCCACCACGATACTAAACCCGATTGAGCAAGCGCTGGCGTGGCCAGCTCGTAGTCTCAATACCGTAACCACTTATTTTCGTGACCAAGATAGCTTAATTGCAGACAAAAAAGCGCTTGAAGAAAAAGTGTTGTCGCTCGCCGCAGAAGGTCAGCGCGCGCAGCTACTCGCCGCCGAGCATAAACACGTGACCACGTTACAAGAAGCGAATAATCGCTTTCAACGCGAAGGCATCATTGCTGAAATTATTCGCGATGCGCGTAATCCCTTCGCCCGCAAAATGATTATTAACCGTGGCATGCGTGATGGCATTAAATCAGGTGCGGTCGTCATTGATGGTGTGGGTGTCGTCGGTCAAGTCACCAATCTTGGTGCGACCTCCGCCGAGGTCACCTTGACGACTGAAAAAGACCAATCAGTGCCGGTGATGATCGTGCGTAATAGTTTGCGTGCAGTGGCGGTAGGCAATGGTCGCGAGGGTGCGATTGAAATTCCTTTTATGCCAGTGGCCTCCGATATTTTGGTGGGCGACGCGCTCGTAACCTCCGGCATTGATGGCGTGTACCCAGCAGGCTTATCGGTGGGCACAATCACAGTGGTGGATAAAAATCCGGCGTTTTCATTTGCACGTATTGTTGCCCAGCCAACCTCGGCACCCACACATCATCGTTTCGTCAAAGTATTGTTAATGCCAACAAGTGGTGTCGAAAAAACGGCGAGCTATCCCGTATCCGATATTGTTGCCAGCGATAGTGGCACGACAACGACAGATAAATTTGGCCGTGCTAGCGATGCCAAACGTGAGGCCAAGCTCGATGCTAAGCGCGCGCTGCGACAAAAAAACGAAGCACGGGAGCGATAGAAAATGGATCTATCGCCGCTATCACGTGATGCACTTAGTACAACTGCACCGAAGCGATTAGTGTTCGGCGCACTACTTATTGCACTCATGCTCAATTTATTGCCGTGGTCTGGTTTAGCGCTCTTGATGCGCCCGGATTTTTTACTCCTGATGATTCTTTATTGGGTAGTGCATGAGTCGCGCAGCATCGGCCAAACGTGGGGATTTGCTTTAGGGCTTGTCATGGATGTGGCCGATAGCGCGCTGCTAGGTCAACATGCCTTGGTATATGTGCTGGCAATATTTTTAACGCAATTGCTGCGTATTCGTATATTGCATCTAACAGTGTTTGAGCAGGCGTTGCATATGTTGAGCATTTTGTTTGTCGCGCAGGCGGTTTATGTATTGCTCAATCTTTCTTTAGGTCGTGAATTTGTCGGCTGGGGACTTATTGTCTCACCGCTAGTGGGCGCATTGCTCTGGTTGCCTGTGCATTATCTGGCGACACTGCCGCGCTTTCGGCGTCGCGGTCAAACACGCATAATGTAGCCCGAAAATATGCTCGGCACCATACTTAAAAACCGCGAAGCGGAACACAATATTTTTCGCAGCCGCGTGATTGTTGCGACGATTGGTATGCTCATTGGCTTTTCGTTACTGGCCATGCGACTTATTTATCTGCAAGTTGTCAAACGCGATCAGTACTACACCATGGCTGAAGCCAATCGCATATCAGTCGTGCCTGTAGTGCCCAATCGTGGCGTGGTGTATGACCGTAATGGTGAAGTGTTAGCCGCCAACTATTCGGCCTACACGCTAGAGGTAACACCATCAAAGGTTAAAAATTTAGATAAGGTCTTAGATGACTTGGCGACCATTATTGACATTCAAGCTAAAGACCGCCGCCGTTTCAAGCGTCTGCTTGAAGAAAGCAAAAATTTTGAATCGCTACCTATTCGCAATCGCTTGACTGAGGAAGAGGTGGCACGTTTTGCGGTTAACCGTTATCGTTTTCCAGGTTTTGATATTCGCGCTCGTTTGTTTCGTAATTATCCGTTTGGTGAAACCGCCTCTCACGCGATCGGCTATATCGGCCGCATCAATGACAACGATTTGAAAAAAATTGAAGCCGCAGACTTAGCGACCAATTACAAAGGTACCGATCATATCGGCAAGCTCGGTATTGAGGGTAGCTATGAGGCAGAGCTGCATGGCACGACTGGCAGTGAGCAGGTAGAGATTGATGCCGGTGGGCGGGCGATTCGTTCTCTCGCAAAGTCAGAACCCATTGCCGGCAACAACTTGAAACTTACCATCGACATTAAATTGCAAAAATTTGCCGAGGAAGCCTTCGGTGAATTTCGCGGCGCGATGGTAGCGCTTGACCCTAACAACGGCGAAATTTTAGCGTTTGTCTCTAAGCCCGGCTTTGATCCTAATTTGTTTGTGGATGGCATTGACCCGCTAAATTGGAATCAACTCAATACGTCGATAGACCGCCCGTTAACTAATCGAGCGCTACAAGGCCAGTATCCACCGGGCTCAACCATCAAGCCCTTCATGGCATTAGCGGCGTTAGAAAATGGCAAACGCACGCCGGAATATTCCATTGTTGACCCTGGTTATTGGTCAATGGCAGGCGTCTCGCATCAATGGCGTGACTGGAAAAAAGGCGGGCACGGCGTAGTGAATTTGCACAGGTCGATTGTGGTCTCATGCGATACGTACTACTACGGCTTAGGCAATGATTTAGGCATTGATAAAATAAACGCCTTCATGACACCATTCGGTTTTGGTCGCAAAAATGGCATTGATATCGAGGGCGAGCAAAGTGGCATCATGCCATCGCAAGAATGGAAGCAGCGTCGCTTCAAACAAAAATGGTATGCTGGGGACACAATTTCAGTCTCCATCGGCCAGGGCTATTGGCTTTCAACACCGTTGCAATTAGCCACCGCGACCGCCATTCTGGCTAATGGCGGCACGCAGGTAACGCCGCACATGTTAAAAGAAGTGATTAGCTCAAAAACCGGTGAGAAGCGTGGCTATAAACCACCACCGAAGGCGGTGACAAACTTTAATGCGGATAACTTACAGCTGGTGCGTCAAGGCATGATTGATGTCATGCAGCCTGGCGGCACAGCAGCAGCCGCTGGTGCAGGCGCTAGCTATCAAATCGCCGGCAAAACGGGCACCGCACAAGTTATCGGCTTGAAGGCTGGCGAAAAATACGATGCACGCAAAATTGATGAGCGTCATCGTGACCACGCGCTATTTATTGCCTATGCACCAGCCGATAAACCCACCATTGCGATAGCACTATTGGTCGAAAATGGCGGCGGCGGTGGCGGTACCGCATCACCTATTGCCCGTGAAATTTTTGATTTTTACCTGCTTGGCAAAGAAGCCGATAAAACCAAACGTAAACCGCGCGACTATGACCTTAACTAAACTCATCTCGCGCGCTTTTGATATCTTCACCAAGCACCTTGATGGTCCGCTAATGGTGGTTATTGTGGTGTTGGCGTCGATATCACTCGCGGTGATTTATTCTGCCTCGGGTGGTGATTCGTTTGACCGCATGTTGGGACAGGCGCGTAATTTTGCTGTCGGGTTTATCGCAATGTGGATTGTTGCTAATTTGTCGCCACAAACCTTGATGCGAATTGCCGTGCCCATTTATGTGGTGGGGTTGACGCTACTGATTGGTGTGGCGCTGTTCGGCGAGATTCGCAACGGCGCGCGACGTTGGCTAAATTTTGGTTTCACCACCTTACAGCCGTCTGAAATTATGAAGCTGGGTATGCCGTTACTGTTGGCCTGGTATTTTCATCGCAAAGAAGAGGCGCTTGATTGGCAGGGCTACGCGTTGGCAGGTTTAATCTTGTTGATTCCGACTGGCTTGGTGATGCGTCAACCCGATTTGGGTACGTCCATATTGGTTTTTTCAGCGGGCTTTTTTGTGATTTTTTTAGCCGGCTTATCGTGGCGTATTTTAGTGGCAGCCGCGGTGGCGGGCATTGCGGCATTACCGTTCGCGTGGACGCTCATGCACGACTATCAGCGCGAGCGTGTGTTGACTTTAATTGACCCAATGAAAGACCCGCTGGGCGCGGGTTATCACATCATTCAATCAACGATTGCGATTGGTTCAGGCGGTATCTTTGGTAAAGGTTGGCTGACTGGTTCACAATCGCAGCTTGATTTTATTCCTGAGCGATCAACAGATTTTATTTTGGCTGTGTATGGTGAAGAGTTTGGTTTGCTCGGCACACTTTTATTATTAGTGCTTTATACGATTGTCATCGGCCGTGGTTTCATGATTGCCATGAATGCACCCACCACGTTTTCGCGTTTGCTGGCTGGCGCGATTACCCTGTCATTTTTTACCTATGTGTTTGTTAATGTTGGAATGGTGAGTGGCATCTTGCCGGTGGTGGGCGTGCCGTTACCGCTGATGAGTTATGGTGGCACCGCGATATTGTCATTGTGTATCGGCTTCGGATTTTTAATGTCAATTTCGACGCACAAACAATTAGTCTCGACCTAACTAAGTCTTCGCAAATTGGCTACGTAAGACTACGTAGCCATTATGAATTAGCAGCTTAGCAGCATGATTACTCGCTACAATGGCAAAAAAGTAATTAACGAGATTAAAAACATGCTGATTCAAACTGGTGCGACCCTCATGGCGCGTCGGTGTATCTTCTGTTGGGACACTGTTCTGACGCGAATGTGCATTGATTCGCCCTACCGATATTTAGTTTGCCCCGCAAATCAAATTGTGGCCTTGGTATGAAGACGCTCAATGCTCGCGTTGCCATCGTCGAAAACCACGCGATGATGCGTATGGGACTTTCAGCATTCTTGAAAGTTATCTCAGGCGTTGAAATTATTATTGAAGCCGATAGTGCAAAAGCTGCGCTAGCAGAGTTACCTGGCGCTAACATTGAGGTAATGGTCATTGATTTGCAATTGCCAGACGCCAGCGGTGTTGATTTGGTTGGTCAAGTGCGACGGCTTTATCCTGATATTCGTATCTTAATGATTAGTGCGGTCGAAGAAATCGCCAGCACTGCCATGGCTAAAAAAATTGGCGCACACGGGCTAGTGAGTAAACGACGTTTAGTCGAAGATATTGGCATCGCAATGAACGAGGTAGCGCAGATGCGCAGCTATTGGCCCGATGTGCATCAGAGCGACATCGACGATAACGATAATATTTTGTCCACCATGCCAGCATTGTCACCACGTGAGCTGGAAGTATTGCGCTTGATTGGCAATGGCAAAACTAGTAAAGAAATTGCCCGTGACTTGGCTGTGAGCGTGCGTACTATTGATGTGCACCGCGCGAATATCAAACGTAAGCTGCGGGTAAAAAGCACCTCAGAGCTGGTTAAGTACGCGGTGGTGTTAACGACCTTTAGTGCCGATGACAGGCGTGATGGCGAATGAAATATTAACCACGCTTAAAACGATACAACGCCAACGAGCCTGTTAAGTTAGGCAGCAACAACGCCTCGTTTGCCCCCGCCAGTACGCGACGATTTAAGACGCGATACTGCCGCGCACGACAAAACGCTTCAAAGTCATTAATAGTAAATAAATGTACGTTAGGCGTGTCATACCATTGATATGGCAAATCGTCAGACACCGGCATCTTGCCTGAAACGGCAATCTGGAGGCGGTGTTTCCAATAGCCGAAATTGGGAAACGTGACAATTGCTTCGCGCCCTACCCGCAGCATTTCTGCGATCACTGGCTCGGTATGTTTAATCGCCTGTAGCGTTTGCGACAAGATCACCACATCAAAGGAACCATCAGCAATGTCCTTTAAGCCAGCTTCCAAATCTGATTGAATCACGTTCACTTGATTTTGGATGCAGGCAACAAGAGAAGCGTTATCGTTTTCAATGCCGTAGCCGCGTGTGGCTTTAGTCTCAGCTAAATGTTTTAGCAGCGCGCCATCTCCGCAGCCCAGATCAAGCACCCGTGCGCCTTCAGGAATCCACGAGGTAATGATGTCAAAGTCGGTGCGGGTAATCATGTTTTTATCGTTTGTAAATATTGGCGGACGACACCGTGGTATTGGTTGTTGTCGAGCAAAAACGCGTCATGACCGTGGGGCGCGTTGATTTCTGCATAGGTTACATTTTTGTCGGCATCGAGCAGCGCTTTAACGATTTCGCGCGAACGCGATGGCGAAAATCGCCAATCAGTGGTGAACGAAATAACTAAAAACTTTGCACTTGCCGAGGCGAGTGTGATCGACAAATCGCCATTATTAGCACTCGCGGGATCAAAATAATCGAGCGCCTTAGTGACGCGTAAATACGTGTTGGCGTCAAAGTAGGCGGAAAATTTTTCGCCTTGATGACGCAAATAAGATTCAATTTGAAATTCCGGCGCAAATGAAAATTTCAGCCCGTCGCGTAAATTACGGCCAAACTTTTCTTCCATCTGATCGTCTGAAATATAGGTGATATGACCAATCATGCGCGCTACCATTAAGCCGTCCTTTGGCACTACTTCATTGGCGGCGTAGTGACCATCGTGAAATTGCGGGTCAGTCATGATGGCTTGGCGCGCAACCTCATTAAAGGCAATATTCTGTGCGGATAAATTCGGCGCAGCCGCAATTACCAAGGCATGACGCACGCGCTGCGGATAACGAATTGACCAAGCCAATGCCTGCATGCCGCCAAGTGAGCCGCCCATTACTGCCGCTAAGGTTTCAATGCCTAGCCTATCGAGCAAACGCGCATGAGAATCCACCCAATCTTCCACCGTAATGAGCGGAAAATTTGCACCCCACGCGAGTCCAGTCTCAATGATGATAGTGGTCGGGCCGGTCGAGCCAAAGCAGGAGCCTAAATTGTTCACACCGATGACAAAAAATTTATCGGTATCAACCGGTTTACCTGGCCCCACCATGTTGTCCCACCAGCCGATATTGGATTCATCATCCGCATAAGTGCCCGCCACATGGTGCGAGGCATTGAGCGCATGACAAATAAGGATGGCATTCGACTTATTGGCGTTTAAGTTACCGTAAGTTTCAAAAGCAAGGTCGTAGGCGGCAAGCGTCCTACCGCAGCTAAGGGGAAGGGGCGAGGTGAAATGCGCAAATTGTGGTGTGGCGTGCATGGAAGTTAAAAACCGTTACCCGTAAAAAAGCCCAACAGCGTTTGCTATCGGGCTAATCGGGTGAAAATGAGACGCCACCGTAAGCCGCTTTAGCCGTATTTATTGAAATTTTGATACTGAAAAAACGTATTGAAATTTCGCGCCCGCAAGCTGATTGTCAAATCGGCGCAGTTGCAACGATAGCCTAGTCGATAGGTTTCGTCAAATCTGAAGATGCGCTCGCCACGTATACTTTCGTTATGACGACACTAACGGAAACAATCTTGCGCCCTCAACAATTGCCCCTAAATTTTATTGTTTATCTATTTATAAGCGTGATTTTGGCGGGCTGTTCGCCATTAGGCGCGCTAAATGCATTTGTTTCAGATGGCAATGTCGTCATTACACGTGACATTAAATACGGCGCACATCAACGTCAGCAATTAGATGTCGTGCAACCAAAAGTGCTAGAAGCGTTGTCTCATAAACGTCCAGTGATCATATTTTTTTACGGGGGCGCATGGGAGTCTGGCGACAAGGCCGATTATTTTTTTATGGCCGAAGCGCTCGCTTCGCGCGGCTTTTTAGTCGTGGTGCCAGATTATCGGCTATACCCAGAAGTGGTATTTCCGGCGTATATGGATGATGCCGCGTTCGCCGTTAAATGGACAGTTGACTCAGTCTCACAATATGGCGGAGATGCCAACAACATATTTGTCATGGGACACTCAGCTGGCGCGCAGATAGCGGCGTTGCTCGCCTATGACAATACTTATTTAAGTCGCGTTGGACTCAGTAAGGCTTTATTCAAAGGGATGGTGAGCCTAGCCGGCCCGATGGATTTTTTGCCGTTGACGGAGCCAACGCTATTCAAAATATTTCCTGAGAATGTCCGCGCGGCCTCTCAGCCGATCAACTTCATCACGGGTAGCGAGCCGCCCACATTGCTCCTGCACGGCGAGGCGGATATGCGCGTCGGGCTGCACAATACGCGCAATCTCGCAGAACGCATTCGCGCGCGTGGGGGCGACGTAGAAACCACTACCTACCCAGATGTTAGTCACGCAGGTATTTTGCTCGCCTTTGCCGCGCCCTTGCGTAATAACAAGCCGCAGCTTGAACGCGTGTCAGCGTTTATCAATCAGCGCGCTAGCTTGAATAAACCTTATGTGCCTGATAATGTTCAACCGACAACAAAAACGCTTAAATAAGGGGCAATAGTAATTTGGCAACTTCTCATAACCCCGCCGTTCGTGCTGAGGTATCGAAGCATTCGTTCTTAAGTGCTTGATTTATATGAGTTGAACAACCCCTCGATACCTCAGGGCGAACGGAATTTGAGGTTATGAGAAGCTCCCGTTTTATAAACTCGTTTATCCACGGCTATTTTCAGCCGTTTTTGCTCGAAAATGCCCGCCAATAAACGAATTTAATTTATTTCTCGTCAATGCCCAATGCCTGTTTAATTGCCATCACTTCGGCTTGTAGTTGCGTCAATGCGCTGCTGAGTTTGTCAATTTCATTTCTCATTGTTGCTACTTCGCTCGACATCACCGTTGGCGTTACGGGTTCATTTGATGTTTCATTCGCGACGATAATTTGACCTGACAACAAGTGCGCCCAGCGTGCTTCGCGTGCGCCAGGTTGGCGATTAAGCTTTATGGTGAGCGCGCCACCCGCATCAGCACTGCGCGTTGCCAGCTCGTCTAAAAACCCCTCCACGGCGGAAATGTCAGCAAATTTATGTAGCCGCTCGGTACTGATGCGTAATTCCCCAGATGTTTGCGGTCCGCGCAGCATGAGCGTGGCAAGTATTGCAACCGATTGGGGCGGTAGTCGCAGCACGCGTTCAGTGTTGTGGGCATAGCGAGTGACGCGGCTAGCGGGGCCTTCCATGACGAGCCCGAGATACTTGAGCGCGTCGATGGCGATTTGTATGTCTTCTTCGGTAACATCAATAACAGGATCACGCGCGGATTTTTGGTTGCAGCCAAGCGTTAAGCTGTTGAGCGATAGCGGATACGAGTCTGGCACGGTGTGTTGCTTTTCTATGAGCACACCGAGGACGCGAGTTTCGAGTAATGAGAGTGAGCGCATGGAAAGTTTCGTGTGAATAGTTAATCAGATAGTTTACGATTGAAAACCCGTGGGAAAATATCATCCTAGAAACGGCAGTTGGACGGGTGTGTCCCACAGGGATACCGTCTCCTGCGGAGACATAAGTGTGTGTTTTTTAGGTTTGCTGGCAAGGTCTCATTTGCAAACAGCGAGGAAGCAGGCTGTACCCTGCGACGAGGAGCAACGCGGCTAGCGAGCCTAAAAAACATGCAATCGCACCTGTAGCGCGCGTCGCCATATTGGTGAACGTGATGATCCACCAAACTCCTTTATTCATGCAGACTTTCAAACAACTACAGCGGTCAACTGCCGTTTCTAGGATCATCATGCCAAATCACTCTATTGAAACATCCGACGAAGCCGGCGTACGTTTTTTGCACTTTGGCTCCGAATGGGTACAGGGCGCCATGCGCATCGCAAGGCCGTGGTCGCTTGAGCTCGAATACACGCGAGAAATGATGTTAGCGCTCGCGTTGCGTTCTGCGCCGACGTGGCCTTGCAATGTATTGCAGGTGGGCCTGGGCGCAGGCTCAATCACCAAATTTCTCTATCGCCACCGCGCCCACGCCAAGCAAACTATTATTGAAATCAATGCCAAGGTGGTACCAGTTGCGATGCAAATGTTTAAGCTGCCGCAGGATAACGACAAGCTCAATATTGAAATTGCCGACGGCATTTTATGGATGAAAGAAAACGCGCAGCAGCAAAAGCGTAGTCAAAAATTTGATTTAATCACCGTTGATGGCTACGACAACAACGCGCGTTTTGGTGGCTTAGGCGCGGAAGATTTTTATCGAGATTGTCGGGCGAATTTAAGCCGCCAAGGGTTGCTCACGTTAAATTTATTTGGTCGTGCGCGAGGTTATGGTCGCCAACTTGATAATTTATATCGGGCATTTGATGGCCGTATTTTGCCGTTACCGGCTAACGATGAGGGCAATGCGATTGCTTTTGCCGCGATTGGCGATGCAATTTTGTTAGACGTAAACGCGTTAACAGCCGAATGCACAAGACTAAAACGTGAGACGGGTATTAAATGGGGCGCATCGGAAACACGGCTGATGCGTGCGATAAAAAATATCGAGTCGAAGACCCTGTAACCAATTGGACGAAAGCAAAATGGAAATCTTAAATTGGCTATTTTTTGGGCCGTCGCGATTAGTAGCTTTATGGCCATACGCCGGATTTGCGATTGCAGCGGTCTTGATAGGCGCGCAGTTGTATCGAACAATCGGCGAAACAAGCATTGGCGATTTTGAGTTCAGCCGGCAATGGTTTAGAAAAGCCCCTGTATTTACCGGATTACTTTGGATTATTTTTAATCTTTACGAAATGCAAATGAAAGCAGTTATGCCGGCAAGTGAAGCCGCATTTAGCATGGCGCGACTAGATTTAATCGTGCTAACACCACTCTTGTATGTGCTGAGCGCATTCGCAATTTACAGCTTATTCGCCGCGCGTCGTAAATAGGCTATTTTGCAGGGCGGTCGCGTTTGTTGCGTTCGCGAGTATTGGGGCGCGTGGATGATTGCTTGTCTGGCGCTAGAAACGAAGTGGTGCTGAGGAACATCGTTATCGTAAATGTCTCAACCCGGAAAGTGAGTCAAGACCGAAGTCAGACACACCTGCCGGATTGAGAGAGTTCGAAGCCATTTTCCAACTTAACCCATCGGTTTGATGAGCGGCGTGATCACTGGTGTGACCATTGGCGCTGGCTTTGCGGCGGGAGCAACTTTTTTAGGCGCTGCTTTTTTCGCTGCTGGCTTCTTGACTGGCTTAGCTACTTTTTTTTTTGCGACTGGCTTTGCGGCGGGCTTCTTTGCAGCTGGCTTTTTGGCCGCTGGTTTTTTAGCCGCTGGCTTTTTTGCTACTGGCTTCTTTGCTACTACTTTTTTAGCCGCTGGTTTTTTAGCTGCCGGCTTTTTCTTGGCTACTGCCATGATCAACTCCTTTCGATGGTTGGACCGAATTACAGTTTAAGACTCGACAACATAAAACATATCGAGTCACCAAGGCATCACTCGTTAGAACGATTACTTACATATCATTAACATTCAATAAAGATGTAAGCACTTGGTGAAACGGATTGTATTGAAGAATTTTTTCGAACACCAGTTTTTCGTGTTGTCAAGACTGCTTATTTGCAATCATCATTTGCAAAATAGTATCGATTCGATACCAACAATAAAGCTAACCAAAAATTTGAACGCATTTTCTTGTTATTTTTTAGGCGTCTCTTTTAAGCATGTCTTTTAATGCGCCTCATTAAGGCAATATTTTTTCGCCTGCGATGAGCGTCGAAAAGGTTTCGCGCTCACGTACCACAAGCACGTTGCTGCCATCAACCATTAGTTCAGCCGCACGTCCGCGTGAATTGTAGTTTGACGACATCACAAATCCATATGCGCCCGCTGAAAGTATTGCAACACGATCACCGGCAACGGCTGATAGTGTGCGCGCATAGCCTAATACATCAGCACTCTCGCAGACAGGGCCTACTACATCGTATTCGGCGGAATTCGCAGTTGTATTCGTTGTATTCAACTCCGTAATCTCATGGTGTGCTTGATAAAGTGCGGGGCGAATCAAATCATTCATGGCGGCATCAATGATGAGGAAATTCTTATGCTCGCCCAGCTTCACATATTCCACCGTTGAAAGCAGTACTCCCGCGTTTCCTGCAATCGCGCGACCTGGCTCCATGAGTAGCTCAACATCACGTTGACCTAAGACCGCTTCTAATGCGTTTGCATAAGTGGCTAGGTTAATTTCGGCTTCATCTTTGTAAGTAATGCCCACACCACCACCAGGGCAGATGTGATGAATTTGAATACCATCGCGCGCAAGATCATCGGCAAGGGCGACAATTTTGCCCATTGCTTCAATCAGCGGTGTGGCGTCAGTGAGCTGTGAGCCGATATGGCAATCCACACCTGCAATAGTAATGCCTGGTAAGGTGGCCGCGAGTCGATAGACATCACGCGCACGATTAAAGGCGATACCAAATTTATTATTTTTTAATCCCGTAGAAATGTAGGGATGTGTTTTCGCATCGACATCCGGATTCACGCGCAAACTGATTGGCGCTTTTTTATTCATCGTAACGGCAACATCATTGAGTCGTAGTAGCTCGGCCTCTGACTCAACGTTAAAACATTTAATGCCTGCATTGAGTGCTATAACCATTTCAGCGCGCGTCTTGCCAAGCCCTGAGAAAACCACTTTATTCGCCGCGCCGCCCGCATGCAGCACACGCTGTAATTCGCCACCTGAGACGATATCAAAGCCAGCGCCTAATCGAGCCAACACATTTAATACCGCCAGGTTTGAATTAGCTTTAACCGCGAAGCAAATCGTATAGGCCTTGCCCGCGCGGGCATGGCTGACAGCGCTATTTAGCTTAGCAAATGCGTTGCTGAGCGCCGCGCGTGAATAAACAAAGGCGGGTGTGCCGTGCAGGTTGGCGATGTCAGTCAGTGACACATCCTCCATATACAGTGCGCCGTTGCGGCGTGTTAGCCCGAAGGTTTCAAGTGGTGCAGAAGTCGATGATGAGTGCATATGCTTAGTGATTAGTGATAGCAGTGGATGAAGGTGTGGGTGAAGGTGACGGTAAGCGCAACGGGCCCTTTTGGCCGCAGGCGCTAAGGTTTGCAACGCAAATTGTTGCGAGCAATGTAAATGCAATCATTCGTTTTTTCATTAAGCCTCCAGATATGATGAAATGCTATCACGCTACCTCACAAACGCAATCTCGCCGCCACGATCAACAACGTCAAAATACCTATGCAAACGCTCATGAATGAAAGTGAATTCCAGCAACGTGTTGATGCGATATTGCTCCAGCTCGAAACCACCTTTGATACCGTGGATGACGATATTGATTGTGAACTAACGGCAGGTATCCTCACCATCACATTTGAGAATGGCAGTAAGATAATTGTGAATCGGCAAACGCCTAATCGTGAAATCTGGGTCGCAGCAAAGTCGGGCGGATTTCATTTTCGCCTTGTCGACAACGTGTGGTGCGATACCCGTAACGCACAAACGCTTACTATGCTGCTCACTAACGTCATAGCACAACAAAGCGGGTGCAAGGTCACAATTAATCTCGCTTAAAAACCGCTTGCAAAAAGCGTGACGCTGTTTTAGTATCGAATCAACACCAAATAAACTTCAACGAAATATGCATCCAATCAGTATCGAATCGAAACTATATTTAAACCGCCTTGCGGTAAGCCCCTATGCGGCGTTGGTTTTGAGCAATCCTTATCCATGCATTGCGCGGCAAAATTAAAGTGATTTACCGCACACACACCCCATTTTTTTTACCATCCTGCTATGGATAAACATCCGCTCGTACTGTTAGAGCTTGTCGAGCGCTTAGGTAATTTGATGCGCGCGGAAGCGCGCCGCGCTGGTGTGGATGAGCAGCTATCCCCCGTACACGTCGAAGCGCTGGTGTATTTATCGACAGCGAATCGCTATTCCAACACGCCGCAGGCACTAGGGGAGTATTTAGGTTTAACCAAGGGGACGATTTCGCAAAGCCTATTACTATTAGATCGGCGTGGATTGCTAGAGCGTTATCAGGACGACATTGATCGCCGCGTGGTGCGATTGCGTTTATCGACCGCTGGTGAGCAATTTTTATACGATGCCCAGCCGCAGTCGGCTTGGTTACAAGCGACCCGCGACATTAGTCCCAATCGAATCCGTAATGCGGTCTCGGCATTACGCGAAACGCTCACCACGTTTCAGGCCGACAATGACGGCCAGCCGTTTGGCACCTGTGTGGGTTGTCGGCACTTTGAGCGGCTATCTGCGCGCGCGTATCGTTGCGGGCTGATGGGTGATCGACTGTCTGGCCCGGAAACCCGCAAACTTTGCTGGCTTTTTGAAATGAAAGGTGGAAGCAGCAATGATGAAGAACTTGAATAACCTGACGTTTGCTAAAATCACATCATGATTGGAATACTCATTGTCGCGCACGGCACCTTGGGCGAATCGTTGATTCACTGTGCCTCCCACGTGATGGGCAAGCGCCCGCTCTATTTACGTCAGCTAGGCGTGACCGTTCACGACGATCCGGACGCGATATTGCCGCAGGGACAAGATTTGATTCGTTTCCTCGATCAAGGCAGCGGTGTGTTGGTGATGACCGACATTTTTGGCGCCACACCGTCAAATATTGCCTGCAGATTATTAGAGGACGGTCGCGTTGAAGGTGTTTCTGGCGTGAATTTGCCAATGCTCATTCGCGCGCTGACCTATCGCGAAAAATCATTATCGGAATTAATCGAAAAAGCCATCGCGGGCGGGCAAGAAGGCGTCATCAACATGCCCACGACCAATTGCAAGACTATTTAATTAAGGTAGGCGATGCAAAACACAGAAATTGAAATCATCAATAAGCTCGGCCTACATGCCAGGGCGTCGGCCAAACTCACGCAGACTGCAGCTGGCTTTCAAAGCGGCGCCTTCATTGCCAAAGGAACAAAGCGCGTCAACGCAAAGTCAATCATGGGAGTAATGATGTTGGCGGCGGGCAAAGGCACCAAAATCATGATTGAAACCGAGGGCGTCGATGAGTTGGAGGCGATGGCAGCCTTGACCGCACTGATTAACAATAAATTTGGCGAGGGCGAGTGAGTTTAATGTGGTTCAATCGGCAATTAAACCTAATAAGCACAATTGATTCTATGAGTTTGACTCCTCCCTTTGAAAAAGGGAGGTTGGGTGGGATTGCGTTGTTGCGCTTGGTGCACACTGAAACTACGCCTGAACTTATCCCGCCGCAATCCCTCCCAACTTCCCTTTTTCAAAGGGAGGGGCTAAGTCTAGTTGTTAAGCAATTTTCAGTCCGTGTAACTTTTAGAAAAATATTTAATGCAGTTACTATAAGCCATTTAACGGCGGACATTTTCAAGTATTTATGCCCCAAAATGGCCGCCAATGCTAGGGTTTACCCATGAGTTTCACCCTTCACGGCCTGGGCGTATCTGGCGGCATTGCTATCGGCCATGCGCATTTAGTAACATCGGCCTCCCTGGAAGTTGATCACTATTCCATTCCGCCAGAGTTTGTAGCGAAAGAAATCAAACGGTTTGAGCGCGCTGTGAAATCAGTGCTGGTGGAGTTAGATACGCTAGAGGCGGATATTAAATCGGGCCAGTTAGCCGATGCCCAGTCGAATGCGCATTTTGGTGATATGGCCGCCTTTGTCACCATTCACCGTCTGCTACTTGAAGACCCAATGTTGTCTGACGAGCCCAGCGTCATCATCAAACGCGAATCATGCAACGCCGAGTGGGCGCTGAAGTTGCAGGTAGACGAATTGCTCGCGCAATTTGCCGATGTGCAAGACGAATATCTAAATGAACGCAAAACCGACGTGCGCCAAGTGGCCGAACGCGTCATTGCGGCACTTTCTGGACAAGGTGGCGAGGTACCTGAAAAACTCCGTGAACGCGCCGAAGATACAATATTGGTCGCGCGTGATCTGTCGCCTGCCGACGTGATTTTATTCAAAGATCATCAAGTGGCGTCCTTCATTACCGACCTTGGAGGCCGCACCTCGCACACTGCGATTTTGGCGCGCAGCTTAGGTATTCCCGCCATTGTCGCGTTACACACCTCGCGCGAGTTGATACGTGAAGACGAATTGATCATCGTCGATGGTGCCCAAGGTGTTGTGATTGTTGAGCCAGACGAGACCGTGCTGGCCGAGTACCGCCTAAAGCAAAATCAATGGAAGCTTGAGAAGCAAAAGCTCGCGAGACTTAAAACTGCCAGCGCCACTACGCTCGACGGCACAGAAATCGCGCTGCACGCCAATATTGAATTACCAAGCGATCTTGATGCGGTTAAACAATCCGGCGCTTCCGGAGTTGGCCTATTTCGCAGCGAATTTTTATTCATGAATCGGCGCGATTCGCCGACTGAAGAGGAACAATTTGAAGCTTATAAAACCGTCGCGGAAGGCTTAAAAGGCAAACCAGTCGTCATTCGTACACTCGATATCGGTGCTGATAAAACATTAGATAGTGATGAAAGTACGCATGGACATTCCGCCTTGGGGCTACGTGCAATACGCTATTGCTTGGCAGAGCCTGCAATCTTTAATGTGCAACTTCGTGCGATTTTGCGTGCGTCCAAATATGGGGAAATACGAATTTTGATCCCCATGCTGGCTTCAGCACTTGAAATCAAACAAACCCATGTCGCGATTGCGCGCGCCAAAGCCGAACTTAAGGCAGAAGGTAAAAAATTTAACGATCAAATACAAATTGGCGGCATGATTGAAGTACCCGCTGCCGCTATTGCGCTACCGATGTTTTTGCGCGGGTTGGATTTTTTATCTATTGGCACCAATGATTTGATCCAGTACACGCTTGCCATTGACCGCACCGATGATAACGTCGCGCATTTATACGACCCGCTGCATCCGGCGGTGCTGCATTTGGTCATGAATGTGATTCAACAGGCTAATTTAGCCAAAGTACCGGTAGCAGTATGCGGTGAGATGGCGGGCGACGTTGCTTTAACGCGGCTGTTACTCGGCTTTGGCCTGACTGACTTTTCAATGCATCCGGCGAATATTTTGGCGGTGAAACAGCGCGTGCTCATGACCGATTTAGCCGTTATCGGCAAAATTGTTAATCAAATCATGCAGTCAGACGACGCAGACCGCACGCGCGAATTACTTGATAAATTAAACACATGAAAAAAATTAGTGTCTTGTTACTGAGCTTACTTGTAGGCTGCGCGGGGATGCCATTCATCAACCGCGAAGTTACTTTTACCACTGAAGAGCTAACCAACCGCCTCGTTAAACGCTTTCCGGTGGAGCGTAATATTGCCGATTTGGTCAAAGTCACACTCACACGTCCGCGCGTCACCGTGACCGAAATACCCTCTACCAGCAATCAAGCGCGCCGACTCAGTGTGGCTGTAGATGTTGAGGTCAAACTTCCGCTTTCTTCAAAGTCACTTTGGGGGCAAATGGCGCTGTCTGGTTTACCCCGATATGACGTCGCCACACGCGGCATATTTTTGTCAGATGCCAAGCTAGATCGGGTGCGGGTCGATAACATGCCCGACGCCCTCGCAGCCGCCCTCGCCAAAACTGCCTCGCAACTCGCCAAAGAATACTTTGAAGATAAAGCGATTTACGACTTTGAGGCGAAAGATATTGAAAGGTTAGGCCAAACCTTAGCCCCAGAAAAGATTGAATTACGCGCGAATCAACTGGTGTTGGTGCTTAAAAGGTAGTGTCGTGTTGCACTTAACGCCAAGCAATCCCCACTAGCTCCCCTTTTTCAAAGGGGAGAACTGATGGTGGAGGTTTGCAATATAGTAGTCGAACCCTACATCGGCTCCTCCCTTTGAAAAAGCCTGTCCTGAGTTTGTCGAAGGGGGAGGGTGGGAGGGCTTGTGGTGTGCATTGCAAATTTGGAAATCAAGCCGCAGTAGTAAAAAACTTCACGCAATTAGCGCTAGCTTTCTAATTGCCCAATCCTGACCACCGTCAACCCGACTTTCACGTGCACTAGCGTCGGCATGATGAGTACGCAATTATCATAGGGCGCGCCCACCGGTTTGCCGTCATCCATCGCAAATACTTCGCCTTTTTTGGCGATGACGTCTAAACCTTTCGTGCCCTCGCGGAATTGATAATTGGTGCTGGTGGCGACCAAGGCATCGGTCACGCGCACGACTTTGGTGGGTGGCGTGTCAGCATCAATTTGTGCATCAGCAAGATCGCGATCAACACAGTTGGTGGCGCGCAAAAATCGCCACGTGGTTTGCCACGATACATCGACTGAAGCGCTCGACCAATGTTGACCGCACTCGACTAACACGGCATTTTTAGGCGAAGTGGCATCGCCAAAGCCCGCATAATCGCGCAAGCGTGTGCCATTAGCATGGCCTTGATCGCTGACGATGAATTCAGGCAGGCCGATGTCACGTGATAACGCGATGCCTTTATCGAGTGCGCCACTTAACATCAGTGGCTGGTGTGTATCGTGCATTGAGTGAATATCGAGCAGTAAATCAACCGTGTCAATGATAGGACGCATCGCGCGTGCTCTCGTTAACTCTTTGGAAACGCGCGTCCCGCCTAGGGTTTCAGCCGACCACACACGATTAAAGTCCTCATCGACAAAGCGATTGGTGTGCGGCTTGGTCGCATCCCATTGTCGATAAGCGTCGATATTAGCGAAAGATAACGAAAGCTTGCCGCAAATGGGGCGCACATTCATTTCAAATAATCGCGCCACCGTAATCGCGCCGCACAGTTCATTACCATGCGTTATTGCGTTGACCATCACATGCGGGCCGGGCTTGCCGGAGTCAAACGTGGTGATGTAGTTAACACCCGTATTGCCCTGCTGGTAGGGCGTAATGTCGGGCGGGGTGACTTCGATTGGATAGGCTGTGGTCATCGTGGGATAAGTTAATTGAAGTTGGTTGAGATGTCGCATCATTGCGAAGTTGACGAACGAAAATCCCCTCTAACTCCCCTTTAAAAAAGGGGAGGACTGTGCATTTATAAATCTGTGTGCGGCAGACATTAGACTAACAATTAGTGCTTGTGACCATGCTTGTGGTCATGGTCATGTGCATTGCCGTGGCCGTGATCGTGCCCACAATCATCCCCATGTTTGTGTTCCGGTAAATGGTCATGCGCGTAGGCGGCAATATCTTCCATCAAGCGGTTAATGTCTTGCTGCAACTTACCAAAATTTTCATTAGGTTCGCGTGTATCTTCATTCATGTAGAGCTTGCGATTGACCTCAACTTGTAGCGAATGTTTATTCTCAGCTGGGTCTGAATAAGCGCGTACCAGTTCTACACCTTTGTACGGGTCGTTAATTTTGACGTTGTAGCCCATGTCTTTGAGCGCAATGGCAACGAAGGAGGTGAATTCAGAAGAGCAAGTCGTGCCATCGCGGTCGCCCAAGACAAAATCAGCCCGCGCCACACCTGGGCCTTCGTCCGATATGACAGAAGAAGTTGCTGGCATCGAGTGGCAATTAATATGCCATACCGCGCCGTAGTGTTTATGTGCCGCGTTAATGGTGTCGCGCAGCGCCTTGTGATACGGCGAATAGTATTTCGCAATGCGTGCTTGAACTTCGGCTACGGTTAATTTGCGTTCATAAATGGCTTCACCCGTATCGAGCAGACGCCAGACTAAGCCGATGCCTTTATCGGTTTTTTTAGAGGTACTGATTGGCCCCGGCCACGCGGCATCTAGGAGTGCAGGATCAATATCAAGTAGCGAGCGATTGGCATCAATATAGCTACGTGGAAAATGTGCGGCAATCAGTGTGGCACCTAAGTCAGGTGCGGCGGCATAGAGCGCCTCCACGTGGGTATCTTCGGCACGCCGCAGTGCTGCGTGCGCCACGGTGTAGCCAAAATCCTGCGGGTAGCGCGTGCCGCTGTGTGGCGAATCAAATACCACTGGCACATCGTGGTCGTGCGTGGTGCGTGACGGCGTTAAGGTGTAGGCGAGGCTGGGTTGTAAGATGGTGGTCATAAAATAAGCTTAAGTGATTTCGTGAAGATGACATGCAGCATAACGCATTGGGGTAATTTGTTTCAAGACAGGCGCCTCAACTTTGCAACGCGGCGTCGCATGTACGCAGCGCGGATGAAAGTGGCAGCCGCTGGGTGGGTTTAGCGGTGACGGAATCTCGCCAGAGACAGCGACAAAGTCTTTCTTGCGCGCGGTTAAGGTGGGAATTTCGCTGAGTAATGCCTGCGTGTATGGGTGTTGTGGGGAGGCAAATAGTTCAACCGTTGGGCCTTCTTCCACCACGCGACCTAAATACATCACCACCACACGGTCAGAGACATGATGCACCACGCCTAAATCGTGGCTGATAAATAAATAGGTGAGGTTTAATTGCTCACGTAATTCAATAAACAAATTAAGCACCTGCGCTTGAATTGACACATCCAGCGCCGCCACCGCTTCATCGCAAACAATAAATGTGGGTTTCACCGCCAAGGCGCGCGCGATGCCAATACGGGCGCGTTGCCCACCGGAGAATTGATGCGGAAAACGTTTGGCGAGCGAGGCATCGAGCCCTACTTGCTGCATGAGGGCGGCGACCGCTTCGGTTTTATCACTCGCGCGAATCAGCCCATGAACGATCGGTGCTTCGCCAATGATGTCCTCGACCCGATAGCGCGGATTTAAGGAGGCGTACGGGTCTTGAAAAATCATTTGCCCGGCTAATTGGATTGCTTTTTTCTCAGCCGCGCTCATCTGCGCAACAAGTTTGCCACGCCAACTTTTTTCACCAGACGTTGGCGTATGCAGCCCTACCACGATGCGCCCCAGTGTGGATTTACCGCAGCCCGATTCGCCCACCAAGCCGACGACTTCGCCTTCGTGAATGGTGAGTGTGACGTTATCCACCGCGTGGACGATTTCGGGCGCTGAACCCGCACCCACTTTTTGGGCGAGCGCACCAAAAATGTCACGCTTTTTTTCGAAGCGTTTTGAGACTTGGTTGAGATGGAGAAGTGGGGTCATTTTTGGTTAGAGATGAATCTTTAAAAAAACCTTTTAGCCACAGATGAACACGGATGAATGCGGATAAGGTCAAAAGCAAAAAACACATTTATGGGCGGGCATCTTCAAGCATTTTTATCTGAGAGACACCATCAATATTGCACTTTGGTTTTTCATCTGTGTGTATCTGTGTCCATCTGTGGCTAAAAAGAAATCGGAAAATGACAACGTACCCCAGCATCATTCATCGCGGGCATCGTCTCACACGCGGCTTGCCGATAATCGCAGCGTTCTCGAAACGCGCAGCCTTCGCCGATGCTCAAAAGCGATGGCGTCATGCCGCGAATTTGGTTGAGCGGTTGGCCGCGTGGGTTCGATGATGGCACTGAGCCGAGCAAGCCTTTGGTGTAGGGATGTTGTGCGCGTTCGAGCACATCGGCCACGCGCCCCGTCTCGACAATTTTGCCCGCATACATTACAGCGATATGGTCGGCTAAGCCCGCAATCACGGATAGATCATGTGTGATCCACACCAGCGCCGCACCAGATTCACGGCAAAGCTTTTGCATTTCAAACAATATTTGCCCTTGTATGGTCACATCCAGCGCGGTGGTTGGCTCGTCGGCGATGATGACATCGGGCTTATTCAATAGCGCGATAGCAATCGCGACCCGCTGACGCATGCCACCGGAAAATTGGTGTGGATACGACATTAAGCGTTCATCTGGCGACGCAATCCCCACTTGCCCTAATGCAGTGCGGCAACGTTCGCGTGCATTCGCTTGGCTGATTTTTTCATGCGCGGTAATGGCCTCAATCATTTGCGTGTCGATTCGCAAAACTGGGTTAAGCGTCATCATCGGGTCTTGAAAAATCATCGCAATGCGATTACCGCGCAGCGTGCGCCATTGATCGTTGTTGTAGTCAGTCACATCATCGCCATTGAGCATAATCCGCCCACCAACAATTTTGCCCGGCTTATCAATCAAGCCCATGACTGAATAGCCCGTCATCGATTTCCCCGAACCTGATTCCCCCACCAGCCCCAATACTTCGCCACGCGCCACCGAAAACGACACGCCATCGACTGCCTTCACCACACCGGCTTTGGTGAAGAAGTGGGTTTGAAGATTGTCGATTTGCAGGATGGGAGTCATGGGTAAGTTAGTTTGCTACGGGTTAAAGCAAAAAAGTAAACAGTATTACTGGCGGGCTTTTCAGAGCATAAGTATCCTAAAATGCCCGCCAATCAAAGAGTTTTTGTTTTTTAGGGCACTTAAACTTTCAAAAATGATAATAAGTTATATGCTAAGTTATTGTATTAATTATGATTTTTAGGATTTTCAAGTTTATTATCATTAGCCTATGGTAATAACGTAATGAATTTAACGGTCAAACTTTCTCACTCATTTGCGGCGATTGATTGGCTGATGTTACTTACGATTGTCGCTTTCAATTTGAACTGTTCGGCATAACCAAACAGTTGCCGCTAGGCGCATATCCAGCTTAGTACATCTGACATTGCTTAATGATGCCTAGAGTTTTCTAGGCATAGACCAAGGATATCGCACATTTAGCTTAGCGCATACGTCATCGTTTTGATCGATAAGGATGGCGTTCATATAACGCATGCTGCAACAACACAAACCATTTTCGTCACGCTCCGAAAATGGTCACTCGGTTGTGCCATACGACAACTTATATTACGTAGCGTTAAAATGCCATTAGCGAATGTCATAGCATTAGTAAAACAGTAGCGTTAACAAAAATTGGAGAGTGTTGGTGTCGAAAGGTGCTCAAAATAATAGCTTCGGCATTCGCGATAACCATCGTCACGGCAAAGTTTCTGATTTCTTAGTCGAAAAAATCTCAGATGGCAGCCATTTGGCTATCGTCTCTGCCTATTTCACGATATATGCTTACGAGGCTCTCGCCGCTAAACTCGATTCGGTTGGCTCAGTACAATTCCTTTTTGGTGAACCTCGTTTTATCGCATCACTTGATCCAGAAAAAACTGATAAGAAAGCATTCAAAATCGAAGACGAAGGGCTAGAGCTGGCAAATCGCCTGAAACAACGCGATGTGGCGCATCGATGTGCAGAATGGCTTCGTAGCAAAGTCGAAATACGCTCAGTCACCCAATCGAACCTGCTACACGGCAAGCTGTATCACATTGACGATGGTCGGCGCGAACATGCCATCATGGGCGGCTCCAATTTCACGCGTAGCGGCTTAGGGCTCGCGACAAAATCAAATATCGAACTCAACATGATCGTCGATAGCGATCGGGATCGCACAGAACTCAAAGCATGGTTCGACGAACTTTGGGCAGATACCACGATTGTTGAAGACGTGAAATCTGAAGTTTTGCGCTATTTAGAGCAGCTTTACGTCAATCACTCGCCTGAGTTCATTTACTTTAAGACCCTCTTTCATATATTTGAAAGTTATCTTGCCGGTCGCGACGACGATGCACGGCTATTCGATCAAACCGCCATCATTGATACTGAAATATGGAAGGCGCTTTTTGATTTTCAAAAAGATGGCGCCAAAGGCGCAATTCATAAGATCAACAATCACAACGGTTGCATCCTAGCCGACAGCGTAGGCTTGGGTAAGACTTACTCAGCGCTAGCGGTGATTAAGTATTACGAGCTACGCAATCATCGCGTACTAGTGCTGTGCCCGAAAAAATTGCGTGACAATTGGACGGTCTATCTTGCACAGAACAATAGTGATCTCAATCCATTTCTGAAAGATCGTTTTGCCTACACCGTGCTATCGCATACAGATTTATCACGCGAATCAGGTCGAGTCGATGGTCTAGATTTAGCGAATTTGAACTGGGGCAATTTTGATCTAATTGTTATCGATGAATCGCATAATTTTCGCAATCATACTAAAGGTCGGCTAGATGAAGATGGCAACGTCATTCGCAAGAGCCGTTATGAGCGCTTGCTTGAAGACATCATGCAGTCTGGTGTAAAGACTAAAGTACTTCTACTCTCCGCAACACCGGTTAATAATGATCTGAAAGACTTGCGTAATCAGATTTACATCATTAGCGAAGGTCGTGATGACGCATTTTTTCAATCGGTCAATATCGCCAGTATTAAAGATACGTTGAGTGTGGCGCAAAAAACATTTATGCAGTGGGCGCTTGAAAGCGGCGAAAAAGATGCAGCCGCATTAATGGAGCGCCTTCCTGCTGCTTTCTTCACGTTGCTAGACGAACTTACCATTGCACGCTCGCGCAAGCACATCCAAAAGTATTACAAGTCTTCACTCGCCGCGATTGGACATTTTCCAAAACGCAAGAAACCAGGTGCGATTTTTTCAGATATCGATACTAAGGGCAGATTTCCGTCATACGATCTACTACATGACCAGATAGATCAATATAAGCTCGTGCTTTACAATCCTTCCGCTTATTTGCGGGAAGGATACAAGACGCTATATCAAGAAAAGAGCGTTCATCATTTCTCACAAGCGCAGCGCGAAAACTTTCTTATCGGCATGATGAAAGTAAATTTTCTCAAGCGCCTAGAGAGCTCGGTCAATTCATTTGCAATCACGATGGATCGAACGGTAAACAAGATTGAAGCGCTAGAAAAACGTCTTAAAGATTACAAGCTTCACGTTGCCAAAGCCACGCAATTTATTGAAGAAGACCTACTCAAAGCCGACGCTGAAGACGACGAAGATTTGGAAGAACTCTTCCAAGTAGGTAAGGCGCTTAAATTTGACATGGCACATTTGCGCGTGGACGACTGGCTCAACGACTTGGCAAAGGACAAGCAGCGTTTATCGCTGTTGCACGGCGTTGCCAAAGAGGTCAATGCTGAGCGTGATGCCAAGCTGATTGATCTCAAAGCTATCATCGAGAAGAAAGTTCGCCAGCCAAGCACAACCATCCACGGCGTGACGAATCGTAAGGTGATTGTTTTCTGCGCTTTTGCGGATACAGCCACATATCTTTATGAGCACTTACAGGGTTGGGCGAGTGAAACATTAAAATCACATATTGCATTAGTTTCAGGTGGGGCAAGACCGAATCGCACCACCTTTGGCAAATCTGACTTCGCGCATATCCTCATTAATTTTGCACCACGCGCCAAGCAGCGCGCAAAAATGAAATCAATGCCACAAGATGATGAAATTGATATTCTTATCGCCACCGACTGCATTTCCGAAGGGCAAAACCTACAAGATTGCGATCTCATTGTGAATTACGACATTCACTGGAATCCTGTACGCATCATCCAACGCTTTGGCCGTATCGACCGTATCGGTAGTCCCAACAAAGAGATTCAGCTCATTAATTTTTGGCCGACGCCGGACCTTAACAAATATATCAAGCTAAAAAACCGTGTTGAAGCGCGCATGGCACTGGTCGATATTGCTGCGACGGCAGAAGACAACATTTTGCAAGCTAAAGATCTCGAGGAGCTGATTCAAGAAGACCTACGCTACCGCGACAAACAACTATTGCGGCTAAAAGATGAAGTGCTTGATCTGGAGGATTTCAATGAAACGCTGGGCTTGAACGAATTCACATTAGATGATTTCCGCATTGAGCTCGCCTCCTACATTGAGGTGAATCGTCAGCAGCTTGAAGAAGCGCCGTTTGGTTTGTATGCCATCGTACCGCCACACCCTGAATACCAAACGATCAAACCAGGTGTTATTTTTTGCTTAAAGCAACGGCAGGAGGCAAGCAGTAACGAGGCCGTTAATCCCCTGCAACCGTACTACCTTATATACATTCGAGATGATGGTGTCGTGCGATTCAACTTTACGAGTCCGAAGCAAATACTCGAAATATTGCGCGCTGTGAGTCAAGGAAAAGATACGCCCTATGCGGACTTATGCGAGTTATTTGATGCCGAAACCAAGGATGGCACCGATATGACGCGTCATAGCAACTTACTAGAAAAAGCAGTTACCGCCATTGCCGAGCAGTTCGCACGCAAGAATGCCAGCAACATCTTTACCAGCCGAAGCGCTAAGCTCACGGATGCCGCCATGCAAATCAAGGCTAGCGATGATTTTGAACTCATTACCTGGCTTATTATCAAGTAGTATTGCGCTCTCAAAACATTGAAATAATTGGGATCACGAAAGGCGTAAAAAATAATGACCAACTTAATTGCAACCATAGATAAAGAAGCCAGTAGCTTACCCTTGGAGTCTCAGCGGCAAGTGCTCGACTTTATCGGCTACTTACGCACGAAAAACGAGCGCAAGCTTGATCAAGCATGGTTAGAACGCGCTTGGGGTGCTGCGCCTGATTTTCCGGATCGACCAAAAGAGCCCGTCCTTACAAACGTACAGGCGCTTTGATGCCTTACTTGCTAGATACCAACGTTTGCATTGAAATCTTGCGTGGGCGCAATCCTGTATTGAAGACACGTTTGGCGAGTTATAACTTAGCCGATCTCGTGCTTTGTAGTGTCGTATGGGCGGAGCTACAGTGTGGCGCGTGGTTGGCGCAAAACCCTACGAAAGAGCTGGCCAAGCTGCAAGATGCGTTTGGCGATTGGCCGCGCCTGACTTTTGATGACGCCGCCGCTGAAGCCTATGGCGAAATTCGTGCACAACTACAGCGCCAAGGTCGCCTCATTGGCGGTAACGATTTGATGATCGCCGCCATCGCCTATGCCAACGGGCTGACGGTTGTCACCCACAATACGAATGAATTCAGCCGTGTGCCCAACTTGACCATCGAGGATTGGCAAGCATGAGCATGATAAATAGAAAACAATAACAATATGCCACCCACTGGAGATGCCAGATCGCTGCGTGAGCAAATCAAGGCTGCACTGGCTGCCTTTAACGACACTAGCTTGTCAGTTTCTGCCGCCAACCTGCTAAAAGCGTTAGGCTACACAAGCGGAAAAGTAGCAGACTTGGGGCAAAACGCTGAGGCATTTCTTGGCAATATCGAATCATTTAAGCCAGAGTTGGGTAAATTCAATCGCGATAAAGTTTTCGCCAAACATTGGCGCTCTTGCGCGTTTTTATTCCAAATCACAAATGACGAAATTCCAGCGCTAGCCATTGGTCAATCATTGTTGGTTGCGGATGCGAATGTCGTCCGTACGCAAATCGAGTCTTTTGTATTCTTAGCCATTGATTTGGAAGGTGACCAATGGTCGCGCACAGCGCTGGCAGGTATTGCGCGTGAATTAAATCGGCGCTTTCCCATGCCCGCTATTTTGCTGTTTCGGCACGGTGCATTGTTTTCACTCGCCGTTATCGACAGACGAGCGAGCCTGCGTGACGCCACACGCGACGTGGTGGAAAGCAAAATCACCGTCATTAAAGATGTGCGACTAGATAGCCCCCATCGCGCACATCTCGACATTTTGGCCGGCCTAGCACTGGTGAGCTTAGCCGAGCTAAAAGAAGGTAAGCGCCCAACCAACTTCCGGCAATTGTATGAGGCATGGATTGAGGCGCTGTCGATTCAGGAATTGAACAAAAGCTTTTATGGCGCACTCGCCAACTGGTATTTTTGGGCGCTTACTCAAGTCCAGTTTCCAAAAGACGCGCCGAAGGATGCTGATAGTCGCGATTCTCTCAGCCTCATTCGACTCATCACGCGCATCATCTTTTGCTGGTTCCTCAAAGAAAAGGGCCTGCTGCCTGATGCGCTTTTTAACCCAAATACGGTAGCCACGCTGCTAAACGACGACAGCCCAGCGGAGAGCACTTACTACAAAGCCATCCTGCAAAATCTCTTCTTCGCCACACTCAATCAGGAGATGGACCAGCGCGTGTTCCGCAAGGCGGGGCAGAATTTCATGGCGCACAATCTTTATCGCTACCGCAGCTTGATGAAGCAACCGGATGCAGTCCAAAAGCTTCTCGCTGCTATCCCATTCATGAACGGTGGGCTTTTCGAGTGCCTCGACAAAACGCGAGGCACAAAAGAAAAGCCGGAATACGTGCGTATTGACGGCTTCTCCGACCGCGAAGATAACCCGCTCAAGATACCTAACGATCTTTTCTTCGGCGAAGAGCGCATCGTCGATCTCAGCGATTCGTATGGTGACAAAAAATTTAAGTCAGCCAAAGTTTCTGGGCTTATTCACATTCTTGATCGTTATAAATTCACCGTCGCTGAAAACACCCCTATCGAGGAAGAAGTTGCGCTCGACCCAGAGCTGCTCGGTAAGGTCTTCGAGAATCTGCTCGCCGCCTACAACCCAGAAACCGGTGCCACCGCCCGTAAGCAGACTGGCTCGTTCTATACACCGCGTGAAATCGTCAACTACATGGTCGACGAGTCGCTCATTGACTGCTTCAAAACCAAGCTGGAAGCCGCCGATCTTCTTCTCGCAGGTCGGGTTAGCCCGATAGGGCGTAACCCGATGAGCAGCGTTTCGGCAAATGTTGATATTGGGTTACGCAATGAATCTGCTAACAAAACCAACACCACGATAAATACCGAATTGCGCCTCCGCCATTTGTTCACTTATAACGACCAGCCGCATTCGTTTGCTGCCGATGAGGTGAAGGCTCTTATTGCGGCAATTGATCACCTGAAGATTCTCGATCTCGCCTGTGGTTCCGGCGCGTTCCCGATGGGTGTGCTGCACAAGCTCGTCTTTGTACTCGGCAAGCTCGATCCTGGCAACCGACTATGGAAGGCTCGCCAACTTGCCAAGGCCAGTGAAATCCCCGATGCCACCGTACGTGAGCGCGTTATGGACGACATCGAGCAGACCTTCGGTGCCAACGAACTCGACTATGGTCGTAAGCTCTATCTTATCGAGAACTGTATTTATGGCGCAGACATTCAACCTATCGCTGTTCAGATTACTAAGTTGCGTTTCTTCATCTCGCTGGTTGTGGAGCAGAAGATCAACCCAGAAACTGATAACCTCGGTATCCGCCCGCTACCCAATCTCGAAACCAAATTTGTCGCAGCCAACACGCTCATCGGTATCGACAGGCCGGGGCAACAACAGCTGCGTAACATGGATATCGATGTCAAGGAAGCCGAACTCCGCCGCGTGCGTGAACGACACTTTCTCGCTCGCACACCGACCACCAAAGCAAAGTGCCGCGAGCAGGATTTCACGCTGCGTGCGGAAATAGCCGAATTACTTAAAGGCGACGGCTGGAACACCGCCACGGCGTGCGCCCTCGCCGATTGGAATCCCTACGACCAGAATGCTTCGGCAGGCTTCTTTGAGCCTGAATGGATGTTCGGTCTTTTAACTGGCTTCGACGTTTGCATAGGCAATCCGCCTTGGGTTTCGTTGATTGGTAAGCATGGCATTGAAGACAACCAAAATTTAAAGGAAGTGTATTTGTCTCTCTACGCAGGCAATACATACATGCCAAATTTGTACGAGTTTTTCCTCAGGCGAGGCCTTAGTCTGATCAATGCAAATGGCTATCTTGTTTTTATCATTCCCGACAGGTTCGGGTTCAACGAGTCTTTTGCATCTTTGCGGAAACTGATCTTGGAAAGGCATTCAATTCTTCAAATAGTATACAAGTGGCATTTCGAGAGCGTTATCGCTGACACGATGACTATTCTCATTCGTCATAGCAAGGAACCCTTTACTCCAATGCTGATTAAGAACAGACCAGAAGAAGCGTTCGTCGAAATACTGGCATCCCAATTGATCTCGACTCATGAGTGCGCCCTCAAAGGCTTCAAGAACTTGAAAACGAAGTGGCTAGTTGAGAAGCTGATTGGCTTTTCCACGCCACTCCGCGCGTTAGCTAAATCGACGTCAGGATTCGGTGGTAAATCCTCATTGATTTCTCAAGACAGAAAAACAAAAGATCAGACTCCAATACTGAAGGGTGCTTCGATTACTAGATATTCTATACTGGGGAACTACTACTTTGATTTCAAGCCGGAGAACCTCTCTGGGCGAACCCGCGATACTCGAAAGCTGGGGCTGGCGGAGAAAATCTTATTGAGAAAAACGGGAGATAGGATCATCGCTGCTTTTGATGACAAGGGCACTTTCCCAGAGCAGTCTCTATATTTTCTTTACGACGTAAAAGCCGGTATATCTCCAAAGTTTATTTTAGGACTATTAAACTCGCGGCTCGTTACATGGTTTTACTTGAATTTTCTTGTCACCAATCTTGATAGTACGCCGCAGCTAAAAAATTACGATCTTGATTCACTACCAATCAGAGTTCCTGAAAACCAAACTGCAATTGTGTCACTTGTGGATGAAGTTCTCGCCACAAAAAGAAGTAACCCAGATACTGAAACGCTGCGACTTGAGCGCGAAATTGATGACCTTGTTTACAAGCTCTACGCGCTCACAACTGACGAAGTACACCTCGTAGAGCAATCCTCGAAGTCACGAAGCGCGAGTAGGTAAGCCACGCAAGCGATTTAGAGGATGCCATGAGCACTATTGATCCCTGCGACGTGGCCAACCGCAGCAGCAACATTCAATTCTACCCGGACGACTGGAAAAGCCTACCTATTCTGGACGTGCCGCCACCACAGCAGCAGCCCGTTTTCAAGCCCGTGGAGCAGATTCGAGGCAAAGTGCGCCGATCCTCAAACAGATATATCAGCATTCGAAGCCGAGTTGGATCATGCCGTCGCGCTACTTTACGGAACAGCGTGATGATTCGCCGCACAGTCGGGACAATTTATCCGCAACGAGCAAGCGATGAAGCAACGTAAAGCACCTAATTCCCCCTTAGCATCGCTGCCGATTGATTCGGTGTGGGATAGCAAATATCGGGTGGTGGCGCAATTGGGCGAAGTGCCTAATGTGCACGATAGTGGCATCGCTATCTCAATAAAAATCTAGAAACCCTAATATTTACGGCTTATTTCAGGTGATTTAATCTGAAAACACCCGCTAATAAACGAGTTTCATTTTTTTAACCGCGGATTCATCACATCCCTTAATTGATCCGCAACCAAGTTAATCGACATCACCGTTATCAATAACGCCAAGCCCGGATAAAACGATATCCAATATTTACCGCTCATGAGATAGGTGAAGCCATTCGAGATTAGTAGCCCCAAAGATGGCTCAGTCACTGGCAAGCCTAAGCCTAAAAATGAGAGCGTGGCCTCAAGTGAAATCGCATGGGCGATTTGTACGGTGGCGACCACGATGAGTGGTGGTAGACAATTTGGCAGCATATGGCGAAAGACGATGCGCGGTTTTGAGAGTGCTAATACGGTGGCGGCCTCCACATATTCTTTTTGTCGCTCAACTAAGGCTTGCGCGCGCACGGTTCTGGCGTAATAGGCCCACTGCACGGTGATTAAAGCGATGATGACTTTGTCGATGCCTTGGCCGAAGACGGCTAATAAAATGAGTGCAATCAATATCGCCGGGAATGACAATTGAATATCGACAATCCGCATGATGAGCGTATCCACCCAGCCGCCAAAATACGCCGCTAACATGCCAAAGACTAAGCCAATCGAGAGCGCGAATACGGTGGATAAAATGCCCACGCCAAGTGACGTGCGTAGCCCATAAAAAATGCCCGACAACATATCGCGACCTTGATCATCCGTGCCAAGTAAAAATGTCTTGCCTGACATAGATGCCTCACCCGGTGCTAATTTACCGTCGAGCACATCGAGCTGACTTAAATCGTAGGGGTTTTGTGGCGAGAGCAACGGTGCGGCTAGGGCGACGAATGCGACGAGCAGCAATAAACCAAGGCCGATCAAGGCTAATTTTGATTCGGCAAATTCGAGCCAAAAACGTTTGATTGGGGAGTCTTGCAACATTAGTGTCCTCCACCAGCCGTTGCACCCAAGCGCACGCGCGGGTCAAGCCATGAATAAATCATATCGACCGCAAAGTTAATAAAAATAAATAGCGTAACAATAACCATCAGATACGCAACAATCACCGGTCGATCAAGTTGATTAATCGAGTCAATGAGCAACTTGCCGGTGCCCGGCCAGGCGAAAATAGATTCCGTCACAATCGCAAAGGCAATCACCGAGCCAAATTCAAGCCCGATGACCGTCACAATCGGGATCATGATATTTTTTAACACATGCACGCCGATGACGCGTTGTGTCGAGAGGCCTTTGGCGCGGGCAAACTTTATGTAGTCTTGCAAAATCGTTTCTCGCACTTGCGCGCGGGTGAGGCGTATCAACAGTGATAATTTGAAGAGCGCGAGATTGATCGCAGGAAGGAGTAAATGCGATAACCCATCAGCGGACAAAAAGCTAACCGGAATGCCGAGCAACATGGTGGTTTCGCCGCGCCCATTTGAGGGCAACCAGCCAAGCTGCACAGCAAAAAACATAATGAGGATGAGCCCTACCCAAAATGTCGGTAACGAAAACCCGATGATCGAAATAGCCATAATGCTGCGGCCAATAAATGAATCGGGTTTCAAACCAGCAATCAATCCCAGCGGGATGCCGATAAATACCGCAATGACCATCGCTGCAAAAGCAAGCTCCAATGTCGCGGGCATTTTTGACATGATGAGTGTGAGTGCTGACGTGCCAAACACAAATGATTTGCCCAAGTCACCAGTGACGGCGCCTTTCAAAAACACCCAGTATTGTTCAACTAACGGTTTATCCAAGCCCATTGCCACTGTTGCGCGTGCGCGCTCAATCTCGTCAGCTTGCGGATTGATGAGCATTTCAATTGGGTCGCCAATGGCAAATACGCCCAAAAACACGATGAGCGACATCACCAACAAGACAAAGCCTGATTGGGCGAGACGGCGAATAAAGTAGGCGAACACTTGGCTAAAAAGTGGCGTGTTATTTAATCGGCTTTATTTGACAGCCATCGGCTTTAACCCCAACGCCAAGGTGTATTGATCGGTGCGCGCGGTGTACTTCAAGCCCTTCGCTGCCGCCCAAGTAGAAACTTCATAGTGAAGCGGAATTAAGCCAACATCATTCATCACCATCTCAGCAGCGCGAATGATGGCGGCTTCGCGCTTTTTATCATCCATTGTTACTAGCGCTTCGCTTAGTAATTGATCAAACGCGGGGTTTGAGTAACGGCCACGATTGGTTACGCCCATGCCTTTGGCGGTGTCATAGGTGGCAAGCAGCGAGCGCATCGCCGAGCCTTGCTCACCAGATTCCGTGCCCCAGCCGAGCAGCATATAGCCGAACTCAAGCTTGGTGGCGCGGGTGAAGTAAACAGCGGACGGCATCGTCTCCACTTTCACATCAATGCCGATACGCGAATACATTTGCGCCAAGGCCTGCGCAATATTGGCATCGTTGATATAGCGATTATTTGGCCCATGAATCGTCATCGCAAAACCATTCGGATAACCCGCCTCAGCCAATAATTTTTTGGCACCTTCAGCGTCAAATTTCATTGGCGTTAATTTTTTACTCGTGCCAAAAAATATTGTCGGCAATAGCTGTGCGGCCGATTGCGCTTTGCCTTCCATCACGCGCGCCACAATCGCATCACGATTCACTGCCATCGACAATGCGCGACGCACACGCGCATCGCGGAAGGGGTTTTTATCCAGCGGCTTGCCATCTTTGGCAAATACAAAGGGCGGTGATTTTTCCGTACTTTGATTGAGGTGTACGTAAATGACACGATTCGAAATTTTATCAACCAGATTGTATTTGGTATCTTTTGATAACTTGGCGATGTCGGCAGTGGGCACAGTTTCTATCATTTGTACGTCACCAGATAGCAATGCCGCCACCCGTGCTGCAGGGTTGGTGAGCATTTTGAACGTCACCACATCCCACGGCTCTTCACCGCCCCAGTAGCCGTAGTTAGCTTTTAAGATCACGCGCTGATTGGGCATGTACTCTTGAAATTTGTATGCACCTGTACCGATAGCCGCGCGACCGGCGTTGTAATCTTCCGTGTTGGCTTTTTCGCCTACTTTTTTGGACACGATCATCACCGTCGATAAATCTGACGGGAGCAACACGTGCGGGGTGGCAGTTTTAAATTGAATCGTATGCGGGTTGATAATCTTGATATCAACTATGGCGCGCGTAAAGGTGGCAAACGAAGACGGGCTATTGGGTACATTGGGCACCCGCTTTATGCTGAAGGCGACATCCTCGGCCGTAAATGGTGCGCCATCATGCCAACGCACGTTTTGACGCAGCTTAAATTCCCACGTCAGATCATCCATGGCGCGCCACGAAATGGCTAGGCTTGGTATGAGTTTTTGATTGTCGTCGGTTTTGACTAGCCCTTCATATACGTGCCGCGCCATCGCATTGTTAGGGCCGATGTTGTGATAATGCGGATCCATTGAGGTAATGGCAGCTTGTAGGCCAATGGAAATATCACGCGCCTTCGTGGGGGCACTTGTTTGAGCGCTCGCGCTTATTGAAATTAACAACGCAACGCAAATTGATACGATCACTCGAAACATAAAGGCTCCCTAAATATGGCTGTTGTTTGATGCATGATAATAACGGAAACACCGCACGCACAGTGTAGTTACATAAGGACAAGCGATATGGGCATGATTGAAAATTTTGAAGCCATGTTGGCTGCTGGTAAAGATTCCGCGCTGCTGCGGTTTTCATTGGGTAATGCGTATTTACTAGCCGCCGATGCCGCATTAGTTGAAAAAGCGATTACGCATTTAGCCGCTGCCGTCGCGTTGGATAAAGATTATTCCGCCGCATGGAAATTATTAGGCAAAGCTTATGTGGCGAATGCACGCACTGACGACGCCAAAGCCGCCTATGCGGAGGGCATTCGCGCCGCCACGGACAAAGGCGATAAGCAAGCCGCAAAAGAGATGACGGTGTTTTTGAAGCGGCTGTATAGCGCTAAATAATTTAGGTAACTTCTCATAACCTCAAATTCCGTTCGCCCTGATCCTTCGGCAAGCTCAGGACGGGGTACGCTGCGCGTATCGAAGGGTTGTTCAAATCCTATAAATCAAGCACTTAAAAGTGTGTGCTTCGATACGCGTAGCGTGCCCTGTCCTGAGCTTGTCGAAGGATCAGCACGAACGGCAGATTATGAGAAGCGCCTATAAAAAACTTGCCTATCGGCGGGTGTTTTCAAGCATAATTGCCGCAAGATGCCCGTCGATAGGCGAGTTTGTAGTTTGCAAATGCTACATTTGCTTAAACAAATGCGTGAAATTGCGGCTTACCGTGAGTATTTCGTCGCGGCCTTTGACTTTTAAGTCAGCTTGATCGCGTATGCCGCGAATGACGCCTGCCACCGCACGCGTGTTGACAATCGTGGCGCGGTGAATTTGCCAAAACCGATTCGGGTCAAGCTCAGTTAGCAGCTCTTTGATTGATTTACGAATCAACACTTCGCTATCTTCTAGAACGACACATGTGTATTTTTCATCAGATCGAAAATACAGCACGTCATCAATCGGTATCAGCCTGACGGTTTGTCCCACGCTGGCTTTAATCCACTGCAAATAAGCAGCGCTAGGCTGCATTTTTTGATTGATTTGACGAATAGCCTCAACTAACGCAGCATTAGATTCAATCGGAACAATGCCTGAAGCGCTTTGCTGGGTGCGGCTTTTCAGGCGATCAATAGTTTCAGCGAGACGCTCAACATCATACGGTTTCAACACATAGTCAATCGCCCCGCGTTCAAATGCCTCAATCGCGTATTGGTCATAAGCGGTGAAAAATACAATTTCCACCTTCTGTTGATGCGACTTCGCGAGTGCGGCAATCGCTTTGGCCGCATCTAGGCCATTCATGAGCGGCATATGAATATCGAGAAAAACAATATCAGGCTGATGCATTTCATAGCTCGACACAGCGAGCGCGCCATTGGCAGCATCAGCGACGATGTCAAGTTCAGGCCAACTTTTTGTAAGCCGTAATCTTAGCTGCTCGCGCAGCAGTGGTTCGTCATCAGCGATGAGGGCAGTTGTCATGGTTAATCGTGGCGTATTGAAATGGTTGCCACCACGCCCGATGGCGTATTTTCAGCGAGCTGCAATTCGGCGTCTTTGCCATACAGCGTTGCCAAGCGCTCACGAATATTGGTTAATCCCACGCCGATACTTTTTGCTAACGATAGGCCGCGCCCTGTGTCAGCCACGCTCACGTCTAATTTGCCATCAAGTAGCTTAGCTGTGATTGCAATCTGTCCGCCATCCGGCTGCGGATCAAGGCCATGTTTAATCGCATTCTCAATTAAGGTTAACAACATCATTGGCGGAAATGTGGCGCGGGAAAGCGACCCAGGCATATCGACTGACACATGCAGACGCGCGCCCATGCGGACTTTTTGAATATCCAAATAAGCCAGAGCCATCGTCATTTCGCGCCCCAGTGTTGAGCTGCCCTCTCGCATTTCAGGTAATGCAGCGCGTAAATAAGTGATGAGGCTTTGTAGAGTTTTACTGGCGAGCGGCGGATTTGATTCGGTCAAATGCTGCACATTGGCGAGCGTATTAAATAAAAAATGCGGCTCAATTTGCGCCTGCATTAACTTTAAACGTGACTCAAGCACCTGTTTTTCAAGCGCAGAGCGTGCGGCTTCGGCCTGCGCAATGTCAGCATCCGCCCGTGCCGCGCGGCTACGATAAATTAATAGTGTCGCCGTGACCGCCCCTATGCCAATACCCACCGTCGTGAATACTAAAATTCCAAACAGCATCCGCTCTGTCGAAAACATCTCTTGCAAGCTACGACCGATCATCAGCCCAGATATCACCGTACCGACAAATGCGCCAAGTGAGACCGCGATAAGTTGTGTGGTGAGTAAAGTTAATCTCGATTTAGTTTGGTCAACTTGACGGCGTCGCCACCACACATCGGCCAATAAGAATGAAACAAACATCACAAGTGCTACAACGATCAGACGCAGCCAGAGCCGCGTAAATCGCAAAACGTAGCTCGGGCAAACATACTCTTTTGTGGGCACTACATCGCCAGTCGATGGTGCTGTAGTTGCTACGTTGGATGCCGCATTGGCACTAGCGGCTGCTAATTTAGCGCTGCAATCGCGACCGCCTGCAAAGTAGGGCATGATAATAAGCACTGCCAGCGTGGTGAGGCCAACGAGCAGTACAAGTTGTCGCCAGTGTAGGCGGCGATAAAATGCGAAAAAAAATGTTGGCGACAAATCCATGGCCAAGAGGATACCGCGTATGAAAATGATTGCCGCGAACGACGCGACAAAATGCGGAAAAGTGCGCCTTAAAGGCGCTTGGTGTCTAGCGCAGCGCGACGAGGCGGCTGGTATTAGACGCTAGGCTGCTCAAACGTGGGCGCACTTGGGTTGATGGTGCTGGCAGCTCAGGCTGATGACGCATATGTGATGTGGCGGCAACTCGCACGGTACTGGAGAGGTCAATGGGCTTGCCAAAACCACTCGCGGCTAATTTACCAACAGCCGAAATAGTTTGTAATCGCCGTGAAATCACCGGGGATGCCGCTGCTACTTCGGCTATTTTCACTATTTCAATTGACTCAGCACCGCGCGCATAAGCCATCACCTGCCGCGTAAATCGCAGAAATAAATTGGGCGCTGATTCGTGGTGATGGACATAAACATTCATGATGTTGGCTTAACGTCGGCGAAAGAGTTATGCCGACATACTGACCAACAATTGTGAAAAAAAAGTGACAGCGCACTGCATTTAAGCAGTTGTATTGCAAGCTGTTGTTTTTATGTCGCCTCGGTGTGCGCGGCGTGCGCGGTGTGAGAATGTGGCTTAGTGAGCAGTGAGCCTGCCACCATACCGATAATAGCCATGATTAGCCCCGCTAACTGTGCTGGAAATTGCGCGCCCAAGCCAGAGAGCAGAAATAATAGCCAAGTCAAAATACCTAAAATGATTGATGCCATAGCACCATAACGATTAGCGCGCGGCCAATATAAGCCCGCCACCAGCGGCGTGAGTGCGCCACAAAGGGTGATCTGATAGGCAGACGAGACCATTTCATATATCGGTGTGCCTTGCATCACAATCGCATAAATCAGCACAATGCCGGTAAAAACAACCAAGGTAACGCGAAACGCGAATAAACGCTGTTTGTCGCTAATGTCAGGGCGAATATTTTTATAAATATTTTCCACAAAGCTTGTTGATGGTGCAAGTAGTGTTGCCGACGCGGTAGATTTAATCGCGGACAGCAGCGCGCCGAAGAACAGTATTTGCGCCCAGAATGGCATATGGGTAAGAATGAGCGTGGGCAAAATGCGCTGCGGGTCGTCCGCAAGCAAACGCTTGGTTTCAGCGGGCATGATGAGCACCGCGCACGCCACAATAAACATCGGCACAAAAGCAAACGCCAAGTAGGAGACACCGCCGATAATCGCGCCGCGTGAGGCAGTTACTGCATCTTTAGCCGACATGACGCGCTGAAAAATATCTTGCTGCGGAATAGAGCCGAGCATGATCGTAATCGCGGCGGCAAAAAAGAACAGCATATCGTGTAATTTTGGCTCGGGAAAAAAACGAAACCAATCGTTCGATGCTGCCAGCGCATAAACCTTAGTCGGGCCGCCCGCCATGTCGCCCGCTAGGTAGGCAATGATAGATAGCCCAGAAACGAGCACAATCATCTGAATAAAGTCAGTCCATGCTATCGCTAGCATTCCACCCACCACCACATAAACAAGTACAGCAAGGGTGCCGATAACCATCCCAGTTTGGGTAGAGATTTCGCCGCCAGAAACGATATTGAACACCAGCCCTAACGCTGTAATCTGCGCGGCAACCCAGCCTAGGTAAGATGCAATGATGGCGATCGAGCAAAAAATCTCAACTGATTTGCCATAGCGCTGACGAAAATAGTCGCCGATGGTTAAGAGCGACATTTTGTAAAGTCTGGCCGCAAAAAATAAGCCGACAAATATTAAACACATGGACGCGCCAAATGGATCCTCGACCACATTATTTAAGCCGCCTTGTACAAATTTGGCGGATATACCCAATACCGTTTCAGCACCAAACCAAGTTGCAAAGGTGGTGGTGACAATCATTATTAGCGGCAAGCTGCGACCGGCGAGCGCGAAATCAGTGGAATTTTTTACCCGTGTACCCGCGTAAACACCGATAGCTAATGTGGCAACAAGGTAGAAAATGACCAGGGCAAGTAAAGTCGTCATGAGCGCGTGTTGAAGTATGGTAGAAAATGAAAAAAGCGTTACTTCAAGATGAAATGCAACGCGAAGTTATGACCAAAATAATAACAAATACAGATAAAGTCCCGCAACAGTGGCGAATAAACCGACCAGTGCTGCAATCATAATTGTTTGCAGGCGTTGGGTTTGATTGACACGCTCAATGGCGGTTTCGATGGCGGCGAGTCTGTCTGAAGGATTATTTTCCAATGCACGATGCACCAAGCGTGGTAACTCTGGAATCATGCCCACCCAAAGCACGCCTTCTTTGCGTATTTGTTTGACCAAGCCGCTGAAACCAATTTGCTCGTTCATCCAATTCTTAAGAATAGGCTGTGCGACGGGACGTAAATCGAGTTGCGGATATAGCTGTCGCCCAAGCCCTTCGACTTGTAGCAAGGTTTTCTGCAGGAGAACTAATTGCGGCTGAATTTCCATGCGAAAACGTCGCGACACTTCAAATAATCTTAGCAGCACATTGCCAAAATAAATTTCATTAAGTGGCTTATCAAATATAGGTTCGCAAACACTACGAATTGCCGCCTCAAATTCATCGACACGGGTATTTTTAGGTACCCAGCCCGCCTCAATATGAGCAATGGCGACGGCCTTATAATCGCGCGCAAAAAATGCCGCAAAGTTTCGCGCTAAATAGCTTTTATCCGCGTCGGATAACGTGCCCATGATGCCAAAATCTACGCCTGAATAAATGCCATCGCGCCCCACAAAAATATTGCCAGGATGCATGTCGGCATGAAAATAACCGTCACGAAAAACTTGGGTAAAAAAGATTTTGACCCCATCCGTGGCAAGACGCTCCAGATCAATATTGTGTGCCAGTAATTCAGGCACATTGTTAACCTGTATCGCATCAATACGCTCCATCACCATCAAGCTACGGGATGTGAAATCGAAAAAAACTTCTGGCACATAGAGTAGTGTGCCGTCAGCAAAATTACGCCGTAAGGTTGACGCATTGGCCGCCTCGCGTACTAGATCAAGTTCGTCGTGCAGTGATTTATCAAACTCAGCCACCACCTCTTTTGGACGCAAGCGTTTGCCATCTTCAAATAAGGCTTCAACCAAATCGGCGACGACGTAGAGTAAGCCAATATCCTTATCAATAACATCATGAATATTGGGACGTAAAATTTTTACCGCAACCTCGCGCCCCCCATGCTTACCAACAGGGTTAGTTGCGGAAATAGTGGCGAAATGCACCTGCGCGATAGAGGCTGAGGCGATCGGCGTCATGTCGAAGGCGGAAAAAATATCGCGCCAAGTTTGTCCTGTGCGCCCATTTTTATCATCAAAGGCTTCGATAAGGCGCTTCACAACATCAGCCTCATGAAACGGCGGCACACGGTCTTGCAAGCGTGCCAACTCAGTAGCAATATCTGCCGGCACTAAATCAGGCCGAGTCGATAATATTTGCCCAAACTTTATAAAGATGGGGCCCAACGACTCCAACGCTAATCGCAGCCTAACTGCACGCGTCTCAGGTAGGCTGCGCCAAAAAAAGACTATACGAATCGCGGTGCGGGCAAACCCAGGCGGCAAAAATTCATCAAGCCCGTGACGAATCACAACGGCACTAATTTTAATTAAACGGTGTAAACGCATTGCGCATTGGCTTATAAAAAAGATACGTTAACGATAGCTTAAGCGCTTATGTGGCTTTTGGTTTACGGGCGACTGGTTTTTTAACAGCGACCTTCTTTGCCACCGTTTTTGCTACCTTTGCGGCCGTTTTACGTTTAGGTTTCGCTTTAACAAAGCCGCCTTTTTCTTCGATTAAGGCCAGCGCTTCTTCTAAGGTAATCGAGTCTGCTTTATCTTTGTCTGGTAGCGTGGCATTGGTGTCGCCATGTTTCACATACGGGCCGTAACGCCCAGAATAAACGCTGACCGGTGCATTATCTTCTGGATGGTTGCCAAGTATGCGTAATGCGCCTGCTATGGCGCCAGCGGCTTTGGCGGCTTTGCCTTTGGCTGTTTTAGGGTCACGCTCTTCAAACTCAAAACCGATCTTGCCATCAGGCTGCTTGACCAAAAATGCGGAGAAAGGACGGCCTTTTTTACTGATAAATTTTTCGAGCAAAGGCGTTTTGCCGGTCTCAAGTAACGCCACCATTTCTTCGCGCGCGATGGTGCGTTTCAATATGGTGCGGCCAGAGCGGAAGTCACATGTGCGCGTTGGACCAACTGCTTTTTCACAGGCGTAAGCAAGTGGCATTTCATAAACAGTCGAGGCGCATTTAGGACAAGGGCCGATTTTCTCCATGCCGGTGAAATCAACTTCAGCATCATCGTTAGCGCCATCTCCCCATGAAAACTCAATCGCCCATTCTTTGTTTAAGACCAAGTTGGCAGAAAATGCGCGGCCTTGGCGGCTACGAAATCCCTCTAAGGGGCCGATGTCACGCGTCGCAATTAACGCTTCTGCCTCAGAGGCTTCTAGCTGTCGGCCAGCAAGGATTTTCCAGAATGCGAAGTCACATTTCATGCAGTTAAACTTTTTATAATTCTCATGCACCTCGCCGCCACATTTAGGACACGGTACGCTTAGGGCACCAAAGTCGCCAGGAATTGTGTCGTGTTCAAAATTTTTCGCTTGTCCGACAATGTGTTCAGTCATGTCCACGATTTCAGCCATGAATTTTTCGCGCGACATTTTGTTTTGCTGCATCAGCGAAAGTTTTTGCTCCCACTCAGCCGTTAGCTCCGGCGAATACAATTCAGGAATGCCCAGCCCGTGCAATGCAATCATGAGCGAAGCGGCTTTGGCGGTAGGAATTAATTCGCGGCCTTCACGATGAATGTATTTTTCATAGAGTAAGCCTTCAATGGTGGCCGCACGCGTGGCTGGTGTACCTAAGCCTTTTTCTTTCATCGCTGCGCGTAGTTCATCGTCATCAATCGCTTTGCCTGCACCTTCCATCGCCGACAACAATGTTGCTTCGGAGTAGCGGGCGGGCGGCTTGGTGGTGTTGGCTTTGACTTCAACCGTTTCGGTTTTAACTTTTTCGCCTTGTTTGACAGCGGATAAATTAGTCGATGCAGTCTCATCATCAGCGTCGCGCCCATATACGGCGAGCCAGCCTGGATTAATTAGCACCTTACCTTCGGATTTGAAGGCTTCATTTTCAACCCGTGTGATGCGCGTGGTTTGCATAAATTCAGCCGATGGATAAAACACGGCTAAAAAACGTTTCACCACAAAATCATAAAGCTTTTGCTCAATCTCGTTGAGCGACTTAGGCGCTTGTTGGGTTGGAATGATCGCAAAGTGATCGGATATTTTGGTGTTATCAAAAATGCGTTTATTCGGTTTTACCCAGCCACTGTCGAGGACTTTTTTCGCCGCCACATTGTATTCGCCCTCTTTTAACATTTCTAAGGTTTGCTTCACCGTCGGAATGTAATCTTCCGGCAAAGCGCGCGCATCTGTACGCGGATAGGTGAGTACTTTGTGTTTTTCGTAGAGCGCCTGAGCAAGCCCTAATGTGGTCTTAGCAGAAAAACCAAAGCGTGAATTTGCCTCACGTTGCAGTGAGGTTAAATCAAATAGTAACGGTGAGGCTTGTGTCGTTGGCTTCGCTTCTTCTTCGACAATGCCTGGCTTGCCAAGGCATTTAGTGACCAGCGCGCGTGCGGATTTTTCATCCCACATACGCTCGGCTTTGAGCTGCTCGTCGTCTTCGGATTTTTTATATTTTTCATCAAACCAGCGGCCCATATAGTCGCCACCGCTGGCAGAAAAATTCGCATGCACTTCCCAAAAATCTCTTGGCTTAAATGCCTTAATACGTTCTTCTCGCTCTACCATGATCGCGAGCGTTGGTGTTTGCACACGCCCCACCGTAGTGAGTTGAAAGCCGCCTGATTTAGAGTTAAATGCGCTCATGGCGCGCGTGCCATTGATGCCGACTAGCCAGTCAGATTCAGAGCGACAAACAGCGGCGTCAGATAAACCTTGCATGGCTTCACTGGATAATAATTGTTTGAAGCCATCGCGTATAGCGGGTTGCGTCATTGACTGCAACCACAAACGTTTTACTGGCTGCTTGGCTTTAGCGTATTGGGCGATATAGCGAAAAATTAACTCGCCTTCGCGCCCCGCGTCACAGGCGTTGATTAAGCCCGTTACGTCTTTACGTTTAATCAATTTGAGTAATACTTTTAACCGCGATTCGGTTTTTTCGATTGGTCGCAGCGCGAAGTAAGAAGGAATGGCAGGCAGATGCGCGAACGTCCATTTGCCGCGTTTGACTTCTTCTTCTTCAGGCATCGCGATTTCGACCAAATGGCCGACTGCCGAGGAGAGAACGTAATCGTCACTCTCAAAAAAATCAGCGTGTTTGGTAAATCCGCCGAGAGCTTTGGCAATATCATTTGCGACAGAGGGTTTTTCAGCAATGATGAGACTTTTAGACATGCGTTTTGGCTTTCTTTGGGTTAGTTCACGCGTACGTCACGGCCATCACAGCCGAACGTGGGGCGCTCATGATGGCGTGGAACGCGGCGAAACGCAAGTGAATATTTTTTACGATGGTATTTCAAAGTCGCCATTTGACGGGTGTTTTCAGCAATTTTTGCTTCAAGATGCTCGCCAAATAACGAGAGTTAGCAATATTATCTAACCCGCTAGACGCTGATATTTGCCGCCTGCAATTTGAGCGATATGGCCGTCTAGTTCAAGAGCCATGAGTTGGGAGGCAAGTAAATGGGTGGCGGTATTGGTGCGTATGGCAAGCTCGTCTGCAGTAACGGCGTCAAAGCCCATGGCGGTAAGCAAGGGGTCATCATTGTTTTTTTTTGCGGCAACGCTTGTTGTCGCGGTTGCAGCAGAATTTGCCCATTGCAATTCAATCAAGATGTCGTTAGCTTCATCTACTAATTTAGCGCCTTGTTTAATCAAATAATGCGCGCCTTTAGAAAATGGCGAGTGAATTGAGCCCGGTATTGCAAACACTTCACGACCCTGTTCGCCCGCTTGGCGTGCTGTAATGAGCGAGCCTGATGCGAGTGCTGCTTCCACCACCAAGACGCCACGCGATAGGCCGCTAATAATGCGGTTCCGACGCGGAAAATTACTCGCTATCGGCGGTGTGCCTAACGAAAATTCGGAAATAATGAGTCCATGAGTTGAAATCTCTTGTGCTAAAGCTTTATTGCGCGCCGGATAAACCAGATCAAGTCCCGTGCCTACTACCGCGATGGTGGACGACGCGCCCGCTAATCCGCCGCGATGTGCAGCAGCGTCAATGCCAAGCGCCAAACCGGAAACAATCGTCAGTCCAGCATCTGACAATGCGCGCGAAAATGCCTCTGCATTTTGCACGCCACCAGGCGTCGCATTACGGCTGCCAACAACGGCAATGGCGCTGTGATTGAGTAATTCACGGCGACCCTTTAAATATAGCAGTGGCGGTGGGTCGGCGATTTCGAGAAGTGCCGCAGGGTAATCATCATCGGCAAGTGTCACTAAATGGTTTGATTCAAGCTCTAACCACTTTAACGAGAGCGTTAATTTTGCAGCGTTTTTTTCATCGCCAGCACTTGCAATAATGGATGTGGCGGCTTTAGCAGATACGATACGTAATAGCGAAGCATGTGACTGCGCTAAGGCGGCGGCTGGTGATCCGAATTCACGCAAGAGTTGTCGAATGCCTTCACCACCCAAATTGGGAATGAGATCAAGAGACAACCAAGCGGCGGGGTCGAGCCCACTATCGGGAAGCGGCATGGGTTTACGGTTAATGGTTGATGGGATGGGCTGCAAATGAAAACGCGCGAGTGAAATCGCGCGTTTTCATTTCAAATCAGTTTAGCAGTGGTGCAAAATTTAAGGCGAGACGACTTTGTCGCCAATTTTTACCGTTCGCTTTGAAGACATCACCAACGCGTAAGAAACGCGCTCAAACACACGGAATACGACGGTTAAGCCGTTACGCTCTAATGGCAGTGTGACTTCAGGCGGTATGCCATCTTTTTTACGTCTGAGAGCTGCTGGTAAATAGCTTGAGAATGAAAACCGTGCTTCGTCTTCACCAGTATTGGTGGTGACGACTTCACCGCCATGTTGTGCTGCTAATACGTGGCCAACTTCAATACCATCGCGGCTACCGAGGCTAGTCACAATAATGGAATATTGTGCAGATTCGGCAACGCCACCCAGTACAGAGACAACCTTGCCATTAATGTTGGCACCAGGAGAGCGAGGGCTATACAGTGGCAAAACGGTGTCGCCCGCTGGGGTTAGTCTGTCACCACGGTTAATTTCTTGGGTTGATTTAGTAATCTCTAGCGTAGTTGGAGTGGTGTTGCCTTCGCCGAATCGGGTAACTTTTGCGTCGCCCAAGTAAATAGCCTCGTAGCCAAGTATCTCTTCAGTGCCAGGCGCTTTGAGCACTTTGCCAGGTCGATAAATTTGCCAGCGTAATCCTTGATCTGGCTTTATGCCCAAGCCGTAAATCACATTGCCTGCGCCGACAATGACGCGGCTATCTTCAGAAGCAATAATACGAGGCGCAGAATTTAGTGCGCCCTCACTCACTACCAAAGGCGCCGATAAAAATGGCCCAATCACGCTCGCTGGAATAGATGGAATTGCTTGACCAATGGCTTCAGTACGAATGCGTGGTGAAACACGTGCCGTACCACTGCTATCGCCACGGCCGACGATAGACAATAGCGGCTTACCAGACGCGTCAAACGAAAGCTTAACGACATCGCCCGGGTAAATTAGATGCGGATTTTTAATTTGCTCACGATTCATGTTCCAAATTTCGGGCCAACGCCAAGGCTCTTTTAAGAATTTGCCAGAAATATCCCAAAGCGTGTCACCTTTAACCACGGTGTAGATCGTTGGCGCATCATTGGCTAACGCGAGTGGATTTGTTACCGCGGCGGCCACAGCGGTTTTCGATGCTGGCGTGTCTTGATTCAGAACAGGCTGTGCAAACACTGGCGTAATTGCAATGGTAGCGGTAAGCGCAGCGTATCCTAAGCTGGCTAGGCTGGTTAAAACAACTTTACGCGGGATTTTTGTCATGGCCTGATTACCTTCGCGAGGTCTTTTGAGCCGCCGTATAAAAAACATTACGTCAGCAGGGTGTGGCAAATGAAATGGTTGGTGAAAAGCGAGCTTTGATTGCTGAAAAGTTGCTGAAAAGCCAAAAATTAACCAAGAAAAAACAGTAATTGCTCAGTCACCCGATGCAATCAAATTTGCCTTAATCGTCGACTTCTAATAGACTTGTCAGTCAGCAAGCTGAAGCGAGGAGGGCAAAGTCTCCCCAAAAACATTCGCTTTTACCTGCCGCAAACTTAATGTAACACATCAGATTCTGCACCTAATTTATTCAATTCGCAAGCAATTATGGCTATTTTAGACGTTCTAAGCTACCCCGATCCCCTCCTGCAACGCGTTGCTGAGCCCGTCAAGATAATTGACAATAAAATCAAGAAGTTAGTTGATGATATGGCTGAAACAATGTATGCCGCACCTGGCATCGGGCTGGCCGCAACACAGGTAGGCGAATTAAAGCGCCTGATGGTTATCGACATTACGGAAGAGAAAAATCAGCTCCGTGTGTTCATCAATCCTGAAATTATTCGTAAAGAAGGCACCGCCATCAACGAAGAGGGCTGTTTATCTGTGCCTGGCTTCTACGACAAAGTCGAGCGCGCAGAGACCGTTATGGTGACAGCACTGGATCGCGACGGTCAGCGCTTTACGATTAACGCCTCCGGTTTGTTGGCCGTCTGTATTCAACACGAAATTGATCATTTAGACGGTCATGTGTTTGTGGAATATTTGTCGCCACTCAAATCAAACCGCATTCGTAATAAATTAATTAAGCGTCAACGCGAGCTTGATCGTGAAGCGGAAATGGCATCACCGCGTCGGCGCGTATCAGCAGCATCTGCACGCGTGTAATTTTTTGCTTTGTTAGTCAAGTTTTACTGACGCCGACCTGAAGGTCGGCGTTTTTGTTTACATTGTCACTGGTCAGATTCGCTCCCGTTTTTTTACCTTAATGCATGTTCACGCGCTAAATGAAAATCATTTTTGCGGGCACACCACCTTTTGCAGCTGTCGCTCTTACCGCACTTCATGCCGCCGGGCATGAGATAGGATTAGTGCTTTCGCAGCCTGACCGCCCTTCTGGGCGCGGCATGAAGCTGACCGCCTCTGCGGTGTCGTTAGCGGCGAATCAACTCGGACTACGCATTGAAAAACCGGCTACGTTGAAAACGCCTGAGGCACAAGCTTTAGTGCGGGATACCAATGCGGATCTCATGGTGGTCGCGGCCTATGGTTTACTCTTGCCGCAAGCCGTACTCGATATGCCTCGCTTGGGCTGCATTAATATTCACGGCTCGCTGTTACCGCGTTGGCGCGGTGCGGCGCCAGTACAGCGCGCCATTGAAGCAGGTGATACGCACACTGGTATTGACATCATGCAAATGGAAGCGGGGCTTGATACCGGCCCCATCTTGCTTGAACAGAAAATCGCGATTGCCTCAGATGACACCAGTGCCACCCTGTTTGCCAAACTCACGACATTAGGGTCAACGGCCATTGTTGAGGCGCTTCAGCAGTTCAATACACTGGCGCCGCAAACGCAATCAGCCGCGGGCATTACCTATGCGAAGAAAATTGAAAAAAGCGAAGCTTTAATCAATTGGCAGGAAAGCGCAACGGAAATTGAGCGCCGCATACGCGCCTTTGATCCGTTTCCTGGCTGTGAGCTGGTATTGAGGAAAGAGAAACTCAAGGTATGGCGGGCAGTTACAGCAGATAATGCTCTAAATGCCTCGCCAGGATTAGTGATTGCTATAACAGCAAGCGACTTTACAGTTTCATGTGGCGAAGGCGCATTACGAATTACAAACGTACAACGTCCCGGCGGCAAACGCATCAATGCAGCGGAATTTTTACGCGCGAACCCGATTTCAATAGGAGCACAATGTTATGAAATATGAGAAACATGAAAAATCCGCCTATGCGGATAGCAGCATGGTCGCCGGAATGGTGGCTGTGCAAATTGCGGCAGCGGAGATTGTTGGCCGCGTATTGGGCGGCAAAAATCTTGATCGCGAATTAGCCGACGCGCTCACTAAACACCGCACGTTGTCGCCGAACGAGCGCCAAGCGGTGCACTCGATTTCATTTGATACCTTACGTCACTATGGTTTGTTAAATGCCCAGCTCGATATGCTGTTGGCTGCCCCACTAACTGATGCACCCGTGCGACATTTGTTACTCATTGCACTCTCGCAGTTGCAGTTTTCGCGCGTTGCCGCACACACCGTTGTTGATCATGCGGTGAATGCTGCTGTCGGCATGGGTTTTGCGCGCGCGAAAGGTTTAGCCAATGCTGTTCTAAGAAATTATTTACGTTCACCCGATAAATTTGCCCGCGAGCGTTTCAAAGATGCTGTCGCCAAATACGATCATCAACGCTGGTGGATGACCAGACTAGAAGCTGAGCAGCCCGAACATTGGCAGCAGGTGCTGGTTGCTGCACGCGCAAGGCCACCGATGCATTTGCGCGTCAATGTTCGTAAAACTACCGTCACCGATTATCTCGCGCTGCTCGCGAAAGAACATATGTCAGCCATTGCGGTGGGGGAGGCCGCTATTCATTTAGAAGTGCCGGTATCGGTGTCTTCCTTGCCAAAGTTTGCGGATGGTTGGGTATCTGTGCAAGACAGTGGCGCGCAAATTGCGGCGACATTGCTTGATGTGCGCGACGGCATGCGAGTACTTGATGCATGCGCCGCACCGGGCGGCAAAACCAGCCATATTCTAGAACGCGCCAATGTTGAAATGGTCGCCATTGATACCGATAAGCTGCGCTTAAAACGGGTGACTGATAATTTGGCGCGGCTACAATTAAAAGCCCGTGTAGAGGCCGCCGATGTGGCGAATTTAGAGATGTGGTTCAAAGATGGGGCTAAGAAACCATTTGATCGTATCCTGCTCGATGTGCCCTGCTCCGGCTCTGGGGTGACCCGCCGTCATCCAGATATCAAATGGATTCGTCGTGAAACCGATCTGAAGCGTTTCGCCGAAACGCAGCTACGCCTACTTAAAGGCGTATGGCCAACGCTCGCCAAAGGAGGCGTCTTGTTATATGCAACCTGCTCCGTTTTTGCAGCCGAAAACCAAGACGTGATTGCCGCATTTTTGGCAGGTGAACCGTTGGCAAAACAAATCCCCACTACGGCTACGCAATCCAATATGCAACAAGTTAATCAACAACCTAATGCCCTTGACGCGCTCTATTTGCCGGATGAACAACACGATGGCTTTTACTACGCGCTGTTACAAAAACGTTAACCAAATCTAACTTGTTGCCGCGCATAACGTCACAGCAACATTTTCGGCAAGCATGGCTTGCCATGCTGCTGCTCGCTTTTTTTCTATGTGCGCTGCCAGCAATTGCCGTAGCCGAAGGCGTGCAATTAACGTCGGTCAAGCTAGAAAATAGTGATGAAGGCATTGAGTTAAATGCAGACTTCGAATTACAACTATCCAATACCATGCTCGACACGATTCGTCGTGGTGTGCCGCTTTATTTTGTGGTCGAGTTTGAATTAACCCGTGGTCGCTGGTATTGGCTTGACGATATCGCAATACGTGCGAAGCGTGAACGCCGTGTATCGTATGCGCCATTGACCGAACAATACCGTATTGCAACAGCTGGATTTTCGCAAAGCATTACGAATGCAGAAGACATCAAGCGTGTGTTGTCACGGGTGCGTTCATGGACAATTGTCGAAAAAGGCAAGTTAAAACCGGGCGAAAAATTTGACGCGGCAATTCGCTTTCGTCTCGATACTGCACAGCTCCCCAAGCCTTTTCAATTAAACACCTTCGGCTCGCGTGAATGGAATTTATCAAGCGACTGGCATCGCTGGTCCGTCACGATTAATAAAGACGGCGGGGTTAACTGATGATACGTATCGTTACCTTTAGCTGTGTGGCGCTTGGTATTGCATTGATTGCAGTGCTGTTTCGCGCATCGAGCAATAACGCGGTGTTTGAGCAACAATATGCGAGCCTATTTTGGTTAGGGTTAGCACTCACGGTAGGGCTGCTTATTCTAATTGTGGTTCAAGTTGTTGGGCTCGCTAAAAAAATTCGCGGTCAAGTATTTGGTGCCAAATTAGGGCTACGGCTCATGGCCGTATTTGCGCTCATGGCGATTATTCCGGGCGGTTTGGTTTATGCCATTTCGGTACAATTTTTAAATCGTTCAGTGGACTCATGGTTCGATGTGCCTGTTGATAAAGCCTTTGAGAGCGCATTAAATCTGGGTCGCTCTGCGTTGGAGGCCAACGGCAATGAAGTGCTACGCCGTGTGCGTGACGCCGCCTTAAAAGCCAGCGATAGCAATGTGGATGCCCCGGAGCTGGCTAAGCAGCTGCGTCAGCAATATCGCTTTGATGAAGTTACCGTGCTCGATGAAAATGCGGCTGTCGTCGCATGGGTCGGCGGTGATGCCGCATCGCTCACGAATAAAATTCGTCTAATTCCAGATAAACCAACCCGTGCTGAAGTGCGTGATGCGTTGATGAAAGGGCCGCAAAAATTTACCGAGACTTTAAGTGAGCGTGCAATTTATTTTCGTGTGCTAATTTTAGTGCCCGCCATCATTGAGCCTGTCGAATTACCCATCAGCGCGAAGACAAAGGCAAAAATAATTGCAACGCCGCAGCTACTCCAAATCATGCAATCAGCACCGCGCAAAATCATTAGTGACGCGCAAAGTGTCGAGTCGGGTGTGCGCGATTATCAGCGCTTACAGTTATTGCGTGACGGTCTTAAACGCGTGTTTGCCTTGACCTTAACGCTGGCGATGGTGCTGACACTGTTCTCTGCTATTTCGCTGTCATTTCTACTTTCAGAGCGGCTTTCAGCGCCCTTGTCTGCGTTGGCAGAATCCACGCGCGCGATTGCTAAAGGTGACTTTACAAAACTAAATCCAGTTAAGAGTCGCGACGAGTTTGGCGTGCTTACCCAATCGTTTAACACCATGACGCGGCAATTAAGTGAAGCCTCTGACATCGTCGCACGCAAGCAGCATGAGCTGGTGACAGCAAACGCGTATCTTGAATCTATTTTGGGTAACCTTACCTCAGGCGTGGTTACGCTTGATCAAGATTTACAGGCCAAATCCATTAACCGTATTGCTGCTGATATGCTGGCAATTGATCCGTATAGGGTCAAGACCATGCCATTTATCGCATGGCCAGAGCTGTATTCTTCACTCAAAAGCATGATAGAAGAGATTGTCATTGAGCTTGGCCATGAGCGTGATAAACCGTGGGAAAAACAATTTGTTATATCGCATGGTGACAACGTTGCAGGTGCCATGCAAAGTGCATTGCCAACCATGATGCAAAGCGCTGTGCAAACGAAGGCGATTAGGACGCGCACGTTGCTGGTACGAGGCACCAAATTGCCACAAACCACTGATGCTGATTACATCTTGGTGTTTGATGACATTACCGGTCTGATACAAGCGCAGCGCGATGCCGCGTGGGGCGAAGTTGCACGACGACTCGCGCATGAAATCAAAAATCCGTTAACGCCAATTCAGCTTTCTGCCGAGCGGTTGCAAATGAAGCTTGCGGATAAATTGCCCGATGCCGAACGCGAAATGTTAAGTCGCGCCACGCAAACTATCGTTGCCCAAGTAGGCGCACTTAAGGGCATGGTGGATGATTTTAGTTTGTACTCACGCGCCTCACGCATGAAGCCCGAGATGGTGGACTTAAATCAGCTAATCAATGATGTGCTGGCGCTCTACTTGTCCATGCCTGCACGATTAGAGATTCAACTTGCAGATGCCTTGCCAATGATTTCTGCAGACCCAGCGCTACTCAGACAAGTGATTCATAACCTCATGCAAAACGCGGAAGACGCGCTATCGACGCTATCGACTATCGATAAGCCTGGTGTGATTACCATCACGACCGCGCGGCTTAATGACGCGCTTGTTTTACGCGTTGCTGACAATGGCACAGGCATACGTGACGATGTCGTCGCGCGTATTTTTGAGCCCTATGTAACCACTAAGGCAAAAGGTACAGGCTTGGGATTGCCAATAGTGAAAAAAATTATTGATGAACATCGCGGCACAATCAATGTTGAAAATATCGCCCCGCATGGCGCAGCGGTGACGATAAATTTACCCATAGCACTAGACCGTAAAACCCAGATTGAAACGACCAAGACCAGTTAAACTGCATTAAGGGAATAACACATGCCTGCAAATAACATACTAGTCGTCGATGACGAAATCGGCATTCGCGAATTGCTCTCGGAGATATTAAAAGACGAGGGCTACAACGTGAGGCTCGCAGAAAACGCGCAAGCGGCGCGTAATGCACGCCGAGAGGCGCGGCCTGATCTCGTCTTGCTTGATATCTGGATGCCTGATACAGATGGTATTACGCTCCTAAAAGAATGGTCACAGACGGGGCAACTCACCATGCCAGTGGTGATGATGTCTGGTCACGGTACGATAGAGTCTGCCATTGAGGCGACCCGCATCGGGGCGTTTGATTTTTTAGAAAAACCAATTAGCCTGCCTAAGCTCATTGCCACCGTTAGTAAAGCGCTAGCAGGAGGACGCGTTCTGCCTAAAGCGGGGCTTAATTTCGCCCATCTGGGCCGCGCAAAAATTGTCGCAGAATTGCGCCAACGGCTTGAACAAATCAGCCGACTAAAAATGCCGCTGCTCCTAGCCGGTGAGCCGGGCTGTGGGTTTGAGTTGGTCGCGCGCATGGTGCACCTGCGCAACACGCCGTGGTTGCAGCCGCAAGAGCACAGCTGGCTCGCGGTAAACCCATTCGCGCCACTCGCTGATGCGCGCGATGGTGTGTTGTTTATCGAAGATATTGATCGGCTTAATCGTAACGAACAGCGCGGTTTGTTACAACTTATTGGCAAGTTAGAAAAATTTAACGTACGGTTGATTGCTGCCTCCGCGCATTCGCTATTGCCAATGATCGAATCAGGTGACTTTGACTCGAATTTGCATGCGCAACTATCTGGCGTGACCTTACGTATTCCATCCCTACGCGAACATGCAGAAGATATCCCAGAGCTCGCCAATACCATGCTCATCCAAATGATTGAAGCCAATGAATGTCAGATGCGAATACTCAGTGTTGGTGCATTGAATTCGCTGCGTAATTTGGAATGGCCTGGTAATCTGCCTGTGCTGCAAAACGCGATTAAGACACTCGCGGTCACCAGCCTACACACCGAAATTTCATCGGATGATGTTGCGCGTGTTGCCAATGAGCTAAGTCTTAATATTTCCACGGGTGATTTGCCCATGGGCGGCATTCCGTATGACCTACCGCTGCGCGAGGCGCGCGAGCGTTTTGAGTACCAATATTTTTTGCATCATATCCGCCGCGAAGATGGCAATATGTCGCGCGTCGCCGATAAAGTCGGGCTAGAGCGCACGCACTTATACCGTAAATTAAAACAGCTCGGTATTCGTCCTTCTGGTAAAACCGAGTAATTTTTAGTAAACCCTAGTATTGACGGGCTTTTTAGCGGCTATTTGCCTCAAAACGCCCGCCAATAAACGACTTTAGCTATTGTTTCTCATCGACCATAACGCGCCGTAAATGACGCGCTGGCAATTTTGTTCGCGTTCAACATATAGCCGACCAATGCGCCTGAGGCGCCTGCATCCAACTCAATCTTATCGGTCTTTAACGCGTAGACGGTAAAAATATAGCGATGCGGCTTTTTAATGGAACCCACTGGTGGGCAGGCACCGCCAAAGCCTGATGCGCCGAAATCGGTGCGGCTTTGTATGGCACCCTTTGGCGCTTTGCTCGGCATGAGGGAGATATTGCCTGCATCCGCGTCAAGCTTGGTTACATCAGCAGGAATATTAAACATTACCCAATGCCACCAACCTGAGCCAGTCGGCGCGTCAGGATCATAGACCGTCATCGCAAAACTTTTGGTGTCTTTTGGTGCGCCTGCCCAAGTGAGCGCAGGCGAGATATTTTTGCCTTCACAGCCAAAGCCATTAAACACTTGCTCCATGGTTAAAGTTGCACCGTTTTTAATTGTCGGACTGTTCAGGCTAAATTTATCGGCGGCCGCTGCGGTCATGGAGAGTAATATTCCGCAGATAAATGTGGAATAAATTATTTTGTGATTGTGCATTTGCTGCCTTTCAAGAAATGAAGATAAAAGTATTAACCATTATGTTGTCACGATTTCATTCTTATAATGAGTTTCAATTTATTACAAAGCGTGTGATGGAAATCGAAATTTTATTTAAAGCAATAATCTTAGGTATTGTTGAAGGGCTGACAGAGTTTTTGCCAGTGTCTTCGACAGGACACTTAATTCTAGCCGGTGACTTACTTAATTTCAGAGGCGAAAAAGCGCATGTCTTTGAAATTTTTATTCAGAGCGGCGCAATACTGGCGGTATGTTGGGAATATCGCCTACGCTTCATGATGACCTTTACAGGCATTTTTAACGAGCCGCGCGCGCAGCGCTTTGCGCGTAACTTGTTCATCGCGTTTTTGCCATTAGCCTGCTTAGGTTTGCTATTCGGTAGCGTTATCAAAGCCGCGCTGTTTAAGCCCGTACCGGTCGCGTTGGCATTCATCATCGGCGGCATCATCATTTTGATCGCGGAGCGTTGGTATAAAAAACGTGCTAAAAATCAGCTATTAGCCTTACGCGAAGCTGCCCCAGGCATAGTCGGCAAACCAATGGTTGATACGGTGGATGACTTAACCGCAATAGACGCATTAAAACTAGGATTAGCGCAGTGCGCTGCCCTCATACCCGGCACGTCGCGTTCAGGTGCGACCATTATTGGCGGATTGTTTTTTGGTTTATCGCGTAAATGTGCGACCGAATTTTCGTTTTTCTTAGCCGTACCTACACTCATCGCCGCAACTTTTTACTCGCTATGGAAAGCGCGTGATGTGCTAACGGCGGCCGATATTCCAATGTTTAGCGTTGGCTTTATTGCCGCCTTTATTTCAGCATTTGTTGTGGTGCGTTGGTTGATTCGCTACATTTCCTCACACGACTTTACGATTTTTGCGTGGTACAGAATCGTCTTTGGATTGCTTGTCTTGGCAACTGCCTACACCGGTGTGGTGGATTGGCATGTGGGTTAAAGCGGGTGAGCTAGATTAGCACCACAAATTTTATTTTTTAATTTTCGCTTTCGTTTTTACCCATGTTTTCACATTCGCCTTTGCTCTCGCTTTCACGTTTGCCTTTACGTCATAAATGGCACGTTCTTGCTCGACGCGATGCGCAGGCAAAGGCCGCAATGGCTTGGCACGTATCAATTCAATGGCCATATTGCGTAATTTAATCTTTTGTGCAGCCTTAGCAAAGCGCTCATCAAATGTCGCTATAGATGTTGCTCCGCCAAGGTAGGCTACAGCCAAATGCAGTGCATCGCCAGTTTGTAGTGTGCAGTCAATATTGCGTAGCCATTCGGCAGCAAGTGCGGACGCTTCATTGCTAACGTTAAGCATTAAAAAATTCTTCGTTGCCCGCGCCTGTAATGCATTTATCGCAATATTGGCGACGTTTGCAGTCAGTTCAGATTTGCGTTTACGAAGACCTGTCACCGCATTGAATTCAGCACAAACCCACTCGCTGATCGCAAGTGAGTTTGTTTGTTCGTCAAGCCACTCTACGGCACGATCAGATAAGCTATCTTCGGTGAGTAAAGAGACAATGATGTTGGTATCTAAATAGACAATAGCATTCTCACTCATCAATTAAGCCATCGCGCATTTGTCTGATAATTTCAACGGATGATGTTTTCATTCGTGGTGTCATCTCCCGAATGGCGCGTAATTCCGCCAAATCCATTTTCGGTTTAATCGGCAGCGCGTTTGCAGGCACGATGTTTACAACGGGCTTACCGCGTTTGGTGATCGTAACGGTTTCACCGCGTTCAACAATATCAATAATGGCGCTTAATTGCGCCTTGGCTTCGGCTACGCTGTATGCACCCATGATGTGCTCCTAATGGCTAATATGACTATCTAGATGGTCATATGCTAGCACAGCAATGGTGACAAGCAAGGGGATATTTCGACCCTATACTTGCGTTTATCTTATTAGCTTGGCTTTCTAATGGTTCTCATCATTCACGCGCATCCCTACCCACAACATTCACGCGCTACTCAAGCGATGTTAGACGCAGTGCGTGTGCACCCAGACACTGAAATTCGCTCTCTTTATGATCTTTATCCTGACTTTGATATTGATATTCAAGCGGAGCAGGCCGCACTTGCGCGCGCAGATTTGGTGGTGTGGTTGCACCCCATTTATTGGTACAGCGTGCCAGCAATGATGAAATATTATTTTGATGTGGTGTTATCCCTCGGTTGGGCTTATGGCGAAGTAAATGGCGTGAAAACACGTGCGTTGGAAGGCAAGTCATGTTTGTGGGTGACATCGACTGGCGGGACAGAGTCGTCATATACGGCTGAGGGCGTACATCAATTGCCGTTTGACGCCGTTGAAAAACCCATACGCCAAACCGCACTTTTTTGCGGCATGACTTGGATGCCGCCCATCATATTGCATGGCGCACATGTGGTGAGTGATGCTGAAGTAGCTGCGGCAGCGAATCAATTTCGCACACGCCTAATGTCACACAGCGCTCAACAAAAAGGAAATGACCATGCTAATTGATGCGCTCATTTATTTAGTCGCCGCCGTCATCTGTGTGCCACTCGCACATCGCTTTAAGTTAGGCGCGGTACTGGGCTATTTGATTGCAGGGGCCATCATCGGTCCGTGGGGATTGGGCTTAGTTAAAGATGTTGAGTCGATCATGCATTTTTCAGAATTCGGCGTCGTGCTAATGTTGTTTGTGATTGGCTTGGAGCTTGAGCCAAAGCGTTTAATGGAAATGCGTAAAAGCGTTTTCGGCGGCGGCAGTTTGCAGATTGCGTTAACCGGTGCGGCATTAGGCGCGGCCTGTCTGGCGCTCGGATTAGGCTGGAAAGCCGCGCTGGTAGGCGGTCTTGCCTTAGCGCTTTCATCCACCGCGATTGCCGTGGCTACCATGAATGAGCGTAATTTTATGCCCACGCCAACGGGTCAATCTAGTTTTGCCGTACTACTTTTTCAAGATATTGCGGCAATACCATTGCTCGCGGTTATTCCACTTTTAGGTGTCGTGATTGCTGCTGATCAGTCTCAATCTGGTTGGATTGCCGCAGCGAAAGCGTTTGGTGCGATAGCTGGTGTTGTCATCATCGGGCTTTATTTGACGCGGCCACTGCTTAGGCTAATCGCCGCCACCCATTTGCGCGAAGTATTTACCGCTTTTGCGTTGTTATTAGTGATTGGTATCGCGCAAATCATGACTATGGCGGGGCTATCGATGGGCTTAGGCGCGTTTCTGGCGGGAGTATTGCTGGCAAGCTCAGAATACCGCCACGCGCTTGAGACGGACATAGAGCCATTCAAAGGTTTACTGTTGGGCTTATTTTTTATATCAGTCGGCATGGCCATTGATTTTGGCTTGCTCACGAATCAGCCGCTGATGGTGGCAGGTTTACTGCTTGGTTTTTTGACCTTAAAACTCGCGACCCTTTGGTTAACGGCAAAAATAATTGGCGTTACCTCAAGACAACGTTGGCTATTTGCGATTTTGTTATCGCAAGGTGGTGAATTTGGCTTTGTGGTGTTCGGTGCAGCCACGCTTGCCGGCGTGTTGAGCAAAGAGTGGTCAGCGCTGTTGACCATGACAGTTGCGCTGTCGATGGCGACAACACCGCTTTTACTGTTGTTGCATGATTGGTGGAGCGCGCGCGCAGAGTGTGGCAATAGTATTGATGACAACGCCGACGAGATAACGGATAAAGATGCGCGTGTCATCATCGCGGGCTTTGGTCGATTCGGTCAAATTGTGGGCAGATTGTTATTGGCGAATGGCGTGAAGGTCGTCGTGCTTGATCACGACCCGGATCAAATTGAGTTGCTACGTAAATTTGGCAACAAAGTTTTTTATGGGGACGCCGCTCGGCTTGATCTGCTTCACGCGGCTGGTGCAAATAATGCGACGCTGTTGGTCAACGCCATTGATGACATTGAAGATAATTTACAGCTCACTGATTTAGTGCGCGAAAATTTTCCCGCATTAAAAATGATCGCACGCGCCCGCAACGTAACGCACTATGTCGAGCTACGCAAACGCGGCGTGGAGATCGTTGAGCGCGAAACATTTGAGTCTGCATTGCGGCTCGGCCGGCATGCGCTAGAGGCGATAGGCATAGATCGTTTTCGTGCGCGCGATATGGCGCACACATTTCGGCAACACAATATTCGTACTAACGAAAGTCTGCTGGCGTTGATTGATGATGACGCTAAACTGGTTTCGGCGGCGAAAGCCGGACGCGATGAATTGCACGCACAATTCGCCAAAGATCATGCACATTTTGAAAAGCAACATGCCACCAAAGAGTGGCATTAATCATCAGGAGTGATGACAAATGAATCCCGCCCGCGTCCGCCGAGACAAGCTCAACAAATTTACCGACTTGCCCAATGTCGGTCCCGCGTTTACGAAGGATTTTCACTTGCTCGGCTATAAAACGCCGCAGGATTTAGTCGGCTGTGATGGTGTGGAACTCTATGAAAAATTGTGTGACCTGACGAAAATTCGTCACGACCCTTGTGTGCTCGATACGATGTTATCAATTGCGCAATTTATGAATGGCGGCAAAGCGGAGCCATGGTGGGCATTCACGTTGATGCGTAAGAAAACCTATCGCGGCAAATACTATAAAAAATCATAAACTCGTTTATTGGCAAGCGTTTTCAGCCACTTTAGCCTTAAGATGCCCACCAATATTAGGCTTTAATTTTTGGAAACATTCTAAAAATAGATGTTGACGACATATATTGAGTACGCTGCCTGTTACTTAGTTCCATATAAATACATTTATAGCGCGCAGGCTTCTTACACACTAAAGGTTAATATGTTGCGCTGTATGTTTAGTCTCCCACCTGTTCATGCTGTGTTACTGAGTTTCCACGCCCCTTGCTATACGTGTCTAGCGATTCGACAGCATAAACACTAATAGCGGCCCCCGTTGATTCTTGACCTTTTAGTCATCAAGCATTACGCATTGTTCATCGCTTGCGGCTAATGCGATGCGCTAATCAGCATGTTGTACCCCTGCGTTGTAGACAGCCTGATCGACAATGAATTAAGACTGTTCAACAAACACATCGCACTACTGGTTTGCATGTGGCAATTTCACACAATAGGTGACACGTTGAAAAATTCAAATATGGGTAAGCAACCAAGCAACTGGGCTCGCTTCGTGATGACAATGGCGTGTATTGCTTTTGCGGGGCTCGCATACGCCCAGACGCCGCAAACTATTACAGGTTTTGCGCCAGTCAGCCCGATTATCTACAGTAATGGCAAAACAATTGCATTGACGGCGATGGGAGGCGGCTCTGGTAAGCCAATTGTTTTCACGTCCGCAACGACCAGCGTTTGTACAGTAGCGGGTACCACTGCCACGGTGCTCACAGTTGATACATGCACGCTACGCGCGAATCAAGCCGGTAACGCTACCTTTAGTGCCGCGCCGCAATTTTCTAGAAATGTTGTGGTCAATAAAGGTAGTCAAACCAACACGTTCGCCACACTCAGCGCCAAAAGTTTCGGGGTCGCCTCATTTGCGGTGAGTGCTACCGCAACCTCTGCATTGGCCGTCGCCTTCACCTCCACCACGACGCCGATATGCACAGTCTCAGGTGTAAACGTAACCCTTGTTAGCATAGGCACATGTACCATTGCTGCTAATCAAGCGGGTAATACTAATTTCAACGCGGCAACACGGGCATAGATGTCTGATTGGTACAAATAACTAGAAATAAATGTCAATTCATAGGTGCACATTTTATTTACACGCTGCGTTACTTGAATCTGAATTTACGGCAATCCATCATGGCTAAAAAATATTTCACTACACGACTGCACGCACAGCAACGTTGCTATATCGCGCACATATTGGTAGCTGCTTTGTTATCAATGAGCAATATCGCCTTTGCCAAAGTTCCGTTCACAAAAGACGCAATCAAAGTCAATATTATCGATAGCGTTAGTCGTAAAAAAATTCCCGGCGCAATTGTTTTGGCAACACAATCCTACTACTGGACTGGCTTTCACAGTTCGGGCACGACTTGTTTTCGTGCAGCGGCATTAACGCTCAATAGTAGCGATAAACCTGAGAGCATCATGCTGCCGTCAATTGGCGTAGCCGATTTGATAAAAATAACGAATACGCGACATATTGAACTAGCTGCCTATCGAGAAGGTTACTGCGGCGCAAAACCGCATGCATCTGCACAGCACGCAGGTTTTATAAAATATGCAGCGAAGAACGACCCTAGTGGCATGTGGGGAACCGTAGATTCCCCAGCGCCAGGTAGTGAGGTGACGATCAATTTGGTTCCTGCCAATGACCCTGCTGAACATCGACTTAAACACCTCAGTCTAGTAGCCCGTTTTTTTGCAAAAAAATGTCCGAATAATTCTCTTGTATATCTTGATCCATTTAAGAAAGCCATCTTGGCCGAAGCAAGACAACTCGCGGTAACACAATCTGAAAAAATTCAATTGGTAAGAATTGAAGAGGTGTTTGAACCAGAAAAACGTAAGACAACATTGCGCCTACTAGTTCATGGCGCGGCCAGCTCTGGTGACGTCGAAATTTTGTCGAAATATATTCGATGGGCAAAACAAGACCCCACTTTTACGAAGCCATTTTGTGAGTCTGCTGGAGACGTGAGAGCCGTCAGCTGCATCTCAATAGCTCACAACGCAGATGACATCGCAAGAACGCACGCATTCACTATTGATGAGCGAAATGAAAAAGGAAACACACCGCTGATGGAGGCCGTATACAACATGCAATATGGCGCTACTGAATTTTTACTGCAGCAAGGTGCAGATGTTAATGCGCTCAGTGGCTATGGTGGTTATTCGGCGATAGACCTAGTGCTATCAAAAGCACGCGACGATATTAAGGAAACTGGCACTGACGGCCAAGCAATACAGTTGTTACTAATGATTGACCAACTCGTGAGTCATCACCCCGCACCAACTTTGCACGCTCGCTACTATAACGACCTAACTGACTTAGAAAAATGGAAATTAAGCCCGAATGCTTACGATTTTTGGTTGAAGGTACAACAAAAAACGAAGCGACTCATGCCACGCAATGCGATAGTGTTGACTTGCCCAATTGAACAAGTTGCAAGACAATCGCTACGCTAATTAAACATTCGATGTTTTGAAATTCTCAGTGACTGTGCATAACTTTTTTTGCCACCAAATTTTATAAGTAAAGCAACAATGTCAGGCCTATTTCTTGTGAGCGAGTCGGTATATGGAGAATTAGCCGACATGTCTTCGCGATTTGGGTTTGCGCCTGCCGCGAGTAGTAGCTGCACGGTTTCAGCGTTTTGTGAAACAACAGCAGAAAAAAGTGGTGTGCGTCCCATTGTGTCAACGACTTCAATCTTAGCCTTTTGAGCCAACAGTAACTTTATTGTTTTTGGGCTATTGGCGGCGTGATGTAGTGGACTACTGCCAAGATCGGAGATGCTATTAACATCTGCGCCTTGTGCAATCAATTTAGCAACAAGATGCTCTCGTTCGCGCTGACCATTGCCCGTGCTAACAGCGGCGTGTAGCGCGGTCGTACCGTAATGACCCTTAAGTTTTAAGTTAGTCATTTTAGGCAAAAGCACATTAATGATTTCACTATCTTGCCGAGCAAGTATGACAAACGCAGGCTCATTCGGCGTGCTTGGCATGGCGTTCGGGTCAGCACCATTTGTTAGTAAGTATGAAATTATGGGGTAGGCATTTTGCCGAATTGCCCACCGTGTAAGTGCGTCCGCATTAGGATTACGCAGCGAAAAATTATCATCCGCTACCTGCTTAAACAAAGCTTCAATTTCAGGCGTGTTTGCATAAGATAATGATTTTAGAATCTCAGTTCTTATCGCGCTTAAATCAATTTGTGCTATCGGAAAAATTCGTCCCAAGTGGGGAATTAAATCTTTAAGCACCTCTCGCTTTTCATAGTCATTTTTTAAGTACAAAACACGCGACAAAACGGTAAGTACAAGTAATGTCGCGCGACTATCATTGCTAGCGCATCCTAGCTTAAACAAGCTTGGCAACTGGGCTAGCGCATCCTTAATTGCAGGCTTAGCCGGAAGTGAATCTGCCAACTCCGTAAACACTTCACTAAACTCGGTGAATGCTAGCGAATTTCCGCGATCCAACAGCAATTTTATAACTGCGGAAGGTATCTCGACAGTCGGAAATGTTACCCCTGGTATTGAGGTACCAACACTAGACCAATTTGGTTTTGGCAAAAGCGACAAATTACGAAACAGCGGTGATAGCGCTAGCGCAATATCTGTGTTTTGCGTATTAGCGATCACGCGCAAACTAATCGCGTTCCTCGAAAATCCGTCCATATCTAGCAATAGCCCATCGGTATCTTTACCAGCGTCGTCAACATCACTGTTTGCACAAACGTAGCGCCAAATAAACGTCGTTTTGCCCACACTTGTATATCGTGCCCAACCCTCAACTGTGCGAGGGCGACTGTTAATGTGATAGCTAATTGGTGGGAAATCAATACGTCCGCCGCCGTCTTGAAACGAGACGGCACGGACGATTTTCGCAGTGCAATTTTTTCGCCGCTCCGCGCGAAGCTTGGCTAGCTCACTCACATCTGCAAGCATTAGCGCTGCCAACTGAGGACTTTTATATTGCCAAAGCTCTGACATCAACGCTGCTGCCACAAACCTGTTGTCAAAATGCTTAATGACGAGATTCTCAAACGACGCTGAGTGCTCGTTTGCAACTCGCGCGCGCGTTAGCCAACCTTGAGCGTAATACTTAATTTCTAAATGCTTACCTCTCAACACAAGATAATCGAAGGCAACAATATTGTTCTGTGCACCCAATCTGCGTATCGCACCGACACTTTGATTTTTATCGTCAATTAAAAGCTTATCGGCTTCAGAAAAACCATAAACGCACGAAGGAAAAACGAAACTGATAAGGAAAATGAAGTCAATAATTAAGCGGTTTAGTTTCATATTTTCCTTGGTGTTGATGTTGAATGTAAAGCACACACAGATGAGGTTGATTTACCAATATAGGAAATATCAAAAACGCTATCGCTAGAAAACGTATACACCATCAATTGCAAATGCAGGCCAATAGAATTCAATATGACACCAGTTATTAAACAAACCATTCGACGAGTGTCATGGGGAAATAGGCTGAAATTTCTTGCCAATACGTAACACTGCGTATTGATGATCAGATTGCATACTCAAAACGATTTACGCATGACTTTGTAAGTAATATTTATGAGTTGTTGAGTTGGTCTTGCTGAATGATGCGGCGAGCATGTGAGTTTTAAGTGGCTACTAAAATAAAAGGGTCTCAACAAGTGCAGGCATTAATAAACACGGGCATTTTCAGCAATTTAGGCCTCAAATCTCCTGCCAATGCTAGCGTTTTGCGTTTTTCAATACTCGCGCTGCTTCTAATGCGAAGTAAGTCAACACACCATCTGCCCCCGCGCGCTTGAATGCCATGAGTGACTCCATCATTACCAAGTCGTGATCAAGCCAGCCGTTGGCCGCCGCTGCTTTATGCATCGCGTATTCGCCAGAGACTTGATAGGCAAAGGTGGGCGCGGCAAATTCAACTTTAGCGCGGCGCACAATATCCAGATACGGCATGCCAGGTTTAACCATCACCATATCGGCGCCTTCGGCTAAATCGAGAGCGATTTCGTGCATGGCTTCATCGCTATTGGCGGGATCCATCTGATAATTTTTTTTGTTCGACTTACCTAGGGTTGCGGCAGAGCCCACCGCCTCACGGAATGGCCCATAGTAAGCGCTCGCATATTTCGCTGCATAGGCCATGATGGCGGTATGTATTTGTCTATTTGCATCTAGTGCAGTGCGTATTGCGCCGATGCGACCATCCATCATGTCTGACGGCGCCACAATATCAACACCCGCCTCAGCCTGCATCACCGCTTGTTTTTGCAAAATCGCTACTGTCTCGTCATTCAAAATATAGCCCGATTGATCAATCACCCCATCTTGTCCATGCGTGGTGTAAGGGTCAAGTGCGATATCGGTAATTAGCCCTAAATCGGGGAAGCGTTTTTTTAATTCACGCACCGCGCGTGGCACTAAACCGGTTGGGTTAAATGCCTCCTCACCGCCCAAGCTTTTTTTCGCCAAATCAATCAGTGGAAAAAGCGCAATCGCCGGAATACCCAAATTGCATGCCTCTTCACAAACGGGCAACAAGGCATCAATGGAGAATCGCTGAATGCCAGGCATTGAGGCGATCGTTTCGACGCGTTTTTCGCCATCGAGAATAAACACAGGATAAATAAAATCATGCGCCGTAAGTGTGGTCTCACGCACCATATCGCGTAAAAATGGCGTGCGGCGAAGACGGCGCATGCGGCGTTGTGGGTAATTTCCGATATTCATTTTTTTAATCTGAAAAATAAAATGGTTGAAAAAATCGTGAACTTTTTTTTAGCGCAATGCTCCATGAATATGAAGCAATTGCGCTTCCCCGTTTCTCCTCCCTGAGCGGGGCCTTATTACTAGGCATTTAGAGGGCATAGGTTACCCTTTTCCTATGCCCTTTTTTTTCTTTTGCGACTATCCCAGCATTTGGGCAATACGTTTTTCGGCATCATCCACACCTGTTCTCTTCAGCGCCGAAAAAAGTTGCGCGGTCGCATTACGTTTAGCGAGTCGTAATTGATCCACCACTTGTTTTAATGTTTTTTGTTGTTCCGCACGACTTAATTTGTCGGCCTTGGTCAGTAAACAATGTACTGGCTTACCGGTGGGTGCATACCAGTCTAATAACCGCTCGTCACCTGGTTTAAGTGGATGACGCGCATCCATAATCAACACTAAGCCACGTAATGATTCACGCCCAGACACATAGCCTGCTAAGGTTTCTTCCCAATGTGCCTTAATTGCCGGAGGAACCTTCGCATAGCCATAGCCTGGCAAATCGACTAACGACTTGCCCTCACTAAGCGCGAAAAAATTGATTAATTGTGTGCGCCCCGGTGTTTTTGACACAAACGCTAATCGCGTGTGGTTTGCCAAAGTATTGATCGCCGAGGATTTACCTGCATTTGAGCGACCAACAAAGGCAATTTCTGCACCGACATCCGGCGGAAGTTGGGCTAGATCGTGGGCAGACGCGGTATAGACAACATTAGCAAACAGTTTCACAGACAAGCCTTTGGTTTTTTAATGATGATGGGCTAAAATATTAAAATACAACGCTGCACGCCATATTAGCTAGTCAGCATAAGGGTAACAAATGAAGATAATTTCCGCCTCACTTGCCGTTTTAGTGTCAATTTTAAGCCTAACTGCTAACGCCAGTGATGCCGCTAGTGCCGCTAAAGCCGAAGTGCCCACCACCGCTGCCGCGCCAACTTATGCAGAACGACTTGATCGGGGTAAACAAATTGCTAGTGCTGTGTGTTTGGCTTGTCATGGCCTCAATGGCTATAGCCCAATTTCAGCCAACCCCAACATCGCAGGCATGCCAAGCGAGTATATCGCCAAGCAGCTCGAACACTATAAATCAGGAAAACGTGTCAACGCCATTATGCAGGGCATGGCCGCAAACTTAACCCCTGCGGATATGCAAGCGCTTGGCGCGTACTATTTTGCTCAGCGCGGCACCACCATGGCTGTAGCGCGTAATAAAACTTTAGCCGAACGCGGCCAACAAATTTGGCGCATTGGTATTGCTGAAGCCAAAGTTCCTGCTTGTGCAGGTTGCCACGGTGCAACCGGAAACGGTATTCCTGGGATCTATCCAAAGCTAGCCGGTCAGTGGCCAGAATATTCACACGCCCAGCTTAAAAACTATGCATCAGGTGAGCGTAAAAATGCACAAATGACAGCAATTGCTTCGCGCTTGAAAGATAGCGACTTGCTTGCAGTTGCTGAATATATGGCGGGAATGCGAACTAAGTAATTAGTCACTTGCGTATTATAAAAAATAAAAAACGCCGCTGATCGCGGCGTTTTTTATATCGTTTGTTACTAATGACTATAAGTTACGTCACCCTAATACCCGCCTCAAAAAAACGAGCCTGATTGCGTCCGGCACGTTTGGCTTCATACATTGCGATGTCGGCGCATTTCATCAATGTTTCGCGGTCGCCGCCATCTTGGGGAAATAGGCTTACACCGATGCTTGCAGAAACCTGTGCATTGTTACCTTTGATGGGGTACGGCTTGGCGATAACGGCGATCAGTTTGTCGGCAACAAGTGCCGCGGTTTCTCTATCTGAAATTTGCGGGAGCACGATTAAAAATTCGTCGCCGCCAAGCCGCGCGATAAAATCTGAATCGCGCAACGTAATGCCAAGGCGTTCGGCGGCAATGACAAGTAGCGCGTCGCCAGCATCGTGCCCCATCTGATCATTAACGGCTTTGAAACCATCAAGGTCAAGCAGCATGACAGCAAAGCCGCCAAGAGCGCGCTCCGTTTCAGCGTCAATTAAACGTTTATCGAGGTGCTCAATCACCGCAGGACGATTGGCGAGACCAGTTAGAGAGTCATGCATGGCTTGATAGGCAATTTTGTCGCGCGCGGCGAGTTGTTCGAGAGATAGTTTACGCACCAGGCTATGAAAAAAAACCAGCATTAGCGCAGCGCTAGATATTAACGCGATTATCCACCGTTCAACACGATCTGCAAATTCCACTTGGGTGATCTCAAGATCTCGTAAGATGCGTCTAGCATCGACCAATATTTGATGCGTGGTCGCGATAACCATGCGTTGCATGGCGCCGTCCTTATCGCCACGAATGATGGTTTGCGCGGCGGTGAAGCCATCAACGCGTCGCGTATCAACTGTGTTTTTCTCAGCAATGATGAGCTCATTAATCGCCAATTGCAGCTTGTCAACAAGCGTATCTAGCTTAGGGAACTCGCGTCGTGCGCTCACTAAAAAAGTCGCTTCTTCACGCATTTCAATACCACCAGACAAAAAATCGGAGAGATCGCTTTTATCCCCCGTAATCACATAGGTCTGCCCGCTGTTATCGACCAATAGCGCCTGAAATCGTATCGACTCAAGGCTCGAAATAATGCGCTGCAGGCGTATTACGCGGGCATTCGCCTCAATTAGATTGTTTAAGGCAATCACCGAAATTGCTGACACCGCCGCTATTGACACTACCGCCACCACCAGCGCCGCAAATGCTGCTTGATTGATGGTGAAGGGTGTTTTCATTGCCGACTTTAGGTGGCGTTTACGTTGCGAATTTGACGAAACGACTCTGCTGCCATTGCAATAGTTTGATCAATATCGGCATCAGTATGCGCTCGCGAAACAAACCCAGCTTCAAAAGCGGATGGGGCTAAATAAATACCGCGTTCGAGCATAGCGTGAAAAAATCGATTGAATCGTTCGCGATCCGATTGCATTACATCGGCGAACGATTGCGGCGGTGTAGCCGCAAAGAAAAAGCCAAACATGCCGCCTAACGAGTTGGCGGAGAATGTTTCACCCGCATCTTTGGCGGCGGCCACTAAGCCGTCGCACAGTCTAGTGGTAGAGCGTGTGAGTGCTTCATAAAAACCGGGTTGGGCGATGAGTTCAAGTGTTTTCAACCCTGCCGCGACAGCAACAGGATTGCCCGATAGTGTGCCCGCTTGGTACACGCCTCCAACTGGCGCCATGTGTTGCATGATGTCGCGTCGCCCACCGAAGGCGCCCATCGGCATACCGCCACCGATGACTTTTCCTAGCGTGGTCAGATCAGGCTTTATACCAAAATGACCTTGTACACCATTGATGCCGACGCGAAAGCCAGTCATGACTTCATCAAAAATTAAAATTGTGCCGTGCTTGGTACATAGCGAACGCAATGTTTGTAAATAGTCGAGTGAGGGTACGATGAAATTCATATTGCCTGCTATCGGCTCAATAATTACACAAGCTAGTGTGTCACCAATGTCGGCGAAGGTCTCGACTAATTCGGCGGTATCGTTGTAGGTTAATACAATCGTGTCAGCCGCCACTGCAGCGGGCACGCCCGCGCTGCTAGGGTTGCCAAAGGTGAGCGCACCTGAGCCAGCTTTGACTAAAAGTGAATCTGCGTGGCCGTGATAGCAGCCCTCAAATTTAACGATTTTGTCGCGGCCAGTGGCGCCGCGCGCTAAACGAATCGCGCTCATGGTGGCCTCAGTACCTGAGCTGACTAATCTGACTTGTTCAAGTGAGGGCAATAATCCGCATAACGCTTCGGCCATAATAAATTCAGCCTCTGTTGGTGCACCAAAGCTTAACCCATCGACTGCTTTGTCTTGTATCGCTTTGACCACCTCTGGATGTGCGTGGCCTAAAATCGCCGGTCCCCACGAGTTGATGTAGTCAATGTAGCGATTGCCATCAACATCCCACAAGTAAGCGCCCGACGCTTTCTTAAAAAAAACTGGTGTGCCTCCGACGGAACGAAATGCGCGTACTGGCGAATTGACGCCACCAGGAATAACGCGTTCAGATTTTTCAAAGAGAGCGCGGCTATTTGTAAATTTTGATGACTGTATAGACATACTTTTAATCAATGTGGGATTGGAAAAGGGCAACTCGCGCTGCAATATCGTCGAGGGGGGACGAAAATAGATCGGTAATAACGGCCACAGCATCTGCACCTGCTTCGACGACTTGGTTGACATTATCGCGTGTGATGCCGCCAATGGCGACTACCGGAATACTAAACGACGTCTTGGCGTTACGAATTAAGTCTAGATTAGCAAAGTCTGCATCTGGTTTAGTGTTTGAGGCAAAAATGCTTCCAAAGGCAATGTAGTCGGCGTGTTTGGAGTTTGCTGCTTGAGCCCTTGCAAAATCGTTATAGCAGGAAATGCCGACAATAAAGTCATCGCGTCCGCTTTTGGCGCGCACAATCGATTCACTAAGACTCTCTATATCGGTGTCGTCACGTCCCCAGTGAACACCATTGGCACCAACGGCATTGGCTAGATCGAGGTTATCGTTAACAATAAATATTGCGCCAAATTGATGTGCCAGTTGGCAAAAGTGGCGCGCCTCAATGAGTTGCTCAGCCGCTGATAATTTTTTACGACGATACTGGAGTAAGCGTACACCTGCACTAAACGCTATATGCAGCTTGGCGGCTAAGATTTCACTCGTGTCAGTATCAGGGGTGATTGCATACAATCCTCGCATCGGTGATGGCATGTTAATGACGCTGCCCTGTGGGCTCTACCTCGATGGCTGAGGTGCGTGATTGATCTGGTGTTTGCTGGGTCACATCGCGGCCTTTGTCGCGCAAGCGTTCCACTTCGTCTTCCTCTGCGTCTTCGCGCGCCCAAAAAAGCCGGTCAGGAATGAATTGCCCCATCCCAGGTCGAAAGCCGAATTTAAGCGTTTGCCATGTGTATTCTTGTGCTTCCCGTATCGCTTCTTCAATATCCAAGCCACGCGCTACCGTTGCCGCCAATGCCGCTGCCAAGGTGCAGCCTGAGCCATGATAGCTGCCAGGCAATCGTTGCCAACGATCTTGGCGCATCACGCCGCGGTCGCTGTACAAGGTATTCACAACATCAAATGTCGCGTCATGCGTGCCGGTCAGCAAAACATACTCTGAGCCCATATCGGTTAAGCGGCGAACCAATTTTTCAAAGCTCAAGTTTTCCTCATCTTCTGCTTGCACTAAGCGTCGCAGCTCCATAATGTTAGGGGTGAGTATGGTCGTTTGTGGAATTAGCATCTCGCGGATGGCTTCAATTGCCTCTTCATTCGCAAACTCATCACCGCGCGCAGATGACAACACCGGGTCAAAAATCAGCGGAATTTCGGGATAGTCCGACACAATTTCGGCAATGACTGCGATGTTTTCTAAGCTTCCCATCACGCCGATTTTGAATGCCGCCACGGGTATGTCTTCTAGTATTGATCGTGCTTGATCTGACACCCACTCAGCATCTACAGCCTGTACACCTTCGACGCCAGACGTATCTTGAACAGTGATGGCTGTAATTACTGAGAGCGGATGACAGCCCATACTCGCCAGCGTTAAGATGTCAGCCTGCATTCCTGCGCCTGATGAAGGATCAGTCGCAGCAAAGGTTAAAACAGCGGGAGGAACTCTGGCGGAATCGGACATAAAAATGCGGTCACAGTGTGAAGTTGATGAACGAAACGACAACGTCTTAAAACACGATAGAATTTATAAACGGTTACGTGCAATAGGTACATTGTATCGCTCTAATGTCCTCAAGCATGGCCCACATAATCTTATAATAGCTTCAACGCGCCGAAGCACACCGGGACACCACACGAATGACGACTGCCGCCCTTGCCAATAAAACCTGGATGTGTCTTGTCTGCGGCTTAATATACGACGAGGCAGAAGGTTGGCCAGACGATGGAATCGCTGCCGGTACACGGTGGGAAGATGTGCCTGTTGGATGGGCCTGCCCAGAGTGCGGAGCACGCAAGGATGATTTTGAAATGGTAGAAATCTGACGCCGTTTTTGTTGACAAATTTACGACGTAACACTATTTAACAAACTGTCGGTTGTAATACCTAATGTTCCAAACCTAGTGAATTTGACAATCAAATAACTTGAGAAATCTTCTAAAATTCAGTGTCTAGTCTATTGTTTTCAACCTCCAAACAAGCTAATCTCAATTTCCCTTGTGTAAGAAGTCGCTCATTTAGAACATCTTAATTCAAAAACATAATAGAAAATCAGCTAGTGGCAGACGCAAAAGCATTGTCGGGTACACGTGTAATGGTGATCGATGATTCGAACACCATTCGGCGTAGTGCTGAAATTTTCCTGATGCAAGCAGGCTGTCAAGTCATTCTTGCCGAAAACGGCTTTGACGCACTCGCCAAAATTACCGACCATCAGCCCGATGTGATATTTGTCGATATTATGATGCCGCGTCTTGATGGCTATCAAACTTGTGCGCTGATCAAGAAAAACGGCAAACATAAGTCCACACCTGTCATTATGTTATCGTCTAAAGATAGCTTATTTGATAGAGCGCGCGGTCGTATGGTCGGCTCAGATGAGTACTTAACCAAACCTTTTTCTAAAGATAGTTTGCTTCGCGCAGTAGAAACGCATTTGGCGAATCGCGCCGCCCAGCAAAACGCTGCCTAACCGATTTTTTTTGAACGACTTGTAAGAGTGGAGTTAATAAAATGGCTGTAAATAAAATATTAGTTGTCGATGATTCCCCCACTGAGCGCTCCTTCATGGATGGCCTGCTGACAAAAGCAGGTTTTACTGTGCTGCATGCGGCCAGTGGTGAAGAGGGTGTGGAGATAGCAAAACGCGAGCAGCCAGATTTAGTGCTCATGGACGTAGTCATGCCTGGGCTAAATGGTTTTCAAGCTACGCGCGCTATTACGCGCGAAGAAACAACCAAGCACATACCCGTGTTTATTTGCACCACTAAAGATCAAGAGACTGACAAAATTTGGGGCATGCGTCAAGGCGCCAAAGACTATATCGTTAAGCCTATCAATGCTGCAGAACTTGTCAGCAAAATTAAAGCGCTTAGTTAATAACTTAAGTTCAACTAAACGCGACCATGGCACGTAAATCCAGTCTCCGCGAATTTCAACGTAGCGTAGCCGAACGGCTACGTGACCCGTCGAAATTGCGCGCGTTTGCGTCAAAGCTAGGTTTTCAAGTAGGCGAAGAAAATTGGTTTGTCAGTCTGGCGGATGTGGCAGAAGTGATTCCAATGCCTACCATTGTGCCTGTGCCCCAGACAAAGTCTTGGTTCTATGGGGTAGCTAACGTTCGCGGTAAATTGTTTTCAATAGCCGACTTTTCTGGTTTTCAAGGCGGGTCGCTGGCGAGCGCAAATTTAGAGCGTCGTGTAGTGTTACTTAACGAACGATTGCTAGAGGCCTCGGGTATTGTAGTCACACGGATGTTAGGGTTGCGTAACCCTGACACATTTACGCGCGAAACCGCTGAGCACTCTGGTCGCCCTTGGGTTATTGCACAATATCGCGATGCTAATGACAAGGTATGGTTTGAATTAGATGTAAAACAATTGTCGCAACAAGCTGCATTTTTAGAGGTTGGCGAAACAGCTGCAACAACGAGCAGTTAGTTTTTTTCATATTTGTACCGCGCGCACTTTCTGTATTCAATCGAGTTTAGTTCCGTGATTTTTCAACGATTCAATTCAATATTGGCAGCACGCCATAAATTAAGCGTTAGTTAAATCAAACGGTTCGGAGAAACCACCATGGCATTCAAAATACCTACCCCATCATTTACAAAAAGTAAGCCAACCACAACCACTCCCGCCGTTGCAAAAGCAGCGGCTAAAAGTAGTGGCGGTTTTTTTGGCTCACTCTTTACATCAACGAAAAATGCCAATAATTTAACGGGCAAAAATGACTCTGTTGCGCGCGCCGCAACCACCACGTTGGGGCCGCAGACCAATTCTGGTTTTGGCGGCAACAGTACTGGTTCAAACAGTAAGACGCAAAAAATTGCCGCCACCGTTGCGGCGAATAAAATTGCCAAGCAAAAAGGTCAAGCCAAAACCTATACGCTGCCAATTCTCGGTAAGCTCGACCTTAAAACGCAATTCCAAATCCTAGGCACATTAGTCGGTTTGTTTTTCGTTTTGATGTTGGCGGCGATTGCGCTTGATGTGAAAAGTCGTAGCGACCTTTCCACTTGGACCAACATCACTTCACAACTTCAGTTTCACACGCAGCGATTAGCAAAGTCAGCTGGACTTGCCGCGCGCGGCGATGTTGGTGCGTTCCCACAGCTACAAGATAGCCGTGACCAATTTCAGATCTATATGAATGTGCTTAACGAAGGTGGCGAAGCCTTTAATAGTAATGTGCCAAACGCTAAGGTGTCATCGGAATTAACGTCGCGTCTGGAAGAATTAACCAAACGCTTTGAAACATCTTCTGGGCATGGCACAGCTATTTTGGCGGCAAAAAATGACTTAGCCAATTTGGGCCTAAACGTTGCGCAAGTGCGTGCGGGTTCCGAAGAATTGGCGGGCTTGTCACAGCAACTAACAGTATCGTTACAACAAGCTGGTGTGAATCCGGTGCAAGTATTAAAGGTAAATCGACTTACTTTCTTGGCAGAGCGCTTGGGCCGCGGTTCAGCGGAAATTTTAGGCGCTGAAATTATTGATCCTGAAGTAACTTTCTTGATGGGACGCGATACCAACGATTTCCGTGATCTTGTAAAAGCACTCGAAAGCGGTTCTGAATCCATTGGTGTCTCCGCTGTGGGGGGCGAAAATCGCGCCCGCGTAGCTAAACTGCGCGAATCATTTACCAATTTTGAAAATAACGTAAAACCGATTTTAGATAACGTGCAAAAACTTATTTCCGCTCGTCAATCTGGCCGCGCTTTACAACAAGGCTCAGAACAATTGTTGGCCAACGTGGAGCAAATGCAAGGTGCGTTTGCTGACATTAAACAAAATATTCCTCTGATTATGGCATTTGTGTTTGGCATGCTCATGCTAGTTTCCATTTCGTTAATGGGCTACTTGTATTTGATAAGTGAGCGTAAACGTGGTGTCGAATCTGAGCTTGAAAATAAGCGTAACCAAGAAGCGATTTTGCGATTGCTCAATGAAATGGGCGACTTGGCAGACGGTGACTTAACAATCCGCGCCAAAGTGACTGAAGATATTACGGGCGCGATCGCAGACTCGATGAATTACACCATTGACGAATTGCGCTCACTTGTTACGGGCGTTAACAACGCCTCAACACAAGTGTCAGCGAAATCACAGCAAGCCCAAGCCGTGTCAGTACAATTGCTCGATGCCGCAGAAAAACAATCGCGTGAGATTCAGTTAACAACGGAACAAGTGTTAACGGTTGCTAATACACTTTCTTCAGTCTCTACCAATGCAGAAGAATCCTCTAAGGTGGCGATGCGCTCATTGGCAGCGGCGGATAAAGGTCGTTTGGCGGTGCAAAACTCCATCACTGGTATGAATGATATTCGCGAACAGATTCAAGAAACCTCTAAACGTATAAAGCGGCTCGGCGAATCGTCGCAAGAGATTGGCGAGATTGTTGAGTTGATTTCTGACATTACTGAACAAACCAACGTGTTGGCGCTGAATGCGGCCATTCAAGCAGCATCTGCAGGCGAAGCGGGACGCGGCTTCTCAGTTGTTGCCGAAGAGGTGCAGCGACTAGCGGAACGCTCGGCAGAGGCAACCAAACAGATTGGTGCGATTGTGAAAACCATTCAGGCGGATACACAAGACGCGGTTGCCGCGATGGAAAAATCTACTACTGGTGTGGTCGAGGGGGCGAAGCTTTCTGACGCGGCAGGTCAAGCGCTAACCGAGATTGACTCTGTAACTAAAAACTTAGCGGATCTGATTCAAAAAATATCAAGCGATACGCAAACGCAGGCTACTTCAGCCAGTAAGGTTGCGCGCAACATGCAAGATATTTTAGAAATCAATAGACAAACCACGGCGGGCACGCAACAGACAGCAACGTCGATTAAAGATTTGGCTGACGTGGCTTCAGATTTGAAGGCGTCCGTATCCGGCTTTAAGTTGTAATCTCGGTTATCGTAGTTAAAACCTTATTGAACTTATCGCACCATATTGACTTATGAATTCGCCAACACCAACATCACTTGATTTAGGGCCGCTGTCATGGGTTAAAACCGAAATTGAGCATTCGCTTACCGAGGCGCGTGCCAATCTGGATAAGCTCGCTAATGACGCGAACGATAGCAAGGCACTTAAGTACGTGTCCACACATTTGCATCAAGTGGCAGGCGCTTTGTCAATGGTAGGTCTTGGTGCAGCAACGCGTTTTACGGAAGAAATAGAAGCATTGGTCGTAACGCTTGATGGTGCGATAACTAAAGCAGACGCGTCTCAGCGTGCTGCTGTGGCAAAAGCCGCAACGGGTACGCTTTCAACTTATCTTGATGGTTTGATGACAGGTGAGCCCGATAGGCCTATGTCACTTGCTTTATCCTACGTTGCCTTGAATCGCAGTCGAGGTGCTACGGATGCCTCAGAAAGTGATTTATTCTCACCAGACCTCAGCGTGCTTGTGCCGATGTCAGACGACACGGTTGCATTACCAAAGTCAGACATGCTACTCGAGGCTATTAAGCAGCGGCGTAGCTTATATCAGGCGGGATTGCTAAAGTTATTGCGCGAAAAAGATTTGGTCGGTGGCGCACGCGATATGCGAAATGCGACCCTTGCAATTGAAGCGTTACAACTAGCATCGCCAACGCGCGCATTTTGGTTTACCGCCAGCGGCTTTTTTGATGCTGTCGCATCGAGTCCAACGCAGGCTGGCACGCTTGCAGTTCAATTGTTCGGCAAGATTGATCAACAGATTAAATTGCTCATTGAGGGCGTACAAAAGACGCCTGAAAAATTATTTCGCGATTTATTGTTGGTCATTGGTAAATCAAGTGCATCCACTGAACGCATTCGCACTATTCGAGCGCTCTATCGGCTTGATGAGCTACTCGCTGCTGCACCGCTTCGCGATACGAATTCGGACGAATCTACCCGCGCATTAGTCAGGTCGCTGCGCGATCAAGTGCAGCTGATTAAAGATAATTGGATGAAATTTACCAGTGGCAATCGCGCTGCCCTGGAGGCGTTTGCGCAGCTTGGTGAGGCGCTTTCTAAAAATGCGCAACCGCTGACCAATTCGAGCATGGCGGAGTTATTAAGAGTGATCGGCCTAGTCGGCCCGCACTTGAAAAAAATTGGTGCGTTAGCAAGTGAAGTGCAAGCACTAGAAATCGCCTCTGCACTGCTGTTTATCGAGTCTTCACTTGAAAATTACAACCGTCTCTCTCCAGAGTTTAACAAGCAATCTCTAGGCATTATTGGTCGCATTAAAGGAGCGATGTCTGGCTCACCACTGCCAGCGCTTGATGCATCCACCAACGCCATGATGGACGACTTTACCCGTCGCGCGCAGGAACGTTTATTGGTATTTCAAGTTGGTCAAGAAGTGCAGGTCAACTTGGCAACCATCGAGTCTACGTTAGATGGGTTTTTCCGTGATCCGTTGAAAATAAGTGAGTTGCCATCGTTACCGCCGTTGTTTTCACAAGTTCAAGGCGCGTTGTCAATTTTAGAGTTAGACGAAGCGGCAGCATTAAATCAAATGCTTCGGGAGCGGGTAGTGCAGTTTTCATCAGGTGCCATGAAAGGCGTTGGTGAAGAGGCGGAAACCGTCGCAGAAGGTATTTCTGCGCTAGGCTTGTTCATCTCAGCGTTACAACAAAACGCTGCCGATGCACGCGCTTCCCTATTGCCCGCGTTGATTCGTTTTGGTCTTGCCGAAAAACCGGTTGAAGCTGAAAAGAGTCTGCTTAAGTCACCTCTCTCAGAAATGACGCCGCCGCCAACTGCAGCGCCGATTTCAGAGGCGGATGTGGATGTTGATAAACAAAAAGTGCAGGCGCTATACGCCGATTGGAAGCAACAGCCTGAAGCCACCACCACGCGCGATCAACTGCGTGATGCCGTAAAAGAGTTAAAACAAAATGCCGAAGTTTCAGGCGACATGGCATCCGCTAAATTATCTGAGGCTACACTCAAAGCCATTGATGCAACGTTTGACCCGCTAAAAACGGGCGTTTCAGAGGCAATTGCCACTATTGCGCCAATGAAACCTGCAGAGGTGCCCGCTGCGCAAATTGTGCAGCTCATTGATGCGCCCTCGGCTGAAGTTGATCAAGAATTGCTCGATATTTTCTTAGAGGAAGCAACTGAAGTTGTTGCGACTATCCGTGAGAACTTATTAACGCTGACGACATCTCCGCATGATAAAGAAAGTTTAACCACGATACGTCGTGGATATCACACGCTCAAAGGCTCTGGCCGTATGGTGGGGCTGAATGATTTGGGTGAGGTGGCGTGGAGTTGCGAACAGGTACTGAATAAATGGTTGAAGGATGAAAAACCTGTTTCGTCATCGCTGACAGATTTTATTAAGGTCACATCTGATAGCTTTGCCGAATGGGTGTTGGCGCTGCAAGCTGGGGGTACGGCAAACATTGACGGCTCGCGTATTAATGCACTGGCTGAGCAGCTTAAAACAGATCGTGAGCCAGTAATGGCGATTGCGGTTGAGGCTATGCCATTTGTTTCCGAAGCTGCAAGCGCTGACGTAAATATGGTCAATGCAGAAGTAGAAGCTATTGCAGATGTTGCCGATATTTCGATTATTGTTGATGCTGATGTTGATGTTGCGCGTGCTACAGATGTATTAACTATTGACGACACTGCGGTGCCAGCGCCGTTTGTTGCTCATGATGAAAGTGCAATTGATATTGTTTCCCCAGCACCTGAAATCACTGCAAAAGTAGAAGCAGACGTTGTTGCTGAATCTTTTGCTGAATCTGCCACGAATAACGAAATATTCGCAGAGCTACCAACATTGCCGTCTTCGCCTGTCCAAGCTGACGCGACAGATGTAGAGGATGTTGAAGTCGCAATTGGCCACGTCCATTTGCCCATGGCGTTATTTGAAATTTATCTCGGAGAATCAAGTCAGCATGTCGAAATGCTTGATAGCGAAATGGCTACGATTGAGGCAAATGTACTTGCTCCTGTGTCGCATGAGTTTATGCGTGCCGCACATACGTTAACGAGCTCTTCGCGCACTACAGCTTTTGAGTCTATTGCTGAGGTGGCGTCCGCGCTCGAAAAATGGCTGACAGACGCGATTGAGTTAGTGCCTGAATTCCACACAGAACGAATAGCCGAGACGCGTGCTGCTATAGATGCCCTCGCCAATATGGTGCTTTCGTTACACATGCAAGAGTACCCTGAGCCGCGACCTGATATCGTTGAGTCACTTGTAGCGCTTCGTGCGCAACTCAAGTCAGGTGCACTAGCTGGTCAAGGCACGCACATTAAAATGCCAGTACTGTCAGCGGCAGAAGACAATACGCAATTGTTTATGGCGGTTGAGACGCCTGAAATTATCGCGAGCGAAGAAAGTGAATTAGTTGTTTCGAGTGTTGAAACTGAAATCGATATTTCAGCATTGATGGATGTGCCGACAACCGTTGCTGATCAGGTTGCGCCAATCGTAATCGCAAGCGCAAGCGCAAGCATAGAGGAAGTAACGACGACAACTGATATTTTTGATTTTGCTGTGCCAGACGATGTATTACCAACAATCACTGAGCCAACAATTACTGAGCCTTCGCTTGTTGCTGAAATTGTCAACGAAGATACAAGTGTTGTAACGCTGGATGTGACTGAAGAAGTGGCGATTGAACGAACAGACTCGCCATTACTAATTGATGAACAAAGTGCGCCAGAAGTCATTGTTGAACCAATAAATACTGCCCTTGATCCGTTAGATATATTCGCGATTGCTAGCGCAGGCGCATTGGCTGCCGCAACGACCGCGTTTGTGGCGTCAACACCTGCCGATGTCGATGCTACTCGCCATGTTTCTGAACCGGTTGAACCAGCCAAGACGAACGAATCAACATTTACTGTGGAGGAGTCGGCGGATTCGATTATTGAGCCAGTCGTGCCAGTAGAGCCGGTTGTGCCAATTGAAGAAGTGGCAGAGGAAGAGTTTTTTGCTCCAGCGGCGAAAACAGCACACGCACCAGTTGCGCAACCTTCGCCTGTTCCGGTTGTGGTGGCATCACCAGTTGTGACTAATTTTGATGATGCATTTGAGTCAGGCCGCGATCGGCGAGCGGTTAAGGACGATGTTGATATCGATCTCCTACCAATATTCTTAGAAGAAGCAAAGGAAATTTCGCCGCAAGTTGGTGACGCGCTACGGCGTTGGAAAGCAACACCGCTTATCCATTCGCCTGTTGGTGAGTTAGCACGGCATTTGCATACACTTAAGGGTTCCGCGCGTATGGCGGGTTTAATGCGCCTTGGTGAGCTCGCCCATGTGATGGAAACGCGCATCATCAATATGGACAAAATTGATGCGCCGCAAGCGGCGGATTTTGCCGAAATTGATGATCGTCTTGATAGATTTAACATCGCTATTGAAAGCTTGTCAGCAGGTGACCTGTCGCCAATCATTGAAATTCCGATTGAGTCAGTGCTTGCGGCCGATGCCTTAAGTCCATTACCCGCACCGATGGCAGCTATTGCTGCCGCGCGTGCTGAAATTGTTGCCGAAGGCGAAAAACTTGAGGGCCGCGAACGCATAGCCTTACTACGCGTAAATGCTGATCTGATTGATCGATTTGTAAATGAAGCGGGTGAATTAGCTATTGCGCGTTCACGTGTTGACTTGGAGCTACAGGCGTTCAAGAAAGCGCTGCACGAACTAAACGACAATATTTCACGCATGAAAGTGCAGCTGCGCGAAATCGAAATCGGTGCCGAGTCGCAGATTCAATCGCGCATTAAGGACGCTGAAACGCTAGGCGAGCAATTTGACCCGCTTGAGTTCGACCGCTTTTCGCGCATGCAAGAGCTGACGCGATTCATGGCCGAAAGCTTGAATGACGTCGTGACGCTGCAACAATCGTTAGCGAAAAATATTGATGAAGCCGACTCCGCTATCTTGCAACAAGGCCGACTCAACCGCGATCTACAACAAGGCTTGATGAGTGTACGTCTGGTGCCACTCGGCAATTTGCAAGATCGTTTTTATCGTCTGGTGCGTCAAACGGCTAAAGAGCTAGATAAAAAAGCCAATTTGGAATTTCGTGGTGTGCGCGTCGAGATCGACCGCTCTGTGCTCGAAAAAATTACCGCGCCGTTTGAGCATTTATTGCGTAATGCCGTCGCACATGGCTTGGAATCGCCCGCCAGTCGTGCCGCTTCAGGTAAGTCTGAAATTGGCGAAATTTCGATTGACGCCCGTCAAATCGGTAACGAGGTGATTCTCACCATGGCTGATGATGGTGCCGGGCTAAATTTCAAACGCATTCGCGAAAAAGCCATTGAAAAAGGCATGCTAGACGCAAATGCTGACTTTAACGAAGCGCAGCTCACACAATTCATTTTTGCGGCAGGGTTTTCGACTGCTGATAGCATCACCCAGCTTGCCGGACGCGGTGTTGGTATGGATGTGGTGCGTAATGAAATCGTTTCACTGGGTGGGCGTATCGACATTACCTCTTCACCCGGGTTAGGTACGACCTTCACTATTGCGTTGCCGTTGACGCTTGCGGTAACCCAGGCGGTAATGGTGACTGTTGGTGAGATTACCTACGCGATACCATCGGTGATGATTGAGCAGGTGCAAGAATTCAAAGGTAAACGTTACGAGCCGTTGCTTGCGCTTAACGAAATTGAATGGAAGGGTAACAAATATCCGCTGCGTTCGATGGAAGTTATCCTCGGTGGCAAACCAAAAGTTTCAGCGCTACGCCACGCATTTGTGATTTTGGCAAAAAGCGGACAGCAGCGCGCTGCCGTGCAAGTCGATAATATTTTGGGTAATCGCGAGATCGTGGTGAAATCCATCGGCCCGCAGTTAGCGCGTATTCCAGGAATAGCCGGCGCAACTGTCATGGGGTCAGGTCAAGTCGTACTCATCATGAATCCAGTGCAGCTTGTCTTCCGCGAAGCCACAACGATTACTATTGAGCAGCAGTCGACTGTCGCGCGTACGGGTGGACCGCTAGACGATAGCTTTGCCAATACGCAAAGCTCATCCATGACGATGGATGCGGATATGGAGCAAGTCGTGCCATCAGGCATGTCGTTGGCGGATGCATTTAAGTCTTCTGACACTGGCTTTGTGGTTGATCACCCAGTGCGGGCGAATCCGCTCGTGATGGTGGTTGATGATTCACTGACAGTGCGAAAAATTACCAGCCGTATGCTTACCCGTGAAAATTTTGAAGTGGCGACTGCAAAGGACGGCGTTGATGGATTGCAGCAATTGCAAGATATTGAGCCTGATATTATTTTGCTCGATATCGAAATGCCACGTATGGACGGTTTTGAATTTGCACGTAATGTGCGCGCGGATCCAAAAACACGGCATATTCCAATCATCATGATCACCTCACGTACAGCCGACAAACATCGCAATCACGCGATGGAGCTAGGCGTCAACGAGTACATGGGTAAGCCGTACCAAGAAGAACAATTGCTGGTGATGATTCGCCAATACACACGCAAACAAGCGGCTGCGTAGTTTTGGGAGCTTCTCATAACGTCAAACTCCGTTCGCCCTCAGGTATCGAAGGGTTATTCAAGCCCTATAAATCAAGCACTTAAGAGCGTGTGCTTCGATACCTCTCAGCACGAACGGCGGGTTATTAGAAGTTGCCTTTTTTGAAAGTCTAGGCTGAGTGCGCGTTTCCGGCATAAATTGCCGCGAAACGCACGTTAATAAACGACTTTAATATCTTCCGGTGAGGCCTAATGCAACAAACGGCGGCTCACGACCGACCAATTTTTCGAGCATGATAAGCTCAGCATCATCGTGACTAAGCAATGGTCCCTTTTCGGCTTTCATTGTGCCACTGCGATCATCCAGCCATAACGGTTGTTCATGGTGCAAGGTTTTAATAATTTTCGATTCGCTCATGCCTTTGCCATCAATTGAGGCCTCGCCATAGCAAAGGCAAAAATAAGTGCGGCCCTCATCGATTTCAATATAAAAACCCGTTCCGCGAATGCCGATGGTGGCGTTCGGTGTGCGATATTGCACGCGTTGATCGGCGGGGCGCTTTTCAAGTACAGATAAAACTTTGCCCGTCAGAATCAAAACGTTTTCAAGTACGCCCGGTTTGGCTTTTGATTCTTCAAGCACGATGGTGGAGTTGTCACGCAATAGGTAGGCATCTCTACCGACGACGACGACGGCAAAGCTTTTTGGGCCTGTCGTTATACGGTCGCCTGGCTTAACGGGTGTGCCTATGCGCGCGGGTTTACCATTTACAGTTGCGGTGCCCTGCAAACTATTGATGCCAGCGATGGTTGGCGTATCACCCTTAGCAAGCGCTTCTTGAATTAAACCTGAAATGCCCGCTGGGCCGAGAAGCCCAAGGGCAGCAGCAGATTTGAGCCAGCGACGACGTTTTGAGATGTTCATTGTGATTTCCTAGGGGGATGAGTTTTGTACTGGTGCCTGCGTAAATCGGATGCATCATTATTCACTTCTGCGCTGAAACAGTAAATCCCAAACACCGTGGCCTAATTTCAAACCACGCCGCTCAAAATTAGATTCGGTTCGATACAGTGGGCGCGGCGCAAAGCCTTCTGCGGTATTGACTAACATCGGTTCCGCAGACAATATCGCCAGCATGTGTTCCGCATATTCTTGCCAATCAGTCGCGCAGTGAATGTAGCCGCCGGGCGCTAATTTTTGAGTCAATAGTTGGGTAAACTCAGGTTGAATTAAGCGGCGTTTATGATGGCGTTTTTTAGGCCATGGGTCTGGAAAATAAACGTGAATGCCTGCAAGCGAGTTGTCAGCAATCATTTGCTTCATGACATCGACCGCATCATGCTGTATGACGCGCACGTTTGTTATCTGCCGGTCAACCAATAGTTTGAGTAACGCGCCGACACCCGGCGTGTGAACTTCGATGCCAATAAAATTATCCTGCGCGCGCACTTCAGCAATATCAGCCGTGGTGTGCCCCATGCCAAAGCCGATTTCCACAATGGTTGCGGCATCACGCGAAAATGTTGCGGCGTATTCAAGTGGCGCTTCGTGATAATCAAGCGTTAGTGATTTAGCATCCTCAAGCGCACGTGCTTGTGCGGCGGAGAGGCGGCCTTGTCGCAATACATAGCTGCGAATATGTGGGTGTGCTGGTTTGCTAGCGGCGTTATTTTCCATGCTGAATTTTCCCATAGGCAGCGTCGTCATGGGAAATACGGCGGGAACCTAATGCGGCGTACTCTGTCCATATTTTTGTTATTACAAGTAATGTACGTCGGTTGCAGCTAAAAGTTAAAACACCAATATTGACGGGCATTTCCAAGCAATATGTGCTGTAACCGTCCGCCAATAGGCGACGTTACAAATGATGACTTTTGTTACCGAAATTAGATTGACGTCTCGCAGTACGAAGCCTATCGTAATCACTTATGTCGTTAAAGTGTACCTGCACCAACTACTCATCATGCCTAAAAAATTATCCTTAAGTCAACTCACTATTCTCATCAGTTTCTTCTGTGTTAGCAGCGCACACGCGCAATATTATGGCGGGGTGTCATTAGGTGCTTCACGTGATGCAGGCGGACAGCTATCGGCGGGGCGCATTAGTAGCATCGGTAGCGTTGCAAATTTTGGTGCTACGGTTAGTGCTGATGGCGATAGCTTTACGCCAACGCAGCAACTAAGCTTAGGCACTGCGAGCGGTTTGCAGTTAACCAACGAGCCCAGCTTAGGCATTAAATTAGGTTATCGGTTTAACCCTTATTTCGCGGTTGAGAGTCGCTACGTAACAACGAATTTCGCCATCACTTCGCCATCGTACTTTAATCGCGACGCGACCAGCGCGACCTATACAACACGCCGCGAACAATCTGTGGGGTTAGATTTAGTCGGCAATGTGTCGCTCATGAAAAAATTATCACTACAAGGCCGCGCTGGTTTGCGTAGTGAGTCGCAAGCCTTGGCCTTCATCAACGCCAACGTAGGCAGTCTCGCGCCTACGACGACAGCAGGTGTGATGGGCTTAAGTTTGAATTACAACATCACCAGCAGTATTGGCCTACGCTTTGAGGTAGAGCGCTCGCGTAAATTCTTTAACGACCGCTTTGCAGGTGATGCCGATAGCGCAGTGTCGTTTGGCGTGTTGTGGCGGTTTTAGTACTGCCCAGTCGTGTGCGTCATGGTGCGGCGTGTTTGCCAGTAATCAAATAACCCAGCTATCGCCAATGCGCTAACTTCAACAAAGGTGACCCAGCCTGCCAGGTTGTGAGGTGCTAGGCCTTTGTCGCCCAAATTAAAGCCACTCGCATAGCTCAGCATCACCACACTTGCTGCCACCCACGGCGTTAACCATTTTGTGCCGCACGCCAGCGGTAACAGCCATAGCAAATACCATGCGTTGATAACTGGTGAAAACACGATGAGCGATGCAAATGCCAACACCATGGCAGGTAATGCGCGCGTTTGTGCATCATGCCAATGCCACTTGGTGAGACTCAGTATTAAGCTGACAATTAACCCAAGCGCTACTTCGCGTGAAATAGACGGTATTAGATAATCTATGAAGGCATAAGCTAACGCATTAAATTGCCAATTACGTGCAAAGGTAAAAAATGATTGCCACGCATTGCTAAAACCAGCCACATAAGGCAACCAATAAAGCCCATAAATTAAGGTAACAGCACCCACAAAAATAAGTGCTGACTTGCAGCGTGCGGCGATATTTTCGTCACGACGATCAAGCATGATCAGTAAAAATGGCAGCGCAAATATGGCATGTATTTTGATGGCGATGGCAGAGCCTAAACAAATGGCGGACAAAATAACGCGTCCCGATTGCGCGCGCTTTGCGCTGACCCATGCGATAAAAAGTAGTGCGCCAATCAGACCATCGGCATGTGCCGCCACCACCACTTCGTGTACAACTAACGGTGAAAATGCATATAACATCGCCCGATTTGCACCGAAGTGCTTAATCAAAAAATAGATAAGCAGAATATCAACGCCACCAATCACTAGTTTCCATGGCCACAGTGCGCCTAGCGCCACATACGCACACAGCGCAAATAAATTTTGTAAAAGTGGACCGTATATTGTCGGGACATTCGGGTAATTAACTTGCGAAAGCACATCCGACATCACATCAGATGGTATGGTCGTCCCAAAATACGCAGAGGGTGCAAATAGATAGGCATTGCCATCGACTAATGTGCGATAGCCATCCCACAGATAGCGGTAATAATCGTCTTCAAAAAAAGCTGGGGTAAAGGCGGCGACAACACGAATAGTGATCGCCCAGCAGATAACAGCCGTCGCATCAGCTGCATAAGTTGCAAGTAAAGCGCTTGACGCGGTTTTTTGCCGATAGCCAACGTAGGTGATAACGCCAAGGCCAACTGTAACCATCAATATCAGCCATATCGCGACTGAGTAGCTGCCCTTTACGTATGCCCAATATGCAAAGCATGCATGAAGTGCCGTTAGCGTCGCACCCAATGCATGTATGCCATTGATTTTACTGATGCCTAAAACGATACCTCTTTAATCACCTCAATCACCTTTATCGCATTACGATCGGCCACGTTTTTATGATGCGAACGCCACTCAGCCCAGCGAAGTTTGACGATGGTGCTGATGATGCCAATAGCTGCGCCAATCACGCCGCGCACGGTACCGCTTATTTTTGATTTGCCTACTCGTACGCGAGTGCTCACAGGTATTTCGGCATAACGTAAACGGTGTTGAATGGCCTTCACCTGCATCTCAACAGTCCAGCCAAATTTTTTGTCTTGCATTGAGAGCTTGCGTAGTGCGTCCATTCTTATCGCACGAAAAGGACCAAGATCACGCATCTTGACGCGCCAAATTAGGCCAATCATCGTGCAAGCAACAATATTGCCCATGCGCTGCGGCCATGTCAGCGCGTTACGCTCTTGCTGATTTTTTTCGCGCACGCCGACGACCAGATCATAGCCATCATTTAGCGTATCAACGAGCGCCCAGGCTTCTGCAGATTTAACGCTACCGTCACCATCAACAAATAACACGGTTGAGACGCTCATTTGTTTAGCGTCAATAACACTCAGTGCGGCTAAACATGCCGCGCCGTACCCGCGCCGAGGCTCATGTACTACCAGCGCACCTGCCGTCGCGGCTTCTTCAGCGGTCGCATCGGTAGAGCCATTGTCACAAACGACAATATTGTTAAAGCCCGCTGCGCGCATTTGTTTAACTACCGTGGCAATCACCGCCGCCTCATTTAAGGCTGGGATGATCGCCACTACATCTGCTCTGCTGCGTGCTTCGGTTTGACTAACGAGCTTCAACATGTCAAAGCTTAAAACGAGGTTGAAATAGTTGCACCAATAATTTTACTTTCAGCCGTATTGCGCTTGGCTTGCTTTTGACCAAACTGTAAGCCAATCGAAACAGTAGGAACAATTTGGAAATTAATGCCGCCTGACGTGAAGCCGTATTCTTCCTTCACTTCAGGAAAGCGACTTGGTGAAAAACCAGGCCCGCCAATATCCAAATTTCCCTTCGATTTCACGTCTTCATGCGTCACGAATAAACCGATCTGTGATGTCGGATTAAAGTTAGCGCCAATTTTATAAAATGTCTCTGTTGGCACAGAAGATGAGCGATCTCGTTGGCCAAGCGTGCCAAAAACACTAAAGTTTGATGTCAACGCTTTAGCGAGCGAGACGGATAACTCAATCCCATTGGCGCCGTCACCAATAGCAGGGAGCGAGCCAGTTTTGTAGCTACCTTTGATGATCGCTGCCGCTCCCAGTGTGAGCGTAACGGCATCTGCTGCCTGATCATCAAGCAAACGATAACGTAGCCCAAGACGTGAATCGGTCACGCCACTCAAGCCACCATCAGGGGCTAACCCAGGGATAACAATAAATTTTGATTTCGCATAGCCGACTTCAATATCAAGGGCGAGTGGATCAGAGATGCCGTAGGTGTAGTTAAATTTATAGTTATCTTGTTTAATGTCGGTCGGCAATTGCGCCGTCATCGCACCAGCTTTAATTTGGTCGGTCTTTTGATTGCCAAATGAAAAACTCACAATGCTTTTGCCCGGTGACGGCAGATAAGCATCATTCGCAAATGCGGCGCCGACAGTTGAAGCAAAAATGGCGAGTATCGAAAAACGTAAAACAGTTGTGGCAGGTTTCATCGCTAAATCCTCTTATTTTTTGTCGATATTAGATAAACGAAAGCGCTCGCTCAGGTAAGCATTGACAGCCTGTTTGTCATCGCTACCTAATTTCAATTTGCTATCGGCCATATTGAGCTGATCACGCAACGCCTTGGCGTCACTGGCATCCTTACCGCGTCCGGCATAGGGGCAAGTCGTGCAGACAACTTGCTTGAAAAATATTGACTTGCCTTGAGAGTAGGCGTCATTGCTACTGCCAGTCGGCGCAGACATTGAGCCTGAAGCATGAACGCTAAGCGCGCCAAGTGGGGCCAACAAAAATAACAAAGTGGCAACAGAGGCTTGTCGGGTGATTTTCTTCATAAAAAGCTCCAAAGTTTATTAATTACCGATAGTTGAAAAGCAGAAGGGCGTACAAAAAACGGTCAACTGCGCAACCAAAAATGCTGTTTGGTCGTATTAGCTGCATCGTATTTACGAATGTTGGAGTGGGCAGGATGCGGCAGATAGTTCATAAAAAAAGGCCAATCGTTCAAAACAATTTGCGCATGTCTCGCCTAAGCGTGATTGCCGGAGGCCGCGCGAATGCCACGATATGGCGTAGTGAAGCTACCTGGTTTGAGTGGTCGCTGAAAAGTGCAATTGGCTATCTGTTGCCAACCAACTCGCCAATTGAGGCGATGTGCAGCGCGGGTATTGTGAATAAAATTCTGCCCGGGGAAATGCTGATTGTTAACCGCAGTAATAGCGACACTTTTGCTATTAGGCTATTCAGTGCAGGCGATACGACGGCGCTCCCAACCCAAGGAGCTGTCATGGGTCATATCCTTCTAAATACCACAACGAGCACCTTTGTCAGCATGCCATCACGCTCGATGGCCTTGATTAAACTCAGCACGCATGAGCATGGGCGACTATCCGCGCTGGCATTGCTTGTTGCTAATGAAATCTCAGCACGCGCACCAATAGATGTAGGGCCAGAAATCGTAGGTAGCGGCTTAGCGTTACACCTTGAAAAAGCGCTGTACGCGTTGCTCGCCGAAATACTGTGTGCGTGCGATCCATTAGGGCTACCGCAGTTTGCGGCAATGGCGGACGAGCGTATTGCGCTCGCCTTGCACGCGATGACCAATGCGCCTGAACGACCTTGGCAGGTGGCTTCCCTCGCTAAACAGGCTGCACTATCACGCACATTATTTGCAACGCGTTTCAAATTATTGCTTGGCATCACGCCACTTGATTATTTAACGCAGCTACGCGTGCAGCTGGCGGCAACACTCGCCGTTGAGGATCAAACATTGACGCTGCACGCTATTGCTAAAGCCGTCGGCTATGCGGATGAATCAGCCCTTAGGCGCGCACGATTACGGCTTGGCTTGCGGTCTGCCCAAGACATTGCACAAGGCACTGTTTAAGTGCCGATGCGCCCCTCGCGTGGTGAGCTCGCGGATGCTTGATAGATTTTCTTCGGCATTCTGCCGGCGAGGAACGCCTCACGGCCAGACTCCACCGCTTTTTTCATCGCACTTGCCATCAGCACCGGGTCGCGCGCTTTAGCAATGGCGGTATTCATGAGCACGCCATCACAGCCAAGCTCCATCGCAATGGACGCATCCGATGCGGTGCCAATACCGGCATCGACTAATACTGGCACGCTAACGCGGTCTAAAATAATTTCTAAATTCCACGGATTTAATATGCCCATGCCTGAGCCGATGAGGGACGCCAATGGCATCACCGCGACGCAACCAATATCTTCAAGTGTTTTCGCCTGAATCGGGTCGTCGGTGCAATAAACCATTACATCAAAGCCATCATCAACGAGCGTCTTCGCCGCAATTAAGGTCTCTGGCATATTCGGAAATAAGGTGGCGTCGTCGGCTAACACCTCGAGCTTCACGAGCTTATGGCCATCTAGTAGCTCGCGCGCTAAACGTAACGTGCGTACGGCCTCAATCGCGTTATAGCAGCCGGCGGTATTTGGCAGCAGCGTGTATTGCGAGGGTGGCAACCAATCCAGCAGGCTAGGTTGGGTAGGGTCTTGGCCGATATTTACGCGGCGTATCGCTACCGTAATAATTTGGGCACCGGACGCGTCAATGGCTAATTTTGTCTCCGCAAAATCGCGGTACTTGCCGGTGCCGACGAGTAGGCGTGAAGAATAAATGCGGCCTGCAATCGTTAACGCTGTAGTCTCATGCATGTTTATCCGCCTCCAACGGCAATGACGATTTCAAATTTATCGCCGTCGGCAATGGGTGTCTCTGACAAACGACTTTTGGGAATAATTTCGCCGTTACGTTCCACTGCATAGCGTTTGCCGACGAGCTGCATATTGGCAATGATGGCGTCCACGCAGCTTCCCGTGTTCTGAGTTGTGGCTTGACCATTGATGGTGATGTTGAGCATAAAAAATTCTAGCATGGGTAATTGAAGGCGCTAAACCTCAATCGGATCCACATCAATGACCCATTTTATTTGGCGCGCATCATGTTGACGAATATCAGCAATCCATGCGGTTAAAAATAGCTGTAATGCACCGCGTTTAGTGGATTGCACCATCAATTGTTTGCGACTATAACCGGCCTTACGCGCTAGTGAAGAGGCAACAGGCTCCCACACGCGCACGCCGGTATTGTTTGCGTGTACCGTCGCTAATTGCAGCGCATTTTCACAAAATTTATCGAGCTTTGCCGTATCGCGTGCCTCAACCTTGAGTAACGCTAAATACGAATACGGCGGCAGTTGCATCACGCGCCGCTCGGCCAATGCGGCGTTAACAAACTGCGCGTAATGATGTGACGCCACTGCTTGATAAACCGGATGTTCAATAAAACGCGTTTGTATTAATACACGACCTGGCAATGCTGCACGGCCCGCGCGACCAGATACCTGCATAAGTTGCTGCGCCATGCGTTCCGCTGCACGAAAGTCAGCGGAGAAAACGGCGCCGTCTGCATTGACCACGCCGACCAAGGTGAGCTTGGGAAAATCATGTCCTTTGGCGAGCATTTGCGTGCCGACTAAAATATCAACTTCTCCTGCCGACGTATCAGCAAATATTTTCTCCGCACTGCCTTTACGTCGTGTGGCATCGCGATCAACCCGCGCAATTCGAATCCCTGGCAGTGCCTCGTGTAGCGCGTCTTCAATGCGTTCACTACCATGTCCAGCAGGGTGTAAATCGGTTGAGCCGCAATCGCCACATTCGGTTGGCGCACGCCGCTCGGCGCCGCAATGATGACACTTTAATTTTTTGATCGCGCGGTGAAATACCATGCGCGCGCTGCACTGCGTGCACTCAGGCATCCAGCCGCAGCTGCCGCACACGAGCGCAGGCGCATAGCCGCGACGGTTGATAAACACCATTGCCTGCTCCCCGCGTTTGACCGTCTCATCAATGGCGCGAATCAGTGAAGCGGTTAAACCGTTTGGGGCTTTTTCGCTATCAAGGTGAATAAAATTAACGATTGGTAATTGCGCGTTGGTAACCGCACGCTGTGTTAATTTGAGATGCTTGAAACGACCGCGCGTGACGTTATCGAGGGTCTCAATGGCGGGCGTGGCAGAGCCTAAAACAATCGGACACTTTAATTGACTCGCGCGAAAGACCGCGACATCGCGCGCCGAATAGCGCACGCCTTCTTGTTGCTTAAATGATTGATCGTGCTCTTCATCGACCACGATGAGCCGCAAACGTGGCATTGGCGTGAATACACTCAAGCGCGTGCCGACGACAATATCAGCTTCACCAATTTGTGCGTCGCGCCACGCATTTAAGCGTGCGATAGCTGCCATGCCACTGTGCGCCGGTGCGATGTGATGATTGGGAAAGCGTTGTGATACGTGTTTTAAAAATGCGGGCGTTAAATTAATCTCGGGCACTAACACCAGCGCTTGATCACCTCGCGCGAGCGTGGCGGCAATCGCACATAAATACACTTCAGTTTTGCCGCTGCCGGTAATACCTTCGAGCAGAAATGCCGAAAATGTTTGGTGCGCGCTATCAATAGCCAACACCGCTTGTTGCTGCTCGTCGTTTAAGTTCGGTCCGGCGGCAATGGCACGAAGCGTCGTTGAGATCCCATGCGCTACGCGCGGTTTTAGTTTGCGCGTGGGTGAACGTAGTGCCGGTGGGATCACGTTAATCGCAATTTGCCCAAATGGCGCATGGTAATACTGCACGCAAAAGCGAATCAGCGAAAGCACATCTTGACTTAATGCGGGGATGTCAATGGTGCTGGACGAAATGGCGCGCAGCTTATCAGCAGTCACATCACTTTGCGGATTAAGGGCTGCGACTATGCCGACTAACGTCTGTGTGCCAAACGGTACGACCACTAAGCGCCCAATATCGGCGTCGGTCGCGCGCGGCCAATCATCAGGCCAGGCGAAATCAAAATTTCGCGTCAGCGGCACATCGAGTGCGATGCTCACAATGCAGGGTTTCATCACCAATTCATCGCCATTTTGCCTAAAAACACAGTGAGGGTTTCGGCGAAATAATGCCTCAAATTGCCCGCCAGCACTCGACTTTTAAGACGTCCATAAATAAGCGATGCGCCTGTGGATAACTTTGTGCATATATCCATTTTTTGCGATTTTTTGGCCGCAACTGAATGTAAAATTTTATAATTGTTGCGCTGCAAAAAATCAATATTTCTAATTATTTCAATGAGTTGCACGTGGTTTCTCATTTTATACACTAGAAAACTGACGGAAATGCCTAGAACGAGAGTTCTGTGCATAAGCAAGCCCCCTCGATCACGTTTTATAAATATAAATTGCTTGACTTCCGGTTTTTAGCCGCCTCTAGCACTGGCGCGGTGTACGGCGTGAACGAGCACTTCGACATGGGCTGGATCGGCAAATTGGGAAATGCCGTGGCCGAGATTAAAAACATGACCATTGGCGTTGCCGTCGTGTGCAAATTCACGCAAGGTGCGACGCACTTCTTGCTCAATTGTGGCTGGCGGGGCAAATAATGTAGAGGGATCAAGATTGCCCTGTAACGCGACTTTATGTCCAACCCGGCGTTTGGCGTCGGCTAAATTTATTGTCCAATCCAGCCCCAGTGCGTCCGCGCCGCACTCAGCAATTGACTCTAACCATAGCCCGCCGCCTTTGGTGAAAAATATGCGCGGCACGACACGGCCATTGGCGGTGCGCTTTAAACCCGCCATGATTTCTTCTACATATTTGAGTGAAAACTCTTGGTAGGCGCTGTGCGAAAGCATGCCGCCCCACGTATCAAATACCATGACCGCTTCAGCACCTGCATCAATTTGTGCGTTTAAGTAAGCAATGACACTTTGGGTATTTTTTTTCAATATGGCGTGCAGCAAATCGGGACGCTGAAAAAGCATGGTCTTGGTCTGGAGAAAATCATCCGAGCCGCCGCCTTCGATCATGTAGCAGGCGAGGGTAAATGGGCTACCGGAAAAGCCAATTAAGGGCACACGTCCGTCGAGCGTTTTTTTGATTTGGCTAACCGCATCAAATACATATTGCAGCTGCTGCATATCGGCGACTGGCAAGCGCGCGACTGCATCTTCAGTGCGCACAGTGCGCTCAAATTTTGGGCCTTCGCCTTCAGCAAAAAATAAGCCCAAGCCCATCGCGTCAGGGATGGTCAGAATATCCGAAAACAAAATTGCCGCATCAAGTGGAAAACGATCTAGCGGTTGAATGGTAACTTCCGTGCAATAGTCAGGACTTTTTGCTAAGCCTAAAAAACTGCCGGCACGCGCGCGTGTCGCTTTGTATTCTGGCAAATAGCGTCCCGCCTGGCGCATGATCCAAATCGGCGTGTATGGCGTCGGCTCACGCATAAGAGCGCGAAGAAAGGTATCGTTTTTAAGTGGTGACATGTGAAGTGGTTTATATTGAAATTGCGCGAATGAAAAAGCGGTCGCACGATTATCGCACCCACAATTAAAAAGCTAAAGTCTATTATCAGCGGGCACTTTAGAGCACTTATGCTTGAAAATGCCCGCTGAATGGCGAGTTTCTGTTTTTAAAAAACAGCTAAAAATTCTGCCGGACGATTTGCTTTGTTTGATTCGTGCCTTGAAATGGGCCAGACATGATGTTGTATCGCATCGTTGCCGCATTTGCATTAGCGAAGTCAAAACTGAGCGTGCCCACATTGGTAGCAACAACACTGTTTGCGTTAAACGCTGCACCTAGCCATTGCGCACCAGTGGTGCTAAATAAGCTGCCGTTATAGGTGCTGCCATTCCACGTGCCGCCCGGCATGACAAGCCAGGTCGCTTTACCATCAAGCGCGTAGGTGTACCAGACGGCAAAAATAGTGCCTTGCTGTTGTGCCAAGTTGATGCCCCAACCGTTTTCCGCCGTGTTCGCCCACCACAAATCATTGACTACAAAAGGTGCCGTACCTGCCGCAAAACTCTGACGGCTTATCGACTTTGTGCCACTTATGCCGTTAATGGTGTAGGTGAGGGTAGCGGTACTGCTAGATGTGAAGTTAATGGTCACTGTACCGGGTGATGCGCCGACCACCATTGATGCCGCATTGTAATTATTGAGCGGCGCACCTGTCGGTTGATAAAGCAACCCAGAGAAAGTCGTGAAATTATTGCTCCACGTGCCACCGGGCATGACGTACCAAACAGGGCGGCCAGTATTGTCATACACATAAAGCGCGTTAAATTGCACATCATTGGCGTGCTGTTGTATTGACATACCCCAGCCGCTTTCCAAGCTACCAGCCCACCACATATCGGAGTAATTAAATTCTGGCTTGGTAGCGACGGGTGGCTGCCCACCTACTAGTGGCATGACCAGCGAGTCTATCCATGCGCTATCTGCACCCGCGACTGTATTTTCATCTTTTTCATACGACCAAACTAACGTGTGCATACCCGCTGTAATGGGGATTGATACGCTGCCCCAAGGCACTTCGCCTGAAGCGCCAATCCCGCCAATACCAGAGCACTGTCCACCGATGGATCGTTGCGCGCCGTCAATCAAGAACCGCAAACAATCCCATGTATCCTCACTCGATACGCGACGTTGAAAGGTGATGTTGCCCGCGACAAAGTTACCCGTAAATTGTATTTGCGCGCGACTTACATTGGCCGCACCTGTGGTGCCGTCAATGAGCGGTCTATTCTTCAAGCTACATTGCCCTTCAGCGGCACTATCGGTGGCGACCTGCCAGCCTACTGTTGCGGTAGCAGGAGTAGACCAACCCGTAGTGGGCATCACACAATTGGGCGGAAACACACCAGCTTCGTTATCGGTGATGGTCACCGTTGCGGTACTTGCACCGATGGTGCTGCCGACGGCATTACGCAAAACAACGTTGAATGTTTCACTCTGCTCGGCAAGACTATCATCCAATATTGGCACACTAATGACCTTGCTGGAGCCGTCGCCCGCCACCCAAGACAGCGTACCGGTCGCCGCCGTAAAATCTGCACCGACTGTTGCCGCAGTACTGCCAGTAGAGGCTTCGGTCGCGTAGCTAACAGATGCGGCTTGGCTAAGATTGCCAACGCGCTGCGCTGTGACATTAACACTACCCGCGCCTTCGCTCACGGTGTAGGTAACAGGTTGAAATGAAATCAATCCAGTATCAGGTAGTGTTGTGGCGCGATAAAAGCCACGTCCATAAGTGACCGCAACCAATGTGAATTGGTCATACCAAAATAATTCACGCACCCTCACGCTATTGGGACCATCATTGGTAGAAGTCCACGTTGTGCCGCTATCTTGTGATGTATAAACACCATTTGCTGCGGCCACATAGAGCCAATTACGTTCTGTGGGATGACGTTTCATATCGTGAATCGTTACCGCAGGTAAGCCAGCCGAAATGCTGCGCCAACTCGTGCCACCATTTTCAGTAACCCATAAGCGATTCGTTGCAAAACCTGAATACGATACCCAAATACGGTTAGGATTATCAGGGTCAATCGTGATGCGATTAATGGTGGAGGTGGACATCCCCGATTGCGCCATATTCGTCCAGGTCGGCGATGCGGCAAGCCCATTTACCGTTTTGAAAATTGCCGTTGGTACACCAGTGGTGTTCGACGCGTTGTGCCCGACCCAAATCACGTTGGAATTGCCTTTTTGTACGCCAATCGCATTGATGAAGTAGCGTGTTGTACCGCTAACCGTTGTTGGCGGCTTTATGCTGCGCCACACGGGGGCTGCCACGGTACGCACATCATCACTTACCCAAAGTGAATTGGCGCCAACCAACATTCGATCACGCACATTAGGATCGAGAATAAAAGGTGTAATAAAGTTTGTTTGCTCGGTTGCATCTGGGCCGCAATAGGTGATTGAGCCTTCAGTTTTTTTACCTTCTAAAATGCCAGTACAAATATAGCCGCCGCCTGCACCACCATAGCGCCTAATGGATGCATACACATATTCACCATAGGCAGTATTGTCGTCAACGGGGTCAACTGCTGCATAGCCGCCATCACCACCGCCAATGCGCGACCAAGATGTGCCTGTGTTGTAACGTAAGTCACCATTGTCTTGCGTGCCGCCGATAAGTTTGCCGCCTGCCGCTACTGAGCCCGCGCCACCGTAAAATTGTGTAATGCCTAATTCATTGTTTAAATTTTGCCAAGTGGTTGTGCCATTAGGCCCTGCTGCAAAAATATTGGTTGAACGATACAAACCGCCGTCATTGCCGATATAGACCACTGGATTTGACGCGCTGAAATTAGGTGGCGAAACAATCTGATGATGATCTGCGTGCGGCTGTGGTTGACCTGGTGAGCCTGACTGCCACGTACTGATGCGCGAAAAATTTGCGCCACCGTCAATGGAACGATATAGGTCTAGTCCACCTGTAACAATATTGAGTGCGTTTGTTGGATCAACCCAAATAGTATTGTCATAGTCGCCCTGTTGATTCAAATGTTTAGGTGACGATAAAAATGTCCACGTCTCGCCGCCGTCTTCAGACTTATATATTTCGCCACGTGCGCCTGTGGTTAGATCTGAGTTATCTACCGAGGCATAAACCAGATTAGGCGTTGATTTGCTCCACGCAAATTCGCTACGTGCGCTTGCGCTGCGTCCGCGCGGTGTGTTACTGAAAAACTTAGGCGCATCCGTCCATGTGAGGCCACCGTTTGTAGAAAAATAGGCAAAACCACCATTGCCTGAAGCAATCATGCGCGATGCGTCGTTCGGATCAATTTGCAAATCAAGCGTGTTACCTGCACGTACACGTGTCCATGTCTGTCCACCGTTTTCTGAACGATGAATACCGCCAGCCGTTGCTGCCAACACGATGGCAGAGTTTGTCGGGTGTACATGAATCCGATTTGTAAATACCCAATCTGCGCCACTTGGGTTTAATGAAGTATCAGTTGAGGTGGAAGGTAAGAAATTCCACGTCACGCCACCATTGGTACTCTTAAAGATGCCGACACCCGAAAATCCGCCAAAACTCTCGCCTGTGCCCGCGTAGATCGTATCAGGGTTCACCGGATCGACGGCCATAGAGCCGATCGCAATATTGCCGCTAAAGTCAACCACAGGAGTGATGGTTTGCCCGCCATTATTGGTAACCCAGACGCCACCCGTTGCCGCGCCTATAAAAAAACGCTCACTATTACGTGGATCAAATACAATCGCGCGAATTCGACCGCCGACATTTCCAGGGCCTAAAAATGTCCACTGGTTTTGCGAAATGCCTGCCGCCTTGATGCCGCCAACCGTATTATTTTTAGCGGCGAGCGCTTTACGTTTAGCGTCAGCCGCGAGTTTTTGGGTCGAGCTTGGCTGTTTGCCCTCATCGTCCGCATCCCATGTGGCAATGTATTCTTTTGACGCGGCAAGAGTCGCTTTGCGATTCGGGTTTTTTAGCGTGCGCCGATAGGCCAGCAGCAATTGATTACGCGCATCCCAAGATAGCGCACAGACGCCAGCATTATCTGTTTTGCCAAATTCTCGAAGCGTAGCCAACATTTCAACATTAATATCCAGTGCACGGGCAATGGACTTATCGCTAGCGTCTTTGGTCGCAGCGCATTGTGCTGACTGCGATGTTGAGGCGGCAACAGCAGTATTTATAGCTGTAGGTGGTGCAACTTGATGCGCGCAACTGGTGATGAGTAGCGCAGTTGCGGCGATGACAAGATGTTTTATCTGCATGGCGAACGTCCAAGAATGGTTGATGGTGAATTCTATCTTGATACGTACGAATGGCGGATACAGATGGTGACAATCTAGGCAGCTAAGTTAGTTTCTCTTTTTTCTATGCTTTACCTTGGGGCAAACGGTGTTATTTGACTAACTAAACAGTATCGCGCCATGCTTCAACTTACAGGGTCAATGCCAACCTTACCGCCTGATCAATCGCACGCTTGGCATCAAGCTCACCCGCCTCGAATGCGCCGCCAATCAAATGCGTCTTGATGCCAGCTTGGGTCAGGGGCTCAACTAACTCACGTAGCGGTAATTGACCCGTGCACAACACGATGGTGTCTACCTCAAGTAGTGTCGGGTTTTCATGTTTTTCACCGAATGAGATATGCAGCCCGCGCGCATCAATTGCGTCGTAATTTGCACCGGCCATCATTTCAACTTTCTTTTTCTTCAATGCTGCCCGATGAATCCAGCCGGTTGTTTTGCCGAGCCCTTTACCGGGCTGGGTGGCCTTGCGTTGTAGCAAATAGACTTGCCGTGCGGGAGCACTCACTTCTGGTTTGACTAATCCGCCACGTGCGATGGATGGGTCACCTACACCCCACTCGCGTTTCCATGCGTCTAAATCCATGGTGGGCGAATGATCTTCGACTAAAAATTCCGACACATCGAAACCGATGCCGCCCGCACCAATCACGGCAACACGCTTGCCAACCGGCTTTTTATGGAGCAGCACGTCAATGTAACTCAATACGTTCGGCCCATCTTGCCCGGGGATTTTTGGGTCGCGTGGGGTCACGCCAGTGGCGATCACGACTTCATCAAAGGCTTTTAAGTCATCGGCTGAAACACGCCTATTCAAGCTGAGTTTCACGCCAGTAGCAGCTATGCGTCGTGAAAAATAACGCAGCGTTTCGTGAAATTCTTCCTTGCCTGGAATCTGTTTGGCCATGTTAAATTGCCCGCCGATTTCAGCTGCGCTATCGAACATTTCCACATCATGACCACGTGAGGCTAATTCCGTCGCGCACGCTAACCCTGCCGGGCCAGCCCCAACTACCGCGATACGTTTTTTCTCAATGGTCTTGGTAAATACCATCTCAGTTTCATGGCAAGCGCGCGGGTTGACCAAACACGAAGCACGTTTTTGTTGAAACACATGATCCAAACACGCTTGATTACAACCGATGCAGGTATTGATGTCGAGCGCGCGATTGGCAGCCGCTTTATTCACGAACTCTGGGTCAGCCAAGAGTGGCCGCGCCATTGACACCATATCGGCCGCGCCGCTGCTGATAATTTCCTCGCCGACTTCTGGCGTGTTAATGCGATTAGTGGTGACAAGCGGAATTGAAACTTCACCTTTTAATTTTTTAGTCACCCATGCAAATGCGCCACGTGGAACGGAGGTGGCAATCGTCGGCACACGCGCTTCGTGCCAGCCGATGCCAGTATTGATGATGGTTGCACCCGCGCGCTCAATTGCTTTGGCGAGCATCACCACTTCATCCCACGATTGACCTTCGGGTACGAGGTCTAGCATCGACAATCGATAAATGATGATGAAGTCTTTGCCGACGGCTTCGCGCATCCTAGAGACAATTTCGATCGGCAACTGCATCCGACTTTCATAGCTGCCGCCGTATTTATCGTCGCGCTTATTAGTCGCTGTTGAGAGAAATTGATTGATGAAATAGCCTTCTGAGCCCATCACTTCCACGCCATCGTAGCCCGCATCACGTGCTAGCTTGCCCGCGCGAACAAAACATTTAATCTGCCGCTCAATGCCGCCAAGCGACAATGCGCGCGGCGTGAAGGGCGTAATGGGAGATTTAATTTTTGACGGGGCCACTGAGAATGGGGAGTAACCATAACGACCCGCATGCAAAATTTGCAAGGCTATTTTGCCGCCTGCTTCATGTACGGTATCGGTGATGAGCCGGTGCGAACGCGCCGCAGCAGATGAAGCCATACGCGAACCAAATGGGGTCAACCAGCCCTCAACATTCGGCGCAAAACCACCCGTCACAATTAAGCCGACGCCACCCCGCGCACGCTCGGCAAAATACTCAGCAAGCTTGGGGAAGTCTTTCGCCTTATCTTCTAAGCCAGTATGCATTGAGCCCATGAGCACGCGATTTTTAAGCGTCGTAAAACCGAGATCAAGTGGGGCTAACAGGTGTGGGTATGGCGTAGCTGTCGTGATGGTCATGGCGTTGCCTTGCTGATGAAAAAGTGAAAATCAAAGTATAACGGGCGTTTTCAGACATATTTGCCTGAAAGCGCCCGTGAATGGTAGTGTTTATTTTTTTGGAACTTCTAAAAACCCGTCACCTTTGCGGGACGCCAAAATGACTAAACTTTTACGTTTTTAGAAGTCGCCCTTTATTTTGTTAACTGCATGCACTGCATTAAGACCGTTTACAAAACTGACTTGAGTAGTTCGCCCATTTTGGCCGGATTTTTAGTCACTTTAATGCCGCATTCTTCCATCACTGCGAGCTTTTCCTGCGCGGTACCTTTGCCTCCAGAAATAATCGCACCCGCGTGACCCATGCGTTTGCCCGGTGGGGCGGTAACGCCAGCGATGAAGCCGACAACTGGCTTTTTCATATTGTCTTTAATCCATCGCGCGCAAGTTTCCTCAGCGTCGCCACCAATCTCGCCCACCATGATGACGGCATCTGTCTCAGGGTCATCATTAAATAACTTCATGATGTCGATATGCTTCATGCCGTTGACGGGGTCGCCGCCAATGCCGACACATGATGATTGGCCTAAGCCTAATTCCATCAATTGCCCAACGGCTTCATAAGTAAGCGTGCCAGAGCGTGAGACCACGCCGATACGACCTTTTTTATGAATATGGCCTGGCATGATGCCGATTTTGATTTCATCTGGTGTGATAACACCCGGGCAATTTGGCCCGATGAGAATGCTGCCACGACCAATCATACGCTCACGCGTGCGAATCATGTCACGCACGGGAATGCCTTCAGTGATACAAATAATAAGCTCAATGCCTGCATCTACGGCTTCATCAATCGCCGCTGCGGCAAACGGTGGCGGCACATAAATCACGGATGCATTTGCACCTGTTTTTTCACGCGCTTCGGCTACCGTATCAAATATCGGGATGCCTTCGTAAGCTTGGCCGCCTTTTTTCGGCGTCACGCCAGCGACATAGCAATTCGCGCCATTGGCGTACTCTTTGCCCATTTTGGTGTGGAACATACCCGTTTTACCAGTAATGCCTTGGGTGAGAACGCGGGTGTTTTTGTTAATTAAGATGCTCATCTTATTGTCCTACTTTGTGGTTAGCGGCAGCAGCAACGACGCGCTCAGCAGCCTCGGCCATATTGTTTGCAGAAATAATCGGTAGGCCAGAATCTTTCAAAATCTGTTTGCCCAAATCCTCATTTGTGCCCTTCATGCGTACTACAAGCGGCACGGCGAGCTTCACTTCACGCGCGGCAGCAATAACACCATTCGCAATCACATCGCACTTCATGATGCCGCCAAAAATATTGACCAGAATCGCTTTCAAATTTGGGTTTTTCAACATGATTTTGAAGGCTTCGGTAACTTTCTCAGTGGTGGCACCGCCACCCACATCGAGGAAATTAGCCGGTGAGCCGCCGTAGAGTTTAATCACATCCATGGTCGCCATTGCTAAGCCTGCGCCGTTGACCAAGCAGCCAATATTGCCGTCAAGCGAGATGTAGGTTAGATCAAATTTTGAGGCTTCAACTTCGGCTGGGTCTTCCTCATCAAAATCGCGCATTGCGACAATATCGGCATGGCGATAAAGTGCGTTCGAATCAAAATTGAGTTTGGCATCGAGCGCCATGACTTTGTTATCACCCGTATAAATTAACGGGTTGATTTCGGCGAGTGAGCAATCGCATTCGTCAAACGCCTTATATAGCGACTGCATAAAGGCGGCTGCTTGATCAACTGCTTGATCAGGCACGCCAATTTTTCTTGAAATATCCGTCGCCGCAGCAGTGGTTAAACCTTCGTCTGGATCGATATGGACTTTATGAATTTTTTCTGGCGTATGTTCTGCGACATGCTCAATATCCATGCCGCCCTCAGAGGAGGCCATCAAGGTCACACGCTGTGATGCACGATCTACCACCATACCGACATAGAGTTCTTTTTTAATATCCGCGCCCTCTTCAATGAGAAGCCGCTTCACCACACGACCTTCAGGGCCAGTTTGAATGGTCACCAATGTCATGCCGAGAATGTTGGTGGCGTATTGACGCACTTCGTCCAGCGATTTAGCCACTTTCACGCCACCGCCCTTACCGCGACCACCCGCGTGGATTTGGGCTTTGACTACCCAAACTTTACCGCCAAGTGTTTCAGCGGCTTTGACCGCCTCATCAACAGAGAAACAAGCGATGCCGCGCGGCGTGGCGACACCATATTTGCGCAAGATTTCCTTGCCTTGATATTCATGAACATTCATGTGGAACCTTTGGGATAGAGCGGGGAGGGGAGTGAAATTTTCAAACTGTATTTTAGCAGCGATGACGTCAAAACCGCGCTACCTAATTCATCAATGTGTTCATCAAAGCATTCATCAGCGCAACTAATACTGTCAACACATCAGTCATAAATTTAGCCGACTATTCAATATTTTACCTATACACCGCTTCATGTGCCCCTACATTCACCAGAGCGATTTCATGCTCGCGAACTTCCATTTCTAGCGTGATGCGATATGACAGATTGATTGAAATCGAATGCAAACCATTCAATCGCCCACTCAAGGCATGTAGCCGCAGGCTAGGATGGTGAGGGTTGGCCTCAAGTAATTCAATGGTTTTGAAATAGCGCTCGGCGAGATCTGGGTGCTTACGCAAAAAGCGTTCTGCACGCGCGATGTATGAATCGGTGAAAACCAGCTTCCATGCGACCATCAGACTACTTTTTTACGTGAACGGGGAGTGGTTTTCGCTTTCATTTTCACTTTTCCCACGCCAGCATTTGCCTTTACATCATAAACGGCGCGCGTTTGCTGCATAGTGGGTGCGGTTGTCGTAGCGGATGTTGTTTGCAGGCGACGCTGCATGTCGGCAATGTGCTCGGCAGCGGTCATCGTTTGGGCACGGCCACCGGCGGCACTGGCACGGTCGGCTTGCGTGGCGAGCCATGCGGCTTCAAGCTCGCATTCACGTAAATAATCATATTGCGCAGCACGCATCACCACATAGCGGCGATCACCGCGAACCGAAATGACCGCTTCAGGCGTCAAGTCCAATGCTGCTTCGATGGCAGTGACGCCGCCGATTTTGAGATCGTTGGCATTGAGAGTATTCATAGCGTACCTTTATTCGTACTGTTGATAGTGCGATTATGAGTGCGGCAAGATTAATTTGCAAACCCTATTAAAGGCGGGCAGTTTGAGCCATTATGCCGCCAAAGTGCTCGTAGATATTGGTGTTTAAATTATCATTATCCAAGCTTATGCCACTGCGGATAAAACTCTGCCACCACCGCGCCATTCAGCGCCAACGCATGGCAGCGATTGAGCGGGTAAGGTTGGCGCGTCGGATCAGAGGGCAGCTGTCCGGCTAGATTTTGAAACGCGGTGGTCGCAGCAATCGCGATTAAATCTGTCAAATGGGTACAGCCTTCGACACCGCCAAGTGCGTTACGAACGCGTTCACTAAAGCCTGGACGCATACTCATGCCAATCAGCAACTTGTATTTTGGTGTAATTGTCTCGCAGGTGCCTGCATAAGGTGCGGCATCGGTTGCGGCTTCGGCGTCAATAATAGTCAGCGTAGCATCGTATGTCAGACGTAGCCACATGGCATGAACGGCAGTATTGGCTTTGCGCACGCCGCTAACGAGCTTGAAATCGTATGTTTTCGTGTCTTGTAAATGCGCTTCAACTTCAAATAAGCCGTCGTCACGTTTGTAGCCGCGCGCCGAAATAGCGCGATGGTGTAGCGCTTGTCTGGCGACAGATGCGGTTAGTGGCATTGATGATTCCTCAATAAAAAACGCCCCGCAGGGCGTTTTGGTAAGTTGTTAAGCGGATTAACCAAGTTGACGATACGTCTTAATCGCATTTGCAAATTCAGTGCCATTTTGGAATCGTTGCTCCATATCTTTTGCCAAGGCTTGGTCGATAAAATCCACGACCCATGGTGGTAGTGCTGAGTTGAATTCCAAAATATTTGGATGTGGCTCATTCGCAATGGCAAACATCAGTTGTGTCATGGATTCGCCTGTAAATGGCAAACGACCGCAAGCCAATTGGTAAAAGCTCACACCGAGTGAGAACAAATCAGAACGGCCATCAATTTTCTTGCCTGCTAATTGCTCAGGTGACATAAACGATGGGGTGCCAAGCACCATGCCGGTTTTGGTTTTAGATGAATCCGTCACGCGTGCGATACCGAAGTCAGCAACTTTGGGTACTTTGCCTTCGGGGTCGTACATGATGTTAGCGGGCTTAATGTCACGGTGAAATACGCCCTGCTCATGGGCATGATTTAACGCGCTGCCTACTTTCACCATGATGTCGCACATCTCGTCAAATGGCAGTAAATTCGGTATTTTGGTGTTATCCACCAAGTCCTTACCTTTCAAAAACTCCATCGCAATGTAGGCTAGGTCATGCTCATCACCGGCGTCAAATATTCTGACAATATTCGGATGATCCAGCTTGCCAGCTGACTCTGCCTCGCGGAAAAAACGATCCTTGGCTTCTTGCAACTCATCACCTTCAAATTCACTTGAAAGCGCCATGGTTTTAATCGCCACTTCGCGGCCAATTTTTGGGTCTTTACCGAGATAAACAACACCCATCGCGCCCTTGCCCAATTCTTTCTCAATGGTGTAGCGGCCGAGTGTTGGCTTTTCATTTGTGCCTGTCAGCATCATCGTGGCATTGGCTGAACGCGCCGCGCCAGAGCCACCCAAAATAATCGTCTCCGACATTGCCTTGGCGCGATTCATGCGCTCGGCCACATCGCGGAATTTTGGATTATGTTGATTGATATACATGAAAGCAGACTCGGCTTTATTGAACTGCCGACGCCGCTCAAAATCCAGCGCGAGCGAATAAATATTCTCCAGCACCTGCTCGTCCACAGGACATTTGCGGAATTTATCAAACGCCATATCGAGCTGACCCTGCTGCTGAAACGCCAAGCCCAACATACGGTTAGATTCCGCACCAGCAATATCAGATTGCTCTTTGCCGCGTTCGGTCACGAGGAAGCGTTTGGTCGTTAATAATAAGTGGCCTATCAATAGCAACGCTGCAGGAAGCATGAGCTTAATCCACATGCCAGCGCCCACCATGAGCGCGAAATGTGCGCCTAACAGCAGCACAAACAACCCAAGTGTCAGCATCGCCGCAGGACCTGCACGTAATCTTGGTAGTAATGCGACTAAGTACGCAATAACAAGTACGAGCGCAACGAGTGTGACCCAGCCGCCCCATGTGGGCGTACGGAAAAAATGTTGTTGTAAGATGGACGATACCGAATGCGCCAAAGTTTCAACAGACGACAGCAATCCTATGGGTGTCACTGTGCTTGTACCAATGCCAGAAGCTGTTGCACCAATCAGTACAATTTTGTCCTGATACTTACTAGTTGGAATTTTGCCCGAATACACGTCAAAAAAAGAATCGACGGGCATGGCAGGCTTGCCATTTACCGGTTTATAAAAGTACGGGAACATTAAGCCGTTATCGTCGGTAACGATTCGTAAATTGCCAAGTGTCACACTTTCGCCAGAAGCTACGCGAATATCTTTAGCGCCTAGGTTTAGACTCTTCGCAGCGATGGCTAAGGCAAGTGAGGGAAATTGCTGCGCGCCAAAAAAATCAACCGTCGTAATGTCGCGACGAATACCGCCGTCGTTATCAACAAATAAACTTAAATCGCCCACACCAGCAGCTACAGCACCGATAGATTCAATCGGATAACCAGGCTGCTCACTGGCAAAAATTGAAACGGGCATCGCTGGCACAATGCTGCCTTTGACGTAATCGGGGAGCGGCTTATCCGGCTTACCGTTAGGTAACGATTGTGATGCGCCAAGGCTCAGCGGCAAAATCACGTTGCCTGCCGTCTTAATGCTGGCGGCAAGGCGGCGATCGGTATTGAGCGTTTGTTCTGCTTCCAGCAAGATTGGCGCAAACTCTGCGGTAGCGGGGTTTACCGGAATTGGCGCTTGACCTTCAGGTGCAACCGGATTATTTTTTTGATAAATCTCTAAGAGCTTATTGATGTAAACAAGCCCCGGGTCTTTTTGTGGCTCAAAGAAAAATACGGTGTGACCGATGACTTTTGACTTTGCAATCGTGAGCTTATCGATCATATTGGCGTGAATCTCACGCGACCAAGGCCAACGCCCTAGGTTAGCAATGGATTCTTCATCAATAGCGATAACCGCAACACGATCTGATGGTGTTTTTGATGTGGCTGAAACACCCCAGTCGTACGCTTTGGTATCGAGTGCGCCAAAAAAGTTAGTCGTAAAATTGATGATCATCACGACGACGACGATGATCAACGCAAAAAACCAGTCTTTCGACCAAAAGCCTTCTTTTTTCATACGAACTCCCTGTTCCTGTACGGACTGAAATTATTTAACTGATTCTAACAAGATTAGACGAACGCATCGTTACCGTGATTGAGGGGCGCTTTCATCCTAAGCAAACGAGCAAAAAAATACCACTCGTAAGTGGCATTTTTTAGTTAGATAGCAGAATCTGTTAACTTAAAAAACCTAAATCTGTGTTCGAGAATCGCCGAATATTTGGGAACACAGTTGCCATATCAGAGTTTGATACGCCAAACCATTTTGCCAACGTCGCACCATATTGATCGACCGAGGTCGTCGGTATCCAGCGGCCATTTGTTGAGACATCGTTCGGGCCGCCAAGCGTATGGTTGGGAAATGTGCCATAAAATTCTTGTCCGCGTACAGCGCCGCCCAGCATGATTTGATGGCTGCCCCAACCATGATCCGAGCCTGCGCCGGAGGCTTGCCTTAATGTGCGACCAAAGTCAGACATGGTAAAGGTTGTGACTTGGTTCGCCACGCCCATTTGAACGGTGGCATCGTAAAACGATTTCAACGCTGGGCCTAGTTGGCCATATAGGTTGTTGTGCGCCACAATTTCATTGGTGTGAGTATCAAAGCCGCCAAGTGCCACAAAGAAAATTTGCCGTTTTACGCCGATAGCGGCACGCGCCTCAATTAACTTCGCAACTTGGCGCAATTGATTGCTAATGCCGCTATTAAGGTTGCCAAAAATCGGTGTGATCGTGGTGTTATTGGCAGTAATAATTGGATTTATGATGTCCGATGCGCCCAGGGCTTGGGCAAGCAGGTCGTCAGCTTCGCGAGTGAAATCGTTACCCGCGTTCAAGTTCATGATATTTTTAAGCGCGTTCAGTCGTGGCGTATCTGCGGCAGCGCCAGGTAATGTTGTTGATGCAAAGCTGCCTGTTGAGGGAATCGCAATTACACGGGGTGTATCGCCATTTAAGTAAATAGCTGAACCAGCGATGCTCGTTATCATAGGAAAGTTTGTGCCATTTGTCGGCCCAACAACGTCCGCTAAACGACCGCCCCAGCCTGTACGCTGAATGCCTTTTGAGACCGATGTTTGCCACTGTAGGGTTTGATCAGAATGCGAAAAAAGCTGTTCTGGCCGCGCCTTCGTCGCAGCGCTGTACTCAGCCTTGGTAAGCGGCTCAACCAATGTGCCAACATTACACATGACCGCCATTTTGTTGTCGTCGAATAAGGTTTTAAGTCCGCCCATGGCTGGATGTAGGCCGTAATTACGGTTAAGTGCTTTCGGCTTAATGGGCAAAAGTTGCGCTTGTGGAATGGCAATACTATCAACGCCACCACGACCCATGAAGTATTGGTTATAGTCAGCGGTCTCCATTGGCACTATCAAATTATTGGCATCATTGCCGCCGTACAAAAAAACGCAAACAAGAGCTTTATAGTCACCAGCTGGCGCACTTTGCGCGAGAGCAGCGGAAAGCCCCATGCCGTCTAAAGTGCCCATTGCAGAGACTGCGCCAGCGCCCGCAATGCCTTGAAGTAAGCGGCGACGTGTGATGATGTAAGGAGCGTTCATATTAGCGATCCACTTGAAATTGGTTGGCGGTCAAGGTGAGGTAAACCGCCAAGCGGGCGCGGTTAAAACTATCTGTGGCAGGAATGCCGCTAATAGCGGTAATGATTTGTTGCTGTGCCGATTGAGACATCGCACCTGCGGCAAATACCCAAGATAATTTATCGACTAACGCGGCGGGGTTGCTCGCTAACGCCTGCCAAGGTGCCCAGTTAATGCTGGTACCCGTTGCATCGGCCACGTTTGTCACTGCTGTGTAGGTGCCATTGGTGGTGTTGCCTGTACCCGGCACATTGCTTGTCACGCCACCACTGGTAATATTTCGCGCTAAGTTAAGGCGGGCAAACGCCGTAGTAGAGGTCAAAATTTCAAATTCAGGTCCTAACCTGCCATTAGAGATGGTGTTGTCTGGCACATAGTAATTAAACACGGTAGGGGCTCGAAAAATATCTTGTCCCATGCCGCTGAAAAATGGCAATACCCACACACCGTCGTTGACGCCACCTAGGCTTCGGTAGGCGCTGACGCCGAATAAAACAGGCTCTTTTAATTTGCCAAATCCTGCAGTAGCTTTAATCGCGCCACGCGCCTCAGTATCGAGCAATATTGCACGCACGACCGCCTTTAAGTCTCCTTTGATACCTTGCCCATTGTTGTTAAACACGTTGGCAATACGCGCCACATAAGCGGGGCTAGGGTCGCTCGTCACTAATTTTTGAATAAGCTGCTTGGAAATAAACGGGGCGACATTGGGATGCGCAAATAAATGGTTAATCGCCAGATTTAAATCTTGCGTGGCGCTTTGTGCAGCAGGAATGACGTAGCCGCCGATTAAGGTCTTACTGCCGACATCATGATTGCTCGCCACCGGCATCATTGGGTAATCAAAATTTGGTGGATTGTTGCGCGTCGGTACGGCGCCACCTGTACCCGCATAGGTCCAGCCGGTAAATACGCGCGCAAAATTTTCAACGATGGTTTGGTTATAGCTCGCAATAGGGTTGCCGCCCGCATCTTTTTTCACTGTGCCATCGAAATTTAGGTCGTATAGGCCGATGGAAAAAAGTTGCATAATTTCGCGCGCGTAGTTTTCGTTCGCCGAAATATTGCGAGCTGGATCAGGCTTATTCGAATTCGCCATATTCAGGTAGTCGCCCATGACGGGTGACAACGTTACCGCCATCAATAAATCACGGTAATTACCAAAGGCATAGTCAAGAAATTGTTGCTGATATTTCGCCATACCGTAGGGCATGAGGGAGTTGTCCGCACCAGATGTGACTAAAATTTGCGAGAGTGCGAAGGCAACGCGCTGGCGTAATTGGTCATCTTTATTTAATGCGTTCTGCAAAAAACGCAGTTGTACTTGATATTGCGTGTAATTATCTCGCGAGCACATCGTGGTGGGCGTGCCACCGTCTACACATTCGGTCGGTCGGGTGGTCGGATAAAACGGCAGATTCGGCATGGAAGAGACTGCAGCCATATTGAGCTGGTTGTCTACCCAATTAGCAATACCCGTTTGTTTAACCTGATTCATCAAGGCTTCTGTAGGGCCAAACGTTGCCTGTTTGAGCAAACGATAAACATCGGCATCTGTGGCTGTCGAAACCCCCGGAACACAGAAGCTAACGCTATTTGCATTCCAACCGCGATCAAACATATCTTGCACCACAGCAAGCTTATTGGCGAAACGGGTATTGTTGTTAACGGCGGATTGATACACAGGCTCTGTATTAGCAGCGCATTGACCATTTGCATCAGGCAACAACGCGTAGGTGACGCTTGTCAGCGGCGCACATTTGCTGCCTCCAGAAAGTTGCCCGATCTTGCCCGACTTTGACATGCTGCAAACGCTAGGCTGTGCAGGATTAGCAAAATTTAAGGAGGAAATTTTATAAAGTGCAATTGCCCCTGCAGGTGCAACTGCCTGCGTGCGCCATAGCTTATAACTTTGACCAGTGCGCGCCCAACCGGAAGCCGCGGCGTTTTGATCAATGGCGGCGATTTCAGCGGCAATATCGGTGCGGTAATACTGACCGTTTCGACTGTTTATGTATTCGATAGAGTCAACCGTAGCTGTTGTTTGCGCGACGATGGATGTACTCGATGTTGCCGCCATTAGGGCAGCGACAATTATGGGAAATGACTTTACGGGCAGAAACATCTTTACGTCTCCTCATGCGCTTTACGTGCAAGTGATTTTTGTATGTAACGCATTGATTTTCATTTAGAAAATGTAATTTATCAACCTTAATAAGACAATGAGCAGACAGACGGACTAATTCGTCGGCTAATGACTACACTTGATACGTGCGCGTAAACTATAAACGCTAACATTGACGGGCGTTTTGAAGCACAAATGCTTGAAGAGTGCCGTCAGTGATAGAGTTTACTGATTTTTTATTTTTTCAACGCTGCATTAAACGCGCCAGCCTGCTTAAGCGCCGCAACCTTGTCGGCATCGTAGCCCAAGTCGTTTTGCAACACATCCTCATTGTGCTCACCTAAATACGGTGCGCGTTTGATCACGGCGGGTGAAGCGGAAAGTTTGATTGGCATGCCGACGTTAAACCAGCTGCCGCGCTTTTCATCGGCGATTTCTACGTACATTTCGCGTCCGCGAATGTGCTCGTCAGTTGCCAAATCGGTAGTGGACATAATCGGGCCGCATGGCACATCAATCGGATTAAGTATCGCCATTACTTCACGCTTGGTGTAATTGGCGGCGAATTGGTTGATGAGCGCCCACATCGCTATTTGATTTTTACGGCGCTCGGCGATAGTGGAGAAGCGAGTATCAGTGGCGAGGTTGGCAACGCCAAGTTCGGCGCCGATTTTGTCTGCTAACGCCACCCAAACCGCTTCTTGCACCACGACGTAGATCCAATCATTTGCGCCGTGCGGCTTGCAGTGAATGGCATTGCCAAGTTGCCCGCCGCCCGAATCATTGCCCGCGCGCGGCACGTCGCCCATACCGATCGATGTCGGTACCGAATACTCAGGCAACGCACCGTTTGCAAGCCGTTGATGATCGCGAAATTTCACGCGGCACAAATTCATCACGCCATCCATCATTGCCACCTCAACATATTGACCAAGGCCGGTGCGATTAACTTGATTAAGCGCAGCCAATAAGCCAATCGCCAAATGTAGCCCAGTACCAGAATCACCAATTTGTGCGCCCGTAACAAATGGCGTGCCTGTTCCCTCACCAGTGGTGCTCATTGCGCCACCCATTGCTTGCGCAACATTTTCGTAGGCTTTAAATTCTGCATAAGGGCCAGTTGAGCCAAAGCCCTTAATTGAACCCATGATAATTTTAGGGTTAATCGCGTGAATTTTTTCCCACGTAAAGCCCAATCTATCCAATACGCCTGGGCCAAAATTTTCCATCACGATGTCGCAAGTTTTTAGTAGATCAACAAAGACAGATTTACCTTCTGCCGACTTCATGTTGACGGTAATAGAGCGCTTATTGCAATTAAGCATGGTGAAATAAAGCGAATCCTGTCCCACAATGTCGCGTAATTGTCCGCGCGTGGCGTCGCCCTGTGGCGGTTCAAACTTAATCACATCCGCGCCCATCCAGGCGAGCAATTGCGAGCAGGTGGGGCCAGCTTGCACGTGGGTCATGTCGAGAATTTTTATATTGTTTAGAGCTTGCATAGGGATCACTTAAAAAATGTAGTGTGGCAAGGTTGCCGCTGCAGATGTGAGGGCAGTGTTTAGTCTTTTTACACCAATGCCGCGCGTTGTGCCGCGACTAGCTGTTGAATCCCCGCTTGTGCCAAGCTAAGTAGTTCATCTGATTGCGCACGCGTGAATGGCGCGCCTTCAGCAGTACCCTGAATCTCAATAAACGCTCCGCTGCCGGTCATGACTACATTCATGTCGGTCTCACAGGTTGAGTCTTCACTGTAATCAAGATCAAGTATTGCGCCAGTGCTGTTGAGTCCAACCGAGACAGCGGCAACATAATCCCGAATGGGGGTTTGTTTAATCAAGCCTTTTTTGAGGAGAACATTTACCGCATCTTCAAGCGCAACGTAGGCCCCAGTGATCGCAGCACAGCGAGTGCCACCGTCAGCTTGAATGACATCGCAGTCGAGGGTGATCTGACGCTCACCTAGCAATTTTAAGTCAACGACTGCACGCAGGCTGCGACCTATTAAGCGTTGAATTTCTTGTGTGCGCCCTGTTTGTTTACCGCGCGCGGCTTCACGATCACTGCGTGTATTCGTTGCGCGTGGCAGCATGCCGTATTCTGCCGTTACCCAGCCTTCACCGGAATTTTTTTTGTGCGGCGGCACGCGCTCTTCAACGCTCGCAGTGCACAGCACCTTGGTGTCACCAATCGCAATTAAAACGGAACCTTCCGCATGCTTGGTGTAGTGACGTGTGATGGTGACGGGACGTAATTCTGACTGACTGCGGCTATATGACCTTGGCATGTTCTTCCTAAAAAAACTTAACGGCTTACTTTTTTAATCGCACTCTGAATTTCCGCAATGGCTCGCTCAATATCATCGTCCGATATTTCATCTTTCAAGCCCGCGATTTGTTGTGTGGTGTTCATCGACGACGTAAAGCCTTCAATTGGACCAGTCTCCGACACGTTGTTTCCGAGTTCATCATCTTCCTGCTTTTCCCATCGCATCGCCACGACGGATAAATTATCTGACTCCGAACCCGCTTTGCGTTCAGCATCTTCAATGAGCTTTGGCACCAACGAAATAACTTCGGCATCTACACTCTGTGCGGCAATGCTGTCTGTATTGAGAGGACCCCAAAAGCCATCAGTTGATATCCAGATGCTATCGCCGACTTGTAGTAACCATTCTTCAGAGTGCGTAATAGTTGGAGGTAAAACACCGCCTAAACAATTGTAAATTTTATTACGGTCAGGGTGAACTGCCGCCTGTGCTGGCGTGAGTATGCCTGCATCAATCATCTGCTGTACACGTGAATGATCAGCCGTGACAGCGGCCAGTCGACCTGAACGCATTAAATAAAGCCGTGAATCGCCTACATGCGCCCAGCACGCTTTACCGCGTTGAATCACAACCGCAACGACGGTTGTGCGCGGACACTCTAACATGTCGTTTTTATCGGCAAATGCCACAATTGCGCGATGAGCAGCTTGTACCGCAGCGTCTAAAAATTCTTTTGGTCGACGCAGTATCGTGCGCGCTTCTGTCTGAAACCGGTTGTTGATAGTGTTGACCGCGATTTCAGCCGCTATCTCGCCACGTGCGTGGCCGCCCATACCATCCGCAATCACCATTAACATGACGTCTTTAGAGTACGAGTAGGCGAGCCTATCTTGGTTGACCTTGCGCCCACCAATATTGCTTTGCTGAGCTATTGTGAAGCGCATCTCAGAAAATCTTTTTGTTAAGGGTTGCTTTGACGCGGCTCGTGAAGCTCGTCTCCGCAGTTGTGACTTCTACATCAGTGCGCCATTCGGATACATCCTTCATTAGCGCGCGTTGTAATTCAAATGCTGACTGCGGACGTGCTAAATGATCAAGGTGCAAACACCAATCAACAATATCGTATAAATCTTCTGAATAGGCGCTTTTTGCGAGCGTACGCAACGGTATTAATTTATCTTCCACCACGCGTTCATTGGCCGGCTGTGGATGCGCCCCACCAATGGCGGTATAAAGCGTTGCGCCAATCGCATAGATATCTGTCCACGGACCCATTTCATCGGTATTACGATACTGCTCACTTGCGGCATAGCCAGCAGTGTACATAGGACGAAGTTTTGGTGCATCTGCTGTGAGCGACTGTCGTGCCGCGCCAAAATCGAGCAATACGGGCTTGCCTTCCATTGTGATGTAAATATTGGCGGGCTTAATATCTAAATGCAGCAACTTATTGGCGTGGACTTCACGCAACCCATTGAGCAAGTGCGTAAACATGCGGCGAATAAAGCGCTCAGAAAATTCATGACGATGGCGGTGAATGTGAAATTGCAGCGTACGCCCACGCACATATTGCATGACCATATAAACAGTTTCGTTAGCACGGAAAAAATTCTCAACCCTAACAATATTCGGGTGAGAAATCATGGCTAGTGAGCGGCCCTCTTCAAAAAAACATTTCAAGCCATGCCTAAAGATCGACAAATTGTCGTCGGAACTAATGGTGACCAATGCGCCGTCAGAGCGGACAACTAGCGCGGATGGTAAATACTCTTTTACCGCGACAGGCACATTGGTTTCGTCATGCGCCAAATACACTATCGAAAAGCCGCCCGAAGAAAGCACTTTGTCGATAGTGTAGTTTTGTAGTTGGTAGCCCTCCGGTAGCGGCTGATTGGTTTGTGATGCCATGTTTCAATTAAGAGTATGTGAGCGCTGTTCGCCGTTCGTGAGACGTAGTCCGATGATGACACCTAATGACCGTAAGCTATAATTGTGCCCGAAACTCAAGCTTAGAACACGTGATGACCGTAATTACGGGATATCCTGACGTGTGCCCCACTTAATTGCTCGCTTCCAACTCGAAAAGTCTTTCTGCTATGGCGCAACCTGTAAAAAGCATGACGGGCTTCGCCGCCGTCACTGGTGAAGTGATCGGTGGTCGTATCGCCATTGAGCTGAAGTCAGTTAATCATCGTTATTTGGAATTTCAAACGCGTATGTCTGAGGATATACGGACGCTCGAAGGGGCAATGCGAGAGCAAATTGCCGCCACGTTAACGCGCGGCAAAGTTGATTGTCGCGTTACCTTAACGAGTGATCAAAGCCAATCAGCGAGTGAGCCGAATAGCGGCGCATTGGCGGCGCTTAAACAATCTCAAGATGCAATATTGGCAAGCTTTAAGACCGATGCACGACCGTTATCAGTCTGGGAAATAATGCATTCGCCAGGCGTAATGGCGGCTGCTGAAATGACAGCGGAATCGTTAAAGTCACCGCTATTGGTGCTATTTGCTAAGGCTGTTAGCGAATTAAACGAGACTCGCGTGCGAGAAGGCGAAAAACTTGCGGCAATGATTGTTGAACGGCTCGACGGCATTGATAAATTAACCACACTAATTGCCCCACTAGTACCGCAAATGGTTGCTTCTTACGAAGAAAAATTACGTCAGCGAATCGCCGATGCTGACCTGAACGCAGCCAGTGACGATAGACTCAAACAAGAAGTTGTTTTATTCGCTTCACGCATAGATATCGCCGAAGAATTAAATCGCTTAGGCGCACATGTGAGCGAAGTGCGCCGCGTGCTCAAAGGTGGCGGCGCGATTGGTAAAAGACTGGATTTTTTAATGCAAGAACTAAACCGCGAATCAAACACGTTAGGTTCAAAATCGGTTTCGACCGAATCTACTAAGGTCTCTATTGAGCTGAAAGTATTGATTGAACAAATGCGTGAGCAAATACAAAATATTGAGTAATTTTTTTCGTTAAGAGTTGGGTGTTTGACATTAAGCATAGCCATGGTTTTTATATAACTCTACTGCTAACTGCTCACCACAATAATTACGCCCAACGCTTAACGCCAAACGCCCACCCGAAACCCTAATCCCACCTCACAAAAATATGTCAGGCTGCTTATTCACTATCGTAGCACCCTCAGGTGCTGGCAAATCCAGCTTGGTAGCGGGTTTGCTCGAGCTTCAGCCGAGCATTCGTGTGTCCATTTCGACCACCACGCGCGCGCCGCGACCGGGTGAAATCAGTGGCCGTGAGTACCATTTTGTGACGCGTGAAGCATTCAAAGCGTTAATTGAGTCGGGCGAATTTCTCGAATATGCTGAGGTGTACGGTAATTTTTACGGCACATCAAAAAAATGGATAGAAGAAACCCGCGCCTCAGGGGCTGATGTTTTGCTTGAAATTGATTGGCAGGGTGCAAAATCGGTTAAAAAAATCTTCCCTGACATGGTCTATATCTATATATTGCCGCCCTCAATTGAGGAGCTGCAACGCCGATTAATCAAGCGTGCGAAGGATTTACCTGCGGTCATTGAGCGGCGTTTAAGTGAGGCGCGCGAGGACTTAAAACACGTCTATAAAGCCGACTATGTTATTATCAATAAAGATTTCAATGTGGCATTGGCGGATTTATGCGCGATAACGCGTGCATGTGAATTAACCGCGACTCGCCAAATCGCGCGACACGCCGATTTAATCAAGTAAGCAGCACACTATTTTTAGCGTATTGCGTCAGCTTTCCAAAGCGAAGCAACGCGGCTTTTTCGTTTTTTTGACATTGTAAAAGAGGCATCAAATGGCACGTATTACCGTTGACGATTGCGTCAAACTCATTCCTAATCGTTTTGAATTAACACTCGCCGCCACAGCGCGGGCACGTCAGCTTGCCATGGGTTCAGCACCCTATGTTGACCCGGGCAAAGATAAGCCGACCGTGATTGCGCTGCGCGAAATCGCGGCAGGTTATATCAAAGTCGATATTTTGAAGCCGCACGTGCCGAGCTTGCCAACGGTACCAGCCGACATGTAATTTTTTGAAGGGAGAGGAATTGTGTTGCCTGAAACGAATCCTCATCCTTTAATAGCCTCTGCGCCTACGCTACCGTCGATCATTGACCCAGTAGCATCCCTTGAGGCGCAGACATTAGCGACTTCCGAAGTCGCTTCGTTGAAGTCAACAATCAGTACGTATTTAAAGCCTGCCGATATTGAAAAAGTTGAGGCAGCTTACGCCATGGCGCGTGACGCACATGAAGGTCAAACGCGTCAGTCGGGCGAACCCTATATTACCCATCCCCTTGCGGTCGCGACATTGCTTGCGCAGTGGCATCTTGATGCGCAGGCGCTTATCGCTGCCATATTGCACGATGTGGTCGAAGACACGCCTACGACCAAAGACGAAATTGCCAAACGCTTTGGTAAACCCGTTGCTGATTTAGTTGATGGAGTATCTAAATTAGATAAATTGCAATTTGCTACGTTAGAAGAAGCGCAAGCAGAAAATTTTCGTAAGATGTTGCTCGCCATGGCGCGCGATGTGCGGGTGATATTGATTAAGCTCGCAGACCGTTTGCACAATATGCGAACGCTTGATGCCGTCAAACAATCTAAGCAAGAGCGCGTTGCGCGTGAAACCTTAGAAATATATTCGCCGATTGCGTATCGCTTAGGGCTCAATGCGGTGCATTACGAATTTGAAGACTTAGGTTTCAAAGTGCTACATCCAAATCGTTTCATGGTGCTCGAAAAAGCCGTGAAATCAGCGCGCGGCAATAGGCGCGAAGTCGTGAGCAAAATACTGGATGCGGTGAAATCGCGGCTTGCGGAATTTAAAGTTAACGCGGTCGTGAGCGGCCGTGAAAAACATTTGTCATCTATTTATAAAAAAATGCAGGAAAAGCATATTTCGTTTTCGGATGTGCTCGATATTTACGGCTTTCGCATCATTGTTGATGATATGCCGTCGTGTTACTTAGCGCTTGGCGCATTGCATACGCTCTACAAGCCATTTCCCGGCAAATTCAAAGACTACATCGCGATCCCCAAAAATAACGGCTATCAGTCGCTACACACGACCCTATTTGGCCCATATGGCACGCCGGTTGAGTTGCAAATTCGCACGGCCAATATGCATAAAATTGCCGAGGCGGGCGTGGCCTCGCATTGGCTCTATAAAACGCTTGATGCTGAAGTCACCGACATGCAGCAAAAGACCCACCAGTGGCTGCAATCGCTATTAGAAATTCAATCCGGCACGGGTGATGCGCTCGAATTTTTAGAGCACATTAAGGTTGATCTTTTCCCTGATGCTGTTTATGTGTTTTCGCCAAAGGGCAAAATTATTTCACTGCCACGTAGCGCCACGCTGGTTGATTTTGCTTATGCAATACATTCAAACGTTGGCAATCGCGCTATTGCGGCTAAGGTCAATGACGAGTCCGCACCGTTATCGCAGGCGCTCAACAATGGTGATCGAGTAGAGATTGTGACGAGTGAAGAGGGCAGGCCTAATTTAGCCTGGCTTAACTATGCGGCCACCGGCCGTGCGCGTTCGCACATACGGCATTATTTGAAGACTACCCAACAATCTGAATCAGTAGAATTAGGTGAGTTGCTGCTAATCCAAGCGGTGAGCACGCTAAATTTTGACCCGAATGACGTGGGCAAACTGCATTGGCAGCGATTACTCAAGGGTGACAGCGCACGAACCAAAGAGGAAGTGCTGGCCGAAATTGGGCTGGGTAAACGCTTAGCCATTGTGGCCGCGCGACGATTATTTGATATCGCTGAGTTAGAGCAACCGCAGCACAAACCCAAAGATGCGATTGTGATTCGTGGCACTGAAAATATGGCGGTGCAATTTGCCGCATGCTGCCGCCCAATACCCGGTGACCCAATTATTGCGGCGATGAAGGGCGGACAAGGACTCATCATTCACACCCATGATTGCCCGACACTGCGTTCACATCACGCAAATGGTGCGGCCAAATTTGACCCCGATAAATGGATTGATGTTGATTGGGATCCGGCCATCAACAAATTGTTCAAAGTTGATATCCGCATGGTGGTGACCGACGCACGTGGCGTTTTGGCTAAGCTCGCCGCTGAAATTTCGAGTGCCAACTCAAATATTGTGCATATTCGGATGGAAGATATTCCGCGCGATGTAAAATTTTCCACACTTAATTTCACCATTGAAGTGAACCATCGTCAGCACTTAGCGCGCGTGCTCAGGCAAATGCGCCAGCTTGAGGAGGTGGTACGGATTACGCGCGTAAAATCAGGCTCACATAAAGAAATTAAGAACGATATAAAATTAACTGCAAACCCATGAAAACCATCATCCATACTCCGCATGCACCTGCCGCAATTGGCACCTATTCACAAGCCATAAAAGTCAGCGGCGTGGTGGAAACAGTTTATTTGTCCGGGCAGATTCCGCTTGATCCAAAAACGATGCAGCTCGTAGTTGGCTTTGAGGCGCAGGTAAAACAAGTTTTTGAAAACCTAGCCGCAGTATGTGTCGAGGCAGGCGGCTCACTCAATGATTTGGTTAAGGTAAATGTGTACATGCTAGACCTTGCCCACTTCGCCAAGGTCAATGAAATCATGGCAACGTACATGCTGGCACCATATCCTGCTCGCGCCGCGGTTGCGGTGGTAGGCTTGCCACGCGGGGCGGAGATTGAAATTGAAGGCGTGATGGTGCTGCATACCAATACCGATAGCGGCGGCTAGTTACAGCAGAACAACAGACACTTTCAAACTTGGCAAACGTTAGTCCAACAAAAAAAACGAAAACAACCACGTCACTCGCCGAAAAACTGAGCAGCATCGGTTTGCGTGCCGAGTGGGATTTTGCGTTGCATTTGCCAATTCGCTATGAGGATGAAACGCGCATTACGCATGTGCGCGATGCGCGTCTCGGCATCGATTGTCAGGTGGAAGTTGAGATTATTCATACCGAAATTACTTATCGCCCGCGCCGCCAATTAGTGGTGCAAGCCAAAGATGGCGATGAGCTTTTATATCTACGTTTTCTGAATTTTTACGGCAGCCAAGTAAAGCAATTAGCCATTGGTAAACGCTTGCGACTTTTCGGCGAAGTGCGCCAAGGATTTTTTGGCGCGGAGATGGTGCACCCACGTTATCGGATTGTGAGTGTGGATGAACCTGTGCCAGATGCATTAACGCCAGTCTATTCGACTACCGCTGGTGTATCGCAGGTGGCGATAAGGCGCGTAATTGAGCGTGCGCTTGATGCCATCAATAGCCGTCACGAATTTGCTGATTGTGTGCCGGAAAAAATTCGGCACACACTGCATTTGTTACCGTTTCAAGAGTCGGTTTTTTCATTACACCGGCCGTCGCCCGCCGCGATGCTTGAACAATTAGCGGATCGCACTGACCCTGCCTGGCGGCGGATTAAATTTGACGAACTGCTCTCACAACAACTCGCAATGAAAAAAGCGCGTGCGGCGCGAGATAAGAAAAATGCGCCGCAGTTTCATGATGATGGCAAGCTCGCTAAACAATTTTTAGCCGCACTGCCGTTTGGTTTAACCAATGCCCAAACTCGCGCTGCACAAGAAATAAGCGCTGACTTAGCCAAATCACACCCGATGCAGCGTTTGCTACAAGGTGATGTCGGCTCAGGTAAAACGGTGGTGGCGGCATTGGCAGCGGTGAAAGCCATTGCCTGCGGCTATCAAGTGGCGATGATGGCGCCAACGGAGATTTTAGCTGAGCAGCATTACCGCAAGCTTTCGCAATTACTGGCACCACTCGGTGTGGTGGTGACCTGGCTCACCGGAAGTTTGAAAGCGAAAGAAAAACGCGCAGCAATTGCGGCTATCGCCAGTGGCGAAACCGAATTTGCGATTGGCACACATGCGCTATTTCAAGACGGTGTAACGTTTGCAAATTTAGGCTTAGCCATTATTGATGAGCAGCATCGGTTTGGCGTGGGTCAGCGTTTAGCGCTTCGTGAAAAAGCAGGCAACGATAAGCGTCAATACGACGAAGCGCATCAACTCATGATGAGCGCCACGCCGATACCGCGCACGCTCTCGATGAGTTACTTTGCTGACCTTGATGTATCGGTCATTGATGCGCTGCCGCCGGGTCGAACGCCAATATCCACGCGGCTTTTGGCAGATATGCGGCGTGATGAATTGTTAGCCCGCATACGTGTGGCTTGCCAAAATGGTGGGCAGGCTTACTGGGTTTGTCCGCTGATTGAAGAAAGCGAAAAGCTGCAATTACAAACGGCAGTCGATACGTTTAATCGTATCAAGGAGGACTTCCCCGAATTAAATGTTGGGCTAGTGCATGGTCGTTTAAAGCCCGCCGAAAAAAACGCGGTGATGCAGCAATTTATCAATAATGAAATTCAGTTATTAGTTGCTACTACCGTGATTGAAGTGGGTGTCGATGTACCCAATGCAAGCATCATGGTGATCGAACACGCTGAACGCATGGGGTTGTCACAGCTTCATCAATTGCGCGGACGCGTGGGGCGTGGATCAAAACAAAGTGCCTGCATTTTGCTCTATCAATCGCCACTCGGTGAGACCGCACGCACACGATTAAAAGTGATTTACGAAACCACTGACGGCTTTGAAATTGCGCGACAAGATTTATTGATTCGCGGCCCCGGTGAGCATCTAGGCGCGCGTCAATCGGGTGCGCCGCTATTACGTTTTGCCGACATTGAGCGCGATACTGATCTACTTGAGGCCGCCCGCGATGCCGCCACATGGATGCTCGAACACGACCATGTCAATGCTGAAAAGCATCTTGCTCGCTGGCTTGGTTCGCGGCAACATTATTTGAAGGCTTAATCAAGCAATGCGTACCGTAAAGCTGACCCAACCTGATGCATGGCGACAAATGCCACCGATGGGCGCATTACGTCCGTGGCTAACCGATCGTGGCTCGCTTACTGCTAGGATCATCGCCAACGTTGATAACTTCAATCTCGTCCGCTTACAACAGCGCTTAGCCACACCATTCAATGACGAACGTCGCGCGTTGGGGCTGCGTTACGGTGAATATGCGGTGATTCGCGAAGTGATATTGCGCGATGGCGCAACACCTCTGGTCTTCGCCCACACTGCGGCGAACCCGCGTGATTTACGCGGTGTTTGGCGAGGTCTATCAAAGCTGGGGAATCGGCCATTAGCAGAGATGCTATTTCATGATCCCGATGTCAGCCGCATGGCCATCGAATATAAAAAGCTAACGCTATCGCATCCGCTAGCAAAAGCCATTGCCAGCGTAGCGTTATTGAACCAGCAAACGTTATGGGCAAGACGCAGCGTTTTTTTGAAAAATAATCGGCCATTAATGGTGACGGAAGTGTTTTTGCCGAGTTTATTAAAATAGGGCACTTCTCAAAACCCCCAATTACCTACAATTCGCGATTTACGATTTTTTTAATACGTATCGTCAGTATTTTTTACGTTTTCACTTGTAACTTACCTCGGTTTTTAGGGGATCTTTCCCCGTCTTTCTCATGCTG
>JANNWG010000015.1:0-37928 GCA_031414695.1 Burkholderiales bacterium
GTGTACTGTGCAATCTTCTGAAGACGCTGATCCGCTACAAATAAGTCAGTGGTTTGTTTGTTCATTCTTTTATCCCCTTGGCTGCTGTGCGCTGTTTATTGCATTGTGCTTTTGGCGTTGGGGGTTATTAGAAGTTCCCAATAGCTAAACTCGCCTATTGACGGGCATTTTCAGGCATATTTTGCCCAAAACGCCCGCCAATAGGCGAGTTTGCATAATAATTGTTGCGCGTAAGCATCGGTGAAAATAGCGTCATGTCTGCTGAACAACTTACACCGCCATCGCGTTTTTCGCTCTATCTCAAACTCATTCGGTTTGATCGCCCCATCGGCACGTTGTTGTTGCTATGGCCGACGCTGTGGGGGCTGTGGATTGCGGCGCGTGGTGTGCCAGATTTCACCGTGCTACTGGTATTTATCGCGGGTACTTTTTTGATGCGCTCCGCCGGCTGCGCGATCAATGATTATGCTGATCGTGATTTTGATGCACATGTTGCGCGCACGGCGGCAAGGCCGCTTGCCGCACAGTTAATTTCAACGCGTGAAGCACTGCTCATTGCCGCTGGTTTGGCGCTGACAGCACTATTGTTAGTGATTATTTTTCTCAATACACTCACGCTTCAGTTAAGTATCGTTGCGGCAATATTGGCGGCAACGTACCCTTTCACAAAACGTTTTTTTGTCATGCCGCAGGCCTACCTTGGCTTGGCTTTTGGCTTTGGTATTCCGATGGCGTTTGCGGCGTTGACCAATGCCGTGCCGCCACTCGCTTGGTGGGTACTCATCGCGAGTGTGCTGTGGACTATTGCCTATGACACCGAATATGCGATGGTAGATCGCGATGACGATTTGAAGCTAGGTCTTCACACATCGGCGATTTTATTTGGGCGTTTTGATGTGGCCGCTGTGATGCTTTGTTATGCGTTCACGTTAATAGTGCTGTCCGCAATCGGCTTGCATTTGGTATTTCATTGGCCGTATTGGTTAGGGCTTGCCGCCGCTGCTGCTATCGCAATTTATCACTTCATACTTATTCGTTATCGTCAGCGAGACAATTGTTTCCGCGCGTTTTTACATAACAATTGGTTTGGTGCGGTGGTGTTTACAGGTATTGCCGCGCACTTCGCGTTAGTCTGAAATGCTCATTCTTAAGCTCACGCTAGTACCGTTTTTTCTTATGCTGATTTCACTTATCGGCAAACGCTACGGCCCGGCCAGAGCAGGCTGGATGGCGGGTTTACCCGTTATTGTCGGGCCAATATTATTGTTAATGGCGGTCGAGCACGGCACTATCTTTGCCGCGCGTGCAGCACATTTCACGTTAGCATCGGTACTGACGGTAATTACGTTTGGCGTCGCCTACTCACACGCGGCACTGCGATATCGCTGGGCGGTTAGTTTAGCTATTGCACTTTTGGCGTGGTTTGTCGCCGCTCTCATCGTGTCGCAATTGCCAACCGCATTGAGCGTCATTACCGGTATTGCGCTTGCCACACTAGTCGTCGCACCGTTTTTATATCCGCGTTACCAACTACACGCAGCACCGTCACCCTTGCCTATGACAGAGCTTCTACTCAGAATGTTATTAGGCGCAATACTGACATACATCGTCACCACGTTTGCCACCACAGTCGGCGAAACTTGGAGCGGTATCGCTGCACTAGCACCCGTACTCACGCCTGTACTGGCGGTATTCATTCATCGTCGATCCGGTGCCGCCCATGTGATTGCGCTGTTGAGCAACCTTGCGCGTGGACTTTATTCGCTGCTTGTTTTTTGTTTTGTCGTGGCTTGGCAGTTGGCAGCGCTCGGTGTGGCGCGGACATTTTTGTTGGCGCTGATGTGCGCCTTATTGGTGCAAGCGGTGACTTATGTTTGGCGAAGCGTAGATTCTACGAAGGCCAATGCTTAATGTATTGCTTCAACAGTTGATTTTCAAACGCCGCGTCTTTAATCGCACTACGTGCGATATCGTGAAATGACAAGATGCCGACCAGTTTGCTGGCATCAAGCACAGGCACATGCGTGATGTGGCGTTCGGTCATCAGGCTACGTAAATAATCGACTGTGTCTTCGAGCTTGGCGGTTGGCGGGTTAAGCTTCATCACATGCTCGCAGCGGGCTTGCGTGACGGCGCCGCCTTGGGTATTGAGCGCAGATAAAATTTCTCTGAGTGTGATCAGGCCGTGCATTTGTCCATCGTAAAAAACGATGACCGAGCTAATTGCTTTTGCCACCATGAGTGCAACCGCTTCCGTGACTAAGGCGTTAGGCGCGATGGTGAAGAGGGTTGCATCTGGCGATTGTTTCGCTTTATCGCTGAGTAGTTCTGCCACAGTCATGCTCATGAGTGCCTCCTACGAGAGGTGGTAAAGCGGGTTATTTGCGAGGCAACAACGCTACTTGATGACACGAAGCCCGCCACGTGGTGGCGCTGGACTGTCAGGGTCAGGTCTGATGGGGGAGACGCTGCTGGGCGTGCTGCCTGTGTTTGGTAGGGTAGTGGCGACAGAAGACAATTCTGCTTCGGAATCGAGCTCTGTATCAATCACGTCATTGGCTTCTTTCGCGTCAATGTTTTTGACTAGGCTCATCGGTACCGCTTGCAACGCAGGCACGTGTTGGGCTGGTGTGGATGCGATGGATTTTTGTCCAGTTAATGATTCCGGTGCGGCTTCAGCTTCAAAGAAATAGCCCTGCCCATTTTCGCGAGCGAATATGGCTTGTACAGCGTGTATTGGTACAGAGATTTCACGCGATACGCCATTAAAGCGCGCGGAGAATTGAATTAAATCATTGCCCATGGTGAGGTTGCGTGTAGCTTGTAATGACACCGACAGTACAATCTCACCGTTTTTAACGTACTCCATTGGCACGCGCACAAACTGGTCTACTTTTACGCTTAGGTATGGCGTTAATGCCGAATCCGCACACCACTCGTAAATAGCACGAATGATGTACGGTTTTTTAGACAGCGTTGACATGTCTCGTCACCGTTCGACGCATTATTTACGCATTGCCTTTTCTGAGGCAGTCATCGAGTCAATAAAGGCTTGGCGTGAAAATAAACGCTCAGCATATTTAAGCAATGCAACGGCCGTTTTTGGAATCTCAACTTGGTAATGATCCAAGCGCCAGAGTAATGGTGCGATGGCAACATCAAGCATTGAAAACTCTTCGCCCAACATGTGTTTTTGCTTCACAAAAATTGGCGCAAGTTGTACTAAATTTTCACGAATGTATAAACGCGCTTTGTCAAACGTGGCCTGTTTGCCGCGCTCAAGCGTATCGACATGGTTAAAAATTTCATTTTCCATGCGATACAAAATCAAACGTGCGCGCGCGCGCATGACAGGGTCAGCAGGCATTAGTTGTGGATGCGGAAAACGCTCATCGATGTATTCGTTGATGATGTTTGATTCGTACAAAATCAAGTCACGCTCAACCAATACTGGTGTGCGATTGTAAGGATTCATCACCGCCAAATCTTCTGGCTTATTCATCAAATCAACATCTAGGATTTGAAAGTCCATGCCTTTTTCGTACAAGACAATGCGGCAACGGTGGCTAAATGGACAGGTGGTGCCAGAGTACAAGGTCATCATGATGCGTACCTATTTCTTTTTTGAGACTGCGGGTTTTATGCAATACGTCACGCTAATTGCAATTCTTATAAATGCCAAGCCGCGCATATAGCGCGGCCTAGCGATGGAATCTACATCAAACTTACTTCACATCTTTCCAGTATTCACGCTTCACTACAAGGGCAGCAAAGAAGGCAACGACCAGAAAGAACATCACGCCCACACCAAGCTGTTGGCGCTGCACACGCGCAGGCTCGGCCATGTATGTCATGTAATTAACCAAATCACGAATGTATAGATCGTACTCAGGCTGCGTCATCGTGCCGGCGCGTTCGATAACGAGTTTTGTTACGTCTTCTTTTTTGCCATGATTCATTTTTTCGCCGACCACGATTTTAGCTGCGGAGCCTTGTAAATCATGCAGTACGTGCGGCATATTGACGTTAGCAAACACAGCATTATTCCAACCCGTTGGCGAACTCGGATCAACATAATACGAACGCAAGTACGTGTATATCCAATCTGAGCCGCGCGAACGCGCTGCTAGCGTTAAATCAGGCGGCACTGCGCCAAACCACGCATTCGCGTCTTTAGGATCCAGTGCAGTTGTCATGTAGTCGCCGAATTTTGCATCCGGATTAAACATGAGATTGTCTTTAATCTGGTCTTCCGTTAAGCCAATTTGCGTCAAATGTCCCCAACGCATAAATTGCGCGCTGTGACAATTTAAGCAGTTCGCCACGAAGCTACGAGCTCCACGTTGCAGCGAAGCTTTATCTTTTAGATTAATACCAGCGTCGTCTAAATGTATATTGCCGCCGCCAGCCGCAAAGGCCGCTGGTGATGCAAGTGCTGCTACGGTAAGGATGGAAGTCAACAAACGAGTCATTGTATGTTTCATTATGCAGTCACCCGATCTGGCTCTGGCAATTCGTTAGGAATGTCTTTTTTGGTGTACCAAGGCATGAGTATGAAGAACGCAAAATACACAGCCGTCAAAATACGCGATACCAGTGTTGCGGTATCAAGACCACCAATGATCGGCAGCGCTTTCGGAATTTGCCCCCAAACGGTTGTGGGCACGACACCCAAATAGCCGAGCACTAAAAAGCTCACAATAAAAGCGGCAAAGAATTTTTTGTAAAGCGGCCCGCGATAACGAATAGAGCGCACTTTGCTTTTGTCCAGCCATGGCAAGGCAAACAGAATCAAAGTCGCCGCGCCCATGACCATCACGCCCCAAAAAGCCGAACCGAAGAACGAGGGTACCGCGCGCAACATGGCGTAGAACGGTGTGAAATACCAGACTGGCGCAATATGCTCAGGCGTTTTGAGCGGGTTGGCCTGAATAAAGTTGGGCTTTTCTAAAAAGTAGCCGCCCATTTCTGGCGCGAAAAATACGATAGATGAAAACAAGCCCAGGAATACAACAACGCCGACAACATCTTTCACTGTGTAATAAGGATGAAACGGAATCGTATCTTTTGGTGCGCCTGTTTTTGCGTCCATATGCTTTGATAAATCAATGCCGTCTGGATTGTTTGAGCCAACTTCGTGTAACGCCATTATGTGTGCGGCGACTAAGCCGAGTAATACCATCGGTAGCGCGATAACATGGAATGCAAAGAAGCGATTTAACGTAGCGTCGCCAATGTTGTAGTCGCCACGAATCCATACTGCTAATTCAGGGCCTATAAATGGCACCGCAGCAAACAGATTAATAATCACCTGCGCGCCCCAGTAGGACATTTGTCCCCACGGCAACAAATAACCAAAGAAGGCTTCTGCCATCAAGGTTAAATAAATCAAGCAGCCAAGAATCCAAATAAGCTCACGCGGCTTACGATACGAGCCATACATGAGGCCGCGCGTCATGTGTAGATATACCACTAAGAAAAACATTGATGCGCCGGTAGAGTGCATATAACGAATCAGCCAGCCCCACGAAACATCGCGCATGATGTATTCGACAGACGCGAATGCGGTTTTTGCATCCGGCTTGTAATTCATCGTTAAGAAAATGCCGGTAACGATTTGCATCACTAACACCAACATCGCAAGCGAGCCGAAGTAATACCAAAAATTGAAATTCTTCGGTGCGTAGTACTCAGCCAGATGGCCTTTCCAGAGCGACATCAGCGGAAAACGCTGGTCTACCCAAACAATAACTTGTCCGACAGGACCACTAACGGGTGGTGCAATTGCAGCTTTGGTTCCGCTTGCCATGATTACTACGCTCCTTTGGTTGCCGATTTCGCGTCGGACTTAGCGTCCGCATCGATCACGATGGTTTTGTCATCTGCGAATCGATATGCAGTCACTTCCAAATTCTTTGGTGCAGGCATACCCTTAAATACCCGTCCAGCCATATCAAATTTTGATTGATGGCATGGACAGAAGAAACCTCCTGGCCAATCAGCACCTAAATCCGCCGGGCCGATTTCTTTACGCATCGTCGGCGAGCAGCCTAAATGCGTACAGACACCTTTGACCACGAAAATTTCAGGCTTGATTGATCGGTTGGTATTTTTTGCGCCGTCAGGTTGAACTGAGCTCTCTGACATTGGATCGGCGAGGAGCGCGTCATTTTTGGCTAGTTGCGCCATCATCTCTGGTGTGCGTCGCACCACCCAGTGCGGCGCACCGCGATATTCGATGGTGACTAATTGGCCAGGCTCAATTTGCGAAATGTTGTATTCGACAGGCGCTCCTGCTGCTTTTGCGCGCTCCGAAGGAAACATGCTGCCAGCAAATGGCACTACCGCGGATGCACCGGCGATGCCTGCTACGGCGCATCCGCCGATGACTAAATTGCGGCGCATTTTTGGATCTACATTGGTATAAACAATGGCACTCATTGGCTTTTTCGCTAAGAGAATATAAAAATTGAAAGTGTCAAACGCACGAATTTTAGGTGTCGTAATGTGATCGCGTTAACCCAGACCAATATTTTAATCTATCCGGGCTATGAACTTAAAGCCCCCAGCTAACAATAATAGTTGGAAGTAATCACTAAGTCTTTGTTTTTAATAGTTTAGTTGGTTATAAAATATAGTCAGATTCGCACATATGACCCATTGATAACACCAATAGTTTCACATGATTTAACGGTTTTTAAGTTAATTTTTGGCTAATATGGTTGTGTCTAGCGATTCGTTGCCGACTTTACAAAACACAAAACACAAAATCTTATAAGGGAATACATATGGGCATGATGCAAGAATTTAGAGAATTTGCCGTCAAAGGCAATGTGATGGATCTGGCGGTAGGTGTGATTATCGGCGCGGCGTTTGGCAAGATTGTTGATTCGGTCGTCGGTGACTTAATTATGCCAATTATCGGCAAACTTACTGGGGGCTTGGATTTCACCAATATGTACATACCGCTGAATGGTCAAGCGGTAGGTTTAGTACTCGCGGAAGCCAAAAAAGCAGGCGCTGTGATTGCGTATGGTAATTTCATCACCATCGCGATAAATTTTGTGATTTTAGCGTTCATCATTTTCTTGATGATCAAGCAAATGAATAAACTGAAAAAAGATGTGCCCGCTGCCGCGCCAGCCGAAGATGTGGTGTTGTTGCGTGAAATTCGCGATTCGCTAAAGAAGTAAGAGGCCTCACTAATATTAGGTTCAAAAAAGCCTGCGTGAAAACGTAGGCTTTTTTATTTGTATTTTTGGTTGTTGCCCTCATACTATGTAAATCCATACTTTTTGATGCCCGCTATGCGCCGCCTTTGGTTAATTTTTGCTGAGTTTGTCACCGTCACACTCGCCATCGTCTTTGTCGTCACCCTCATACGGCCCGACTGGAATCCGTGGCGCAAAAATATTGTTGAGTTTCGCGAAGCAGCAAGCGGTCTTGTAAACGTTTCCACGGCACAGGTAGCGCCCAACTTTAAGACCACCTATGCCGAAGCCGCCAACCGTGCCAAAGTTTCGGTAGTCAACGTCTCCTCGTCGCGCAATGTCGCCATGCCGAAGGGGCACCCTCTTTCCGGTGATCCGCTATTTAGACGCTTTTTTGGTGTGCCTGAAGAAGAGGGTGAGTCAGAAGCCGACTCGAGTCCGCAAGCCAGCCTAGGTTCAGGCGTGATTGTGAACGCTGACGATAAAGGTGGTTATGTGCTCACCAATGATCACGTTGTCACCAATGCACGCGATATTCAGCTTTCATTTGGCGATGGTCGTGTATTACCTGCGAAAGTCGTCGGCACCGACCCTGAGACAGACTTAGCAGTATTACGCGTAGAGGGCGCGGGCCTAAAAGCAATGACCTTCGGCCAATCTGACAAAGCGCAAGTGGGTGATGTGGTACTCGCCATCGGTGATCCATTTGGTGTAGGCCAAACAGTCACCATGGGCATCATTAGCGCCTTGGGGCGCAACCGTTTGGGCGTGAATCGTTATGAAAATTTTATTCAGACCGATGCGGCCATTAACCCCGGTAATTCGGGCGGCGCATTAGTCGATATGAATGGCAATTTGCTCGGCATCAATAGCGTGATTTATTCGCGCACGGGCGGCTCGCTCGGCATCGGCTTTGCCATTCCGGTGTCAATGGCCAAAGATGTGATGGAGCAAATTATTAAAGATGGCTCGGTGACACGAGGCTTCATCGGCATTTCACCACAAGACGTAACAGCGGAATTAGCCGACACACTGAAATTGGGCGCGGCACGCGGCTCACTTGTTGCGCAAGTCAATCGCGGTAGTCCGGCGGATAAAGCCGGTATGAAGGCGGGGGACGTAATCATCGCTATTGGAGACAGGCCGATTCAAGACAGTGTTACCGCGATGGCCGCAATTGCCGCCTTAAAGCCGGGTGCAAAGGTGAAATTTAACGTGATACGCAGCCAAAAAGAAACCTCAGTCAATGTGGAAATCGGTAAACGACCGAAAGCGCCGCGCAGTCGGTAGATTAAAAAGTCTTTATTTGGCGAGCGGTTTCAGCCTATATTGATCCAAAGTGCCCGCCAATAGGCGAGTTTGAATATTTGACACAGCACCTTGAGGGTTTGCACACATGCGCGATTATTTCAATAGGTCTAATTTTGTCATCCGTTTAATTGCGATGGCGACGTTAGGCTTGATGTTCTCGATAGCCGCGACGGCTAAACCAGTAACGATAGCGCCAATTATTAGTCCAGAAGTCATTGCGGCCATTGATGCCGTCATCATCGAAAAAATGCGTGAGCAAATGATCCCCGGTGCAGCGCTGGCGATTGTGCATCGTGGCAAAGCCAGTTATATAAAAGCCTACGGCAAGGCGAATCTTGAAAACGATTTGCCTGTTACGCCAGATTCATTATTTATGCTGGCTTCAGTTAGTAAACCCATGTTGGCCTTGGGTATTGCGCTGCTGAGCGAGCAGGGAAAATTGAAGTTTGATGATCCGATTGCCAACTATATTGCTGACACGCCAAAGGCTTGGCGCGAGGTCACCTTGCGGCATTTACTCAATCACACCTCAGGCATCGTGCGTGAGTCGCCCGCTTTTGATGGCAACAAAAATGTCGCTGATATTGATCTCATCAAGGCAAGCTTTGCGTTGCCGCTCGATTTTCCGACAGGTACTAAATCGCAATATTGCAATATTTGCTATTTCGCATTGGCTGAAGTGATCACGCGCGTGAGTGGCAAGCCTTGGCCGCAGTTTATGGCGGAGCAAATTTTTGCAACAGCAGGTATGTCAGCCACGCGTGCTGCCTCACCCACCGCACTCATCCCACGACGCGTGGCTTCCTACACATCTAAAAACGGTGTTTACGTTAATGAGCGTGAATACGCCGCGCTACGCCCAAGCGGCGCGTTTTGGTCTTCAATCAACGATTTAGTAAAATGGGAAGCCGCACTCTTTAATAACCGTCTGATCAGCGCGGATACACTCAACAGCATGGCAATCCCCGCTATGTTAAAAGATGGCAGCATCATTCCATTTGGGGAGCCAAGCAATGCCACTGGCTACGGCTTAGGCTGGGCAATATCGAGTGTTGAGGGCCAATCGCGCGTCTCGCATGGTGGCGTATTGGCAGGCTTTCGCACGCTATACGCACGCTATCCTGAAAGCGGCATCACCATTATTTTGCTCACCAATGCGGCTACCGCAAAGCCCGCAAGTATCGAGCCGCTGATTGCAAAAATCATGTTTGGACGATAGCGCAAAGCCTTTTGTATTGTGTTGAGACTTTGCGCCCTAATCTACCCCTACCGCAAATTGCCCGTATGCCCTAGCGAATAGCGTCCCGGTTGCGGCCACACCGTTAAGCCATGCGGCTCACGACCGACTTTGATTTTGTCCACGCCACCGGTTACGGTATCAAAGCGATACACCACATGGTCGTAACGGCCTGATAGCCAGAGGTGTTTACCATCGGCGCTGACATTGCCCATATCAGGGCTACCGCCACCGGGAATCGGCCAATTTTTCGTGATTTTCTCAGAGGCAAAATCCATGACCGATACGCTGCCTTTGCCATTTGGTTTGCCACGAATCACATTGCTGCCACGGTTGGCGATGTAGAGCGATTTACCGTCGCGGCTCGGATATAACCCGTGCGCGCCGATACCGGTGGCGATAAAGCCGACTTGCTTAAAGGTTTCGCCATCCACAATATGAATGCCGTCGGCCATCATGTCGGCAACATAAAACCGCTTGCCGTCAGGGGAAGCGCGAATATCTTGAGGCATGCCCGGTGTGGTGCAAATTTCACCGCCTAATTTGGCAGGGTCGGGCACATATTTAGGCTTCTTGCCAGATTTATCAATGATTGCTAACGCATCGGGACGATCAAAGTATTGGCTGAGCTTGATGGTGTCGATCACCTTACGATTAACCAGATCAATTTTGGTAAGTGAGCCGTTAAATTCGCAGGTAAATAGCGCGAAGCGACCATCAATGGAGAAATCCGCATGGTTGATGCCCGCGCATTTTGGCGTCTCGATGGTGAAGCTTAATTTCATCGTGCGGGGGTCACGAAAATCGAGTCGCTTAAAGGCTTCAGCCACCACAATGGCATATTTGCCGTCTGGTGAAAAATACATATTGTAAGGATCATCCACGGCGATATTGGCACCAGGTTTACCCGTGGTCGGATCAATCGGCGTTAAACTGCCATCGGTGCGGCCTTCGGCGTTATTCGCAACCCAAAGCGTGCGTAAATCCCACGATGGCACCACGTGCTGAGGATGCACACCGACCTTAAATTTGTTGATGACTTTTAAGGTGGCCGGATCAATCACGCTGACCGTATTTTCGCCACGATTTGGCACATATACGCGTGGTAAAGCATTGGCGACGGCGGGGCTCATTCGCGCTGAAATGGTTTCGCTATATAAATTACTTGGGTCAGGCACGTTCGGCATGCCAGCAACGGGCGTGACCGTAGCCGGCTTCGCAACCTTTGATGGTTGTGTGGGTTGTATGTTTTGTGCATAGACCCACCAAGTTGTACTTGCAATCAGTAAAACGCTGCTTACCACCATCACGCCGCGAATATTAGTTAACGCCATTCGTATCTCCATGCCCATCAATAATAATGGCCTCAATTAAACCAGTTTGCTTAGTGTTTGGCGACAGCTAGTTTTATCGCGCTCACCGTCTCACTAATAATCAATGCCACGCCTAATTGCCCCAGTTCGGCGCTGGACTGACGCGCATCGCCACCCACGCCATCCTCATTCGGAGTTGCATTCTTAATTAAATTTTCGCGCACCAGAGAGGCATCAAGTGCCAACATGAGCGACGTATCCGCGCTCGCTGCATGTGTGCCAATTTCTAACGCGGTTAAGCCTTTATCGCTGAGTGCGCGCACATAGTTTTTTTGCACGGCTTGATAATATTGCGCAATAAAATGCATGCGCGATTTACTTGTTTTGGGCGAATTTTTTTTAGCACCTGCTGACCATTGACGATTTAACGCCGCTGCAATTTGACCTAGCTGCGATTGATAATTGCCTGAGTCGCCAATCAACACCACATCTTGAAAACCTGCTTGGCGAACACTATTCGCCGCGCCTTTTACGACGTCCGCAAAGGCGGCTTCAGAAATAGAAATCGTTCCCGCATAGCGCATGTGGCCTGTTGGCGGGTCAACATTGCCTTCTGGTACATAGGCGATGACGGGTGCAACCAGTGCATTACCAAGCGATAACGCGATTCGATTGGCTAGTAGCTTGATGCGCTGATTATGCTTATCGAGCGCCATATGCGCGCCGTTTTGCTCCGTACCGCCAATAGGGATAATGAGGGTGGTCTTGCCATTTTTAATAGCGTGTTCGACTTCCTTCCAGGTAAGCCGCGCAAGCTCTGCGTGTGAGGTCGCCGCAAATGATGGACTGGCAAACCAGATGGTGAACACAAACGCGTAGAGTATTTGCCATAAATGTCGCTGAGGGTATCTTTTTTGCATTATCTTTTGGCTATAATTAAAATACAAAGTCTAATATTGGCGGGCATTTTGAAGCAATAATTGCTTAAAAAGCACGCCAATAGGCGAGTTTTAATAAATTATGTAATACGTAAACAAATGAAAATAAACATCCTCGCATTAGGGCACAAAATGCCCACTTGGGTCACGGCTGGTGTGACTGAATATCAAAAGCGCATGCCCACTGAGGCGCGCATTGATATCATTGAGCTCAAACCAGAGGACCGCGCTAATCGAAGTGTTGAAAAAGTCTTGTTGCTCGAAGCGTCGCGCATTGAAGAGGCAATACCAAAAAACGCCACACGGATTATTTGCGATGAACGCGGTCAGCTTTTAACCACGCCGCAACTCGCCGCATGGCTCAGGACCTGGATGGCTGAGGGGCTTAACCCGTGCTTTGTCATTGGCAGTGCAGATGGTCTAGCACCTAGCATCAAAAAAACGGCGAGCCACACTGTGGCGCTTTCAGGTTGTGTGTTGCCGCATGGCATGGTGCGCGTGTTGTTAGTAGAGCAGCTCTATCGGGCATGGTCTTTGCTGCATAATCATCCTTACCATCGAGAATAAAAATAATATTCTAAATGTCATGGGGAATTTAATCACTCCAAAATCATGCAACCACCACCATCCATTATTTATCTCGCTTCTAAAAGTCCACGTCGCCGCGATTTGCTAAAACAAATCGGCGTGCACTATGAGTTATTGCTCATGCGTGAAACCGCGCCACGTATCGATATCGACGAGTCGCCACTGTACGGCGAAACGCCTCACGCCTATGTCGAGCGGGTAGTGAAGCTGAAGAATGAAATTGCTGTGCGCGTGATGCAGGATCGAAAATTAACCCCGCGTCCGCTATTAACAGCAGACACGATTGTCACCTTTGATGGCGATATTCTTGGTAAGCCCGAGACGCGCGATGATGCTGTGGCAACGCTTAAGCGGCTGTCTGGTCAAACGCATCAAGTTCTGACGGCAGTAATGTTGAGCCATGGTGACGCCCATCACAAAGTATTGACCACTAGTTTTGTCAGCTTTGCTGAATTAACTGAGGACGACATCAAACGATATGTTGCGACTGGTGAGTCAATGGACAAAGCCGGTGCATATGGCGTGCAAGGTCGTGCCGCTACATTCATAGCCAAACTCTCTGGCAGCTATTCAGGTGTCGTAGGCTTGCCGCTCTACGAAACGGCAAATTTGCTCAGAGCTGCGGGCATCGCCATTTAAAATTGAAAGTTTTTGTAAAACAACGCCATGAATGAACAAATACTTATCAATGTCACCCCACAAGAAACACGAGTTGCCATCATGGAACAAGGTGCGGTGCAGGAGTTGCATGTAGAGCGCGCTTCAAATCGTGGATTAGTCGGTAATATTTATTTAGGGCGCGTTGGTCGTGTGTTGCCAGGAATGCAATCGGCGTTTATTGAAGTTGGATTAAGTCGCGCGGCGTTTTTACACGTGGCCGATATTTGGGCAGGGCAAAAAAATACTGATGGAACCAATGGCGCAAACGGCAAGTCGATTGAGCAAAAGCCGATTGAAAAATTGCTTCAGGAGGGTCAAACGCTTGTTGTGCAAGTAATAAAGGACCCGCTCGGATCAAAGGGCGCTCGCCTTTCCACACAGATTTCTATCGCAGGGCGATTACTTGTTTATTTACCGGGCGAGCACCATATCGGAATTTCACAACGTATTGAGGATGAAGCTGAACGCGAGCAATTGCGCGAAAAAGTTCACGCCCTCATGCCGGAAGGTGAAACGGGTGGGTTTATTGTGCGTACGGTGGCGGAGACCGCAACAGACGAAGAATTAAACGCGGATATTGCCTACTTGATTAAGTTATGGCGCGGCATCGTCACCACCTCACTTGCCGCCGCACCGCAAGCCTTGCTATATCAAGACCTCGATTTAAGTCATCGCGTTCTACGTGATTTGGTGACTGCGGACACTGAGCGCATCATCGTTGACTCACGCGAAACTCACGCAAGAATGCGTGATTTTGCCGAGCAATACACGCGCCGTTCAGTGGCTGTACTGGAACATTACGCGGGTGATCAGCCGTTGTTTGATTTGTTTGGCGTTGAAGTTGAAGTCGAAAAGGCGCTAAACCGTCGGGTCGATTTGAAATCAGGCGGTTATGTGATTGTTGACCAAACTGAAGCGCTCACCGCTATTGATGTCAACACCGGTGCATTTGTATCGGGGCGCAGTTTTGATGACACCATTTTTAAGACCAATCTGGAAGCCGCGCAAACAATTGCACGCCAATTACGATTGCGTAATTTGGGTGGCATTATTATTGTCGACTTCATCGACATGGATAACGACGAACATCGTCAATCAGTGCTTGCGGAGTTTAATAAATCCATGCAGCGTGATCGTACGCGCTGGAGTATTAGCCAATTTTCACCATTAGGCTTAGTGGAAATGACGCGAAAACGTACCAGAGAAAGTCTGGCGCATGTGTTGTGTGAGCCCTGCGCGACCTGTAGTGGCCGTGGCGAAGTGAAAAGCGCACAAACCATTTGCTATGAAATATTGCGCGAAGTGACTCGATCAGCCAGAAGTTTTGACGCCAAGGAATATCGCATACTCGCCTCGCAATCTGTCATTGATCGTTTTCTCGATGAAGAGTCAAATTCGCTCACCATGCTCGAAGCATTTATTGCCAAACAAGTTTCTCTATCAGTGGAGTCTGCTTATACGCAAGAGCAATTTGATGTGATTTTGGTGTGAACGCTGTTTTGTAGGCGCATCGCGTCTTTCATCTACGTCTCCAGAGGGGCGAACCTTGCCTGCATCTGACCGTTTACTACCAGCTCGCCAAAGAACATGGCGTGTGGTCGTACCCACAGTCCAGTCGCGTTATATAACGGTCGATAAACAACAAGCACTTCCAATGATTCGCTATGGCGGGCGACGCCCATCACCTCGTACTCCCCACCTTTGTAATGACGATAGCGACCAAGTTTTATTATCGGAAGTGGCGTAAGTTCGTTCATAACAACTTTAAATGTAGACGTTACTGTCGGTGACTTAGGCGCAATCTTTGATAGATAGTGGCAGAGATGCTGAACGACTCGCAAGTTGCGCCGCGTCGTTAAAAACCTAAGTTACGGTTTTTTCAACGACGACAAGTCAATTTGCAAGGTTGCTTCAAAATTTTGAGTTTTTGTAGATGTTTTTTCGATTGTTTTGATGCGCATTGTCTTGTCATGCGCGACTTCAGTTGTGGTGTTGTCTGTAGTGTCGGCGCTGCGTGCATTTGTCTTTGTTGTCGCTAAAAACCGTTCTGTTTCTAAAAACTCTTTTTGGGGTTTGGGTATCATCGGCTGCGCTTTAGCAATTGCTTGCGTTTCTGGCGCAGGGCCGACATCACGAACTTTGCGAATGAGGTTCGATATGAGCGTGATTTGTTTTTGCACGTCGCTTAATTGCCCATTGAGCTTGGCGATTTCCTCGACAATGCCGCTGCCGCGTTCGTTAATTTTTTGCAGTGAGGCGACGCGCGCTTCTAGCTGCAATTTATGGTCGCGTATTTGAGTTTCTAACGGCATTGGCACGGCGGTAAGCCAGCGTTCCGTATTTGCGCGGGCTTCAATAAAAATGAGCTTTGATTCTTCTACCAACTGGCGCCAAAACTTACGCACCATAAAGCGTTTTTCGGTCATTACAATATTGACAGGGTCTTTGCAAAACTGTTCTGTTTCGTGCATGAGTACCGCCAGCTTGGCATTCGGCCCTTCGAAATCAAGCTGCGGAAAATCGAGTGAGCTAAATCCGAAGCGCTCTCGAAATGTGCTGTACACGCCTTCCATCAATTGCAAAATATCTTCGCCTGTGTGTTTAACATTAGCGAAATCATCACCAATTAAACGAATCAACTCACGCATACCGCGAGTGAGCCCAGGGGTCGTCCAAGAATCATTGATCGCCTGTAAGCTTTTCGCGCACAAAATATCAAGGCGCGTCGGATTAAACGCATCAAGTACAGCATTTTTCTTTTGATTAAATGAGGCGCGCTGTACTTTGTACTCTGTTAATGCAGCGTTGTAAGCTTCTTTTTCCTCGCTGACTTTTTTCCAAAGCTTCCCGATAAGATCCCGGCTTTTGCCCTGTAAGTCGGCTAATTCTTTTAATTGTGCATTGATTTGCTCGTATTTGCCCACCACGCTTTTATGGCTGGACACCATCATGCTGCCAATTTCACTAGTAACCGCTTTTGCTAGCAGCTGACGTTTAATGGGAATAATCTCGCTCGCCAAATAACTTTCAAGCCGCTCAATGCCGGAGCGCTCTACTTGTTCACGGTCTTCGAGTATGCGGCCCACTAGCGCTTCTTTGGCAGAAAGCGCAAAGACTTTTTCCATCGGTAAGCCAAGCTGATTTGCGGTGGTTTCCATCATGCGTTGCATGCCCGACATGATTTCAGGCTCCGTCTTTAACGCATCCCACATTAAATCAATTTTATTGAGCACCGCTATTTTGGCAGGCAAACTGGATCGTACATAACGATCCCAAATTTCAAGGTCGCTCTTCGTCACGCCAGTGTCGATGCCCAGTAGAAACACTACCGCATGTGCGTTGGGAACTGTTGCCAGTGTTAGTTCAGGCTCCAAACCAAGGGCATTCAAGCCTGGCGTATCGAGCACCGATAAGCCGTTAGTTAATAGCGGATGCGGATAATTAATCATCGCATAGCGCCACGCGGGCACCTCGACAATATCGCTCTCATTCGGGCCCGTGCCGTCGTCAAACATGGGTATTAGCCCCATCATGCGGGCATCTAATGCGTAAACTCGTTTGGTATCAGCGAGAGCCGATAATGCTTCTTTCATTTGCTTTGGGTCGTCGACATTAAGACGAATCTTAGACCATTCAACCGGCATGTTTTTTAATTGCGAGATGGACTCATCGCGATAGCGCGTCTCGACGGAGAGCAGCTTTAAATACGGTTCTTCATTGATATCGTGAAATAGCTCAGTCGGGCACATGGTTGTGCGACCAACGTCGGATGGCAGCAAACGCTCTTTGAAATTTGAGAAAAATAAGGCGTTAATGAGTTCAGATTTGCCGCGTGAAAATTCCGCCAAAAAAGCTAAAAGTAAGCGCCCTTTATTAAGCGTTTCGAGTAAATCGTAAAAGCGAATCGATTGCTGTACATCAAGCTGGTTGGTGCGCTCCAACCAATCGTGGTATTCGTGCACTGCGCGTGACAAATCAGTGCGCCACTCGTTGTAACGCGCGGCTTCAGCTTCAAATTGATTGGCAGGAGGCGTGTCGATTTTCTCTGACATTCGATTTATTGTCTTCGTTATTGTTTTAAGTGTGTACGATGTGAGCGTGTGGTTTTAGCATCAGAATCTTTAACTATAAACAACATAATATCTCAACTGGCGAAAAGTTAGATTTGCGCTAAATGATTGAGTGCTTCTAGTTTTAGCCACGCTACAGGCGCTAACAACAAGACTTGCAACAAGATAATGACAAACAACGGCGATAAATCTACGCCGCCAATGAGAGGGATGAAGCGTTGAAATGGTTTTAACAAAAAACGTGTGAGGGCATCAAAAAACGGCCGAAGTGGGTGATACGGACTCACCCAAGACAATATCGCTTGAATAATCATCAACCCGATAAAAAGATAAATAGACAGTTTTATGGTTTCCACAAGCCCATAAAATATTAACGCAGGCCAAAAAAGCGGTGCTGTCACATTAGCGCGATCTTGGATGGCAAGTATTGCCATTGACAATAAAATTGCCGCAAGCCAAGCAACAACCAGGGTTGCTAAATCAATGCGGCCAATGCTCGGCAGGATGCGCCGTAATGGCAGCACAACCCAGTCTGTTAGCGCCATCACAAAGTCAGCAATCGGGTTGCCTGCACGAGCGCGCAGCGGAACACGCATCGCTTGGGCAAAAAAACGCAGAAGCACCGCATATATCCATAGTTGCGTCAGTGTTTCAATGATGAAAACGAGTGCGTTGCCCGCCATGGTTATACCTTGATCTGTGTGCTAGCGGCAAACTCATCGCCAAGTGCAGTCGCGCGCAATGCGGCGGCGCTAACGCCTGCAATGAAACGCGTACGCAATTGTTCAGCGTCAAATACTGCGATTGCCGCTTCTGTGGTGCCGCATTTTGAAGTGACATTGGCACGCAAAATACTCGGAGCGTCGCTTGATTGTGCGGCCAAAAGACTAGCGCCGCGAAAGGTTTCTAAGGCCATCATGCGTGCCGTGGCGGCATCAAAGCCTAGGTTGACCGCTGCCGCCTCTAAAGCTTCTATTGCGTAAAACACATAGGCTGGCCCGCTACCCGAAACGGCTGTTACCGCGTCCAGCATCGCTTCATCTTGCACCCAAAAAGTTCTGCCAATAGTGGCAAGCAAATTTTCCGCGATGCCGCGGCTGGTGCTCCCAACAATATCTGAGGCATATAAACCGCTAATACCCGCCTGAATCAGCGCAGGCGTATTTGGCATGGCGCGCACTACGTTAGTGAAATTAAGCCAAGCCGTTAACTCGCGGGTGCGAATACCTGCCGCAATACTTATGACTAATTGACGCTTTAGTTTGCCTACTAGCGGCTGTATTGCTTCGAGCATAACTTGTGGTTTTACCGCCAAGATGACGACATCAATGCTATCAATGACGTCTTGGGCGCGGGTCAAAACAGGAATACCCAGTTGGCGAATACTCTCCGCAGTGTTGGCATCTGGTTCAATGACGTACATTGTGTTGGCTGCTGCGCCACGCGAGATTAAACCCAACGCTATGGCCTGCATCATTTTGCCGCCGCCGATAAATAGTATGTTCATGCCATTAAAAGTTAGTTGGTTATGTCAAGAAGTCGTGCGTGCGCCAAAAATCGCGCTGCCGACGCGAACCATTGTCGCACCTTCATCAATTGCCAAGGCAAAATCTTGCGACATACCCATCGAAAGTGTATCGAAATTAACAGACTTATTTTTAAGTCTGTCGAATAACTGCCGCATCTGGCGAAATTGTGCACGTAGCATTGCCTCATCCAGACTATTCTCAACAATGGCCATTAAGCCGCGACAACGCAATTTTTTTAACGTGAGAATGTGCTCAAGCAGGTAGTCCGCACTTTCAATACCGATGCCACTTTTGCTCGCCTCATTCGAAATATTGACCTGCAACAGCACGTTGAGCGGCGCGACATTGTCTCCCCGATGAATATTGAGTGCATCTGCAATTTTGGCGCGGTCTACGGTATGCACCCAATCAAAATTAGCAGCTACCAGCTTCGCTTTATTGCTCTGCAAAGGTCCGATCAAGTGCCACTGCACCAGCGAAACATCAGCCGCCTTACTCGCCGAGAATGCGCTGATTTTTGCCACTGCTTCTTGTACGTAGTTTTCGCCAAAATTACGTTGTCCCGCTGAAAAGGCGGCCAGCACATCGCTAAGAGGCTTGGTTTTTGAGACTGCAATCAGGGTGATGGGGCTTAAAAATGCTTGTGGACGACCCTTAATCGCGGCATCAATCTTGAAGTTCATATCTTGCAAGTTTGCGGCAATTAGAGACATAATCAGTATGCTAATAAGGTTAACAACGCGACAATTTTAAGAGAGAAAAGTATAAATGGAAATCGCAGAACTTCTCGCCTTTGGCGTTAAAAACAAAGCCTCTGACTTACATCTCTCGGCTGGTTTGCCACCGATGATTCGCGTTCACGGTGATGTGCGCCGCATTAACGTGCCAGCGCTTACGCATGATGATGTGCATGGCATGGTCTATGACATTATGAATGACGGTCAGCGTAAACAATACGAGGAAAATCTTGAGTGCGACTTTTCGTTTGAGATTCCGAATCTCGCGCGTTTTCGGGTGAATGCGTTTAATCATCATCGTGGCGCAGGTGCGGTAATGCGTACAATCCCATCAAAAATTATGTCACTTGAGGATTTGAATGCGCCGAAGATTTTTGCTGAAATCGCGCAGCAGCCACGCGGCATGGTGTTGGTCACAGGCCCTACCGGCTCTGGTAAATCTACGACGCTAGCAGCGATGGTGAATAGCATCAATGAAAGTGACTATGGACACATCCTCACAGTTGAAGACCCAATCGAATTTGTGCACGAATCAAAAAAGTGTTTGATTAACCAACGTGAAGTTGGCCCGCACACGCTGTCATTTAACAATGCGTTGAAATCAGCACTTCGCGAAGATCCAGACATCATTCTGGTCGGCGAAATGCGTGACTTAGAAACCATAAAGCTGGCGATGACTGCTGCGGAGACTGGCCACTTAGTGTTCGGCACGCTGCATACATCGTCCGCGGCGAAAACAGTTGACCGCATTATTGACGTATTCCCCGCTGCAGAAAAAGAAATGGTACGTGCGATGTTGTCAGAGTCCCTACGTGCGGTGATCTCTCAAACATTGTGTAAAACCAAAGATGGCACTGGCCGTGCGGCAGCGCATGAAATCATGATTGGCACACCAGCGATTCGCAACTTAATACGTGAAGCAAAAATCCCGCAAATGTACTCTGCAATTCAAACTGGCCAAGCGCTCGGTATGCAGACGATGGATCAAAATTTGGCGGACTTAGTGCGTCGTAATGTAATCACCGTTGCCGAGGCACGTACTAAAGCGGCCAATAAAGAATCATTTAATTAAAAATAATCGTCTTGCTCTTTTGATGCAAGTAACGATTTAAGGATGCGACATGGAACGAGAACAAGCACTTAAATTTGTCCACGAATTACTCAGGGCGATGATTGCCAAAAAAGGCTCTGATCTTTTTATCACCGCTGGCTTTCCGCCCGCGATGAAAATTGACGGCAAAATGACCCCCGTCTCGCAATCAAGTTTGTCGCCAATTCACACCGGCGAGATTGCGCGCTCCATCATGACCGACAAGCAAACGGCCGAGTTTGAAGCGAGCAAGGAGTGTAATTTTGCGGTTGCTCCTGCGGGCATCGGCCGCTTTCGCGTCAATGCGTTTGTGCAGCAGGGACGTGTTGGGCTGGTCATGCGTACCATCACCACGACCATTCCAAAGTTTGAAGACCTGAATTTACCCGTCGTCTTAAAAGATGTCGTGATGACTAAACGTGGCTTGGTGATATTGGTTGGAGGCACCGGTTCGGGTAAATCCACTACGTTAGCCGCCATGATTGGTTATCGTAACGAAAATAGTTACGGCCACATCATCACCATTGAAGACCCGGTCGAATATGTGCATGACCATAAAAATTGCGTCATTACCCAACGTGAAATTGGTGTTGATACCGATAACTGGTTCGCCGCACTCAAAAATACACTTCGCCAAGCGCCAGATGTGATTTTGATCGGTGAGATTCGTGATCGCGAAACAATGGATTATGCTATTGCGTTTGCTGAGACTGGGCATTTGTGCATGTCAACGCTGCACGCTAACTCGACTAACCAAGCCCTTGACCGTATCATTAATTTTTTCCCTGAGGAGCGACGTCATCAATTGCTGATGGATTTATCGCTTAACTTAAAGGCGTTTGTCTCGCAGCGCTTGATTCCAAAAAAAGAAGGCAAAGGTCGTGTAGCCGCGATAGAAATTTTGCTCAACTCACCGTTGATTCAAGATTTAATTTTCAAAGGCGAAGTGCACGAGATTAAAGAAGTCATGAAGCGCTCACGTGAAATTGGTATGCAAACGTTCGATCAAGCGTTGTTTGATTTGTACGAGGGTGATTTTATTTCGTATGAAGATGCGCTGCGTAATGCGGATTCGCTGAACGATTTACGCCTCAATATCAAACTCAACGGCAAATCCGCCAAGGATAAAGACCTAGCTTCAGGTTTGGATCATTTGGAGATAGTTAAGTAGTATTTTCTTGGGAATACGGTAAAAAAACGCCCTTCAATCTAGCCGATATTTTCCAATAAAGGCGCGGTCAATTCGATCTTTCCAGCGCCACACCCATTGGCCTTGCCAACTGAAGTTTCCCCATGCGCCGATGGCGTGCTTTTCACCTGTTGAAATCAAATACAAAGAGCGCGTTTGAGGTGTGTACGGTTTAAGCGTTTCACCGTTGATTGCGCGACGTAAATTTGCGGTGAGTGGTGAGCCAGCACGTACCGCATAGACGCCTGACTTTGGACGTGGTGCGTCAGCCATAGTAGCGACATCGCCCGCGGCAAATACATTGGCATGTGAGATGGATTGTAAATACATATTGGTGAGGATGTAGCCTTGTTTGTCGCAGGCAAGCATTGCTTGAATCGGCCAAGCAGGCGCTTTTGCACCAAGCGCGGCGACAACAAAATCAGCCTCTACGGTATTGCCATTAGTAAGCGTGATGCGGGTAGCGGCCACTTCGGCGGCGGCAAGGCCAGCATAGACATTGATATTGGCGCGCTTGAGTGCGGCAACAACATGCTTGCTAGTGGCGCTAGGTAGCGTATTAGCCGCAGAAATGAGTGATACCGTTGTGTTGAGCCGTCGATAAGCATGTTGCAACGCTAATGCGATTTCAACCCCCCCGGCACCTGCGCCAATCACGCTGATTTTCGATGGCTTCCCGTCCTGATGACGACAATAGATGGATGTCTTTAAGTTATTCATTGCATTGATAAAATCTTCGATTGGTCTAATTGATATCATTTTTTCAGCACCAATAATATTGGCTGTTTGTGCGACGGAGCCTGTATCAATACTTAAATAATCAAACGCGACGCGCTCACCATTGCGGCAAATAATTTCTTGTCGCGTCAAATCAAGCGCATCACAAAATGTCTCGATTAGCGTGGCACTCGCCGCTTTTGCTAACGGTGCAAGCGCAATGATTAAATCGTCTAATTGATAGTGTCCCGCCACCCAGCCGGGCAACATGCCTGAATAGACTTGGCGTAAATGCGGCGTGATGAGTGTGACATGCGCTTTGACTTTATGTTCGGCGAATGATTTCAACACATTGACATGCGCGTGCCCGCCACCGAGTAGTACGAGTTTTTTCATGGGGCTGCTACTGTGGGTTGCACATCTAATCGCGCATTAAATCGCACATCGCCAAACCATGTAGTGACATTTTCACCGCTTTGATCGGTGTCACTACCCACAGCCACGCCCGTTATTGCCGGTGCTGCATGACCGAAGGCGCGCTGAAAATCCGCTGCCACATCACGTGATTGGCTCACCCATGTATTGGCTTTTTGAGCACCCGACTGCAAAACAATCATACGCACTCGATCGGTGAAGGTGCTTGGCACAATGGTCTCAATTGCAGCTTGGTTATCCCACACATAACAAATTGCGGCAGTGGGTACATCTGTACCGCTCATCATGCGTGCCAAGCGAATTTTGTTGCGCTCTATAAAGCTCAAACTTTCCAGCGGCACATCGAAAAACACATAAACGCGTGCCGCAAAATCTTCACCATCTTTACGGCGTATGTTGGCGCTAGCAACCACATTACTGACTTTCCAACGCCATGAGAGTAACGCCATTGATGTGGCGGCGCTCGTGATGGGTATGGCAACGCTACTGGCTGATTGTTTCGAGGCAATTTTTAAAACCGTTGTGCCGCTATCGTTTGCGAAGGAAAACTGATTGGTCTTGATGCTGGGTATGCTCAAGATTCGATAACGATCAGCCACTGATTCGGTTAACCGATATGCTGAAAAATCAAGCGCGCTCACCACGGTGCAAAGTAAAAATAAACCCAGTAGCCAAACTAGCTTCATGACGGCAAAAAGAAAGCAAGTGGTGGCTTCAGTGTTTGCAATCGTGGCAAATCCTCTACCCTATCTACGTCCCACAACGAAGCTGTTTCATGCCAACGTAATTGCGCTGCTGTAAGCGCTAAGCGTTGTGATGCCATGACGGTATTCGTGCCCCAATCAATATGGGCAAACATAGTTGGTGCTGTCTTCTGTACGCCAATTAAGGTGAAGCCGCCGTCTTCAGCAGGTGTGAGTACGACATCGTGGGTGGCTAATTGTGCGATGGCATCGCGCAAGTGTGTTGCGGTAAAAGCAGGGCAATCTGCACCGATTAAGATGACGCGCGAATAATCCAACAGCGCATCATTTAAGCTCGCGAGCATTCGAGCGCCTAAGTTGGCGTCATCAAGCTGGTCCGCTAAATCTATCGAAAAATCATCCGCGCAATCTTGAAAAAATGGGTGCGATGTATCTGGTGAGCAGCACAGCACAACATCGACATCGGTTGAGCAGGCGGTTTCAATGACGCGTTCAGTCAATGCGCTGTGCAGCATCGCTGCCGCCATCTCGCCGATTGCTGGTATCAAGCGCGTCTTGACCGCGCCCGGTATTGGCGCTTTGGCGAAAATCAAAATAACAGCGTCATTTTCCATCGTAGCGAAGGTAGAGTGTATTGGCATCAGTGCCAAAAAAATACTGCCAGCGCAACCGCCACATCAGCCAAATGGTGCGCCATAAACCGTGTGTATCCCAGCGCCGACCTGATGTTGTTATTTTTTGTCCTACATTTGCGGGGGAGCCGAATTTTTTTAATTTCTTACAAATTTCAACATCTTCCATGAGTGGTTGATTGGCAAAACCGCCAACAGCGTTAAACGTATCACGACGGATAAAAATTCCTTGATCGCCGGTAGCGATACTGCTTAAGCGCGAACGTTGATTCATGAACCACGCTACCATCGGCAAGAGCGCGTGTTGACCAGCAATGAACACATCAAATCGCCCCCAAAGATGCTTCTGTAATGCATCTAAAACAGCAATATCGCCATCACGAGGAAGCAGCGAATCAGCGTGTAAAAACAACAATGCATCGCCCTTTGCCAGCGTAGCGCCCACATTCATTTGCTGGGCGCGGCCTTTGCTGCTAATGACAACTTGATCACAAAGTGGTGCGGCCAATTTAGCTGTGTTGTCGCTGCTGCCGCCATCCACCACAATCACCTCAACGCCGCGCGCGCGCATCACCTGCAATTGGTTAAGCGCGTTGAGAATATTGGCGGCTTCGTTGAGCGCGGGAATGATAATAGTTAAGACCATGCGCTATTTTAGAGGCGCACATCATAACGATAAATTTTTAAAAACATGATTATTGGCGGGCATTTTCAAGCATTTTTGTCTCAAAATACACGCCAATAGGCGGCCTTCATTTTTTATCGTTAATCGCCCAGTTGTAATCCAAAAACGCAATTCGCGCTTTGCCGTCAACTATTTTTTGTTGATCTGTGGCGTTATCAGCGAGTAGTTTTGCGTAGCGGGCGAAGTAGGCTTCACGGCTACTGATGGCGGGCGTTTTAGCATCAAAGCCTATGTAGCCGCTCTCCCAATCTTGACTAAACCATTTGAAGATCATCGAGACTTCTAACTTGCCATCGGCATAGCGGTTGCGACTACGGTCTGATAAAAAACGCACCGCTTGCTCTTCTAGTTGGCTATCAAGTCGCGCGGCCACAAATGCCTCCTCGCGCAATGCGGGGCAGCCGATAGAGGCGCAATTCACCGCATAGTGAATGCGTACATCGTTGTACGCGCCGGGCTTACGCAACATATCATGTTCGAGTTTGTCGAGATTGGCATCGGCACCCAGTAGCTTGAAAAAATTTCGCTTCCAACGATTATCAAACGTGCCGCCGATATCTTTAATAGACTTCACCGGATAGTGCTGCAACATTAATTCCAACGTGAAGGCGTTGTACGCGTTGATCAGAAATGCCATGCGCTCGGGCTTAGTCCATGCGTTGAATGCGCTTTCGGGAACGGCGGTGAGTGTCGCCAAATAGGTTTTTAATAATGCGCGATCTTTTTGTAGCTCGGCATAGCGTACCTGCGACGTTTTACCGCCATCCACCAACACCACATGCTTTTTTAGTAGTGTCGAAAAACTCGCGTGGCTGTGGTCGAAGGTTTGGGCATTGAGTGCAGTACTCAATAATAAAACGACGCTTAACAATAATGTCTTCATTAGTGACTTTCAGATTGTGTTTTTGGGTAAGCAGGCGTGTTGTCTGGTGATATAACGAGTTTGACCACACTCGCGATGACGGTACTTAAACTGCCTTCGCCACGCGTCCAGTCGTTGAGTGCTTTGCCGACGGCGAGTTTGCCGACGGTGGCGGTGGAACGCTTATAAACGCCAGCGGCAAATTTATTGGCTTCGCCTAATGTCGGGTAGGTATGTATGGTCGCCAAGATGCCTTCTAAGCCAAAGCCATGTTTCATCGCGGCGACAAACTCCACGAGCAAATCGCCTGCATGTTCACCGACAATGGTCGCACCTAGAATTTTGTCTGAACCTTTGACGGTAATGACTTTTACAAAGCCATGCGCTTCACCATCGGCGATGGCGCGATCCAAGTCATCAATGCCATAAACATGCACATCATGGGCAATTTTTTTCTCAATGGCTTCTTGCTCATTTAAGCCAACACGTGCGACTTCCGGGTCGGTAAACGTTGCCCACGGCACCACCGAATAATCAACCTTAAACTTTTTGAATTTTCCAAACAGTGCATTCACGCTGGCATACCACGCCATATGCGCGGCGGTATGGGTAAATTGATAGGGGCCAGCCACGTCGCCGCAGGCAAATATATTCGGATAAATTGTTTCTAAATAATCGTTGGTTTCCACGACACGCTTGGCGGGAATACCAAGTTCCTCCAAGCCGTAGCCAGTGGTGTTGGCGATGCGACCGACCGCACACAAAATTTCATCAAAAGCGATTTTTTTATCGACGCCTTCGTGCTCAACGACTAAATACTTCTCACCGTTTTCGACAATCACTGCTTTCGCTTTATGGTTAACCAGTACGTTGACGCCTTCCGCTTCGAAACGTTTTTGGACAATGGCGGAGACCTCAGCATCTTCGCGAATCATGATGCGAGGCGCCATCTCGACTTGTGTGACACTCGCGCCAAATCGCGCGAAGCATTGTGTAAGCTCACAACCAATCGGCCCGCCACCGAGTACGACTAGCCGCTTCGGCAAGATGCGTAAATTCCACACATTGTCAGAGGTCAGCGGTTTAATTTCTGCCAAGCCAGGTATTGGTGGCACGAATGGGCGCGCACCTGCGGCGATAACAATATTTTTAGTCGTGAGTCGCGTAGTTGTGCCATCCGAGTTGGTGACTTGAACTTCCCAAGGCGACAATATTTTTGCTTCTCCCTTAACGCAATCCACGCCCATTGCAGAGTAACGCGCGACCGAATCATGCGGCTCAATCTCATCCACCACGCGCGAGATGCGCGTCATCACATCGGCAAAATCCCAAGTGGCGCTGGCGGATGCGATACCAAATTCTTTCGCGCGCGAAATGTGATTCAGTAATTTTGCACTGCGAATCATCGCTTTCGACGGTACGCAACCTGTATTCAAACAGTCGCCGCCCATTTTGTGGCGCTCTATCAAGGTGACTTTGGCTTTCACCGCTGCGGCGATATAGCTGGTGACTAAACCAGCGGAGCCCGCGCCGATTACGACGACATTACGATCAAATTTCGCAGGCTTTTTATCCGCCCAGCGCGCATACACTTTGCGCGATTTAACACCATCAATGATTTTTTTAGCGATGATGGGAAACACACCGAGCAAGACAAATGCGCCGATTAAGCCCGGCGATAAGATGCCTTTCAGCGAGGTAATTTTTGCTAGCTCTGTACCTGCATTTACATAGACGATCGTACCTAACAACATGCCCACTTGCGACACCCAAAAGAATGTCCACGCGCGCATGGTGGTGAGACCCATCACCACATTGATCATAAAAAACGGAAAAGCAGGCACCAGACGCAAGGTAAATAAATAAAAGCCGCCGTCTTTATTGACGCCATCATTAAAGGCTTTTAATTTATCGCCAAATTTAGCTTGAATGCTATCGCGCAATAAAAACCGTGCCACCAAAAACGCTAGTGTTGCACCGATGGTCGAGGCAAATGACACCAGCACTAGGCCGACACCCAAACCAAAAATTGCACCTGCGACCAGCGTCATGATGGTTGCCCCCGGCAACGAGAGTGCAGTCACCGCCACATACACGGCAAAGAAAATGCCTGCAGTGGCAAGTGGATTCGCCTCATACTGCGCGGCAATGACAGCTTGCTGGCTTTTAATGTAGTCAAGATTTAGAAACCGACCTAAATCGAATACAAAAAAAGCCGCAATCAGCGCAACTATCGCGATAACGACGATGACTTTTGATTTATGCATAACCATTCCTTAATGATAAAACTTGTTGTTATTAGTCAAACTGTTAGCCACATTGCGCCGCAGATTTGATCAAGCCCAACGCATGTGGTGGTGCGTAGTGTGGACCTTCAATAATGCGGCGATAGTAGGACGCATAAGCCGCTGATTCTGGCGGCCAATTGCTTAAAAATGAGTTTACAAATGATTGAGAATCATAATGTACGGGAATGGCCTCAATATGGATGCCATTGATGATTTCGCCATATTGTGCAAGTCCAACTGCCGCAGCATTTACTGAAATGCGTGTTAATAATCCATATGTGGTGCCGCCAAAATTTGGCATACCCGCCGCGCCGTTATTGATTACAAAATGGCGCTCGATACCTGAACCAAAACGCCTAAACGTCGGCAAACAGGTATGGCTTGAGGCAAATCCTGCAAGCTGATTGTCGCGACACACATCGGCTAGCCATGTTTGATTGGTGCTGTCATGCAGCGCGTCATGCGCGAATCGCCATCCGGCGAGTGACTCAGCATCGCCATGCACAATGCCGATACGTTTGCCGCCTACTTCAGCTACCGTATGCATGGGCAATGCGCTGAGCGAATTAACAAACGATGGAAATTGACGTGCAGTTTGACGCAGCCTCAACATGATGGCGTTTGAACGCGCCACATCTGCGTCATCGACATAATCGGGATACGCACAGCCGCAGCCGTCATCATCAAGGCTTGCTAACTCAGTCTCCACATTGCCGCGTAGCGCTATGTGCTTTAGCACTTCCGTATTGATGGACTCAAATTGAATTGGATTAACATTAAACCAATTAAAGTCGCCGTTAAATATTAACGTTGGCTGCACGCGCTCATTGGCTGCAAGTAAACGTATTGCATCCAACGCGGCCAAATTGCCGTAAAGCCCGCCAATGACATAAATGGTTTGGGCGTGAATAGTCGCTGTTGGCGAAAATACCAACGGCGAATAGCGATAATGGAGTGGACAGACGCGGCCTGAATTCATATAGGTGTTGGTCGTGGATTGACGCTAAAACTAACAACATTGATATTACGTGCAGAGTGCACTGTAAGATGTGGACGGATGTGATGTCTTATAAATCAAATAACAAACACTAATGCTGATGAGCATGTTGAAGCATATTTGCTCTAAACTGCCCGCCAATAAACGACTTTACTATTTTTATCTAACGTGAAAGATAACGCCATGATTGATCTTTACTACTGGCCCACACCAAATGGTCACAAAATCACGCTGTTTGTAGAAGAAGCAAAGCTTGACTATCGCATCATCGGTGTGAATATCGGCACGGGTGAGCAATTTCGGCCAGATTTTCTTGCCATCTCGCCGAATAATCGTATGCCTGCAATTGTTGATCATGCACCTGCGGCGGGTAAAAAGCCGATAAGCGTATTTGAGTCTGGCGCGATTTTGTTATATCTGGCGGGTAAGACTGGCAAATTTATTGCGCCTGATTTGCGTGGGCAAGTGGAGACACTTGAATGGTTGATGTGGCAAATGGGCGGCTTAGGGCCAATGCTCGGACAAAACCATCACTTCAATCATTACGCGCCTGAAAAAATCCCCTACGCGATGACACGTTATATCAATGAAACAACCAGGCTTTATGGCGTGCTCAATAAACGCCTAGCTAATCGTGCTTTTATTATTGGACGTCAATACACCATTGCTGACATGGCCTGCTACCCTTGGATATTGCCCGAGCGTCAAGGTCAAAACATGGAAGATTTCCCACACCTAGCGCGTTGGCATGCGGCCATTAAGAAGCGACCTGCTACGGCGCGCGCGTATGCAAAAAAAGATGCCGTCAATCATGTCAGCGTCGATAAATTAAGTGAAGCGGAAAAGGCTGTGTTGTTTGGGCTGAAGGCAAAGTGAGTGCGCCCTACATTGCGCCTATCGGTTGGCTTCAATCACGTCTATAAACGCCGCGCCATAGCGCGTTAACTTTGCGCTGCCCACACCTGAGATAGCGGCCATTTCAGTTGTGTTGGTGGGCTTAACGCGCAACATTTCGAGTAAGGTGGTGTCGTGGAAAATAACGAACGACGGCACGCCTTGTTCTTTGGCGATGCGTGCGCGTGCTTCACGTAGCGCTTGCCAGAGCGGCTCATCTTGCGCGGCAATTGGTGCGCCCTGTTTTTTCGCGCGGTCAACACTACGTTCGGCAGCGGTGCGTTTGGCGGGCTTGTCAGGTTTTACGGCGTCACGACGTAGCGTGACGGGCACTTCACCTTTGAGTACTGCGCGGCTCGCTTCGGTCACCGATAAGCCGCCGAAACCCGCCATGTCAGCGTGCAAATAGCCGAGTGCGGTGAGTTGGCGAAAAATACCGCGCCACGTATTGCTGTCTGTATCACGGCCAATACCAAATACGCTCAATGTATGGTGATTAAACTGCAGCATGCGGTCATTCATTTTGCCCTGTAAGACATCAATGACATGCATCGCGCCGAAACGATTGCCAGTTTTATAGACAGCTGATAAGGCTTGCCGCGAGACCAGTGTGGCATCCCACGTTTCGGCAGGGGTTAAGCAGTTGTCGCAATTACCACATTGATTGCGATAGCCTTCGCCAAAGTAGCGCAGTAATGATTGCCGTCGGCATGATGCGGTTTCACACAGTCCAAATAGGGCGTCTAATTTTTGCCGCTCTAGGCGCTTACGTTCTTCACCTGCGTCGCCTGACTCAATCATCTTGCCAATGCTCACGACGTCACTCAAGCTGTAGGCGAGCCACGCATCTGAAGGTGCGCCATCGCGCCCTGCACGCCCCGTTTCTTGATAGTAGCTTTCAATACTTTTGGGTAAATCAAGATGCGCGACAAAGCGCACATCTGGTTTATCGATGCCCATGCCAAAGGCAATCGTCGCCACCACAATCACGCCATCTTCACGAATAAATCGCTGCTGATGGCGCGCTCTGACTTGTGCGTCTAATCCGGCGTGATAGGGTATCGCGGTATAGCCTTCTTCACTTAACCATTCAGCCGTCGCTTCAACTTTTTTGCGTGACATACAATAAATAATGCCTGCTTCACCAGCGCGATCTTTTAAAAACGTCAGCAGTTGCCGATTCGCGTCCACCTTCTGCGTCATGTGATAACAAATGTTGGGTCGATCAAAGCTGGTAATAAATTGCCGCGCGTTAGCGAGTGATAAACGCTCAATAATTTCTTCACGTGTTGGTGCGTCAGCAGTGGCGGTAAGCGCGATGCGCGGTATCGTCGGGAATCGCTCATACAGAATTGATAGCTCGCGATACTCAGGGCGAAAGTCATGCCCCCATTGCGATACACAATGCGCTTCATCAATGGCAAATAGCGCAATATTGGCGCGTTCGAGTAGCTGCAAAAATCGCGGCGTGAGTAGCCGCTCAGGCGCCACATACAATAAGTCGATATCGCCACTCATGAGCTGCTGCTCAACTGCGCTTGCCGCCTCGTATTCGAGCGAAGAATTCAAAAATTCAGCCTTAACACCAAGCTGGCGCATCGCGTCCACTTGATCTTGCATCAGCGCAATGAGCGGCGAGACCACAATGCCAACACCGTCGCGAATGAGTGAAGGCACCTGATAGCATAGCGATTTACCGCCGCCGGTTGGCATGAGCACGAGCGCATCGCCACCGCCAATCACATGCTCGACAATATCCTGCTGATGTGGCCGAAAGGTGGCGTAACCAAACGTACGGTTGAGCACATCAAGCGCGCTAGATTTGTTTTTCACTAATTACTTCAGTGCCTTGAGTAAAACGGGCAAGCTCGTCTCAATACGATAATCAATGGCCGAATGCGTGCCATCAAATTCTTCGTAATGATGCTTAACCTTCGCTAACTTGAGTCGTTTCGATAAGATGCGCGCACCGAAGTGAATCGCGTACTGATCGCGCCAACCGCAATCAATGTAGATGGTTTTTAATGTTTGCAAATTGTCGCGATATTTAGTCACTAAGTTGATAGGGTCAGATTGCTGCCATTTTTTCCAACGCGGCGCGATCAATTCACCTGTCTCCAAATTAAACGGAATGTGAAATCCCAGCGGTGCTTTTGGATTGGCATCATACGTTGCCGCCATTGCTAGAAGCATGAGCGTGTGCCCCTCGGCTTCGCTTAATTTTTCTTTTTTCCATACGTAGTTAAGAAAATTGTTAACCCGACCATCATCCATACCAGGCTTGAGATGTTTTTCTTCTTTCAGCACGTTATATGCGCCTTCAACGCGCGGGTTTTGACGATATTGGGTCAGCGTTGTGAGCGCTTGTGGCCAATCAGACAAATAAACAAAATCAAAATACGCGTCACCCGAGTGGCTCGCCACCGCACCCCAATATTTGGCGTACTTCATGCCGTGCACTATCGCACCATAGCCGCCTGACGATTTACCAAAGCAGCCGCGTGTGTCGCGTGAAGCGTGGGTACGAAATTCACGATCTATAAAAGGAATCAACTCGCGTGTAAGGTAATCCGCGTAGTCGCCAATGGCTGAAGAATTTACATATTGGTTGCCACCTAGCGCGGTAAAGCAATCTGGGAAGACGACGATGGCGGGCGGCATTTTGCCCTCGAAGGTCATGCGCGCGATGCGTTCAGGAATATTTTCTGCGAACCCTTGCCACGCCACATGCGACAAGCCTGAGCCCATGAAGCCAACTAAATCAAACAATACTGGAAAACGTTTGCCGAGCTTGTTGCCTGCGCCTTCATCATACTCAGGCGGCAACCAGACGGCGAGCTTGCGAATATGCGGGTCACCAAGCGGATTGCCTTTGAGGATTGTGGAGTGATGCTCAAGGATTACAACGCGGCCTTCGGGCCAAGCGGGTCTTTTCAATGCCATTTTGTCAATCTCGGTGTAGTGAAATCCGAGATGAATTATGGCAGAGCTATTTTTTTAATTACTTGGCTGTACGTAGACGTGTTGCTGTGACCACAATGGTGTCAGTTTTAATTGTCTCAGCAACTGGTGTCAATGCTACCGATGCGACCGTCACGCTTGGCACTAAATCATCATTTGCCGTGAAGGCTTCGTAGCCTAATACGTGCACGACGGCAACTAAAACGGATAAAACAATGGTAGTAGAAATGTTGGTAGAGCCTTTGAATTTGTTCGTGTACATGGTGAATCCTTAAAATTAAAAGTTAATATCAATACATTAGCGGGCTAATGTTTAAGTGATGTGAACTTGTTGTGAAAGTACGATGAATGTAGTTTGTGTGCGCTAGAAAAATCTAGAAAGCGCATTGCGACGAGTCGCAGAAAACGCGAACTCAGTCGCAAATTAACGGCGTGAATGTGAGGCAATACAACATCCATCAAGCCAAAAAAACATGAGATTTATATTATGGGTGCAGCCCAAATCGATGGCGCGCCTTGGCATTCATGGCATTTGTGAAATTTGGGCAACATTGCCGATAGAATCACCACTCTATTAAAGGAGCCTCAAATGTCGCTATCCATGTATCAAGCCTCAGTGCCCGCGTTTCAAAAAATGTTGGGCAACTTAAAAGTGATCTTAAAAAAAGCCGAAGACCATGCGACGCTTAAGAAAATTGAGCCGAGCGTATTTTTGCGTGCACGCTTAGCGCCAGATATGTTTGATTTGGTACGACAAGTACAAATCACCGCTGACATCGCCAAGGGCGCATGCGCGCGTATGAGCGGCGTAGAAATACCCGCCTATGAAGATAGTGAGACCACATTCGCCGAGCTATATGCACGCATCGACAAAACGCTCGCCTATGTCGCCACATTTGCGCCCGCCCAAATTAACGGCAAAGAAACAACTGATATCACCATCACACCGGGCGGTAAAACATTTACTTTCAAGGGTGAAGAATACTTAGTGCAGTGGGCAATGCCGAACTTTTATTTTCATGTGATGGCCTGCTACGCCATCTTGCGCCATCACGGTGTGAATGTGGGCAAGATGGATTACCTAGGCTATTAAAAAACAGTCGCTTTAATAACCACTTTAAGTGGAGAGCACCGCATTGCGTCAAATAAAATTAACGATAAGTGAATACTGTGGGTTACCGCACAGACATATTGCAAGGTCATGTTTATAAAACATATTCATCCACATTTATCTTCTTAATTTCTGCTGCAATGCAAACTCCTATGACACAAAAACGTAATACCGCGCCCGTAATTCACACCAAAATCGCCCCGACCAAATCACTAAACATGGTGCTGGATCATAGTGAACGCGTGCAGGACTTGGTCGCTGAATGCGCTGAGGAGCTTTCGGCGGTGAATGACTCGCTAAAACAAGAATTAGTCACCGAGCAATTAGCGCCTGCAGTGGAGCTTGCGCTTGAAAAAAGTGAAGCGATAGAGACTAAAGTGCAGGCCGCATCTGACGAGCTGGCGGTTGTTAATGAAGCTTTGCAAGATGAAATCGGCGCACGGCTTGGATTGCAGGTGGCGCTTGCAGAAGTGATCGAGACAAAAGATGCCGCTGTACATGCTGCGTTGCATGATGGACTAACGGGACTGCCAAATCGCGCACTATTTCATGACCGACTAGATCATGCACTGGTACAAGCGGCTCGTTACGGATGGACGTTGGCAGTTTTATTTATTGATTTAGATAAATTTAAGTTGGTCAACGATACACACGGCCACGCCACTGGTGATCGCTTATTGCAGGAGATTGCGAATTCCTTGAAAGCCACTTTGCGCGCGGATGACACCATTAGTCGTTACGGCGGCGATGAGTTTTTAGCGCTGCTCACACACACAAGTGACCGACAAATGGTCGCACGGATCGCTGAAAAAATGGTGCACGCCATACAATCGTCATTAATTATTGATGTGAACAACGCGAATGAAAATATTCAGATCGGCGCTAGCATCGGTATCGCGCTTTATCCAGCCGATGGTCATGTAACAGACGTGCTCATCGCAGTGGCGGACAAGGCGATGTATCGGGTGAAGCAAGATCAAACAGTAGTTGGATTTGCTTAGCCTTGATACAGTTTTATACCGAAGTAACACCTTTATACCGAAGTGCCCACGCGCCGGTTGGTATCAATCACTTTCACTTTGACTTTTCGTGTCTTGCTGTCATTGGTCACGGTGAGCTCCGCGATGTTGCCGATGCCGACGCGGTCTAGCTCGGCAAAGTAGGTTGAGAAGGTGTCGATGGTGCGGCCATTAACGGCGGTAATGACATCGCCTAAGTCAGCGCGGTTACCGCGTCGTGTTAGTGGCTTTAGCCCTGCTTCTGCCGCAGGTGTGCCACGCGCCACGCTGGCAATTACCACGCCTTTGATGCCCCAGCGGGCGACTAAGTTTGGATCTGCTGGCTCAATGCCGATGCCGGGGCGCGATGCCACACCGCGTGCGATGAGCTGCGGTACGATGCGGTTCACAATATCCACGGGGATTGAAAAACCAACACCAGCAGAGGAGCCAGAAGCGGAGCGTATGGCAGTATTGACGCCAATCAAACGTCCCGCGCTATCGAGAAGTGGGCCGCCAGAGTTACCCGGATTGATAGCGGCGTCTGTCTGTATCACGCCTGCTATTTCAGTGAAATTTTGCGTGGGTAAATAACGATCAAGCGCTGAAATAATCCCCGTGGTGAGCGTGCGATTAAGTCCAAATGGGTTACCAATCGCAATCACGCTTTGTCCTACTTTTAAGTCCTTTGATGCCCCTAGCGGGATAGGTCGAATACCAGCTGGAATAGTGGAAAGTTTTACCACTGCTAAATCATACTCTGGTGCTGCACCAACAAACGTTGCTGCAATCGGTTCTTTACCTGTCTCAAGCTGCACCAATACATCGCGCGCACCTGCAATCACATGATGGTTCGTTACCACATGGCCACGGTTATCCCACACAAACCCTGAGCCTGTACCTTGCGATACGCCAACTTCACCGAACCAGCCGCGCACTTCACTTTCGGTGGTGATGTAGGCTACCGATGGTGCCGCGTTTTCGAAGAGCGTGACTAGGGCGCGCTCGTTATCGAGCAATGCGCCACGCGGTGTAATTTGACGCGGCTCAAGCGGCCTATCGCGTTGCGCCCAGATAAGGCTTACGCTAAATAAGGAGAGCGTGAAAAGTAGGGCCAGTATTTTAATTTTCATAATGATGATGGATGCGCTATGTTCACGGAAGTTCCTAAGTGCCGCGCAAAGTTTGCTTCAGTAACGAAAATTTTGTGTGTGAGTATTTGCTACTGGCGGACACATATGGAAAGCAGGCTACTATTTTTTCATGCGCGCAGTTGGAAACATCTCGTCCATCGCTTGATCAAACAGTTCCAAATCAAATTCATCGTCTATGTCTTCATCCATCAATTCGCGTTGCTGTTTAAGCCAGCGCTTAAATGGCGCGCCGCCGTGGCGGATTACCGATAAATCCTGACGCATCGTTAATAGCAAATCGCGAAAGTAACCCGCCTCCGCTTTTAAGACTTTGTTGAGCATTTTCTCGCTGATGATGCCGAACGGCTCAAGTTCAAATGAGTCTCTGACATTGCCATCAAGAATGTTGCGCTCCATTTGTAAGTCTATTAATTGCATGGCGAGCTGACGATTGATGAGCGTGAGCTTTTCATCGGCAAGTTGGGAAATCACGTTTTGATCTAACTTGCAGAGCGCTTGTTGAAGCTGCAATAGCTTTAATAAATTGCCGCTTTCGTAGGCTTGATTCACTTCAGACATGAGCGCAGTTTTACGCAATCGCTCAGCCTCATCAGGCTCACGATCTGGATGTATCGCGCTAGTGAGTTTGCGATAAATATCCTTGACGAGCGATTTCGTATCAAGTGCTTGTTGCTCGAATTTAAATTGGCTCGAACTTTTATTCGTCTGCTTTCGTTTTTTGGTGCTTTCTGCAGCTTCGCGTGCCAGCATCGCAGCGTGCTCGCGCTCGGCTTCATCTTCAAAGGTTTTAAAAGCGTCTTCAAGTAATTGCTCTGTTGTACGCGCTTGACCATGTTGATCAGCGGCATCAACGCCTAGGATCTGGCTTAAGTGTTGCTTCTTTTTTGCTAGATCGGCGGCGCGTAGATTCTCAGCAGAAATATCGCTGTGCTTGTCAAACATAGCTTCCATCTTGATGCCATTTTCGCTATCGAAATACGATGCTGCGATGTGGCAAATAATTTCTCGCATGGTTTCAGATTGATTTGCTGACCAGCCTTTTTTGCCCACTTCCGCGTCAAGAAAATAAATCATCTCAATATTTAACGTGTCGCATTCTGCCCTAATCGGCGCAAGCTTTGCCTCAAAAATTGGCTGATACTGCGTCATTAGCGCCGCTAATGTTTGCAGTTGCTGTTCGGTAGCATCTATCTGAGACACTAATTTTTTAAAAGTCTTTTGTTGCGTCGTGAGCTTGATGCCTGGCGCTGCCGTTATTGTCAATATGCTTGTCGATGTATCTAGATTAGTTTTTGTCATCGTAAATAGAATGGTGCCCAGATAAAAATTAATGTAGGTGAAGTGTACGCTGCATCTATGAAGTTGCTGAGCTTCTATTGATTCGGCAATTAAATATGACAAATAATTTGTGTCAACACGATCCCTTCGACTACGCTCAGGATAAACATGACTGCGTCATGCCGAGGGATATGCTTTAACCTATAAACGGCAGTCAACCTCATCTCTAAACACAACCCCCCTATACTGGGTGCGGGATTCCGAGTGTTTTACCACCACAGGAGGACTCACCAAATGGGTGAAGCCAAACGTCGTCAATTAGCCTTAGCGCAAGCCCCC